>NZ_MSAJ01000032.1:0-671 GCF_044510355.1 Pseudomonas sp. DD1 | reverse complement strand
CCGCTCGACTGGTTCACACCGATGGTGATGACCTGGTTGTTATCCAGAGTCACTGTCACAGGGCTGGTGATGTTGGTCACCGGCGCGCCGTTCTTATCCACCAAGGTAGCGGTGTAGACGATCTCGCCGCCTTCGCCCACAGTTTTAGTGGCGGTCAGGACCACATCGACCTTGTCGATGGTGTCGTTGATCTGCGTCGTTGCGCCGTTGCCTGCAACCACGAGCTTCTCGAAGTTGCCGCCGTCAGTCCCGGTAATCTGGACAGTCTGGGTGCTCTTGTCGACGAACACGTCATCGCCAGGGGCATCAACGGTGACGGTGCCGACGGTTTCGCCGGCCTTGATGGTGATGGTTTGTTTGTTATCGAGGGTCAGGGTGACGTCAGTGTCAGCCTTGTTGCTCAAGGTGGCGGTGTAAGTGATCTGGCCACCTTCACTCACTTCCGAAGGAGCCGTCAGCGTCACTGTCGTGGTGTTATCGGTACCTGGGGTATCAGTGACAGTCGTGGTGACCTTGTCAGTCCCAGGAACCAGATTTTCAAAGTGCTCGCCACCGGTGACTTCTTTAATACCGGTAGTAACGGTCTGATCACCTTTGTACACATCATCTGGAGCCACAACCGAGACAGTCCCGCTCGACTGGTTCACACCGATGGTGATGACCTGGTTGTT
>NZ_MSAJ01000031.1:0-674 GCF_044510355.1 Pseudomonas sp. DD1 | reverse complement strand
GTCGAGGGTGCTTACTACGCCCAGCAGTTCACCAAGCTGTATGCCGCTCAGCGCATCGGCACTCTGCCCGACAACAGCCACCTGCCGGTGATGACCATTTGGGACATCGGTGTGAGCGACTCCACCGCCATCTGGTTTGTGCGTCAGGTTGGCGAGCAATACCACGTCATCGATTACTACGAGAACTCAGGCGAAGGCCTTCGGCATTACATGAAGGTGCTCAAGGACAAGGGATACACGTATTCCGAGCACTGGGGCCCGCATGACATCGAGAATCGCGAGTTCGGCAGTGATGCGAAGACGCGCAAGGACATAGCCCGAGAGGGTTACGAGATCGATGGCCAGGTTTACCGGATGACGTTCCAGGTTGTCCCGAAGATCGGGGTGGACGACGGTATCGAGCAGGCCCGCGAAATTCTGTCCAAGTGCGCCTTCGACGAATCGAAGTGCGAAGAGGGCATTGCCTGCCTTGAGAACTATCGCAAGGAGTGGGACGACAAGAAGGGCTGCTGGAAAGACAAGCCGCTGCATGACTGGACGTCTCACGGCTCCGATGCATTCCGGTACTTCGCTGTCGCCAAGAGCGCAAAGAAGCCGGTCAAATCAATCAAAATGGGATTCGCACGCTAATGGCAGACGTCACATACACCCGCCCGGAGTACGACGCGGCACAG
>NZ_MSAJ01000030.1:0-693 GCF_044510355.1 Pseudomonas sp. DD1 | reverse complement strand
CCGTTCCCACTCCCAGAAGAAACTCGCCCCACCGGCCAACTGCCGCTCAGTAATTACCGCAAGGCTGTCGTACTGATAGCGCTCGCTTTCGCCGACGGCATTGATCGCCTCAAGCAGTCGCCACTGTTCGTCATAGCGGTAGGAAACAACGTTCTGCTCGGTAACCCAGGCGTCATCCGATTCGCTTTCCACGCGAAACACCTGGTAGTCCACCGCCACGATATGCCCGCGGTCATAACGCAACAGCAAGGCGCGACCGGCACCGTTATCCAGGCGCAGAATCCGCCCCAAGCCATCGCGGGAAATACCCAGGCGGTTGTCATACCCATCGCTGATCGCCGTCAGCACACCGTCGTGAAAGTGGTAGAAGCGTGCCCCCTGCGCCAGCACCAGCTCATCCGGCGTCGCCCCCAGATAAATCGCCGCTTCAGCCAGGCTATTGCTGATCGCCGGGCGGGCACTGGAGGGCAGGGGAAAGGTGGTGCTGCGGTTCTCATGGTCCGTCCACACCACCGACCCGCCGACCACCTCCAGCCGCTGCGCCAACGAGTGGCTCCAGCCAAGCCCCAGCCCGCAATCCACCTCCACGGCACTGGTGCGATACAGGCGCGTCCAGGCAAATGGCAGCACGCCATCCAGTTCGCCATCGGTCAGGGTCAGCAGCTCTTCGCCGGTGACCATGGACACCGGGCA
>NZ_MSAJ01000029.1:0-622100 GCF_044510355.1 Pseudomonas sp. DD1 | reverse complement strand
AGCGTTACACGCTGCTGTCAACACCTCTTTTTCTCCGCTTTCGACCGAGAGGATCGAAACGTTAATAGAGCCAAACAACACTGCTCTACCAACTCCTTCTGGGCTTCGATGAACTGAAGCAACTCGCTGTCGAATTCTGCGTAACTCTTTGTTTACCAAGGAGTTTTCCGTTTCGACTGCGCCGGAAGTGGGGCAAATTATAGACTTCCAGAATCTGCCGTCAACCCCTATTTTCACAATTCTGTCATATCGGTCAAAAAAGCCCCGAAAACGCGAAAGCCGGCCCCCAAGGGCCGGCTTTCTATTCATGCAACCTTACAAACTAGGGAACGCGAACTGCGACGCTTCATGGCTGGCACGCTGCGGCCAACGCTGAGTGATCGCCTTGCGACGGGTATAGAACCGCACCCCATCCGGCCCGTAGGCGTGCAAGTCGCCAAACAGCGAACGCTTCCAGCCACCAAAGCTGTGATACGCCACCGGCACCGGCAATGGAACGTTGACCCCCACCATGCCCACTTCAATCTCGTCACAGAACAACCGCGCCGCTTCACCGTCACGGGTAAAGATGCAGGTGCCGTTGCCATATTCATGGTCATTGATCAGTTGCATCGCCGCTTCCAGGCTATTCACCCGGACGATGCACAGCACTGGGCCAAAGATCTCTTCTTTATAGATGCGCATTTCAGGCGTCACGCGATCAAACAGGCAGCCACCGAGGAAGAAACCGTCCTCATGACCACTGACGCTCAGGCCACGCCCATCGACCACCAGCTCAGCACCCGAAGACACACCGTCTTCTATATAGCCACTGACCTTGTCCCGCGCCTGCGCAGAAACCAGCGGCCCCATGTCCAGGCCACAGGAAGTACCCGCACCAATTTTCAGCGCCTTGACCTGCGGCACCAGCTTGGCGATCAGAGCATCCGCCACCTGGTCACCCACACACACTGCCACCGAGATCGCCATGCAACGCTCGCCGCAGGAACCGTAGGCTGCGCCCATCAAGGCACTGACCGCGTTATCCAGATCCGCATCCGGCATCAGCACCGCGTGGTTTTTCGCCCCGCCCAGCGCCTGTACACGCTTGCCGCGCTTAGTCGCTTCGGAATAGATGTACTCGGCAATCGGCGTCGAACCGACAAAACTCAAGGCCTTGACCTCAGGCGCCTCGATCAGCGCATCCACCGCACCCTTATCACCATGCACCACGCTCAGTACGCCTTTGGGCAAACCGGCTTCCTGCAGCAACTGGGCGATCAGCAGCGTCGAGCTTGGGTCGCGCTCTGATGGCTTGAGGATGAAGCAGTTACCGCAGACGATGGCCAGCGGATACATCCACAGCGGCACCATGGCCGGGAAGTTGAACGGCGTAATACCTGCCACCACGCCCAACGGCTGGAAATCGGACCATGCATCAATGTTCGGGCCGACGTTGCGGCTGTATTCGCCCTTGAGGATTTCCGGTGCCGAGCACGCGTACTCGACGTTCTCAATCCCGCGCTTCAGTTCGCCGGCAGCGTCTTCCAGGGTCTTGCCATGCTCTTCGCTGATCAACTGGGAGATGCGTGCTTCGTTCTGCTCCAGCAATTGCTTGAAACGAAACATCACCTGGGCACGCTTGGCCGGTGGTGTGTTGCGCCAGGCCGGGAACGCCGCCTTGGCCGAGTCGATGGCTTGTTGAATGGTTTCACGGCTGGCCAATGGCACCTGGTGAATCACCTGGCCGGTGGACGGGTTGTACACATCGGCACTACGACCGCTGTCGTTGACCAATTCGCCGTTGATCAAATGCTGGATAAGGCTCATGCAAGGCTCCTGAAAAGTTGTCCACAGGCGCGACACGTGTCGCGCCCGACAGTTGTTCTATATAGAAGAAGAAATCAGTCGATCTTGTTCAGCACTTCGCCGACCGCATCGAACAAGCGATCCAGGTCCTGCGGCTTGCTGTTGAAGGTTGGGCCGAACTGCAGGGTGTCGCCGCCAAAGCGCACATAGAACCCCGCCTTCCACAACGCCATGCCCGCCTCGAATGGACGCACGATGGCATCCCCATCACGCGGTGCAATCTGGATCGCACCGGCCAGGCCGTAGTTACGGATGTCGATTACGTTCTTGCTGCCCTTGAGGCCATGCAGCGCATTCTCAAAGTGCGGCGCGACTTCAGCCACGCTCTGCACCAGGTTTTCCTTCTGCAACAGATCCAATGCCGCCAGCCCCGCTGCGCACGCTACCGGGTGCGCCGAGTAGGTATAGCCGTGTGGGAATTCCACCGCATACTCAGGCGTCGCCTGGTTCATGAAGGTCTGATAAATCTCGCTGCTGGCAATCACTGCCCCCATCGGGATCGCACCGTTGGTGACTTGCTTGGCGATGCACATCAGGTCTGGGGTCACGCCGAAGCTGTCTGCGCCGAACATCGAGCCGGTACGACCAAAGCCGGTAATCACTTCGTCGAACACCAGCAGGATATTGTGCTGATCACAAATTTCACGCAGGCGCTTGAGATAACCCTGCGGCGGCACGAGCACGCCAGCGGAGCCCGCCATCGGCTCAACGAACACCGCAGCGATATTCGACGCATCATGCAACTCGATCAGCTTGAGCAACTCGTCAGCCAAGGCAATACCGCCCTGCTCCGGCATACCGCGGGAGAAGGCATTGCTCGCCAGCAGGGTGTGCGGCAGGTGATCGACATCCATCATCGCCTGGCCAAAAATCTTGCGGTTACCGTTGACGCCGCCCAGGCTGGTGCCGGCGATGTTTACCCCGTGATACCCACGGGCACGACCAATCATCTTGGTCTTGGTCGCCTGGCCCTTTAGGCGCCAGTACGCACGCACCATCTTCACCGCCGTATCGGCGCACTCGGAGCCGGAGTCGGTGAAGAACACGTGATTCAGGTTACCTGGGGTCAGGTCGGTAATCTTTTCTGCCAACTGGAAGGACAAAGGATGACCGTATTGGAAGCCCGGCGAGTAGTCCAGGGTGCCCAATTGCTTGGCGACCGCTTCCTGGATTTCCTTGCGCGTGTGCCCTGCGCCGCAGGTCCACAGGCCCGACAACGAGTCATAGACCCGGCGCCCCTTGTCATCGATCAACCAACTGCCTTCGGCCCCCACGATCAGGCGCGGGTCGCGCTGGAAGTTACGGTTGGCGGTGTAAGGCATCCAGTGGGCATCCAGTTTCAATTGGCTGGCCAGGGTGGATGGGGCGTTTTCGGGCATGTTCATCAGCAAAACCTCGCAGGGCAAAAGGCAGCGTCGGGATTGAAAAGCGTTGTTGCAGCTAAATTGCCACGGAGATAAAGTCTAAGAAATGCAACTCTTCTAACCTTCAGTCAGGCCTTTACTAAACTATGAGCAGCCGCCGACCCGATCCACTGGCACAAGTCAGCGACTTCGATATCCGTTTGCTGCGCATCTTCCGCAGCGTGGTGGAGTGCGGCGGCTTCTCGGCGGCAGAAACCGTGCTGGGCATCGGCCGTTCCGCCATCAGCCAGCAAATGAGCGACCTGGAACAACGCCTGGGCCTGCGCCTGTGCCAACGCGGGCGCGCCGGCTTCTCCCTGACGGAAGAAGGCCGCGAGGTCTACCAATCGGCACTGCAACTATTAAGCGCGCTGGAAAGTTTCCGCACCGAGGTCAACGGCCTGCACCAACACCTGCGCGGCGAACTGACCATCGGCCTGACCGATAACCTGGTGACCCTGCCCCATATGCGCATCACCCATGCATTGGCGCAGTTGAAAGAGCGCGGTCCCGACGTGCAGATCCAGATCCGCATGATCGCCCCCAACGAAGTGGAACAAGGCGTGCTCGATGGGCGCCTGCATGTCGGCGTGGTGCCCCAGGCCAGCGCGCTGTCGGGCCTGGAATACCAACCGCTGTATAGCGAGCGCTCGCTGCTCTACTGCGCGGTGGGTCATCCGCTGTTCTACGCCGAAAACAAACAACTGGACGACCTGCGCATCAATAGCCAGGACGCCATCGCGCCGACCTTCCGCCTGCCCGCCGATATCCAGGCCCACTATCAAGCGCTCAACTGCACCGCCAGCGCTTCCGACCGCGAAGGCATGGCCTTCCTGATCCTCACCGGGCGCTTCATCGGCTACCTGCCCGACCACTACGCCAGCCTATGGGTGCAACAAGGCCGACTACGCGCGCTGAAACCGGCTACACGCTTTTACGATTTAAGCCTGGCTTCGGTCACGCGCAAAGGCCGTCGCCCTCATTTGGTGCTGGAAAGCTTCCTCGAAAGCCTGGCAGCGACCCGCTGATACGGGCCCCATACAAAACCTGAGCAAGTGGACAGCTTTTTGCAAGGCACAGGGACCATGAACCGTCAGCCCTGAGTCCACATGCCATGCCACCAGAATCCTCCAGCGCCAGCGACCTGATCTACGGCCTCAACGACCGCCCCAAACCATTGCCCGCCCTGCTTGCCGCCCTGCAACATGTACTCGCCAGCTTCGTCGGCATCATCACCCCGCCGCTGATCATCGGTTCGACCCTGGGCCTGGCCGCCCACTTGCCCTACTTGATCAGCATGGCGCTGATGGTTTCCGGTGTCGGTACCTTCATCCAGGCCCGTAGGCCATTTGGGATTGGCGCAGGGATGATCTGCCTGCAAGGCACCAGCTTTGCCTTTCTCGGCGCGGTGTTGTCGGCGGGCTTCCTGGTCAAGCAGCGTGGCGGCAGCCCGGAAGACATTCTGGCAATGATCTTCGGCGTGTGTTTTTTCGGCGCGTTGGTGCAGGTCGTGTTGAGCCGGTTTATCGGCCAGTTACGCCGGGTCATCACGCCGCTGGTAACCGGGATTGTCATTACCCTGATTGGCATCAGCCTGATCAAGGTAGGTATCACCGACCTGGGCGGCGGCTTCAATGCGCCGGACTTTGGCGCGCCGACCAACCTGGCCCTGGGCCTGTTCGTGGTGCTGACGATTATCCTGCTCAACCGCTCGAACACGCCGTGGGTACGCCTGAGCGCGATCATCATCGGCCTGCTGCTGGGCAGCGTCGCCGCCTGGTTCAGCGGCAAGCTGGTGCCCCAGCTCCTGCCCGACCTGCCCTTGATCAGCCTGCCGACGCCATTCCATTTTGGTTTCAGTTTCGATTGGAGCGCCTTCCTACCGGTAGCGCTGATTTATCTGATCAGCAGTATCGAAACCGTAGGCGACCTCACTGCCAACTGCATGATCGCCCGCCAGCCCATCAGCGGCCCTTCCTATATAAGCCGGCTCAAGGGCGGCGTGCTCGGAGATGGCGTCAGTTGCATGATCGCTGCCACCTTCAGTGCCTTCCCCAACACCACCTTTGCCCAGAACAACGGGGTGATCCAGTTGACCGGCGTTGCCAGCCGCTATGTGGGCCTGTACATCGGCGTGGTGCTGTTCTGTCTCGGATTGTTTCCACTGATTGGTGCAGTCTTGCAGCAAATCCCCAAACCCGTGCTGGGTGGCGCGACCCTGGTAATGTTCGGCAGTGTTGCCGCCGCCGGCGTGCGCATCCTGGCCCAGGCCCCGCTGGATCGGCGCAGCATGCTGATCATCGCCACCTCGTTCGGGGTCGGCCTGGGCATCGCGGCGCAACCGAACCTGTTGCACCTGATGCCAACCCTGGTGCAGAACCTGTTCGATTCGGCCATCACCAGCGGCGGGCTGACGGCAATCGTGTTGTGCCTGCTCCTGCCGGAATCCAAGGCCGCAACACCTGCCGCAAATCCAGCCCTGGAAAGCGATACGCTGGAACCGCTTTGACGCTTTTATCGTATCGGGACTTGTCTGAGGCTTGAGGGTGGGTTATCTGTGCAGCAATCGCATTCATCGATCTGCACGGAAACCTCCATGAGCCTCGAAGTTCCTGCCCACAACAGCCACGCCGGAAAACCCGCCAGCCGCATTCGGCAAAAGAACGAACAAGCGATCATCCAGGCCGCCGAAGACGAATTCGCCCGGCATGGCTACAAAGGCACCAGCATGAACACCATCGCCGCGAGCGCCGGGCTGCCGAAGGCCAACCTGCATTACTACTTCACCAATAAGCTGGGGCTGTATATCGCGGTACTGAGCAATATCCTCGAGCTGTGGGACAGCACCTTCAACACCCTGACCGCCGAGGATGATCCCGCCGAAGCACTGACCCGCTACATCCGCACCAAGATGGAATACTCGCGACGCCAGCCACAGGCCTCGCGGATCTTCGCCATGGAGATCATCAGCGGCGGCGAATGCCTTACCGAATATTTCAGCCAGGACTACCGCACCTGGTTCAGCGGCCGCGCCGCCGTGTTCCAGGCCTGGATAGATGCCGGCAAGATGGACCCTGTCGATCCGGTACACTTGATCTTCCTGCTGTGGGGCAGCACCCAGCATTACGCTGACTTTGCCACCCAGATCTGCCGCGTGACCGGCCGCACCAAGCTGACCAAGCAGGATATGGAAGACGCGGGTAACAACCTTATCCACATTATTCTCAAAGGCTGTGGCATCAAGCCGGCCCTCTGAACGAAGCGACTCAATGCCTTTCACCCTTACGGGCTTTTGCGAATTTCGCGAAGAAATCCGCAAAAGCCGCTTCATCACCTATGCCGCGCCGATTAGCAGCCCGCAAGACGCCCAGGGGTTTATCGAGCAGCACAGCGACCTCAACGCCACACATAACTGCTGGGCCTGGAAACTCGGTGGGCAATACCGCAGCAACGACGACGGCGAACCCGGCGGCACTGCTGGGCGACCGATCCTGGCTGCCATCGAGGCCCAGGGGTTCGATCAGGTCGTGGTGCTGGTGGTCCGCTGGTACGGCGGCATCCAACTGGGTACCGGCGGCCTGGCCCGGGCGTATGGCGGTGGCGCGAATAAATGCCTGCAAAACGCCGAGCGTATCGAGCTGATCAGCCGTGTGCCGTTGAGCTGCGCCTGCGGCTTTGCTGAACTGCCCCTGGTCAAGCTGCGTGTCGCCGAACTGGGCGGCCTGGTGGTAGAAGAAACCTTCACCGCCAATGGCGTGGAGCTACAACTGGCACTCGGCGAAGCCCATATCGACACCTTGCAAACCCAGTTGGCCGACCTGAGCCGCGGACGAATCCTGCTGCAACGCTGAACCTGATAAGGTTGTTCACTGAACCTCGATGCCATAGGAAGCCTTCATGTCTACGCCAAAAACCGCATTGATCATCGGCGCCTCGCGCGGGCTGGGCCTTGGCCTGGTCAAGCAATTGCTGGCTGACGGCTGGCAAGTCACCGCCACCGTGCGCAACCCGCAAAAAGCCGACGCCCTCAAAGCCCTCGGCCCGGTACAGATCGAGCAACTGGACATGGACGACCAACAGGCCGTCATCGCCTTGAACCAGCGCCTGAAAGCCCAGACCTTCGACCTGCTGTTCGTCAACGCCGGCGTCAAGGGCCCGGCCAACCAGACCCCGGGCCATGCCACCCAGGCCGAAGTCGGCCAACTGTTTTTCACCAATGCTGTGGCACCGATCAACCTGGCCCAGCGCTTTGCCCCGCAGATTCGCCAGGGCAGCGGCGTGCTGGCGTTCATGAGTTCGGTACTGGGCAGTGTGACCATGCCCGATGCGCCGGACCTTGCGCTGTACAAGGCCAGCAAGGCCGCGCTGAACTCCATGACCAACAGCTTCGTGACGCAACTGGGCGAGCAGAAGCTGACCGTATTGTCGCTGCATCCGGGCTGGGTCAAGACCGATATGGGCGGCGAAGGGGCCGACCTGGACGTGGAAACCAGCGTGCGCGGCCTGATCGCCCAGGTGAACGCCTACACCGGCAAGGGCGGCCATCACTTCGTCAACTACAAGGGCCAGACCATTCCCTGGTAAGCCAGCAGATAAGCGGTGGATAGACCCCACCGCTCACTCCACGTAAACTTCCCACCTCGCCCTTACCGGCGACCCTGGATCAGCAGACAGGGCAACACTGAGCTGGCAAACCTGAACCCATCATTCAGAGGAGCCGGCCAATGCCTGCGACCCGTATCTGGTTAAAAAACCCTCTCGCGACTTTCACTGCCAACACCCTGGACGCCCGTGGCGGCCTGGTGCTGCAAGACGGTGTGATCGTCGAAGTGCTCGCCCTCGGCCAGCAACCGAGCATCGCCTGCGAACAAACCTTCGACGCCCGCGAGCACGTGGTGCTTCCCGGCCTGATCAACACCCATCATCACTTCTACCAAACCCTGACCCGCGCCTGGGCGCCGGTGGTCAACCAGCCGTTGTTCCCCTGGCTGAAAACCCTGTACCCGGTGTGGGCGCGCCTGACCCCGGAAAAACTCGCGCTGGCCAGCAAAGTCGCCCTCGCCGAGCTGCTGCTCTCCGGCTGCACCACCGCGGCCGATCACCACTACCTGTTTCCCAATGGCCTGGAACAGGCGATCGACGTGCAAGTCGACAGCGTGCGCGAACTGGGCATGCGCGCCATGCTCACCCGCGGTTCCATGAGCCTGGGCGAAGCCGACGGCGGGCTGCCACCGCAGCAGACCGTGCAGCAGGGCGAAGTGATCCTTGAAGACAGCCAGCGTCTGATCCAGCGCTACCACGAGCGCGGCGACGGTGCGCAGATCCAGATTGCCCTGGCGCCTTGCTCGCCATTTTCGGTCACCCCCGAAATCATGAGCGCCAGCGCCGAACTGGCCAACCAACTCGATGTGCGCCTGCACACCCACCTGGCCGAAACCCTCGACGAAGAAGACTTCTGCCTGCAGCGCTTCGGCCTGCGCACCGTGGACTACCTCGACAGCGTCGGCTGGCTCGGCCCCCGCACCTGGCTGGCCCATGGCATTCACTTCAACCCGGATGAAATCGCCCGCCTGGGCGCGGCCGGCACCGGTATCTGCCATTGCCCAAGCTCCAATATGCGCCTGGCCTCCGGCATCTGTCCGACCCTGGACCTGATCGCCGCCGGCGCGCCGATTGGCCTGGGCGTGGACGGTTCGGCCTCCAACGATGCGTCCAACATGATTCTCGAAGCGCGCCAGGCTTTGTACATCCAACGCCTGCGTTATGGCGCGGAGAAAATCACCCCTGAAGGCGTACTCGGCTGGGCCACCAAAGGCTCCGCCAAACTGCTGGGCCGCAGCGACATTGGCGAGCTGGCGGTGGGCAAACAGGCCGACCTGGCCCTGTTCAAGCTCGATGAGCTGCGTTTCTCCGGCAGCCACGACCCACTGTCGGCCCTGCTGCTATGCGGCGCGGACCGGGCGGACCGGGTGATGGTGGGCGGTAAGTGGCGGGTGATCGACGGGCAAATCGAGGGCATGGACCTCAAGGCCTTGATCGCCGATCACAGCCAGGCGGCGCGGCAGTTGATCAACGCGTCCTAAGACGGGCCCGGGCCCGAGCTCGAATGCCAAAGCAGCGACCTGGGTCGCTGCTTTGGCACTTGCACAAAACGCAGGGAAAACAGCGCTCTGGTTACAGGTCTTTATGTTTAAGTTTGTCCGGCAACATAAACATCAGGATCAGGCACGCCAACAAGCTGGTGGCGCTGATCACATACAACGCGGGCGTCGCACTCCCCGTAAACTCGATGATCTGACTGACCATCAATGGGCTGACGATTCCACCGAACTGCCCCAACGTGTTGATCAATGCGATACCTCCCGCCGCGGCCGCTCCCGATAGAATCATCGGCGGCAATGCCCAGAATGCGGGGATGGAGGCAATCACGCCACCGCCCAATACGCCCAGGGCAATCACCAGCAACGTCGTATCGTCATCGAAAAAGCCCGCTAACAGAAATCCGATAGACGCCAGCAACAACAGGCCTGCCACGAATTTTCGGCGCTCGCCTGAACGGTCTGACAGGCGTCCAACGGTAATCATCGCAATTGCCCCACAGACGTAAGGCACCGCAGTCAAAAGCCCCAATGTGCCTGACGACTCCACCCCAGTGGAACGAATCAAATGCGGCGCCCAGAAATTAAGGCCATGGGACCCAAGCTGAATGAGAAAGTAGAGAAACCCCAACAACAGAAGAATCGGCGATTTCAATGCGCTTCGAAAGGAGTGCTCTACAGAAGACGATTGGTTCTTTTCCGATATTTTTTGCGCCAACCATGATTTTTCGGCCCGCGTCAGCCATTTAGCGTCCTCCAAACGATCACAGAGTACATTCAAGACAACGATCCCCAGCACAACGCAGGGAACACCTCCGAATAGAAACAGCCAATGCCACCCGGGAAGACCAAGCACGTTATCCATATGCTCTAACAGGAGCCCCGCCAAGGGTGCGCCTATCAGTCCTGAAAATGCCGAAGCGAGGAACAAGTGCGACGTCGCTCGACCTCGAAATGCAGAAGGAAACCAAAGCGTCAGATAAAATACGACCCCCGGCCCAAAACCCGCTTCCATTGCGCCGATCAGGAAGCGCAGCACATAAAACTGCCATTCGGTCTGGACAAAGACCATGGCACAAGTAGCAATCCCCCAGGACATCATGATCCTGGCAATCCACCTGCGCGCCCCCACCTTGTAGAGCATCAAGTTACTGGGCACTTCGAAAATCACATACCCGACAACAAATAAACTGGCCCCCAGCCCATACACCGAATTACCGAACCCTAACTCGCTTTCCAGCTGAAACTTTACAAAACTGATATTGATCCGATCAAAAAATGCAAAAAAAAAGCAAATTATAATTAATGGCATCAAGCGCCAGGTTATTTTTCTTATCAGTGCCTGGCCCTGAACATCATCCGAGACACTGTCTTGCGCCAACTCTGCCTTTGCAGCCTGCATACTTCCCCCCATTGAGAGATGTAAACCCTCTCAAATTATTATTTTTATTATTCAACGTTTCAAGCAAGACTAACCAACCACTCATCAATCATTCCGGCCACTTGATTGCTGTTAGCATCCATCATCAACATATGACTGTTACCCGACACTCCGACCGTCGGCAACTCCAAGACCCGGGAATCTACCGATTTATTTTGCAGTTGCTCAAAGTACGCCTCACATCCGTGAAGGTAGCTCTCCCACATGACACTTTTATCGCGAATGAAATCCCCCCAAATGGCTAGATGCGGAGGAAGCGTCAGTGCACTTTTGGATAGTTCGGGAACTGCCGATGGCTCGATAGCAACCACCCCTTTCACCGTTCCTGCAAACTCCTGCGCCAGTTGCAGGGCGTAGTAAGCGCCCTGGCTATGCCCGATCAATACACAAGGTCCAATTTTTTCCAGCAAGGCTCTATAGCCGGCAAGTGCCCGGTGATCGGTACCTGCCCAGCGAGGCACGAACTGTTGGCCAAAAACATCCAGGTGCTCCACCGGGAACTGCTGCCCGGGGTAAGCCTGCTCTTCACGGGCCTCAGCGCAGTAACTGGACGCCGGACCGAAGCGGAAATGATGCCATACCGCATCCAGCGTCCGGTGTTCAGGCTTGCCTGCGAGGATCTCGGGATAGGCAGGCCAGGATGCACGTCCACGCTCAAACGCATCGCATAAGCAGGCGTCGTATCGGGCCTTCAGAAAAAACGTCAACCACCCCGGCCGGCCATCCGGTGTGTTTTCCCAACAGGCGCCCGTCAGGCCGCCGCCATGCAGGAAAACCAGTGGATAGGGGGAGCGCGGGTTGCTTTGTGTATACCGCTGGCAATACATCTGGCCAACCATGTGATGCCCATTCATGGACACCCGGATAGGCGCGGCGCCGGGAACCTTGGTCATCAGTTGTTCCGGAAAGCCGTCCATATACACGCGCTCTCCGCCAACATGAAAACCCTCGATAGACTTCAATGCAATGTCCTGGATCGTCATTGTGATTACCTCTGCTTTTTTTAATACACAGCTTGTTTAATCACTTGAGATTGATCCTACTCAGGCTATATTGGAAATACCGTTTTTTGATTGACCCATATATAAGATATATACCCCATGACAGGCTAACCCATGAAAAATGCCCGAAAGCTTGATATAGGCAGGCTCATTGCATTTGTGACTGTATGCGAAGAAGGCAGTGTGACGGCCGCATCGCGCAAACTGGGCATTGCACAACCTGCTCTTACTGTAACGTTGACCAAACTCGAACAAGCTATTGGTGTGCAATTGTTAACGAGAGATGCCAGAGGGGCTTCGCCGACTGCATTGGGCCAACGTTTTTTAAGCAGCGCTTATGAACTACTGGGCATGGCCGAAATGGCCTACAAAAAAATACATGAAGATTCTGATTTTCCCGAAGGAGAAGTCGTCATAGGCGTGCCCTACTCTTGCGCCAATGTATTGGTCGTCCCACTCCTGACCCGACTGGCAGCCGCCTACCCGGGAATCCGCTTGCGCGTCGTAGAGTCCCCGTCCGCTTATCTTTGGGATTGGCTGAGCGACGGGAAACTGGACATCGCGCTGCTGTTCGACCGCAAATCCTCCACCGAGGTGGTCTGCGAAGACTTCGCCCAGGAAGATCTCTACTTGGTGGGCAGTCACAGCCTGCTCAATCTGCAGGAGATCAACGTCAAAAGACTCTCGGAGTTTCCGCTGGTCATGGCCTCGCGCCTCAACCGTATTCGCACCCTGTTGGACAATCATTTGGCGGGCCACGACCTCACCCTCAATGTGAGCATTGAAATAGATTCCGGCGAATTCCAGGTGCGCTTGATAGAAACCGGCAACTGGTTCGGTATCCAGGCCGCCAGTTCCGTTGCGGAAAAACTACGCACCCGGCAATTGCAGGCCGCGCTGATAGTCCCTCGGGTTACCCGCACCATCTGCATCGCCCGCCACCGGGGAAAGTTGACGGACCCTTGCGTCGCACGTGTGATTACCGAGTTGAAACAGGAAAGCGAGAGGATGTTTGAAAACGGGCTCTGGCCCGCGCGCAAAATCACCTAGCCAGGCCTATACCCCCAGCAGCGACAGCATGATAAAGGTCGCAAACAATACAAAATGGGTCATCCCTTCGATGGCGTTGGTTTCGCCATCGTTGAGGTTGATCGCACTGACAATCAGCGTGATAAACACCATCACCGTTTGCACCGGGGTCATCGCCATCTGAAACGGCTGGCCGGTGTACAGCGCCATGGCTTCCATCACCGGCACCGTCAGAATCACCGTCGACAACGAAGCCCCCAGCGCGATGTTGACCACCGACTGCATGCGGTTGGCCAAGGCTGCGCGCAAGGCGGTCAGAATCTCCGGGGCGGCGGAAATCGCCGCCACCAGGATCGCCGTGATCACCGGCGGCGCCCCCGTGCCCTCCAGGCCAAGGTCCAGGGTCTTGGACATCACCTCGGCCAATGCGCCAATCACCACCACACCAAACACCAGGGTCGCGATGGAGAACGTCAGGTTGACCGGCGAGGCGTGCTCTTGCGGCGATGGCTTGCGACGTTTTTCCGGATAGCTGTAGCTGAAGAAGTAACTGTGTGGCCCCACCTGCATACGCAGGAACAAGGCATACAACACCACCATCGCACCGATGGTGAAGGCCGAGTAGATTTTCCAGTCGGCCTCGGGGATAAATTCCGGCACCACCATGGACACGCCCATGGCAGTCAAGATCATCACGCTGTAGGTCCGCGCCGAATCATCATTGTAGGACTGCTCCCCATGCTTGATGCCGCCCATCAACGCAGCCAGGCCAAGGATGCCGTTGATATCCAGCATTACGGCTGAGTAGATCGTGTCACGCACCAGGGTCGGCGATGCCTCGTTGCTCATCATGATCGCCAGGATCACCACTTCCACCAGCACCGCCGCCAGGGTCAGGATCATGGTGCCGTAGGGGTCGCCGACCTTTTCGGCGAGCAGCTCGGCATGGTGGGCCACGCGCATCGAGGCCATGACGATAAAACCGATCAGCACCAGGCCGCCGAGCAGGGCCGTCATCTGTCCACTGTGCAACAGCCAGTGCTCCAGAGGGTAGGCTGCGAGGGCGGCGATCAGCGCCAGCCACATGAACTTTTCTTGCTTGAGGGATGCGAGCATTACGGGCCTTTTCGAGCGGCAAATCAGTCATTGATGGGGTACAGACTGCGGCGTATCGCTAACGTTTCGTTACACCTTAGTTCATTCGCCCATTGCCGCAGGCACGAACAATGCTTACCGCTCGGTCAGGTTTTACCGATTATTTGCGCCCTGGCCTGTAGAATGCCGCCATTGCACCTGATGAGAACGCACCCATGTACGACTGGCTCAATGCCCTGCCCAAGGCCGAACTGCACCTGCACCTGGAGGGCTCGCTGGAGCCCGAGTTGCTGTTCGCCCTGGCCGAACGCAACAAAATCGCGCTGCCGTGGAACGACGTCGAAACCCTGCGCAAGGCCTACGCCTTCAATAACCTGCAGGAGTTTCTCGACCTCTACTACAAGGGCGCCGATGTATTGCGCACCTCCCAGGATTTCTACGACCTGACCTGGGCCTACCTGCTGCGTTGCAAGGCGCAGAACGTGATCCATACCGAACCGTTCTTCGACCCGCAGACCCACACCGACCGGGGGATCCCGTTTGAAGTGGTGCTCAACGGCATCGCCAGCGCGCTCAAAGATGGCGAGCAGCAACTGGGCATCACCAGCGGCCTGATCCTCAGCTTCCTGCGCCACCTGAGCGAAGAGCAAGCGCAAAAAACCCTCGACCAGGCGCTGCCGTTCCGGGACGCGTTTGTCGCCGTAGGCCTGGACAGCTCGGAAATGGGCCACCCGCCAAGCAAGTTCCAGCGCGTATTCGATCGCGCCCGTGGCGAAGGTTTCCTGACCGTCGCCCATGCCGGTGAGGAAGGCCCGCCGGAGTACATCTGGGAAGCCCTCGACCTGCTGAAGATCCAGCGTATCGACCATGGTGTGCGCGCCATTGAAGACGAGCGCCTGATGCAGCGGATCATCGATGAGCAGATCCCGCTGACCGTGTGCCCGCTGTCCAACACCAAGCTGTGCGTGTTCGACGACATGGCCCAGCACAACATCCTCGACATGCTCGAGCGTGGGGTGAAGGTCACGGTGAACTCGGATGACCCGGCGTACTTCGGCGGTTATGTCACCGAGAACTTCCACGCGCTGCACACCTCGCTGGGCATGACCCAGGACCAGGCCCGCCGCCTGGCGCAAAACAGCCTGGATGCACGCCTGGTCAAGCCCTGACCAAACCCTGTAGGGGCCGGTTTTCCGGCTCCTACAAGGCCGCCATCCGGGCAATTTCCAGGCGCCCGGTCTCGGTGACCTGCAGTACGCTCGACTCATTGAGCACCGTCAGCCAGCGTGACTGCATGAACAACTGCAACAATCCCGCCCCCAATGCCCCGCCCAGATGCGGCTGCTGCTCGCTCCAGTCAAAACAATCGCAAGCCATCGTCGAGTAACTGTGTTGCGCCAGGGCCTGGGTGTAAATGCCACGCTCGGCCAATTGGCGTGCGCCCAACGGCGTCACGTGAAGCCGCTGTTCGAAGCGTTCAACCCACCTCGCCAACACCATGCGTTGATAGAGTGCTGCCGCCATTTCACCCCCCAGATGGTCATGACAAAGCCGCGCCTGACGCAACGACGACGGTGCCAGCAAGGCCGCCACCGGCAGGCCGACTACACTGCGCGCCACACTGGCCATGGTGGTACTGGCCAGCGCATCGACTGCCGCGCTCACATCGGCCGCCGCCATGCGAAAGAAGCGTTTGCGCCCCCGGGCTTCAATGCGCAGCAATCCACCCGCCGCCAATCGCGCCAGATGCGCATTGGCCGATGACGCGGATAACCCTGCCAGCATCGCCAGTTCTTCGGACGGCTTGGCCGAGCCGTCCATCAACGCCCAGATCATCGCGGCGCGTTTGGGGTCGGCCAGCAAGGTGGCGATCTGGCTGATGCAAGGTGCCTGTTCCATGTATTCACTCCCTGTAGATTCGTTGGTCTGCTCCATTTCGCGGAAAAGTATAAGTGTGTAAGCAGCAGATTCCGTGGCGTCTTACAGCCAAATCAGCGACAGCATTTGCCTGAAGTTTCCTGAATTCCCTGGGGTTATTACGTAGTCCCTTGCTGTTCAGGCAACTGCGCACTCAACTTCCCACAACGTGCCACGAGCATTTCACGCAGGAGGTTGATCGGCTTACTCAACTGCGCGCGATGGGCGCACAGCAGATTGAGCGGTGTGCGCTCACCCTGCAGCTCCGGCAAGAGCAACCGCAGGCGGCCTGCCAGTACGTCGGCACTGACATCCAGCCAGGACTTGTAGGCAATCCCCACCCCGGCCACGGCCCAGCGCCGCACCACGTCGGCATCGTCACTGAAGCGGTCACCGGTAACCGTCAGACTGATTTCCCGTTTGCCATCCTGAAAGCTCCAATGGTCATGCACGCGGCTACCGAGCATGTACAGCAGGCAGTTGTGCTGGGCCAGTTCCTCCAGGTGGCGCGGCTCGCCATGCCGGGCCAGGTAGCTGGGCGCGGCGCACAGCACCCGGCGATTGTCCGGCGCGACCGGCAAGGCCACCAGGCTCGAATCCTCGGGTTCGCCATAGCGCAAGGCGATATCCACCGGCTGGCGGAACAGGTCGGCAATCCGGTCGCCCAGTAGCAGGCGCACACTTAATTGCGGGTGCTCGCGCTGAAATTCGTCCAGCCACGGCAACAGCAGGTTGCGGCCGAAGTCCGAAGGCGCCGACAGTTGCAAAACACCACTGACATGGTCCTGGCTGCTGGCCAGCAGGCGCCGGCCTTCATCCAGTTGGCTCAAGGCACCGCGGGCGTATTGCAAGAAACCCTCGCCCTCGGCAGTCAGGCGCAGGCTGCGAGTGGAACGTGCCAGCAAGCGCGCGCCCAATTGTTGCTCAATGCGTTTCAACGCTGCGCTGGCCACCGCCGCCGACATATCCATGACCCGTGCGGCGGCCGACAAACTCCCCAAATCCGCCGCACGTACGAACAACTGCAAATCATCAAAACGCAGCATGACCACCGCCCCGAGGGATTATCAAAAAACCATTGAAAGAGACTGCTCTTTTAGCGGGTTTTATCTGCAAGAGAAATAGCTAATGATCTAACCATCCCATTCCGCCCTTCCTGGAACTTGCCATGAAAGCCATCGCCTACTACGCCGCATTGCCGATCAACGACCCAAAGTCCCTGCAGGATATCCAGTTGCCTGAGCCGGTGGCCGGTCCGCGCGACCTGCTGGTAGAAGTCAAAGCCATCTCGGTCAACCCGGTGGATACCAAGATCCGCCAGAACGTCACCCCGGAAAACGGCGCGGCCAAAGTGCTGGGCTGGGACGTGGCCGGTGTGGTCAAGGCCGTGGGCAGTGAAGTGACGCTGTTCAAGGCCGGCGACAAAGTGTTTTATGCGGGCTCCCTGACCCGCCCGGGTGGCAACAGCGAACTGCACACCGTCGATGAGCGCATCGTCGGCCATATGCCCAAGAGCCTGGGGTTTGCCGAAGCTGCCGCCCTGCCGCTGACTGCCATCACCGCCTGGGAACTGCTGTTCGAGCGCTTGCAAGTGCCTGAAGGCAAGACCGATCAAGGCCAGAGCCTGCTGATTGTCGGCGCTGCCGGTGGCGTAGGTTCGATCCTCACCCAATTGGCGGCGCAACTCACCGCACTCAAGGTGATCGGCAGCGCCTCGCGCCCGCAAACCCAGGCCTGGGCCAAGGACCTGGGCGCTGACCTGGTAGTCGACCACAGCCAGCCACTGAGCGAAGAGCTCAAGCGCGTAGGCCACCCACAGGTGACCCACGTCGCCAGCCTGACCCAGACCGACCAGCACCTGGACCAGTTGGTCGAAGCGCTCGCGCCCCAAGGCAAACTGGCACTGATTGATGACCCCAAGTCGCTGGATGTGCTCAAGCTCAAGCGCAAGAGCCTGTCGCTGCACTGGGAATTCATGTACACCCGCTCGATGTTCGAGACTGCCGACATGATCGAGCAACACAACCTGCTCAATCGAGTGGCCGAGCTGATCGATGCCGGCACCCTGAAAACCACGGTGGGCGAGCACTTCGGCGTGATCAACGCAGAGAACCTGCGCCGCGCCCATGCTTTGCTGGAAAGCGGCAAGGCCAAGGGCAAGATTGTGCTGGAAGGCTTCTAAGAAGCGGGCTCTGTCAGTGTCGTCCGTTCCACCTGTGGGCAACGGACGGCACCGCTAGTCAGACACTTGATCCTTGTCATATTTTTGAGCGTCTTCGGGTTTATATTGGCCGCCTTTGCCACGCAATCTTTTACGTGAGGAAGTCAGCAATGAAGATCCTGATAAAAGCGTTAGCAAAATCCCAAGGCAACAAATGGCAGGTCCGCCTGGACCAGGACGCCTTTACCTTCCGCAGTGAAGCCGAGGCCCGCGCCTTCGCCAACACCCTGCAAAACCGGATCCAGGCGCCCCACCGGTTTCCCGAAAACCAGCAGCGCGCTACGGGCTGAAAAGACTGTCAGACCTGCGCTTGCAAGGCTCGCTGCCGCTGCAGGCGCTGGGTCCACATGGCCACCACTACCGCCAACACCCCGCACAGGCTGATGACGATCGACATCGGCATGGCCGTGCCGTCGTGCAATGCGCCGACCAACGATGCCGCACCCGCTGCCACACCAAACTGGATGCAGCCCAGCAGTGCCGAGGCGCTGCCGGCCCGCGCGCCCTGGCCGTTCATGGCGCACGCCGAGGTATTGGGCATGATGCAGCCCAGGCTGGCGATACACAGGAACAGCGGCACCAGCAGCGGCCACAGTGCTTCGGTATGCAAGGCACTGACGGCCAACAACGCCAGCGCTGCCGCGAGGTAAACCCATACCGTACGGGTCAGGAGAAAGGCCGGCCCGCGCTTGGACAGCAGCCGCGCATTGACCTGCGCCACCAGGATAAAGCCCGCGGCATTGGTGCCGAACAGCCAGCCATAATGCTCAGCCGGCACGCCGTACAGCTTGATAAAGACGAAAGGCGAACCGGCAATGTAGGCAAACATCCCGCCAATCGCGATGCCGCCGGTCACGGCATACCCCAGGTATACGCGGTCGGCCAGCAGGCGCCCGTACTGGCGCAACGCTCCGGACAGCGGCTGCCGAGGTTGATGGGCCGGAAAACTCTCCGGCAGACCGACAGCCACTGCCACACCCGCACCGACGCTGAACAGGGTCAACGCCAGGAAGATCGACTGCCAGCCCCACAGGCTGACCATCACCCCACCGAGCATCGGCGCCAGGATCGGCGCCAGCCCGACCACCAGCATCAACTGCGAAAAGACCTTGGCCGAACCCACCGCGTCGCACTTGTCGCTGACCACCGCCCGGGAAATCACCATGCCCGCACACCCGCCCAGGGCCTGGACGAAGCGCGCACCGATCAGCCACTCCAGGGACGGCGCATAGGCGCACGCCAGGGAGGCCAAGGTGAACAGGGTGACACCACTCAATAGCGGGACGCGCCGGCCAAAACGATCCGCCAGCGGCCCATAGATCAATTGACCGACCGCAAGCCCGGTGAAGTACACCGCCAGGGTCAACTGGATATGTTTTTCGTCGGTGCCGAACGCCACCGCCATGGCCGGGAAGCCCGGCAGATAAAAGTCGATGGCCAGCGGCGCAAATGCGCTCAAGGCCCCCAGAATGAGGAGTATGCGAAGGTTCATCAGGCACCCAAAAGAGTCGGCAGCCCGACAGTCTAGCCGCGCTTGGATGCCTTGAACATTACGATAGCTCGCTAACTATTAAATAATCAGGCGAGCTTGGCGCTGTAGCCTTCATCGGTAATCACGCGGATCACTTCTTCCGGCAACAAACGACTTTCCACCCCCACTTCCTTGGCGCCCAGATCGACCTTCACACTGGCTGCCGGGTCCAGGGCCTGAACGGCTTGGGTAACGGCACGAACGCAGTGGCCGCAGGTCATTCCTTCAACGCTGAATATTTGCATGACATGACTCCTTAAGTGAGGTTGCACCCAGTTTCATCCTTGCCACGATGGCAAGGTCAAGCGCCGAAAACAACAGCCGGGCTGGTATTCCCTGGCGGCGTCGGCCAAGCTGCAACCATCCACGATTTGAAACCCGGAGAATTCACCATGCGCTGGTCGCTTTTTGGCCTTGTGAGCCTGTTGAGCCTGTTCGCCGCCGCCCCCCAGGCCAGCGCGGCCGAGGATTATGCGGTGCTGATCATTTCCAGGGAGCGCCTGGAAGTCCCCACCAATTGCGAGATTGGCCTGTACGTCAATGACCAGTTGGCCGGGCGGCTGTTCCAGGAGCAATCCACCTCGTTCAACTTCCCCGCAGGCCCGGTCTCGCTGCGCCTCAAGCTACTACCAGGCCAAGCCCCAGGCTGCCTGCCGGGATTGCTGGCGCCCAAGGCACAACACATCGAGTTGAAGGCAGGCGATGTGCGCAAACTGCGCATTGCCCAGGGTGCGGACGGCATGTACCTCAAGGCGGCAAAGCTGGGCTATTAATCCACGCCAGGCAAACAATGGAGCTTGACCTTCCCCTAAGGTCAAGGTTGATCCTACCGCTAACATTTCCCGGAAGACTGCCGCAAAGCGCAACCGCCGGCCGCGAGATCTGCGCAAAATTGGGCAGCATCCATTCGGGGCTGTTGTGTCCAACTGGTTCGGCCTGCTCGACCCGCTACGGACCCTGTCCAGCGAGGACGTGGTGAGCAATGCGCTGCTGTTGAAACCTGGAAACCCAAGGATCTGGAGGATCACCGCCCATGAACATCGGTCTGGCAGCCCGGCAAAGCGGCTTGAGCGCCAAGATGATTCGCTATTACGAATCCATCAACCTGCTTAAACCGGCCAATCGCAGCGACAGCGGCTATCGCCTATATGGCCACGACGACCTGCACACCCTGGCATTCATCAAGCGTTCGAGGGATCTGGGGTTTTCCCTGGAGGAGGTCGGCAAGTTGCTGGAACTGTGGCAGGACCGGCAACGGGCCAGTGCCGACGTCAAGGCGTTGGCTCGCCAGCATATCGAAGAGTTGAACCACAAGATCCGCGAGTTGGGGCAGCTGCGCGATACATTGCAGGACCTGATGGAGCACTGCCAGGGCGATCACCGGCCGGACTGCCCGATTCTCAAGGAGTTGGCAGCGGGCGGTTGTTGCAAGTGACGGGGTATCACTGACCGCCCACAAAACCCAATGTGGGAGCCAGCTCCCACATTTACATTGCCAGTGACCTGAAGATCACTGCATCCAAGGCGGTGGCGGTTCTTCCGCCGGTTTGCCCGGTGGCGCATCATCCGCCGCACGGATCGCCTGGCGCCGCTCTTCGTCGAGCCGTGCCGCTTCGATCTCGCGCATCACGCCGCCCACATCCGCCAACTCTTCCGGCTCGTCGAACTCGCCGGTCAGCACGCTGGCCGGGTGCAAGGTGCCGGCTTCGTACAGCGCCCACATTTCCTTGGCGTACTTGGTGGTCTTCAATTCCGGGGCAAAGCGCCCGAAATACGACGCCATGTTGCCCACGTCCCGCTCCAGCATGGTGAATGCGTGGTTGTTACCCGCAGCATCCACCGCTTGCGGCAGGTCGATGATGACGGGGCCGGTCGGCGTCAACAGCACGTTGAACTCCGAAAGGTCACCGTGCACCAGGCCGGTACACAGCATCAGCACGATCTGCGAGATCAGGAAGGCGTGATACTCACGGGCCTGATCCGGTTCCAGGACCACGTCGTTCAGACGTGGCGCCGCGTCACCGTATTCATCGGCCACCAGCTCCATCAGCAACACGCCTTCGAGGAAGTCGTAGGGCTGGGGCACACGAACGCCCGCACCGGCCAGGCGAAACAGCGCCGCTACTTCGGCGTTCTGCCACGCGTCTTCGGTTTCTTTCTTGCCGAACTTGGAGCCCTTGGCCATGGCCCGGGCCTGTCGGCTGTTACGGACCTTGCGGCCTTCCTGGTATTCGGCCGCCTGACGAAAACTTCGTTTATTCGCCTCCTTGTAGACCTTGGCGCAACGTAACTCGTTGCCGCAGCGCACCACATAAACAGCTGCTTCTTTACCACTCATAAGTGGGCGCAGCACTTCGTCGACCAGACCGTCCTCGATCAGGGGTTCAATGCGTTTAGGAGTCTTCATCAGCTTTTATTGTGGGTCCTTTATTACCAAACACGCGTATGGCACTCGTTATACGGCAATCCTCGCACAGCGGGGAGAGGGTAACGAGCTTTGATCTGCTAAAGAATGCATCCAATATGCCAGATTAATCCGACAAAGCCGTTATTGCCCAAGGCGTTCGGATGATAGCCGAGATCAGCGCTCAATGATCGCTGTCACACCCTGCCCGCCCGCCGCGCAGATCGAGATCAGCCCGCGCCCCTTGCCCGCCGCATCCAGCAGCTTGGCCAGGTTGGCGACGATACGCCCACCGGTGGCGGCAAACGGGTGCCCGGCCGCCAGGGAGCTGCCCTTGACGTTAAGGCGGCTGCGGTCGATGGCGCCCAACGGCGCGTCCAGGCCCAGGCGGGTCTTGCAGTAATCGGCATCTTCCCAGGCCTTGAGCGTGCACAACACCTGCGCAGCGAAGGCCTCGTGAATTTCGTAGTAATCAAAATCCTGCAGTGTCAGGCCATTTCTCGCCAGCAGGCGTGGCACGGCATACACCGGCGCCATCAACAGCCCTTCGGCGCCGTTGACGAAATCCACCGCCGCCGCCTCGCCATCGCGCAGGTAGGCGAGGATCGGCAGGCCACGCTCCTTGGCCCAGGCTTCGCTGCCCAACAACACCAGGGACGCGCCATCGGTCAGGGGGGTGGAGTTGCCGGCGGTGAGGGTACCCTTTTCGTTGCGTTCAAAAGCCGGTTTGAGGCTGGCGAGTTTTTCCAGGGTCAGGTCCGGGCGCAGGTTATTGTCGCGGGTCAGGCCGAGAAACGGCGTGAGCAAATCGTTGTGCCAGCCCTCGGCGTAGGACGCGGCCATCTTCTGGTGGCTTTCCAGGGCCAGTTGGTCCTGTTCGGCGCGGGGAATCTGCCAGGTCTGCGCCATCAACTCGCAGTGCTGGCCCATGGACAGGCCGGTACGCGGCTCGCCATTGCGCGGCAGTTCCGGCTTGAGGTGTTGCGGACGAAGTTGTAACAGGACTTTTAATTTATCCGCCATGGATTTGCTGCGATTGGCTTGCAGCAGGATCTTGCGCAACCCCTCATTGACGCCAATGGGCGCGTCGGAGGTGGTGTCGACGCCGCCGGCAATCCCGCATTCGATCTGCCCCAGGGCAATCTTGTTGGCCACCAGCAGCGCCGCTTCCAGCCCGGTGCCACAGGCCTGTTGAATGTCATAGGCCGGGGTTTGTGGCGACAGGCGCGAGCCCAGCACGCATTCGCGGGTCAGGTTGAAATCCCGCGAGTGCTTGAGCACTGCACCTGCGGCTACCTCGCCCATGCGCAGGCCGTGCAGGTTGTAGCGCTCGATCAAACCTTCCAGGGCGGCGGTCAACATGGCCTGGTTACTCGCTGTGGCGTAGGGGCCATTGGAACGAGCGAAGGGGATACGATTACCGCCAATGATCGCGACGCGGCGCAACTGAGTCATGTAAAGCTCCCTGAAGGTGGTAGGTGCAATCCTGAGCCTAGACTAGGAACGACTGTCACCGATTGATGGTCCACCCTTTGAACCCCAGCAGCCGGAGAGCGTTCCATGTCTGACCGTTATATCGACTTCGCCAACTCAAGCCTCGGCCACCGCCTGGTCTCGGCCATTGGCCTGCCGTCCCCGGTACGCCTGGAGCGCTGGCAGGCCGGGCGCCTGCGTCCGGTGGACGGCGCCCTGCTGTTGGGCGGCGGCCCGCTCGCGGCCCAGGTTCAGGGGTTTGCCAATAAACTCACCGAGGCCATCTACAGCTACGGCCCCGAACCGTTGCAGGCCACGCCGTGGATTCCCGGGCATGGCCCCAAGCTCAAGGCGGTGCTGTTCGACGCCAGCCACTTGCAGCACACCGACCAACTCAAGCAACTGCGCGAATTCTTTCAGCCGCTGCTGAAAAATCTCGACCACAGCGCACACCTGGTGATTCTCGGCCGCGCCCCGGAAAGCCTCGACGAGCCGTTTGCCGCCAGCGCCCAGTGCGCCCTCGAAGGCTTCAGCCGGTCCCTGGCCAAGGAGCTGCGCAACGGCGGCACCCTGCAACTGCTGTATGTCGCAGAAGGCGCCGAGGATCAGTTGGAAGGTGCGCTGCGGTTTTTCCTCTCGCCGAAAAGTGCCTATATCAGCGGCCAAGTGCTGCGCCTGAGCACCTGCCCAACCCAGGTGCACGACTGGACGCGCCCGCTGGCCGGGCGCAAGGCCCTGGTGACCGGAGCTGCCCGTGGCATCGGCGCGTCGATTGCCGAAACCCTGGCGCGCGACGGTGCCGAAATTGTGTTGCTGGATGTGCCGCAAGCCAAGGCCGATCTCGACGCCCTCGCCGCACGGTTGGGCGGGCGTGGCATTGCCCTGGATATCTGCGCCGATGACGCGGCCACGCAATTGATCGAGCAATTGCCGGACGGCATCGACATTGTGGTGCACAACGCTGGCATCACCCGCGACAAGACCCTGGCCAATATGACCCCGGAATACTGGGACGCGGTGCTGGCGGTCAATCTCAACGCCCCGCAAGTGTTGACCAAGGCCCTGCTCGACAGCGGCACCCTGCACGACAATGGCCGCGTGGTATTGCTCGCGTCCATCAGCGGCATCGCTGGCAATCGCGGGCAAACCAACTACGCCGCGAGCAAGGCCGGGCTGATCGGCCTGGCCCAAGCCTGGGCGCCGTTGCTGGCGCAACGCGGCATCAGCATCAACGCGGTGGCACCGGGCTTTATCGAGACCCAGATGACTGCGCATATTCCCTTCGCCTTGCGTGAAGCCGGGCGGCGCATGAGCTCCCTGGGCCAGGGCGGCCTGCCGCAGGACGTTGCAGAAGCAGTGGCTTGGCTAGGCCAGCCAGGCTCGGGGGCGGTCAGTGGTCAGGCGTTGCGGGTGTGCGGGCAAAGCCTGCTGGGAGCATAACGATGCTGTGGCACACATTACCCAGCAGCCCGGCGCTGCCACCGTTGTACTGGCGCGCCGCACTCAAGCGCAAAATTACCGGCACCACCCTGCCCGACTTTGGGCTGCACTGCCGGGTGCAGGTCAATCCCGAGGCAGTGGCGGCCTATCGCAAGGTCTGCGGGTTTGCCGACAGCCCAATGCTGCCGGCGACCTATCCGCACATCCTGGCGTTCGGCCTGCAGTTACAGTTGCTGACAGCCCGGGAATTTCCTTTCCCACTGTTGGGCCTGGTGCATCTGAGCAACCGTATCCGCGTATTCCGCCCCATGGGCGGGGTCAGCGAGGTGCGGGTCAGTGTGCATACGCGCAACCTGCAACCCCATGCCAAGGGTGCGACCTTTGACTTGATCACCACCGTCGAGGATTCCCTGGGCTTGCTGTGGGAAGGCGAAAGTCGAATGCTCTGTCGTGGGGTGAAACTCGAGGGGGAGACGCCGGAGCAATCCCTGCCAACAACTAATACCGTCAGCGAACTGACCCGCTGGCAGGCGCCGTCCGACATCGGTCGGCGGTACGCCCGAGTATCCGGCGACTACAACCCGATCCACTTGAGCGCCCTCACTGCCAAGCTGTTCGGCTTCCCCCAGGCGATCGCCCATGGGCTGTGGAACAAGGCGCGCACCGTCGCGGCCCTGCATGAACATCTGCCGGCGGCGAATATCGAGATCTACGTTGAGTTCAAGAAACCTGTGCGGCTGCCTGGACAGGTCATCTTGTTAAGCAGTGCCCCCGGCTCCGGCGGCGAGTTGCAACTCAAGGGCGATGGCGACATCGAACATATGCTCGGGAATTGGCAGCCGATTGCCTGAAACCGGGGTAATTTGCTGATTAATTGTATATATACACCCTAAGTTATAGCGGGTCATTGGTAGCCCGCAAGCTTATTTAAGCCATTGATTTAAAACACATCACCCCAAACAAAAAGCCGTCTTATATACCTTTGGTATTAGTCACCAAGACGAATAAACCTGCCTGTATATAAATCGTTAATACCAAGTTGAGCGTTGCGACAAAGAGTACCGAGGACTGTTATAGCCACAACGGACGCATGTATTGCTCGCTGAAGAACGGGCGAACTAGCGAAACCAACAAAGGCTGTACCAGGTGCTAAGGAACTCATCATGAAAACTCAAGTCGTGTTGTGGAAGGCAAGTACTGCATTGGCCCTTATTCTGGCGATGAGCCTGGGAGGCTGCAGCAGTGGTGGTGGCGGTCATAAGAGCAGCGTCGCATCCTCCTCCCCGGATGCCGGTGCAGGTACCGGCGGTGGTGATGGTGGTGGTACCGGTGGTGGCACTGGCGGCGGCACAGGTGGCGGTACCGGCGGTGGCACTGGCGGCGGCACAGGTGGCGGTACCGGCGGTGGCACTGGCGGCGGCACAGGTGGCGGCACAGGTGGCGGTACCGGCGGCGGCACAGGTGGCGGTACCGGCGGCGGCACTGGCGGCGGCACAGGTGGCGGTACTGGCGGCGGCACTGGCTCGACCACCAGCCCCTTGGTCACTGGGCAGATTGCAGCCAACCTGGGCGACACGCTCGGCAATGTCGGCACAGCCATTGGTGGCATCGGCACAACCGTTGGCGGCGTTCCAGTAGTCGGCACTACGGCAGGTGGCCTGGTGACCAGCGTGGGTACCGCGGTCGGCAGCATCGGCACTGGCGTCGGCGATGGCCTGGGTTCCCTGGGCACTAACAGCAACTCCCTGGGCGTTACCGTGGCCGGCGTGGCCAACGGCGTTGCCGACCTGGGCACCGGGGTTTCGAACACCGGTAAAACCCTGTCGACCACCTTGGGCGGTATCCCAGTAGTCGGCGGCCTTACTGGCGGCGTCGGTGGGGCCGCCGGTGGCCTGGTGGATAAAGTCGGCCAGGCGGTCACCATGCTCGGCGATACCTTGAGCACTGCCAGCACCACCGGTCCCCTGGGATCGGTCACCAACACCCTGGGCGGCAAAGTGCTGGTGCCTGTGGTCTCGCTGGTGGAAAACACCACGGGCAATCTGGGCAAAGCCACTGGCCTGGGCAACCCGGTCAACGGCCTGCTGGATAAAGTCGGTTCTACCGCCACCGGCCTCGGCACCCAGGTGGCAGGCGCAGGTGGCACAGGCAACCCGGTGACCGGTGCCCTGGGCACGGTACTCGGCGGTGTCGGTGCGGTAGCAGGCACTGCAGGTGGTTATGTCGCACCGTCTGCCGGAACCGGCAGTGGCAGCGCCCCAGCCTCCGGTCTGCCTGAACTGGTGGGCGGCCTGGTGGCCAACGTCGGTAACGGCCTGAATGCGGGCAACACCAACGGTACCGTCAGCGCGGGCGGTGTGGCAGGTGGCGCATTGGGCAATACGGTGGCTTCGCTCGGCACAGTGATCGGTGGCAACGGCGTCGCCAACACGGCGGCAACCGCACCGGTCGCAGGTCTTGCGAACAATGTGGGCGCGGCGCTGAACCCTGTGACTTCAGGTATCAGCAGCCTGACCCAAAACATCGGCACCACTACCGGCATCGGTGCACCGGTCAATGGCCTGGTGACTCAAGTAAGCGGCGCAGTCAGCGGCCTCGGCGGCAACATCACCGCAGCCAATGCCAACCCGATCACCAACACCGTGGGTCAGACCGTCAACGCAGTCGGTGGAGTGGTCTCCTCAGTGGGTGGCCTGGTCACCGGCGGCACCAGCGGTAGTGGCGGTGGCCTGCTCGGCGGCCTGAACATCAACGCCAACGCCACGGCGTCTGGATCGGCCACTGCAAACACCGGCGTAGGCGGCCTGCTCAAGGGCCTGACCGGCAAATAGAAGAATTGCACCTGGCCATTAGACGGCCTCCCCTACAGCGCCTACGCTTGGTTGAGACGAGAGATTCCAATGGGTCTCTCGTCTTTTTTATTGGACTCCCAACCGCGTCCAAGAGCCCGGTGGGAACCTGCGAAATGCCGCTGCAGTTTTGACCATGGAGTGTCCTATGCGCGCCTTGACCCCGTTGTTATTGCTCACCCTCAGCGCCTACGTCCACGCCGAGACCCTACCCAGCTTCCTCAACAGCAACGACACCATTCGCAATCTCCCGGTTCCCAACCTGCCGGCCGACGCCTACCGCCCAGTGACGCCGCAGACCCAGCTACCCGAGACCCCGGCCGCACAAGCGCAACCGCTGCTGATGGACACCAAAGTCACCATCCGCAAGCTGCAGATCGAAGGCGGCACGGTGTACCCGCTCAAGGACGTTGCACAGGTGTTCGAGCCGTTGATTGGCCGTGAAACCAACCTCGCGCAACTGATCGAAGCGACCCGCAGCATCACCCGCCGCTACCAGCAGGATGGCTACTTGTTGTCCTACGCGTTCCTGCCCGACCAGCGCTTCGAACAGGGCCTGGTGCGCGTGGTGCTGGTCGAGGGCTATATCAAGGACTACCAGATACAAGGCGACATTGGTTCGGTCTCGGCCTACGTCGACAAACTGGCGCAAAAACTCCAGGCCGAACGCCCGCTGACCCGCAAGACCTTTGAGCGCTATACCACCTTGATGGGGCGCATTCCGGGCGTCACGCTGCAAGCGCAAGTACCGCCACCGGGCACCACCGATGGTGCCGCGCATATGAACATCCAGGCCAGCCGCAAACCCTTTACCAGCAGCATGAGCATGACCGACGACAGCCGTGGCGGCCTGCAAGCCTTGATCGCCGGCACCAGCAATTCCCACACGGCAATGGGCGAACAAGTGAGCCTCAGCGGCCTGTTCCCGCCGGGTGAAGACAAAGAGCATTACTACCGGCTCGACTACAGCCAATTCATCAACGCCGAAGGCACACAACTGAGCCTGTATGGCGCACGCTACCGCAGCGACCCAAGCACCCATATCCGCCTCGACGGCGGCTTCTCGCTCAAGCCGCACCGCGAGAACGACCGCTTCTCCATCGGCCTGAGCCACCCACTGATCGCCTCGCCCAGCGAGTCCCTGACCCTCGGCACCCGCTTCTACGGGGTGAACGACAAGACTCGCTATCAACTGGTGGGTTACCCGCAACGCTTTGACGTAGAAACCGACTTGCGTGCGCTGGCCTTTGAAGGGGATTGGCGCAAGGCCGACAATCGCCAACTGCGCATCCTCAGCGCCGGCCTGTACCAGGGCATCGACGGCCTGGGAGCCCACACGCGCAGTGACCTGGAGGGGACAAAGTCGGACCTGGACTTCTTCCGCCTGCGCCTGTCCGGGGTGCAGAGCGACAAGTTCTTCGACAACTGGCAAGGCGTGCTCTCGGCAGCGCTGTACTGGAGCGACGACACCTTGCCCGACAGCGAACGTGCGGTGTTCGGTGGGCAAAATTTCGGCCGAGGCTACCCGGATGACCAGGGCTCGGGCGACAAGGGCTGGGGGGTGGCCTACGAGGTGAACTACAGCTACAACCGCGCCGGCGATTGGGTAAGAATCGTGCAGCCCTACGTCGTGCTCGACCGCGCCAAGGCCTGGTTCAACAACCTGCCGGTCAAGGACAGCGACATGTCATCCGCCGCCGTTGGCGTGCGCTTTGGCGATGCCAAGTACTACAACATCGCGCTGGAGGCGGCCAAGCCGATGTCCGATATGGCATTGGATAGCTTTAACCGGCGGCCGCGCTATACATTGAGTTTTAGCTATCAGCTATAGGAACCGGCTTGCCGGCGATGTAGCGACCCGAAAAGCCAGCTCCCACAGGGAACGCAGCTTCGCCCTCTGACTCTGTTGTTGTGGCTCTGCTTTTGATCTGGCTTTTGATCTTGATCTCAGGCGCCCCGTTAAACCACACTGGCCGCAGGCAGGTATTGCGCAGTGGGCACCCCGGCATGGATGCCGGGGTAGCCGCGATACGGCCATGGATGGCCGATCGCGGCGGGCCCACGGAGCAATGCCTGACTGCGGGCATGCCGAGCCTAGGCGAGGCACCGAGTGGTGGGGCAAAAGCGCTTTGGTTACTTTCGCGCTCTTCGAAGGTGACCCGCCGTAAGGGCGGAACCAACAGCCGCCGTGACCGCAGCAACGGATATGTACACAAACCCAGTGTAGATACCTATGGCCATCGCACTCAGGTCAACGCATCCCCCACCTTGCCAAAAAACGCCTCAATCTGCGGCCCCAACAACCTCCCAGCCGCCAACACCACCAACGCAATCACCACAATCAAAATCACATACTCGATAGCCGTCGCACCGTCCCGCCGGCGCCAGAACAGCATCGACCACGCATACATCCTCAGCAGCAGGGCAGGCAACATAGGGCATCTCCTCAGCAGGGCGCTACGGACAGGCCAACTGTTCCCTACGCCCGGGGAAACAGATTGTTCAGAGTGTCGATCAACCGAACCAGATAGATGGGTTTGCGAAACAGGTCCAGGACCTGCAACCGCAACATGTCACTGACATCATCCATTTCGGCATGACCGGACATGACAATCACGGGCAAGTGCTGGCGTGAGGTGTGCTCACGCAAGCGCTTGATCAGGGAAATGCCGCTTTCTTCAGGCATGCGCAGGTCGGTAATGACCAGCGCAATATCAGGATGCAGTGTCAGTTCCTGCAATGCGTCCGTAACGGAGTTGGCGCAGAAACAAACGAAGCCCTCGTCTCCCAGCGATTCCGCCAGTTCCACGAGGGCCTCTTCTTCGTCATCCACCAACAGGATCTGCTGGCGGCTCGCAACAACAGCGTTCATGAGCAATACCTTCCAAGACAATCACTGATGGGCTTGCTCAAGGCTCTATTGCCAATCAGCTCAAGGCATCCCCGATTCTTTCGAACATGTCCGCGATCTGAGGCCCAAGCAGTTGCCCGGCCGCCAGCACGACCAGCGCAATAACCGCGACAAGAATCACGTACTCAATCGCCGTCGCCCCCTCTTTGCGATGAAAGAACAGTTGGAGTTGAACGTAGAGTTTCATCATGAAGGTAAGGAACATATGACTTCTCCTTTGCGCTTGCTTGCGCTGATATCGCAGTGCTGCACGGTGATTGCCGCGTGCCACTAGAGCATTGTCAACAAAACCCACCTCAACAACTGTAAGAACGGATTAATCACAAAGTATTAGCCGCCACTTTGGCGCCATAAACCTGTGCGTCTAAGGCAATGCGCGAGGGTTCCAAAATAAATCGTGGTGGCTAATGGCATTTTGTCTTAGCTCGGCTACCGTCAAATAGCGAAATCGTTAGATGTTCATAGCTGCCTGGTTGCGAAATCAACTCGTTAGGAAAAACGGGCCCGTAGTGCAAGCAACAGGATAGGGAGAGCCTTCATGAACAGTCGTGTCAGCATGATCCTGGCCGGGTTGTTATTAATCGGTGCGTTGTTTGCAGGCTATTGGGGGCTGGTGCTAAGTCGTCCGCCTGAGCCGGCTGCAGAGCCTGCGCCCTCTGGTGTTTCTGTAGAAAAAACCGTCGCCGCCGTCGAAGACCAGACCCGCCAATCGGTGGTGGTGCTGGCCCATGATGTGCCACCGTATGTTGCCCTCACCGCCACCGACCTGACCCTGGAGAAGCTGCGCACCGCCCCCGCCGGCAGCTTGACCAGCCTCGACCAGGCCATCGGCCGCACGCCCTTGAGAGCCCTGAGCGCTGGCACTTGGCTGGACGATTCCAGCTTCAATGCCGGTGGCCCACTGGCCCGCATGATCCGCCCTGACGAACGCGCCCTGGCGGTGGCCGTCGATGAAGTCATCGGTGCCGCAGGCCAGTTGAGCCCTGGGGATTATGTGGATGTGCTGCTGTTCCTGCGCCCGGAAGGCACTAACCCGGAGCCCACCTCGCAGATCATCGTGCCAGCCCTGCGCCTGCTCAGTGTGGGCGATAACCTGGGCCCCACCAACGATGGCAAGCCCGCCGTTGCGCCGCCCACTACCGATGAAGAAAAAGCCCGCCAGGCACAACGTCAGGCAGGCCCGCCGCGGACGGTAGTGCTGGCGGTGCCGGAACAGTTGATGAGCCGCTTGATGCTGGCCACCAGCGTCGGCGCCTTGCGTCTGGCGGTGCGCAGTGCCGATGAACAATTGCTGAGCCAGTACTGGGCCGGGGACAACGAGGCCTTCGCCAAACTGCAAAGCGCCAATCGCGAGCTGTACCAGTTCACCCAACTGGCCATGCTCGGTACGCCGAAAAGAGTCGCCCAGGCCGCAGGCGCCAGCGAACCCCGGCGCTCCGGCATCGAGGTCATACGCGGTAACCAAGCGACCCAACAAAATCCCTGATTGAACAAGGACGCCTTGAATGCGCCAACGTTTTGCACCTGCGTTCACTCAAATGGCCTGGGCACTGATGCTGTCCAGCCTGCCTGTGGGCCTGGCGTTCGCCGCCACCGACAGCTGCAGCAACCTGGGCGCCTTGCCGGCCGTGGTCGAGGTCGGTGAAGGCCTGCAACAAACCCTGCAATCGCCAGTGCCTATTACCCGCCTGGCCATCGGCGACCCGAAAATCGCCGACGTGCACCTCAACGGGAATCGTGCGTTCCTGCTCACCGGCGTTGCCTCTGGCGCCACCAGTCTGATGGTCTGGACCCACTGCTCCAGCGCGCCGCGCCAGAGCATGGTGTTCGTCAAGGGCAAGGCCACCTCGACCCTGACCAGCCTGGCCCTGTCGCCCTCCGACGACCCGTCCCTGCCGAGCCAGGTGCAGACCGATATCCGCTTTGTCGAAGTCAGCCGCACCAAGCTCAAGGAGGCCAGTACGTCGATCTTTGGCGGCACCCGCAACTTCCTGTTCGGCAGCCCGCGCACAGCCGGGGGGGCCCTGCCGCTGGACAACGAAAGCTTTAACATCGGCATCGGCGGCGGGCGCTTTTCGGCGATGATCAACGCCCTGGAGCGCAGCGGTTTTGCCTATACCCTGGCGCGTCCGAGCCTGGTTGCCATGAGCGGGCACAGCGCGACCTTTCTTGCCGGCGGCGAAGTGCCGATCCCGGTGCCGAGTGCCGGCAGCGACACGATCTCCATCGAGTACAAAGAGTTCGGTATCCGCCTGACCCTGACCCCCACCGTGATCGACCGCACGCGGATTTCCCTCAAGGTCGCACCGGAAGTCAGCGAGCTGGATTACGCCAACGCCTTGGAGTTAGAAGGCATCCAGGTACCGGCCCTGACCGTGCGCCGCACCGACACCACGGTCTCCCTGGCCGATGGCGAAAGTTTTGTGATCAGTGGCCTGATCAGCAATAACAACCGCTCCACCATCAGCAAGTTTCCTGGCCTGGGCGATATCCCGATCCTTGGCGCGTTTTTCCGTGACAGCAACGTCAGCCGCGAGGAAAAAGAGCTGCTGATGATCGTCACCCCGCACCTGGTCCAACCCCTGGCCGCCAACGCCCGTTTGCCGTCCCTGCCCGGTGAAAAACTACGCAACTACGACCCCAACTGGTATCGCTTGTACTTCCTGGAAAACGGCAACTTCGACCGACACACAGGACTTTCCCAATGAGCGATAGCCTGAGCCAGACGTTCCTGGCAATTACCCGCAACACCACCGACCTGGAATGGCTGCAGGGGGCCCTGGCGCCCCTGGGCCAAGTGGTCAGTGCCGGTGGCGGCAGCCTCGACGAACTGCTGGCCCTGGTGGACGTAACCTTCGCCAACCTGGTGTTCGTCGGCCTGGACCGCGAGCATGTGGTCGCCCAGAGCGCCTTGATCGAGGGCGCGCTGGAAGCCAAGCCGATGCTGGCCATCGTCGCCCTCGGCGACGGCATGGACAATCAACTGGTGCTCAACGCGATGCGCGCCGGGGCGCGGGATTTTGTCGCCTACGGCTCACGTTCCAGTGAGGTCGCCGGCCTGGTGCGGCGCTTGAATAAACGCTTGCCGCCAGTCGCCCACAATGCGCACCTGGGTGGCCTGACGGTACTGTATGGCACCCAGGGCAATGCCGACGGCGCGCTGCTGGCCAGCCACCTGGCGATGGTGGTGCAGAAGAGCGGGCAAGAGACCCTGCTGCTGGACCTGGGCCTGCCCCGTGGCGACAGCCTGGCGCTGCTGGGCCTGGAAAGTTCGTTCAACTTTGGCGATGCCCTGCGCCATTTGCGCCGCCTGGACACCACCTTGATCAACAGCGCCTTCACCGCCACCGAAGGCGGCCTGCGCATCCTCGCCTACACCGAAAACGACGAACCGCTGGAAATGACCAGCGCCGCCGAGCTGTACATGCTGCTCAGTGCCTTGCGCCAACACTTCCAGCACATCGTGGTGAACCTCACCGGCCAGCGCGACAGCGAAGCCCTGCGCACCTTTGTCAGCCACTGCGACAAGCTTTTGTGGTGTACCGACCAGAACGTCCTCGACTGCCGGCGCAACCTGGCCGTGCTGAACCATTGGCGGGAAAAAGGCATGAAGCTTGATCATGCCAAGCTGCTGGTGGACCGCTACCTCAAAGGTGCCGCGCCGGATACCGATACATTGGAAAAGAGCTTCGCCCTGGAAGCCATCGCGGTTTTGCCGTTCAGCCCCGAGGTGCGCCTGAACGCCAAGAACCAGGGGCAAACCTTATTCAGCCTGGCGCCCAGGGAGCCCCTGACGCAAAACCTCAAGACCCTCGGTGAACGCCTGGCCAAGCGTTCCGAAGGCCTGCAAAAACCCTCCACCCGTTGGTTTGAACGGCTGTTGGGGACAACCAAATGAACAGCGAAAAACTCTTTGGCGCCCCCGCTCGCGGGCTTAACAGCGCGGTGGATCACGACGGTCTGAAACTGGTGCTGCACCGCTACATCATCGACGCCATCGAAGAGTCGGGGAAAAACCTGCTGGAAGGTTCGCGCCAATCCCTGGCGCAATTTGTCATCGACAAGGTGTCCGAATACATCACCCGCATGCACCTGGCGATTTCCCGTTATGAGATGGAGCGCCTGGCCGAAGAAATCGTCGATGAACTGACCGGCTTCGGCCCGCTGGAAGTGCTGTTGCGTGACCCGTCGGTGACCGAGATTCTGGTCAATGGCCCGCACCGGGTGTTTGTCGAGCGGGACGGCCTGTTGCACCAGAGCGACCTGCGTTTTATCGACGCCCACCATGTGGAGCGGGTTATGCAACGCATCCTCGCCCCCCTGGGCCGGCGCCTGGATGAGTCATCGCCGATGGTCGATGCCCGGTTGCCCGACGGCAGCCGGGTCAATGCGATCATCCCGCCGATTGCCCTGGACGGGCCGTGCCTGTCGATTCGAAAGTTTCGCAAAGACATGCTCAAGAGCAGCGACCTGGTGGCGATGCAGACCATCGACCAGTCGATCTTCGAGTTCTTCCAGGAAGCGGTGGGCAAGCGCTGCAATATCCTGATCAGCGGTGGTACCGGCACCGGCAAGACCACCTTGCTCAATATTCTCAGCCAGTTGATCAACCCCCACGAACGCCTGGTGACCATCGAAGACGTCGCCGAACTGCAACTGGGCCACCCTCACGTGGTGCGCCTGGAAACCCGCCCGCCGAATGCCGAAGGGCACGGCGAGGTGAAGGCCAGCGACCTGATCCGCAACGCCCTGCGGATGCGCCCGGACCGCATCATCCTCGGCGAGATCCGTGGTGTGGAAGTGCTGGATGTGATGACCGCGATGAACACCGGCCACGACGGTTCCATGAGCACCGTGCACGCCAACAATGCCCAGGACGCCCTGTTGCGCCTGGAAACCCTGGTGGGCCTGACCGGTCGCGTGGTTGCCGAAAAAACCCTGCGCCAGATGATCTGCGCGGCCCTGGATGTGGTGATCCAACTGACCCGCCTGCCCGATGGCCGGCGTTGCGTCAGCGAAGTGGTGGAAGTGGTGGGTGTGCGCGATGACGTGTATGTCACCAACACCCTGTTCCGTCATGACCGGCGCACCGGCTTTGGCTTCCTGCGCGAGGCCCTCAACCCGGCGGGTGACAAGCTGCGCCGCGAATCCGCCCTGCCGCTATAGGAGCGTCACCATGACCGGCGCCATCCTGATGTTCAGTTGCGTGATTCTGATTGGCGTGTCGCTGCACCTGTTCCTCAGTGGCCTGCACCAGGCGGAAACCGACCGCGTGCTGGAACGGCTCGCCGCAGGCCAGCCACTGCTGGCCGAAGAACGCGGGCGCTGGGTCGGCCTGGAGCGCATGTTCCTGCGCGCGGGCCTGGGCAAACCCACCGACAGCCTGGGCCTGTGGCTGACCTGTTGGGTGTTGGGCGCAGTCCTCGGGTTTCTGGTATGGAGCTGGGTCGGCCTGCTCGCCATGCTTCTGTTGCCGCCACTGATACTGCGGCTGTACATCGCCTGGCGCTATCGGCGGCGGGTGAAGCGGATGATCGAACAACTGCCCCAGGTGCTCGACCATACCGTGCGCAGCCTGAAGTCCGGGCGCACCCTAGCCGATGCCTTGCTGGGGGCCATCGACAGTACCGAGGAACCCTTGAAGCCCGCCATGGGGCGCATTCAGCGCAACGTGCAACTGGGGGTCAGCCTGCCCGAGGCCGCCAGTGATTTCGCCGAATTCTACGAACAGGACGAGTTCCGCATGCTCGCCCTGGGACTCAAGGTCAACCATCGCTATGGCGGCAACGCCAGCGACTTGCTGGAGAACCTGATCAAGGTCATTCGCGAGCGAGAACAAGGCGCCCGGCAATTGCGCGCCATGACCGGCGAAACACGCGTCACCGCGTTCGTGCTGGCCGGCATGCCGATTGCGATGGTGGGCTATTTCATGCTGATCAACCCCGGCTACCTGATGACCATGTGGAATGACGACAGCGGCCGCTACATGCTGCTGGCCGCGCTGAGCATGCAGGTGCTGGGCTGCCTGACGATGTGGCGCATGTTGCGGAGTATTTGAGATGGTCCTGCTGATCAGTGCCTTATTATTTCTGGCTGCGCTCGTGCTGATCGCCGGCCAGTTGCTGAACCAGCGCCGCCGCGAACGCCTGGTCAACCAACGCCTGCAAGGCCAACTGGTGCGCGGTGACCGTCTCGGCAACCTGCTCAGCCAGTTTGGCAGCAGCCAGTTGGCCCAACGCTCAGTGAGCATGGATAACGAAACCCAGCTCCTGCTCAACCGCGTGGGCTGGCGCAAAGCCAATCAGCGCTCGATCTTCGCTGCCTGCCAGATTGGCGTGCCGCTGTTGCTGGCCGGGGTGATGCTGGTGGGACAAAGCCTGATCTTTCCCAATGCCGACTCCCCGTGGATCGCCCCCCTGCTCGGCCTGGGCGTGGGCTACCTGATCCCCAAGCGCATCCTCGCCAGTGCCGCCAAGGCCCGGCAGCAGCAAATCTCCCGCGAGGTGTCGACCTTTATCCCGCTGCTGCGCATTCTGTTCGAGTCGGGCATGGCGGTTGAGCAGTCGCTGCGTGTGTTGAGCGTTGAAGCGCAGCGCCTGCTGCCCGCCCTGACCCAGGAATTGCGCTTGATCCTGGCACGGGTCGACTCGGGCCTGGAACTGGGCGAGGAACTGGGCAAGACCGCCAGGCTCTTGGCCGTGGATGAGTTCACCGACACCTGCATCATTCTTCAGCAACTGATCCAGCAGGGTGGCGGTGCCATGAAGTCGCTGCTGGCCCTCAAGCAACTGCTCGATGATCGCCGCTTGACCCGTTTGCAGGAATTCATCTCGAAGATGTCGGCCAAGATGTCGGTGGTGATGATGGTCTTCCTGTTTCCCGCTTTATTGATTGTGCTGGGGGGGCCGGCGTTTATTGCGATCTCCCGGGCCCTGAGCAGCTTTTGAGGAGCACTCGATGAAAGCACTGATTGCAGGCCTGAGCCTGCTGATGCTCGGCGGTTGTGCCAGTAACGGCCAGACGCCGTGGTCGGCATTGATGACCCCGGGCAGTTGCGCCAAGCCCAGCGCCGAACAGGAGCTGTCGCTGAACCTGGCTGACGACATGGCCAACGAAGGGAAGATGCACGCCAGCCTGGCCAACCTGCAAAGCCTGCCGGACTCGTTGCCGCAAGTGCGCCAGCGCAAGGCCAAGGTTTATCGCCTGCTCGGGCGCAGCGAAGCGCAACCGCTGTACCGCAGCCTGTTGGGCACCTGCATGGCCGCCGAAGGGGAACACGGCCTGGGGCAATTGGCGGCGACCCAGGGCGACAACGCCCAAGCCCTGGCCCATATGCAGCGGGCGGCGCAACTGGCGCCCACCAACGAGAAAATCCGCAATGACCTGGGCGTGGTCTACCTCAATCAACGGCGCCTGGAAGAGGCGCGTTTTGAGTTCATGACGGCCATGGAGCTCAAGCAAAGCGACCAATTGGCGGCGGTCAACCTGGTGACGCTGTTGATCTACCAGGACCACTGGGGGCAGGCCGCGCAACTGGCCAGCCAGGTGGGCTTGAGCGCCGAGCAGGTCAGCGAGGCCCAGGCCCGCGCCGAGAAACTCAAGGCTGCCGGCATACCTGCGGCCAAGGACCAGGTCGCGGCGGCCAGCGATGCACCGCCTGTACTAATCAAGTAAGCGCTTGAAGGAGCCGATGATGAAATTCCATTACCTCGCCAGCCTGACGCTGCTGGCCCTGCCCCTGACGGCAATGGCCATCGAACCGGGGCCCTCGTCCAAGGCCCAGGAGGAAACGGAAAACTGGCTGGGGCTGCAAGTCAACGGGCAAGCCGCCTCGCCCACGGTGCAGAGAGCAACGCCCGCCGAACGCGAACTGGCGATGCAGCGTTTGCTGGAAAGCAAAAGATACGCGATCCCCGAAAAGTTCGGCGAAAGCAGCGAAGGCGGGAGCTCGGGTGGCAGCAAATAAACCACAGCCACTGGAGAAATGTGGGAGCGGGCTTGCCCGCGATGGCGGTATGTCAGCCGATACATGCCCTGGCTGATCCGACGCTATCGCGGGCAAGCCCGCTCCTACATGGCTGTACGCAAAGCGTCAGTGCGCCGTCACCCGCTGGCGCAATGCCGAGTTGCTCGGCGACAGTGCCAACGCCAGTTGGGTGCGGTTGTGCATATGGGTCAAGCGCAACACCTGGGACACGTACAGCTTGACCGTGTTCTCGGTAATACCCAGCTCGCAGGCAATCTGGTAGTTGGTCTGGCCCTTGCCCACCAGCCGGGCAACATCCAGTTGCCGGGGTGACAGTTGATTGAAGATCGCCGGCACTTCCAGGACCTCCTCGCTTACCCCTTCGCCCTCGGTTTGCGGCGCCGGGCCGCGACGGACCTTGTCCAGGTCCTGGTACAAATCGTCGATGGACTCGGAAAGATACTGCAGCTTCTGGTTCAGCTTCCCCAAATGCAGATTCTTGTGGCGTTCTTCCAGCGCGGCTTCCTGGCGCTGCAACCCCTCCAGCAACTCATTGAGGTTGATGGGCTTCTGGTAGTAATCGGAGATGCCCACGCGCAAGGCCTTGATCACGTCCTGCTTGTCGGCCCGACCGGTCAACATAATGGCTTCGAAGGCACGCTGCTTGCCGGCGATTTTCTGCAGGGCCTGCACCAGTTCGATACCGTCCATGTCCGGCATATGCAGATCACACAGCACCAGGCCGATCTGCGGATCGTCACTGAAGCGTTGCACGGCCTGCTGGCTGGACTCACAAGGAACACAGCGATAACCGCTGCTTTCAAGAAATTCGCAAAGCTCCTCCACAATCAGCGGCTGATCGTCGACCACGAGCACTTTTACTGCAGATGTAACTTTGTCCACACGCTACTCCATGCCTGGCAAGCCAAAGATTGACCTATCGGTTGCGAAGAACCTTCCTACTTGCTTGTATAAATAAACGTAGACGTACTTTCCGACTATGTACATAGCGATACAGAGCGCCCACGACTAATGGAGCCACGCCCAGGCCAGGCTAAAACCCACTAAAAGAAACGGTGCGAAAGGCAGCTTTTTTGACGGGTCCACCACTAGGTAACCCAGGCGCGCTCTAACACCTTGACTGGCAAGGGGCAGCAGCCGCGGCCCATAGACCAGCCAGGCGACATTGGCTACGCCAGCACCGATCAGCGACCACAACAGGTAGGTCGAATTCGACGCCAGCGCCAACGCCGCCAGCATCTTCACATCGCCCGCGCCCAGGCGCCCGAGGGCGTAGCCGGGCAGGGTCAACAGCAGGGCCAGGCAGAACGCCCACAGCCCTTGCGCCCTGGAAGTACCCAGCCACGTGCTGCCGCTCCACAGCAGATAGAACAGTGCCAGCAGCAGCGCGCCCAGGGTCAGGCGATTGGCAATCTGCCGCTGGCGAATATCCTGCTGCGCACACACCACCAACCAGACAAATACCACGAGGCCTTGGATCACGTAAAAACCGTCCCTTTTTGCTGATTGATTCTATGCTGATAGCAGGTAGTAGCAGTCAGGGTAGTCGCAGTGATGAAAACCAGCCTCCCTAGAAAGCAAAAAGGCGCCGTCGCTATCGAATTTGCCGCGGTGTTCGTGATTTTTTTTGCCGTGTTCTATGCCATGGTCAGCTACAGCCTGCCACTGTTGCTGCTGCAGTCGTTCAACCAGGCCACCGCCGAGGCCGTGCGCCGCAGCGTGGCACTGGACCCCAGCACCCCCAACTACAATGCAGCGCTCATCCTGCGGGCGACCCAGACCGTGCAAAGCCAATTGCAGTGGATTCCAGCGACCTTCCAGTTCCAGACGGCCCATATCAATCCGACCTACACCGCAGGCGTGCTGACCGTCGAGATCAACTACCCCTCGGCCAACCTGAAGAACGTCCTGCCGTTTATTGTGCTGCCGGGCATTGGCACGGTGCCTCGGCTGCCGACCACGTTGCACGCCCAGTCGAGCCTGCAATTTTGAACTCCGGTGACAAAATCTTCGGCAGGCTGCTCGGCCGCAACAGCGCCCAGGCCCTGGAGACGCCCGCCAGCCCACCCGCACAAGGCTTGCACCTGCGCCTGGATCATCAAGGTCATGTGCTGGATATCAGCCGCGCGCTGCACCCACAGTTAGCCCGTCACCTTAATGCCCAGGCTCACCCGCTGTTGCGCGACCTGCTGTGCCTGCCTGGCGCCCTGAGCATCGAAGGCACCCCCGCCGACTGGCAGCGGCACAGCCTGGACCTGGATTTCCAGGGCGCCGCCGAGACCATCCTGCATACCCGTGGCTGGATCGAACCGGATGGCGACGGCTGGATCCTGCGCCTGCTGGATATCAGCGACCTGCTGAGGGGCCGGCAATTGGCCCAGCAGCGCGAGCAGAACCATCTGCTCGCCAGCCAGATGAGCGAACAACTGCGCGTGTGCAGCCTGTCGCGCCTGCCGCAAGTGTTCAGCGAGCACCTGCGCAGCCTGACCCAGCGCTGGCGTATCCCTTGCGCGGCGATGGTGCTGCTCGACCAGCAGGATCAGGACTGGCTGGTCTACAGCAGCTACAGCGCCCATGACGCGCCGCAACTGTGGACGCCTGGGCAGCGCCTGGGCACCTGCCTGGACAGCCTCAACGGCAACACCCCGCTAAGCCTGAAAACCCTCCAGGGCCGTAGCGAGCACCCGCGCCTGCACAGCGTGTTTGGCAATGCCGAGGGCCTGCTGGTGCCGTACCGCGATAGCCAGGGGGTCGCCGCGTGGTTGCTGTGCGGCTTCTACAGCGGCCACGCCGACGTCAGCGAGCGTGACTGGCTGAACCTCACCGCCGCCCTCGCCGCGCCCTTGCTCAGCCGCCTGCGCGAGCAGCGCCATCACCAACAACTGGAGCGGGTGGAAGCCCTGCAAGGCCTGCTCGGCACCGGCTGGTGGGAACTGCTGGCCAACGGTGAAGAGATTCTGCTGGCCCCCCAACTGATGCGCAGCCTGAGCCCGGAAGATGCACCGACCAAACAGGTGCTGGCCAACTGGCTGGAACTGATCCACCCCGCCGACCGCCAGGAACTCAACAGCCGCCTGCAAGACCTGCAAAGCCTGGGCAAACCTTTGCTCGCCAGCGTGCGCCTGCTGCGCAGCGACGCCAAACAGAACCCCATCTGGTACCGCGTCCAGGGCCAGGTGCTGGGCGCCGGCGAGCAGCGGCGCTGGATCGGCTTCATGCTCGATATCAGCGACATCAAGAACCAGCAACTGCAGGCCGCCGCCGCCCATGCCCGCCTGGACAACCTGATCGCCAGCTCACCGGCGGTGATCTACGTGCAGCGCTATGTCAACGGCGCGCTGCACCCGGCATTTTTCAGCGACAGTCTGCTGCCGCTGCTGGGCTGGACCCTGGCCGAATGCACCCACGACACCTCCGTGGAATGGGTGCACCCCGAAGACCGCGACCTGTACTTCGAACGCACCCGGCAATTGCTACGCGAAGGCAACGTGCGCAGCCGCTACCGCGTACGCGATCGCCAGGGCAACTACCACTGGCTGCTGGACGAAGCCAAGCTGCTGCGCGACGACCTGGGCTTGCCGGTGGAAGCCGTCGGCCTGTGGCTGGACGTCACCGAAGCCACCCTGGCGGCGCAACAGATCAAGGACAGCGAAGAGCGCTACCGCCTCCTCGTCGAAGACTCGCCGGCGATGATCTGCCGCTACCGCCCGGACCTGACCCTGACCTTCGGCAACACGCCCCTGGCCAACTACCTGGAATGCACGCCAGCCCAATTGCCAGGGATCAACCTGGGCCACTGGTTATCGGACGAACAGCGCAACGCCTTTGTAAAACGCATCGGCCAACTGAGCCCGGAATTCCCGGTCAGCACCGCCGAAATCAGCCTGCAACTGCCGGGACGCGAACATGCGTGGTGGGTCTGGTCCGACCGTGGTGTGTTCGACGAGCACGGCCAGTTGCAGGAAGTCCAGGCCGTGGGCCGCGACAACACCGAAGTGCGCCGCTCCCAGCAACAACTGACCCAAAGCGCGAAAATGGCCACCCTCGGCGAGATGGCCACCGGCCTGGCCCATGAGATCAACCAGCCGCTGAACGTCATGCGTATGGCCATCGCCAACGTGCTCAAGCGCCTGGGCAACGGCGACGTGCAACTCGACTACCTGACGGAAAAACTCCAGCGCATCGATGCACAGGTCCAGCGTGCGGCCAGGGTGGTGGACCACATGCGCGTGTTCGGCCGCCGCTCGGAGGTCGAGCAACAGCCCTTCGACCCGGCACAGGCGGTGGAAGGTACGCAATCACTGCTGGGCGAAGGCCTGCGCGGTAAAGGTGTGGATCTGCGCATCACGCCCATGGACTTCAAGGTGCAGGTCAACGGCCATGTCGACCAACTGGAGCAAGTACTGATCAACCTGATGGTCAACGCCCGCGATGCGCTGATGGCGCGACACGAAAAAAACCACGATTTTCGCCCATGGATCGCCCTGTATAGCGAACACGACAGCCGCCATGTGCGCATCTGGGTCGAAGACAATGGCGGCGGCATTGATGCACGGCTGCTGGAGCGGATTTTCGAGCCCTTTTTCACCACCAAGCCGATTGGCGTCGGCACCGGGCTGGGGTTATCGGTGAGCTACGGCATTGTGGAAAACATGGGCGGACGCCTGAGCGTCGCCAACAGTGAACATGGGGCGCGGTTTTGCGTGGAGTTGCCGGTGGTGGGTGGGGGGTTAGATGACTAGGTAGGCGCGGCCTGATTGACAACTCAGGTTGGCACCTACATCCACTTTGTTCAGGTCGACGCCCAAGGCTAGTAATAGGGTGTTGATCAGCGAGTCCAGCAACGGTGTCAGTGTGGTTTTGATGGTATTGATCAACAGGGAAGTTACGCTGTTAAACACGGTTCCAAGACCACCAATGATATTACCTAGTAAGTTTTCATTTCCGGGCTGTGGGCCGTACATATTTAGAACAAGACCTGCTGCCGTCCCCTTGGCCGGGTCTGTGAGCCCGCTGACGATATTGCTAGTGGTGTAAGCGTAATAAAACGGTGGCTGCGAAATTTCCGGCAAATTGGGAGACAGGTATGTATGGGCAAGGTTTTTACTCCCACCCACATCAATGTTGGCAGATAACCCAATACCCCCCCCCACGGAGGGAACACGGGCGTTGCAGTCGTTGAATATCAAAAAGCGGCGGCATGACTCGGTACCGATATCCACGACCTTCAATGGTTTCACAACCATCTGGGGCGGAGTTTGACTGCTGCCGAAAATGCTGGACAAGCCATCAACCTGACCCAGTTTCAAATTGACCAGCGAGGTATTGGTGCTGGTTGTCAGGCTTTTATTGGTAGGACTTGCGCAGCTGTAGGCTGTCACCCAACTACTGGCACTGGCGGCTTCCACCGCAATATCCACACGGACAGGCGGAGGCAGAATCTGCAGGTTGGGCGAAGTACACAGTGCTCCCAAGCTACACGTCAGCGCATTGATCGCGCCCACAACATTCAGCTGTAGCAGTGCACCCACCGTATTTGCCAGTGGCCCTGCCAATCCAGTCACCCCGTTCACCAGATCCAGGACTGTGTTCATTACGGGCAAGTTGACCGAGAGTAGAACCCGCAATTGAGACGTGCGCACATAGATACGATTCGGACCGGTTTCAGGATTATGCCCCGCTGCTACAGCTTTGGCTGGATTGCCGACCGCAGATAATTGAGGCGGCTGTAAAACCTGAACGGTCGCAGTGATTTGCGCCACTCCAGGCACGTTGATCGGAACATTAGCCAGCAGGCCATTTTTCTTGTTGGCCAGTTGCACAAAACCTTCGATCAGATCAAACACCCGCATGTTCACTGCCAGAGACGCCACATCCGTGCCACTCGCAATCTGCAGAATATCGCCCAACACCACTTGAGTGGCACCCGCCGCCGTCTTGAGCGCGTTCAAGCCGACAATCGTCACATCTGCGGCCAATGTATTGGTGGGGTCCAATACATTGATTGCACTTTGAATGAGCTGACCAACACCGACGGTATTGCCAAGAACTTCTGTATAGCCGACCGCTGTCAGGCCCAGGTCGAGCTTTAGCCGGTCCAGGTAACTCAGTAGAGAGATGTTGGTATTAACTAAACCATTCCACCCGGCCACCGACAGGTTCAGGCCACCGCCCAACAACCCTCCGAACAGAGCATTGAGAGTGGAAGCCTTGTTGGCTGTATCGACAACGACTGCCGTGCTGCGGATTGTGAGTGCGGCCACCGGAGTCGCCAGCGCCGCAACTGCCGTCGCGGTCAATGTCGTATTAGCGTTATACGTACCGCTGAACAACCTCCAGACCCCGTTGGCGATACCGGTAGTCACCGTGCGGGTAGCAACGACGCGGATGGCTTCATTCTTGGTGGCATCTGCAGTAAAGACACGGACATTGGCCGCATTGGTCAGCAACGTCCCACACGTCACCGCCAATGCGCGGCTGCTGTCGTTGGCGACAACGGTGAAGCCATTACGGGTGGCATTCTGCTTGGCGTAATCGACGGCGGTGGTGCTGCCTGAACACTGCCCGCCACGATTGGCGGCTTCCAGGGCGGCGGTGTCGGCGACGGCCTGCAGCTTGCGCTTTTCCAGGTACAGGCGGCCGCTATCGACCACCAGCAACAGAAACACCAGGGCCAAGGCCAGGGTGCCGGCGAACACCAGACCGATTGCGCCACGCTGGCCAGAACGAAGTCGGGGAGACATCGAGCACTCCTTTGCCGGCGAACTGCCGAGCGCTTACTCTCCTGTAGTCAACAGCAGTGTAGACAAGGCTTGGCAGGTGCGCTGGCAAGTCGCCACTTTGGCGACTGACGGAAATAAACAGCGCTCGACGCGGGCTTGTCGGGCCGCCGCATTGCAGCGATGCGGGCACCTCAGTGGATCGGGTGTACGGAGGCGATCCCATCGCAGCCTCGCCGGGGCTCGACAGCTCCCACAGGGGAGGCGCGGCACCTCTGTCTTGGAAACACAGATCGAATGTGGGAGCTGTCGAGCCCCGGCGAGGCTGCGAAGGGATCGCCTCGGTGTACCTGTTAAACCGCAGCGCCCGCATCGCAGTGATGCAGCGGCCCTACACGGACCGAGTACAACTTAGCGTGGCGGGTAGTTGGACAACACCTTGGTCACTGTCGCCCGGATCGCTGCACTGCGGTCCTGGGGGCTGGGCGAGTTGCTCATCATCTGTTCGTCGCTGCCGCGCCATACCAGCTTGCCGTCCTTGCCGTCGAGCAAGTCGATCTGGAGGGTCGCGACCTTGTAGGTGACGTTGCGGGTTTCGTTGTACATCGGTGCGCCCCAGTAGCCATTCCACGGGCCGCCCCAGGCGCCGCCGTAGTTGGTGGTGACTTGCTGCTGGCGGTCTTCGACGATCAGGTAGGCCTGCACGTTCAGGTCTGCCTTGGCCCCGGGGGCTGCCGGGCGCAAGCCGCGCTGATCGAGCTGATCGGCCACCGCCTGGCGGATGCGCTGCTCGGTCAGGTCGCTCTTGATCCGCGGATCGTCAGGGCGGTACTGCAACGCCGGGTCTTTCCAGGCCCAACTGCGGTAGGCGGCAAAGTCGCGGCTGGCGTCAAAATCGTGATTGACCTGATGAGTCTGGCAACCGCCCAGCAGCACGGCAAAAGCGAGCAAAGCGATACGACGCAACATGGTAGTTCTCCAAAGGGCAAACCGAGCCTGAAATGAGAATAGCTGTTAACTGGGAGGATACGCCGTCATGGCCTTCTGCACAGCCTGGCGCAAGGCATCGCCGCGTTCACTCAGGCTGCCCTGGCTGCCCGTTTCGGCGCTGGCGCTCCATACCGCCTGGCCCGTGCGGGCGTCGAACAGGTTGACGCGCACCACCACGACTTGCACTTCATAGGTGCGCACGATCGGCACCGAGTTGTACATGCCGTAGCCGTTGCCATAGCGGTTGTAGCCACCGTAGCCGTAGCCATAATCGTCCTGCACCTGGCGCAGGCGTTTTTCCAGATGCACATCGGCGCTGACCAGCAAGTCCGGCGCGCGCTGGTCATGCACCGGTCGCAGACCACGCTGGTCAAGGGCACCGCTGACGGCTTCGGCGATCTGCGCAGGATCTGCCCAGGCCGAGCCGGCCGGCAACTGGCCGTTGCGCCAGGCCCAATTGCGATAGGCACCGTAGTCACGCACCGGCGCCGGGTAGGCGCTGGCATCAAAGGTGTTGGCCGCCTGGGCAGGCGCCGGCGGCATGGGCTTGGAGGCCGCCACATACGGGTTGTTGCTGGAGCAGGCCCCCAGCCCCAGGCACAGCAGGATCAATGCACAGCGCTTCATTTCGATCTCCGCAGACTGGGCCGCTTAAACCGGACGGCAGATCCAGTGCAAATAACGCCCAAGTCCGGCAAAGCTTGGGTGACGACGGTGAGCGAGTTCCATCTCCAACAAGTCCTGCAAATCGGCGCGGGCCTGGAATTCCACCGGCATATAGTCGTGGAAGACCCGCACCCCGCTCTGGCTTTCGACCTGCCACAAGCCTTCAAGTTGCGCCGCCAGTTCCCGTGGGTCCAGGGGCTGTTGCGGGGTCAGGCTCTGCTTTTCGCCGGCCATGTCATTTTTGCGCATCTTGCGAAAGTGGCCCTTGAGCAAGTTGCGGTAAATCAGCGCATCACGGTTATAGAACGCCAGGGACAACCAGCCACCCGGCGCCGTCAACTGGTGCAGCACCGGCAGGATCGCATGGGGTTCGGCCAGCCATTCCAGCACGGCGTGGCACAGCACCAGGTCGTAGGGCTCGGTGAGCTGACCCAACAGGTCCTGCCAGGGCGCCTGGATGAACGTTGCACTCTGCCCCGCTGCGGCGAACCGCTGGCGGGCGCCTTCGAGCATCGGCTCGGCGGGCTCGGCCAAGGTCACATGATGCCCGCGCTCGGCCAGCCACAACGACATATGGCCCAGGCCGGCGCCGATATCCAGCACGCGCAACGGCCGCTCCGGCAGGGCCTCGGTCAAGTCGGCCTGCAACACCGCCAGGCGAATCGCGCCCTTGGCACCGCCGTAGATCTTCTCGGCAAAGCGCGTAGCCAACTGGTCGAAATGGCGATCACTCATGGGTAAACCGCCGCTCGTTGTCGGCCAGCTTGGCGCTGACCACTTGATCCATATCCAGGCCCAGCTCACCGCAGAGCAGCAGCAGATAGAGCACGATGTCCCCCACTTCCTGGCCGGCATGGGCGAGTTTGTCGGCGGGCAACTGGCGCGACTGGTCTTCGCTCAGCCACTGGAAAATCTCCACCAGCTCGGCCATCTCTACGCTGGCGGCCATGGCCAGGTTTTTCGGGCTGTGGAATTGTTTCCAGTCGTTGTTATCGCGGATGCGATGCATGCGTTCGGTAAGGTGTTCGAGATTCATGGGGCGCTCCTGAAGGGGTATAGCTTCAGGCTCAAAGGCGGGGATGGCAAATAAATTTGCGGTGCTTGTCAGGGCGCTATCGCAGGCAAGCCAGCGCCCACATTGGACGGTGTTAACAAATCAAACTGTGGGAGCCGGCTTGCCTGCGATGGCGATTTTAATCAACCACGCTGAACTCAACCCTGGCCGTCTGCCCCGCCTCATCGAGCACACTCAGTTGATAGCGCCCCAACTGCTCCAGGCTGGCATTGATGCTGTCCTGGTTGGCACTGTCGCCCAGCGGCGCACCATTGAGGAACCACCAGCGCCGCCCACTGCCGCCCAGGGCCGAGAGCTTCAGGCGCAGTTGCTGCTGGCTGCCCGCCGGCAAGCGCAGTTGATCGCCCTCACGCACACCCACCACCGACAACGGCGACGACGCCGCCAGCGCCGGTGGCGGGCAATCCGGGTCTGGCGCGGGGATGCGTGCGTCACGCCGCTCGATCCTCGGCAACCACGGTTCCAGCGGTGCCGGCCACAGGGCAATGTCCCGCGATACCGCGCCTGGGCAACTGGCCGCCACGCGCAGGCCCTTGGCATTGACCCACACGGTTTCCATCAAGCCGACACCCAAAGGTTGGTCCAGGGCCTGCAAGGTCGGCGGCGTGGTGTTGTCCAGCGTCCAGGCAAACCGCTGGCGCCGGCAATTGGCGTCGCTGCGGCTCATGGGCTGGCCCAGGGGCCAACAGATCGCCGCCACGCCGACATTCATCGGCACGGGTTTAACCGGCGCGGTAATGCCGCGCTGGCTGTCGCGGTTGGTCAACACATCGTGCACTTGCAGCATCAACGGCGCCGCCGAGGCCAGGCCAAACTGGCCGGGCACCGGGGTGCCGTCCGGGCGGCCGATCCACACACCAATCAAATAGCGCGGCCCGACGCCAATGGCCCAGGCATCGCGAAAGCCGTAGCTGGTGCCCGTCTTCCACGCCAACACCGGGCGCTGCACCAGCTCGGCCCGGGGATCACGGTCCGGCCGCGCCTGGCCACTGAGGATGCGCCGCACAATCCACGCCGAACCCGGCGATAACAACGGCCGCTCCTTGAGCACATCATCGGGCTGCAAACGGATGGCCGCGCTCTTGCCGTCACGGGCCAACGCGCTGTAGCCACCGACCAGGTCTTCCAGGCGGCTGCCGGCGCCGCCCAGGATCAACGCCAGGTTCGGCTCAGCCAGCGCCGGCAGCGCCAGGGGCATGCCGCCGATGCGCATTTCGCCAGCAAAGCGCTTGGGCCCATAGGCTTCCAATAGTTGCACCGCCGGCAGGTTCAGCGAGCTGGACAGCGCCGTACTGGCCGGCACCGCGCCGGTAAAGCCCATGGAGAAGTTGCCCGGCCGGTAATCGCCATAGCGCCGAGGCACATCCTGCAACAGCGATTCGGAGTGAATCAGCCCCGCGTCCAAAGCCATGCCATACAGGAAGGGTTTGAGGGTCGAGCCCGGCGAGCGCAGGGCGCTGATCATATCCACATGGCCAAAGCGCCGCGCATCGTTGATATCCACCGAGCCCAGGTAGGCGCGCACGGCCATGCTTTCTTCTTCGACCACCAGGATCGCGGCCGAGGTGTGCTCCGGCAGCCGCGCGCGCCAACCCAGTAGCAGGTCTTCGAGACGGCGTTGCAGGGTCGCGTCGAGAGTGGTGCGAATCAGCGGCGGGCTGTCGGGACGGTTCAGGCGGCGCGCCAGCAGCGGCGCCAGGCTGGGTTCCAGGCGCGGCGCCAGCAACAGGGGTTCTTCCAGGGCTTCGTCGACCGCCGATTGCGGCCACACCTGGAACTCGGCCAGGCGCCGCAGCACTTTGTCCCGGGCCTCCTGGGCGCGCTGCGGGTGACGGTCCGGGCGCAGACGGCTCGGTGCCTGGGGCAGTACCGCGAGCAACGCTGCTTCGGCGTGGGTCAGCTGTTGCGGCGACTTGCCCAGATACGCCCAACTGGCTGCCGCCACGCCCTGCAAGGTGCCGCCAAAGGGCGCGCGATTGAGGTACAGGTTGAGGATCTGGTCTTTGGACAGGTGCCACTCCAGCTGCGCGGTGCGCCACAGCTGGCGCAACTTGCCCGGCAGGGTGCGCGAATGGGGATCGAGCAGGCGCGCCACCTGCATCGACAAGGTGCTGCCGCCAGACACTACCCGCGCGCCGGTCAGGTTCTGCCAGGTCGCCCGCACCAGGGCCAGCGGGTTGACGCCGGGGTGCTGGTAGAACCAACGGTCTTCGTAGGTCAGCAGCGCATCGAGGTAATACGGCGAGACTTCATCGGTCGCCACCGGGTAACGCCATACGCCGTTGGCATCGGCAAAGCGCCACAACGGCGTGCCGTCCTCCGCCAGTACCACACGGGCCAGATCGTCCTTGGGCAACGGCAGGGGCCAGAGGCGGTCGGCCAGCCACAGCAGGGCTATCACCACCAGCAGGCTACCCAGGGTAGCGCGTGCAACTATTCGCAAATTCAAACGGGCAAACCTCTATGCTTCTAGGGAACTCGCCCAAGGGATTGGCGACCAAAGGCTCAGGTCCGGCAGATACGCCCACCCTTTCATCAGGAAACTCATATGCAGGTAGAAAGCTTTTTCGAATGGCTGGGCCAGGCGCTCGGTTCGGTCATCCGCTTTATCGTCGATGGGCTCAGCGGCTTGTTCGGCGCCCTGACCAATGCCGGCGGCAACTTTATCGACGGCCTGTCGCGCACCCTGGGCATGGACACCTCGATCATCAGCATCATCACCCTGATCATTGGCCTGATGCTGCTGTACTCGGCAGTCCGGGCGTTTATGCGGGCCTCGATCATCATGGGGATTATCTGGTTGATGCTGGGGTTGTGGCTGCTCAGTTGGGTTGTGCATTAAATACAGACCCTGTGGGAGCGATCTTGCTCGCGATAGCGGTGTGTCAGTCGCCGAATACATCGGCTGAAAAACCGCTATCGCGGGCAAGCTCCCACATTAAAGGCAGCACCAGTTCCTACAGAAGGCGCTTAACGCCCCTTGATCACCATATCCACTGGGGTATCCCCCACTGCCTGCCAGTTCGGCCGGTACATCGACTCCACTTGCGGCGGCGGTACGCGATAAGTCCCAGGCGTGACAGCGCGGGCCAGGTACAGCAGGTGCGTGGTGCCGTAGCCGTCCAGGTTCAGCGCGGCCACATAGCGATCATCGCGGTATTCCTGATGCTTGATCGACGCATTCTGCATCGACTCGCGCCATTCCTTGACCTGACTGCTGGCGTTTTCCAGGCTGGCGGCGCTTTGGCCCAGGTTCTGGTTCTCCAGCTCCAGGCCAGCTGGTAGCAGGTCGACCACCAGTGCATCCGGCACCCGTTGCTTGTTGGCGCTGACCGCAATGTGCACCAGCACCAGGTCGCCGCTGCGCAGGTTTTGCAGGTTCAGCGGCTGGCCGTTCATCCCCAGGTACTCACGACGAATACTCAGGTTTTCGCCACCCGCTACCGGCGCGTGCTGTGGATAACCGGAGATGCTCAGTTGCTGGTAAATCGGCTCGCTGCCCGGGTTGCGCAGGGTCAGCGGTGAAGCCAGCAACGGGCCTTCCAACTTCAGGCCGGACTGGCCGTTGTTCAGCTCGCGGGTTTCGCCGCCGCTGCTCAACTGCGCCGTCCAATTGGTTTCCGGTTTGCCCAGCAGGCCACGGCCGGCGAGGAACAGCGAGTTGCGCTCCTGGGTCGACAGCCATGGGCTGGCCGCCATCTGGTCCGACAGCTCGAACAGGCGCTCTTCACGCTTGCCCTTGGCCAGGTCGTTTTCTTCCAGCAAGGCCAGGATCATCGCCTGATCACGCAGTGGGCTGCCGTAGTCGGCCAGCCATTCATTGGCTTTGCGCTTGACCGCCAAACCGGCAAGCAATGCCTGGTCGGCGCGCGGCTGGTCGCCCATTTTCTGCAAGGCAATCGCCAACTGCACCAGGGGCAGGCCGGAACGCGCATCGCTGCGGCGTTCGAACAAGCTGCGCAATGCGCCCAGCGGCGCCTGTTGACTGCGCGCCAGCACCAGCCCGGCGTAGGCCTGCACGGCAAAGCGCGTGTGGTCGGCGTTGTCGCTGTAGTCGACTTCAATCAGATTGCGTTCCTGCACATAGCGCAGCAGGCGTTCGCTGGCCTTTTTCAGCGCTTCAGGCGGTACGGCAAAACCCTGGTCGCGGGCGCGCAGCAGGAAGTCGGTGACGTACGCCGTCAGCCAGTATTCTTCCTCGCCATCGGCGCCCCACAAACCAAAGCTGCCGTTGTAGCGCTGCATGCCCAGCAGGCGCTCGATGCCCAGTTCGATCTTGCGTTTGCGCTCGGCATCCGGCTCGCCGGTCAACCCCAGGCGCGTCAGCACGGCGGCGTCGGCGTACAGCGACGGGTACAGGCCGCTGGCGGTTTGCTCCAGGCAGCCATACGGGTAGGCCTTGAGCGCACGAATCTGCTCGCCCAGGTTCAACGGCGGGCGGCTCGACAGGCTCAACAGCGCCTCACGCCCGGCCGGTTCAAACAGGGCCAGTTCGCTGTCCGGCAGGCTCCAGGCTTCGTCCTTGAGCACTGCGCGGTATTGCTTGAGCAGCGCCGGATAAGCCGGGCGCACACCCAATGTCCATTCGCGGGTAAACGCCGGCAGGTTCTCGCCCGGCAGGTCCAGGCCGTTGACCGTAACCTTGATCTTGCCCTGGCCAAAACCGCCCAGCGCACGCACTGGAATCTGCAAGGTGGTGCGCTGGCCCTGGGTCACTTGCACGCTTTGCGATGGCTCGCCCAGCAGGGTCAGTTGACCTTCGGCGGTCAGTTGCACATCGAGCTTCTGCGCCTTGCCCGACAGGTTGGACAGGTCCAACGCCAGGCGCGTCTGGTCGCCACCAGCGAGGAAGCGTGGGGCCGACAGCTCGGCAATCAAGGGCGCGGCGATCACGGTCTTGGCTTCGGCCATGCCGTAGCGGTCATCGCTCCAGGCCTGGGCCATCAGGCGCAGCTCGCCGTTGAAGTCGGGGATATTGACGCTGACTTCGCCCTCGCCTTTCTCGTTCAGGGTCACCGGCGCGCTTTGCAGGGCGACGATGGTGACGCTGGTGTCCGGGCGCTTACCGCCCTTGGCCAGCGCCGCGTCACCACCAAAGGCCAGGCTGGCCAGGCGGCCCTGGCCGGCTTCGATCAACTGCCCATAGATATCGAACTGATCCACGCCATACGCCTTGCGGCCGAACAGGCTGGAGTAAGGATCCGGGGTCGGGTACTCGGTGATATTGAGGATGCCCACGTCCACCGCCGCCACCAGCACATGCACCTGTTTCGGCACGCTGCCATCGGCATTTTTTGCCGCGACCTTGACCGTCAGTGGCTGCTTGGGGCGCATTTTTTCCGGTGCAGTCAGGGTCAGGCCCAGTTTGCGCTGGGTACGATCCAACGGCAGGTGCAGCAAGCCCACGGCGCGTTTGGGGGTGATGTTGGCTTTGCGCTCGCCGGGACGGATCACCAACGCGCTGACATACAGATCATGACGCGACCATTTCGGATCGAGCTTCACTGCAAAGCTCTTGCCTTCGGCCGGCACCTCGATTTCCTGCCACCACAACGGGCCTTCACTGGATTCGACCAACAGGTAGCCCTTGCCGGCTGCCGGCGGGGTGACGGTGACGTTGGCCGTATCGCCATCGCCATATGCCGGTTTGTCCAGCGCCAGCTTGACCTGGTCCGGGCGCACGGCGCCGCCTTCGGTGTTGTCCTGAGCCTGGTAGCCAGCCCAGAAGCGCTTGCTGCTGATCAACCCGGTCTGTGGGTCTTCGACTTCGACGCGGTAAGGGCCCCACTCCACCTGGAAGCTGACCTTGGCCGTATCGCCGGCCTTGATGTTGACGGTCTGCTCATCGAGGTTGAGGAATTTCTCGTTGTAGTGATAGCTCCAGCCGTCGTTGTCCGAGTAGTTCCAGTAGTAGTCGCGGCGCTCGCGGATCAGGCGGACCTTGAGGTTGTCCGCCGCCAGCTTGTCACCTTGCTGGTTGGCCAGCAGTACTTCGAATTCCGCCGGGCCATCGCCATCGGTCTCCTTGCCATCGAACAAGCCGCGCAGGCCGGGCAGTTGCTCGGCCGGCCATACCGGCTGTACCAGGCGGCGGGTGATCGGGCGCCCGCCGGATTCTTGCAGGCTGGCCTGCACGATCAGTTGCAGCGGCGACTTGGCCTCGCTCCATTTGCTTTCCAGGGTCAGCTTTTCCTGGCCCTGGGCATCGAGCACGCTTTCGTCCAGTTCAAAATCCTGGCTCAGCTCTTCTTCCGTTACCGAGCCAAACTCGTAGCCCGGCAGGGCTTTGACCGCCTCGCGCAGAGGGCGCACATACACTTGCCCGCTCAGGCGATTGCCCGCCGCCGGGGCGCCGTAGAGGTAGCGGCCGTTGACCTGGATAACGGCGTTGTCCGCCGGGCTCAACGGCGTGTCGCTGCCCTTGAGTTCCAGGGCCAGGCGCTCGGGCAGGAAGTCCTCGACGAGGAATTCATACAGCTGCGGCTTACCGTCACCCAGGTCAAACACCAGCTGCCAGCGCCCGGTCGGCGCTTCGCCGGCCAACTGCAACTGATACTGATAGAGGCCAGAGGCATCGGCGTCCCATACGAATTTGCGGCTGACCTGTTCATCCGGGCGGCGCACTTCGACACTCACGGGCTGCGGCTTGACGGCATTGCCGTCCTTGTCGCGCAGCAGGGCGTTGAGCAGCACGGTTTCGCCAGGACGGTACAGATCACGCGGGCCGAACACAAAGAATTGCAGCGGGTGCGCGGGCTGGCCACCGATATCGAACTCGGCCAGGTCCAGCGCTGCGCTGTCGAGGCGCAACAGGCTGGTTTGCTCGCCCTGCTTGGCCAGCAGTACCTGGGCCTTTTTCGGCAATGGCAGTTCGGCGTGGCCGCCCTTCTCGGTCTTGCCCTGGCCCAACACGCGGCCTTCGGCATCGAGGATTTCCAGCTCGACGCCATCGAGTGCCTTGCCGCCTTCCAGCGCCTGGGTAAACACATCCAGGCGGTTGGCGTAACGGTGCACCGACAGGCCGATATCACTGAGGGTGAACAGCGTGGCCGGTTGCGAATAGTTGTAAGTGCCCGAGGCGCGCATCACCGCCAGGTACACGCCCGGCTGTTGCAGTTGCTTGAGGCCGGCGATGGGCAGCAGCAGGGTTTCACGGGTATTGCGCGCAGGATTGAGGTCGAAACGGCCGCCGTACACCAGGTCGGCCATGGGCAGTAGTTCGCGGGATTCATAGCTTTGCAGGCTGGTATTGCGGCCCCACTGGGCGAGAAACGCCGGCAGCGATTCGGACTTGATGCGGAAGAATTCGACGTCGATCTTGTCGACATTCAGCGCGATCACCGGCAAACCTTCGGCCAGACGGGTGGGCAACAGGGTGCCACGGCTGGCGAAGCCGACGGTGGCTTGCAGGTCGCGGGTTTCCAGGCGGCTGACGTACTCGGCGGCGAGCTTGGCGTCATTCACCCCACGCAGGCCGGCGTCCACGGTCAGCACCAGTTTGCGCTGGGGCTCCAGGTGGCGCAGGCGCAGTTCCATCAGGTTGTCGGAAAGCTCCCAGGCACCGTCGACCTTGCCGGATTTGCTGTCCACCAGGTGCAGCTTGTCGGCGAACTTCTGGTCCGGGTCCAGCGGAATCGAAAAACTCACCGACAAGGTGCTGGCGCCATCCAGTTGCACCTCAGACACGTCCACCACGCTTAACTCACGGCCGGCATAACGCTGCTTGAGCGTCGCCACGTCTACCGCGGCCTTGGCCGGCGCCGTCACCGCTGCCGCAGGGGCTGCTGGGGCTGCTGGTTTGTCGGAAGAATCGCAGGCGCTCAGCAGGGCCAGCGTGCAGGCCAGGAACAATCCTTTGTTAAGCATAGGGCACTCGTTGTGAGGGTGTCTGAGGGGGGAACTATATATCAGCGCCAGTGAAGCGGGTTATGGTGGCGATCACATTGACCGACGGAGGGCGATTTGGTTCTGCGTGCAGGCCAAGTCAGGTCAAACCCTACCTCTGAAATGCTCCAGCGCCCGCTATTTGCGGATGCCTCGCCCCAACCTCCCGCAAAAATTCACCCGCGCTGAGCTTGAGCCACTCAATCAACCGGGCGATGGCCGGCTCGGACTGTCGACCATTGCGGCAAATAATGTAGTACGCCGCCGGCGACATCATCACCGGGCTGCTCAAGGCAACCAACGCCCCCTCTTCCAATTAGTCGTATACCAACGCCGTCCGGCCCAGAGCGATCCCACCCCCCTTGACCGCAAGGCTTATAGCCAGGCTCGAATCCGGAAACCGAGGCCCAGGGTGATACGGGGGCGCCGCCACCCCCTGGAACGCAAACCAACTCTCCCACCCCGGACAGATCTGATCATCCGCCCGGTGAATCAATGGGTACCGGGCGATATCCTTCGGCGCAATATCGCCATGCTCGCGATAAAACGCCGGCGAACATACGGGAAACACCGCATCGCGCATCAGCAACTCGACATGATGCTCCGGATAGTCCCCACCACCTATGACCACTGCGACATCAAATTGATGAGCACCCAGGCTGGCAGGGCTCATATCTGCGCTGGTCAGCACCAGGTCGAGATTGAACGAGGCGTCAGTATGCGAGCCATGCACTCTGGGAATCAGCCAGGTCGAACAGAGTGAAGAGGTGCACGAGAGGTACAACGGTTGGGCTTCGCGCGGATTGAGAACCTGCAACGCCGCCTCCAGCCCTTTGAAAAACCCATCAGTGACCGGCAACAAGGCGTGCCCTGCCGACGTCAGCTTGACGCCACGTGAGTGCCGCTCAAACAACTGCACGCCCCACCACTCTTCCAGGCCCGCAATTTGATGGCTGATGGCACTGGCGGTGAGGTTAAGCTCAGATGCCGCACGCGCGAAACTGCCCGTTTGCGCGGCGCTGACAAAAGCCTGAAGCATCGCAGTAGGTGGAGGACGCTGAGCCATCAAGTGCTCACTTTGATCAGGATGATCCCGCAAACAATGACGCACGCCGAGAGCATCCGTCGCCAGCCGAACCGTTCATGAAAGAACAGCGCGGCAATAATGGCGCCGATAATAACACTGGTTTCCCGCAGCGCTGAGACCTTGGCCACCGCGTCCAGCGACAGCGCGAACAACACCAGGCCGTAGGATGCCAGGTAACCCCCCCCCCCCCCAAGACACCCACTCGCCAATGACTGCCAATGGTTTGGACAAGTGCCGCACGCTCCTTGCAAAACGCCAGCAGCGGGATAGGAATGTTCTGGAACACCGTCAGGTAAATAATGTATTGCAGCACCGTTTCACTGGCTCTCACACCCTTGGCGTCCACCACTGTGTAGGACGCAATAAACACTCCAGCGCCCACCGCCATCAGGATTGGTTTGAGCATGTGCGCGGTCATCCTGCGCACAAATGTCAGGCTGATGATCCCCAGGCAAATCAACAACACCCCGGCCATCGCCTGGAACGACAGTTGCTCATGCAGCAGAAAGTAGGAAAACAACGCCACCAGCACCGGCGGCACACCACGCATCACCGGGTAGACCTGACCGAAGTCGCCCGTCTCATAGGCCTTGATCAGAAACAGGCGATAGACCGTATTCAATATCACCGAGAGCAGTACATAACCCCAGACTTGCAGGCTCGGCACATTGACCAGCGGCAGCGCCGCCAGGCAGATCACCAGCGCCGTGCCATCGACGATGGCCAGGGTCATGAAGCGGCTGCTGCCGGCTCGGACAACAGCGTTCCAGGTGGCGTGCATGAAGGCGGAGATCAGGACCAGGGTGATCGCGATATCGGAGTTATCCATGGAGTTTGGCTGTTCTGAGGAGAAGGCGGGTATTTAACTCAGCCTCGCGTGCTGGCCAGAAGCGAAAGCTCATCAGCGCAGCCATGAGCCTTCATCATGCCGACATTGCCACCCACAACGCTGGGACCTGCTGTGGGAGCTGGCTTGCCTGCTCCCACATTGGGTCTGCGATGCTGCCCAGGCAGCGTTACAATGCCGCTCCCCCAAGGAGCCCGCATGTCCACCTTACTCACCGACTGGCGTCATCGCCCCACTCACCGCCGTGTCTGGGCCCTGGCCGCGCCGATGATTCTGTCGAATATTTCGGTACCGCTGGTGGCGCTGGTGGACAGCATGGTCATCGGCCACCTGCCCCACGCCCACCAATTGGGCGCCGTGGCCGTAGGGGCCAGCCTGTATACCTTCCTGGCCTGGGCCATGGGCTTTCTGCGCATGGGCACGACCGGGTTTGCCGCCCAGGCCGCCGGGCGCAATGATGGCGCGGCGCTGCGGCAAATCCTGCTGCAAGGTCTGCTGCTGGCACTGGGGTTGGCGATGGTGCTGGGCACGGTGGGCATTCCCCTGAGCCACCTGGCGCTGGAGTGGATGCAGCCCTCCGCCGAGTTGAATCAACTGACCCGCGAGTTCTTCCACACCCGCCTGTTCGGCCTGCCCGCCGCCCTGGCTACCTATGCCTTGGTGGGCTGGTTCCTGGGCACGCAAAACGCCCGGGCCCCGCTGGCGATTCTATTGACCACTAACCTGGTGAATATCGCCCTGAACCTGTGGTTTGTGCTGGGCCTGGACTGGGGCGTGGTCGGCTCGGCGCGGGCCTCGGTGATTGCCGAATGGACCGGCGCCCTGCTCGGCCTGGCCCTCACGCAAAAAGCCCTGCGCGCCTACCCTGGGCATATCGCCTGGGCGGCGCTCAAGGTCTGGCAAAGCTGGCGCGCGCTGCTGGCGGTCAACCGCGACATCTTTATCCGCAGCCTGGCGCTGCAGTCGGTGTTTTTCATGATCACGGTGCAAGGCGCACGGTTGGGCGACGCCACCGTCGCGGCCAATGCCCTGCTGCTCAACGGGCTGTTGCTGACCGCCCATGCCCTGGATGGCTTGGCCCACGCGGTAGAAGCGCTGTGCGGCCACGCCATCGGCGCCCGTGACCGCCAGGCCCTGCGCCGCTCACTGGTGGTCGCTTGCGGTTGGTCGCTGATCGCCAGTCTCGGCTTCGCCCTGCTGTTTACCTTCGGCGGGCACCTGTTTATCGCCATGCAGACCGATATCCCCAGCGTGCGCGCAACCGCCGATCTCTACCTGCCGTACCTTGCGGTACTGCCGTTGATTGCGGTGTGGAGTTACTTGTTGGACGGTTTGTTTATCGGCGCGACCCGCGCGCGGGAGATGCGCAATGGCATGTTGCTGACGGTGCTGATTATGCTGCCGCTTGCCTGGGCGTTGCAGGGGTTGGGGAACCACGGGCTGTGGATAACGTTCCTGCTGTTTATGGCGGTGCGCAGTCTGACGTTGTGGGCGATTGCGTGGCGACTGAACAAACAGGACCGCTGGCTCGGCCAACCCTGAGAACGCGGGCTATCTGTTGATTGTTACAAAACAGCTTGGCTGTTTTTCGGGGAGCAGACCACAGAGCATTTACACCTTCGAGGTCAAACATCACCTCTCATCCAAGGTAGGTCTGTGAATGAATATACTCCCGACACCAGCAACCGCAGCCCCCCTTTCACCACGCGTCACTCCACCGGCGGAACCGGTCGGCACCCCACATATCAGCGTTTTAGCGGATGATGGAAACACCAAGATCCAGCAGATTTCAACCTATAAAACAGACCCTCAAGGCAAGCGTGTGCCCGATGTCAGCAGAGTGCTGATTACCACCTCCGACCGGGCTGACAACGTCAGTATTACCGTAGGCGCAAACCACCAGCTCAACGCGCGTATCAATGGCAAAGACTACAAACTCCCACTGACAGCAAACAACAACGCGCACTCACTGAGGATCAACACTGCTGGAGGCAATGACCGTATTACCGTCGACAAGTACGTCAACATCGAAATGCACATAAACAGCGGCGACGGTGATGACGATATTGTTTCAAATGGGCGAGTGGGGACCGTGATCGGTGGAAAAGGAAACGATCACATACGCTTGGGCACCGGCGATATGGCGGTAACTGGCGGTGATGGCGACGACACAATTACTGCCGGCACGGGCAACGCTGCGATATCGGGAGGAAAAGGAAACGATCACCTGTATGCAGGCTTTGGTCCTGCCAACAGAGTGTTATTCCTCAACGGCGACAGGGGAGATGACCATCTTTACGCTGGGCCTGGCAAGGTTGTACTAAACGGGGGAAGGGGCAATGACACACTGAGTGGTTATTACCGGACTACCTTTTATAGCGGCGAGGGCGCCGACGCCATTAACTCTTATGATAAAAACGATAAGATCTATGCCAAGTCTACCGACACAATTAACAACCAAGGCAACTCTAAAATCATCCCTGTTACATATTCCGAGAGCGGTAGAAAAGGCCTGGTAATAAAAGGTACAGAACAATTCATAGAACAGACGGAAGATGTTATAGACCGACTAAGAGCCTCACCAGCGGGTCAAAAAGCACTCGAAGCCATGGATCAATTTGTTGAAGACGGGCATAGGCCTATCGTCCTTACCGAATCGCACACCCCAGGCTTTAGCGCCTACGGATTCAGGAATGAGTACACCTCAAACGCTGAACTCAGGAAAGACCCTTTCCGCCCTGAGTTTGGTTATATAAAAGACAACAAACCGGGTTCAGTTTCGACCCAGCCCGAAATCGTTTTCGAACCCGCTGACTTTGACCAGACCTTTTCCATCTCCCCGGAGATTACGCTCCATCATGAACTCGCTCACGCGTTCAATGGAGCCACAGGGACGGGCATACCTGGCAAACAAATCCTGAAGGACGCTAATGGAGCCCCCCTCCTCAGAAGCGGAGTGCCGAGAACCGTAAACAACGAGGAATACCAAGTGGTTGGAATTCCCACGGATGCCACGCCTTTCGACTTTGACAATAACCCCAACACTCCAGCGACCAACGTCAACCCTTATCCCTTCACGGAAAACGCCCTCCGTGAGGAAATGGGCGTTCCGCTGCGCGACCGTTATGACGTGGATGAGGCGCCGCGCATCTGATAAGTCAGGAAGACAGGTACGAGGAGCGGGTCAGGCCCAGGCGCAAAGCATCCAGGAACTGCGTACGCTCCGCCGCCGTGATCTTCGCGCTGGCGCACTTGTCACGGTAGTGGGTCATCAACTCCTCCGGCGACAAGTGCACGTAGCGCAGCATGTCTTCGATGGTGTCGTGGGTCTCGATCCCAGCGCTGTAGACCGTGCCGTCGTCGCGCTGGTAGATGTTCACCGAGTCGGTGTCACCGAACAGGTTGTGCATGTCCCCGAGGATCTCCTGGTAGGCGCCCACCAGGAAGATGCCCAGCAGGTAATCTTCGCCTTCGTTCAAACCGTGCACCGGCAAGCTGGTCTCGATGCTCTGCTCGTCGACGTATTGCTTGATCTTGCCGTCGGAGTCACAGGTCAGGTCTTGCAGTACTGCACGGCGCAGCGGCTCTTCGTCGAGGCGATGCAGCGGCAGAATCGGCAGTACCTGGCCGATGGCCCAGGTGTCCGGCAGGCTCTGGAATACCGAGAAGTTGCAGATGTACTTGTCGGCCAGCTTGTCATTGAGTTCGTCCAGCACCTGGCGGTGCGAGCGCTGGCGGGCCTTGAGCGAGTTGTGCAGGCGGCGGCACACGGCGAAGTAGCACTGTTCGGCCAGGGCTTTTTCCGCGAGGGTCAGTTTGCCGTCGGCGTACTGGGCGGCCACGTCGCTCATGTAGTGGGTGGCGCGCCAGTAGGTTTCGGTGACCATTTCAATGTCGGTCGGGCCCAGCAGGTCAACCAGCCATTGCACGGTTTCCGGCAGGCTTTCCTTGTTCTCGATCACCGGCACGTCGTCGTTGTGTTTCTCGACGTCGGTGACTTGCACCACCAGCATGGCGTGGTGAGCGGTCAGGGAGCGGCCGCTTTCGGAGAAGATGTTGGGGTGCGGCAGGTTCTGCGCGTCGCAGAACTCCTTGAGCATGCCCACCACCACGCCGGCGTAGTCGTCCATGTCGTAGTTGATCGAGCTGGCGTTGCGCGAGTGGGTACCGTCGTAGTCCACGCCCAGGCCGCCGCCGACGTCGATGTGGTCCACCGGCAGGCCAAGGTTGCGCAGTTCACCGTAGTAACGGATGGCTTCCTTGAACCCGTGCTGGTAGTCCGCCAGGTTGGCGATCTGCGAGCCCATATGGAAGTGCAACAGGCGGATGCCCTGGTCCAGGCCGGCGGCGCGGAAGCGCTCGACCACCGACAGCAACTGCGCCGCCGACAGGCCGAACTTGGACTTCTCGCCACCGGTGTCTGCCCACTTGCTCGACGCCAGGGACGACAGGCGCACCCGCAGGCCGACCTGTGGCTTGACCTTGAGGTTGGCGGCTTCTTCGATCACCAGGCCCACTTCGGACTCTTTCTCGATCACGATAAACACGTTGTGACCCAGCTTCTGCCCCATCAGCGCGAGGCGGATGAACTCACGATCCTTGTAACCGTTGCAGACGATGGTGCCGCCTTTCGGTGCCAGGGCCAGCACCGCCAGAAGCTCAGGCTTGGAGCCGGCTTCCAGGCCGATGGACACGTCCTGGGTGGCGATGATGTTCTCGATCACCGCTTCCTGCTGGTTGACCTTGATCGGGTACAGCGCGGTGTATTTGCTCTGGTATTCCAGGCGCTCGATGTTCGCGTCGAAGGCGCCGGTCAGCTGGCGCACGCGGTCTTGCAGGATATCCGGGAAGCGCACCAGCAACGGCAGGGACAGGCCGCTTTTGCGCAGCTCGTCCACTTGCTCGTACAAGTCGATGGGCGAGCTGTTCGGGCCGTTCGGACGGACTTCAACGCGACCGGCATCATTGATCGCGAAATATCCGGCCCCCCAATGGCGAATCCCGTAAACACTGCGGCTGTCCGCAACTGTCCATTGGCTGCCATCGTCTTTGCGTGTGCGTCGTACGGACATCGAAGTCCCCTATATAAAGTCGAAGAGCGCCACCCAAGTCAGAGGCTGGCGCAGTCTAAAGAGTGAAAATGACGATTTGCCTGTGAGAGAGGTAGACCCCGCTCGCAGGACAGAGTTTAGACACCGGTCAGGAACAGGCTCTGTGAAACCATGGAAACGACGAGCGCGCTCGTCGGTGCGGGTTTCACAGAGGCTGCTAGCCGCCGGATTTCTTCGCCTTGTAACCGAGCTTGATCAACTCGGCCAACAGCAACTCGACGTGATCGCCCTGGATTTCGATGATCCCGTCTTTCAGGGCGCCACCGGTGCCACAGCGCTTTTTCAGCACGGTGGCCAACTCCTTGAGTGGCTCGGCCGCCAGAGGCACGCCGGTGATGGTGGTCACCGTCTTGCCGCCACGGCCCTTGCTCTCGCGGCGTACGCGGGCAATACCGTCACCTTCGGGAATCAGGGTCTGTTTGCAGGTACAGGCGTCCACGGGCTGGCGACAGTCCGGGCAATGCCGACCTGCGTCGGTGGAAAACACCAGGCCACCAAGGGCGGCGAAGGATGCGGCTTTTTTGGCCACCGGCAATCCTCTTGGGAGGATGAAGACTGATCAGTGCCCGTCAACCGGCCACCAACCGCGAAGCCCCACTCAGGCAGGGGCAGCGCTACCGAACCGCCAAGGCAGTTCGGCTTGAAAAGTCGCGCAGTGTAACGGCAAAAAGCCTACTTGCTAAGAGCCAAATGGCGCCAATTTATGCAACTTTAGCGACGCGCCGCCAGATAGCGTTTTAAGGCGGCCAGGGAGTCGGGGCAATAGGACTTTTGCTCGATATCGGCCAGGACTGCCTCAATGGACATAAAACGCGCTTCCAGCACCTCTTCGGGCTGCAGCTGCAGCGGCCCATCCCAGACCGCCGAAAACGCCGAGCACCAGAGCCGGTTGCCCGTGTCCTCGAAAAAGAAGTGGTCGTGGGCGGTCAGCTCTACACCGCTGACGCCCAATTCTTCTGCCAGCTCACGGGCGGCCGACTGCTCGTAGGTCTCGCCAGCCCCGACCATGCCGCCCGCCGCCACGTCCCAGTAACCGGGATAGATGGCTTTGCTCAGGGTGCGCCGGTGCACGCACAGTTCACCCTTCGAGTTAAATAGCATGATGTAGGTGCCGCGCCCGATCAGCCCGCGCTCGCGCAGGTCAGCACGCACCAGGGCGCCGAGCAGGTTGTCCTGCTCGTCGACCCAGGCGATGTGTTCGGCATCCGAGGCCGCGCGGTGCGCGACCTCCTTGGCGCTATCGACCATGACTCAACCCTGGTTCAGCAGTTGACGCAAGTCGATCACCGCCGCGTTGGCGCGGGAGATGTAGTTGGCCATCACCAGCGAGTGGTTGGCCAATACGCCATAGCCGCTGCCATTGAGGATCATCGGGCTCCACAGGGTTTCCTGGGACGCCTCCAGCTCACGAATGATCTGGCGCACGCTGACGGTGGCGTTTTTCTTGGCCAGCACGTCGGCAAAGTCGACTTCGATGGCGCGCAACAGGTGGGACAGGGCCCAGGCCTGGCCGCGGGCCTCGTAGAACACGTTGTCGATCTGCATCCATGGGGTTTCCACCACTTCTTCATCGAGCTGCGGCACTTCGCCCGGCGCCAGCGTTTCGGTTTTCAGCGCGGTATTGAGCTTGACCCGGCCGACACTGGCCGACAGGCGCTGCGACAACGAACCGAGGCGGGTAGCAACATCGCCCAGCCAGTTGTTCAGGTTGTCGGCACGCGCGTAGAACAACGCGCCTTTCTGGTTGGGGTCGGACAGGCGCGCCTGATAGCGGTTCAGGGAGTTGATGCCTTCCTGGTACTCCGATTCGCTGGAGGGCAGCACCCAGCTCTTGTTGTCGAAGTTAAAGCGCGGCTCGGCCTTGGCCAGGTCGGCGTCTTCTGCCGATTGCGATTGCGAGCGGGCGAAGTCCTTGCGCAGGGCACGGGTCAGGTCACGCACCTGCACCAGCACGCCATATTCCCAGCTGGGCATATTGTCCATCCACAACCCAGGCGGGAAGCGGTCATTGGAAATATAACCACCAGGCTTGTTCAGCAGGGTACCCACCACGGTCTTGACGGTTTCGACAGTGGTAAAGCCGATGACCATTTGCTTGCCGTCTTTTTCGGCGGCAATTTGCGCGTTTTGCTGGACCGGGAACAACGCTGGCTCCTGGCTCCAATACCAGCCCAGGCCACCGGTGACCAACAGGTAAATCACCACCAGGGTCATCAGGGCACGGCTCATCAACAGATTACGAAAATAGCTGCGGGAGGCCGACTTGGGCGCAGGGCTTGGGCCTGGGGCGCTGCCTGCACGGTTTTTCCAGTCCAGCATGGCGGATATCCTTTCAGTCACTTGAGTTCAATAGCTACGACCACAACCCTACCCCATCGTGCCCGTCGGTGCGGGGCTTTTAATCAAGGTGGCGTAAAGCTGGCACTCAACTATAAAGGATGGGCGCCGATGCGCCTACGCGACCCAAGGGTCAGCAAATGAATCCACAGGACGCTGCAGTTAATTGACGTATGACACTCGTGCGAATGAAAAGAGGTGCTAGCATAGAGCCACCAGTCGACCTCAGCATGCACCCTTACCTAGTAGTCAGGATATGACCGAGCCAGAAGACCCCAGTCGTGAGCGTCTCAAGCACCACTTTGCCCAGCGGGTAATTCATCAGGCGCGTCAAATTCTTGAGATCTGGCAGCGTTTACAGCGCAGCGAATGGTCGAACGCCGAATTGAATGAACTCAGCGAGGCCAATCTGCGCCTGCTGCGTTTTGCCGAACGCTTCGAACAACCCGAGCATGGCCAACTGGCCCGGCACATCATCGAGTCGCTTAAAGCCGTGGACGAAAACCGCGGCCGCCTGAGCAGCCACCTGATCACCGACCTCAACCGTTTGATGCAGCGCCTGTCGCGGACCGGTCTGCGTCAGGGCGACCAGTTGGACCAGACCTTCCTGCCGCCGATGCGCAAGCCGATCTACGTGATGCTCGCCGATCACGACCGCGCCGAGCGCCTGGCCAAGCAGCTGGAATTCTTTGGCTTGAGTGCGCAGTCCCTGGACAGCGTGGCCGCCTTCCGTTCGTCCATGGCCGAACGCCTGCCGGCGGCGATTGTGATGGACGTGGACTTCTGTGGCGCCGGCCTGGGCCTGAAGTTGGCCGCCGAAGCCCAGGAAGGCCTGGAGCAGAAACTGCCGCTGCTGTTCTTCAGCCTGCACGAAACCGACACCCCCACCCGCCTGGCCGCCGTGCGCGCCGGTGGCCAGGAGTTCCTTACCGGGACCCTGGAGGCGTCGAGCCTGCTGGAAAAAATCGAGGTGCTGACCTGCGTCGCCCAGTACGAACCCTATAAAGTGTTGATCATCGACGACTCCCGCGCCCAGGCGATGCACACCGAACGCCTGCTCAACAGCGCCGGGATCGTCACCCGCACCCTGATCGAGCCGATTCAGGCCATGGCCGAGCTGGCGGACTTCCAGCCCGACCTGATCATCCTCGACATGTATATGCCAGCCTGTACCGGCACCGAGTTGGCCAAGGTGATCCGCCACAATGACCGCTATGTCAGCGTGCCGATCATTTATCTGTCGGCCGAAGATGACCTGGATAAACAGCTGGACGCCATGAGCGAAGGCGGCGACGACTTCCTCACCAAGCCGATCAAGCCGCGCCACCTGATCACCACCGTACGCAACCGCGCCGCCCGCGCCCGCCACCTCAAGGCGCGGATGGTGCGCGACAGCCTGACCGGCCTGTACAACCACACCCATATCCTGCAACTGCTGGAAGACTGCAGCTTCCGCTCGCGCCGCGAGAACAAGCCGTTGAGCTTTGCCATGCTCGACATTGACCACTTCAAGCGGGTCAACGACAGCCACGGCCACCCCATGGGCGACCGCGTGATCAAGAGCCTGGCGCTGTTTCTCAAGCAGCGCCTGCGCAAGACCGACTACATCGGCCGTTACGGCGGCGAAGAATTCGCCATCGTGATGCCCGACACCGACCTGGACGCCGCTTGCAAAGTGCTCGATGAAATCCGTGGGCGCTTTGCCGAAATCCACTACCCGGCCCAGCCCCAGGACTTGTGGTGCACCTTCAGCGCCGGAGTGGTCGAGCTGTGCGACGGCTCCGACAGCCTGATGATGGCCGCCCAGGCCGACGAAGCGCTGTACCGGGCCAAGGACGCCGGGCGCAATCGCGTGCACGCCGCAGGCACATCAAGGCAAAGTGCCACCTTTTCATCGGATTCCACTCAGTCCGTCATAACGCTGTAACGAAAACGCAATAACTTCAGGCACTTATTCTTCCGCCGTTGGTTGAAACCACGCATGCGCCTGAAGCTGCTGACAAATCTCAATACCCTTCTGCTGGTCGCCGTTTGCCTGGCCCTGGGCGCTACGCTCTGGTGGTCGCAACGGGCGCTTGAACGCCCTTATGTGCTGATGGAGCGCTACCTGGGCCTGTCCCAAGCCTTCCAGAACCAGACCGCGCGCAATATCGACGACTATTTGGCCAGCGGCGATGCCTTGCGCCTGAGCGCTGCCGGCCAGAGCCTGGAAAGCCTGGCGCTGAACCTAGACGAACTGCCGCCTGAGCTGAGCGAAAAATTGCGCCCCGGCTTGCTGGACCTTGAGGGTTTCAGCAAGACCGACCTGCTGGCCGCCGGCAAGCTGGCCGGCGACCCACAAGCCTTGCTGCTGCAAGCCGAGCGGGAGCTGGGGGCCAATCTGGAGCAACTGAGCCAGTACGCCATCGGCGTCAGCTCACCGGACGCGGCGCGTTATCTACCACCGTTGCTCGCCGCCGCGCAGCATCTGGGGCGGCTATCCCTGGCGCGGGACAAACTGGTGAGCAGTGGGCGCAGCGAGCTGGCGGCCGATGTGGAGCGTGAACTGGCCAACATCCGCAGCCAGGCGGACTTGATTGAGCAGCTACCACTGTTGGGCGTGACCGCCAGCAGTGCCTCCAACAGCGATGATTTTTCGGCGTTGATGGGCCTGGAAAGCAGCGAAACCACGGTCGCCGAAGACACCGGCGTAGGCCTCAAGCGCGAGCTCAACAGCCTGCTCACGCGCTACCCTTCCGAACTGGCGCGGACCCGCGAGCAAATCCAGAAACGTACCGAACTGGCCGCCGCCACCCACCTGAAAATCAACACCGTGCAGCACGCCATTGCTGCGCTGGAGCCCGAAGTGCGCGCCCAGCACGCTCGAATCCAGGGCGAAGTGCGGGTGATCCAAGGCGTAATGATTGGCCTGATCCTGCTGATCGCCCTGCTCATCGACACCCTGCAACGGCGCCTGGCGCGGGTGCTGACCAGCCTGGCGCCGGCCCTGTCGACCTGGGCCGAGGGCGACTTCAGCCAGGAGATCGCCCTGGGTGTAACCAACCGTGAACTGCATGATATTGAAGCCTCGCTCAATCGCCTGCGGACTTACCTGGTGAACCTGGTGGGCACTATTCGCGCAAATGCCGAGCAAGTGGCCGGCAGCAGCCGCGCCCTGGCCGAACTGAGCGGCGGCCTGCATGACGGCGCCGAACGCCAGGCCGGGGACACTGCGCAAATCCGTGATTCATTGGGCGAGTTGGAGGCCACTATCCAGCAGGTCGCGGGTGACGCCAGCCAGGCCGCCGGGGCCAGCCGCAGCGCCGGCGAGGCCGTGGAGCATGGGCAACGGGTGATCGGCTTGAGCCTGACCGGCCTGCACGCGCTGGTGGGCGAAGTGCAGGGCAATGCGCAAATGATCGAGAAACTCGCCGAAGAGTCCGCGACCATTGGCAACGTGCTCACGGTGATCCGCTCGATTGCCGAGCAGACCAACCTGCTGGCGCTCAACGCCGCCATCGAAGCCGCCCGCGCCGGCGAGGCCGGGCGTGGGTTTGCCGTGGTCGCCGACGAAGTACGCTCCCTGGCCCAGCGCACGGCGGGCGCCACCGCCGAGATCCAGACCTTGATCGCCGGCCTGCAAACCGCAGCACGGCAATCGGTGGAAGGCATGCGCGCCCAGGTCGAACACGCCGAAGCCACCGCCCAGCAAGCCGAAGCGGCCGACGGCGCACTGGACGAAATCGTCGGCGCGATCCAGACCATTTCCGACACAGCCATCCGGATTGCCGATGTAACGGCCCAGCAGAGCGGCGCGGTCAGTGAGATCCGCGATAATAGCGAGCGCATCCACCAGTTGGGTGAGGACAACCTGCTGCGCATTGGCCAAGGCCGCCGCCAGGGCGAGCATCTGTTGGTGCTCGGCGGGCAGCTCAACACGGCCGTGCAGGCATTTCGCGTCTGACTCTATCTCCCAAATCAGACGGGAATCAAAAATGTGGGAGCGGGCTTGCTCGCGAATGCGGTGGGTCAGTGATGGATAGGTTGACTGATACACCGCATTCGCGAGCAAGCCCGCCCCCACATTTGATCTCCGGTGTACTCGCAACCGTGTTACCAATGACCGGATCCAAGGCCCTAGTCACAAATTTTGCGCAATCCTCGCTAATCGTGCTGGCTATTGCAGAGAACTGGACAGTCACAAAGGCTTTGCGGCATAGTCGCCGGGTTCTGACGTACCCACATCAATAACAAGGAACAGCCGATGGCGACCTTACTGGTTCTGCACGGACCCAACCTGAACCTGCTCGGCACCCGCGAACCGGGTGTGTACGGTGCAGTCACCCTCGAACAGATCAACCTCGATCTGGAGCGACGGGCCCGTGAAGCCGGCCACCATCTGCTCTACCTGCAAAGCAATGCCGAGTATGAATTGATTGATCGCATTCACGCCGCGCGCAGCGAAGGCGTGGACTTTATCCTGATCAATCCCGCCGCTTTTACGCACACAAGTGTTGCTTTACGTGACGCGCTGCTGGCGGTGAGCATCCCATTCATCGAAGTGCATTTATCGAACGTGCATAAACGCGAAGCTTTCCGCCATCACTCTTACTTCTCCGACGTAGCGGTAGGAGTGATCTGCGGCCTTGGCGCCAGCGGTTACCGACTGGCCCTGGAGGCCGCCCTGGAACACATTGAAGAACAGGCTAAACGCCCCTGACCGACCCTTGGGAGTTGATGATTCATGGATATCCGTAAAGTTAAGAAACTGATCGAACTGCTGGAAGAATCCGGTATCGACGAGCTGGAAATCAAGGAAGGCGAAGAATCCGTACGGATCAGCCGTCACAGCAAGACCCCGGCCCAACAGTTCTACGCACCCCAGATGCAAGCGCCGGCGCCTGCCGCTGCTGCTCCAGCCGCCGCACCTGCTGCTAGCGCTGCACCTGCCGCACCTGCTGCCCCTGCGCTGAACGGTTTCGTGGTCAAGTCGCCAATGGTCGGTACTTTCTACCGCACCCCGGCACCGACCTCGCCAGCCTTCGTTGAAGTGGGCAAGACCGTGAAAGTGGGCGACACCATCTGCATCGTGGAAGCGATGAAGATGATGAACCACATCACGGCCGAAAAAGCCGGCGTCATCGAATCCATCCTGGTAGAAAACGGTCAGCCGGTTGAGTACGACCAGCCGCTGTTCACCATCGTTTGAACCGCGGAGCGCCTTCGATGTTGAAACCTGCGAAGAAACTGCAAAAAGTCCTGATCGCCAACCGCGGCGAGATCGCGCTGCGGATCCTGCGCGCCTGTAAGGAAGAGGGCATCAAGACCGTCGCTGTTTACTCGACGGCCGATACCGAATTGATGCACGTGAAACTGGCGGACGAAAGCATCTGCATTGGCCCGCCACTGGCCACGAACTCGTACCTGAAGGTCTCGAACATCATCGCCGCGGCTGAAGTGACCGGCGCTGACGGCATCCACCCTGGCTACGGCTTCCTCGCGGAAAACGCCGATTTCGCCGAACAGGTGGAAAAATCCGGCTTCGCCTTCATCGGCCCGAAAGCCGAGACCATTCGCCTGATGGGCGACAAGGTGTCGGCCAAGGACGCGATGATCGCAGCCGGCGTGCCAACCGTTCCAGGCTCCGACGGCCCACTGCCGGAAGACGAGGAAACCGCCCTGCGCATTGGTCGCGAAGTCGGTTACCCGGTGATCATCAAGGCCGCCGGCGGCGGTGGTGGTCGCGGCATGCGCGTGGTGCACAAGGAAGAAGACCTGATCGAAGCGGCCAAGCAGACTCGCTCCGAAGCGGGTGCCTGGTTCGGCAACCCGATGGTCTACCTGGAAAAGTACCTGACCAACCCACGTCACGTGGAAGTCCAGGTACTGTCCGACGGCCAGGGCCACGCCATCCACCTGGGCGACCGCGATTGCTCGCTGCAACGCCGTCACCAGAAAGTCCTGGAAGAAGCTCCGGCACCGGGCCTGGATGAAAAAGCACGTCAGGAAGTCCTGGCACGCTGCGTCAAGGCTTGCATCGATATCAACTACCGTGGCGCCGGGACTTTCGAGTTCCTCTACGAGAACGGCCGCTTCTACTTCATCGAGATGAACACTCGTGTGCAGGTAGAGCACCCGGTTTCGGAGATGGTCACCGGTATCGACATCGTCAAGGAGATGCTGAGCATCGCCGCTGGCAACGTGCTGTCCTTTACCCAGGACGACGTGAAGATGCACGGTCACTCCCTGGAGTGCCGGATCAACGCCGAAGACCCGAAAACCTTTATCCCGAGTCCAGGCCTGGTCAAGCATTTCCATGCACCAGGCGGCAACGGCGTTCGCGTCGATTCGCACCTGTACAGCGGCTACAAGGTTCCGTCCAACTACGACTCGCTGATCGGCAAGCTGATCACCTGGGGCGCCACTCGCGACGAGGCCATGGCCCGTATGCGCAATGCCCTGGACGAAATCGTGGTCGACGGCATCAAGACCAACATCCCTCTGCATCGGGATCTGGTTCGTGATGAAGGCTTCTGCGAAGGTGGTGTGAACATTCACTACCTGGAACACAAGCTGGCCAACCAGTAAGTTTGTGCTCCACCCACAAAACCGCCTTCGGGCGGTTTTGTCGTTTATGCGCACACAAGAACACCACAAAACCCTGTAGGAGCTGGCTTGCCTGCGATAGCGGCAGGCCAGGCACTGATGAGCAAGCTGACACCCCGCCATCGCAGGCAAGCCAGCCCCCACATTTGGCTCCCGTGCTGTCAGTGGTGTCGTCTTCTGGCCTGCTCTCGCGTAAACTTGCGCCCTTTCGCAGCCCCACCCCGCTGCACACTCATTTTTTCAAAGGTGCCCGCCATGCCTTGGCTGCAAGTCCGTCTCGCCATCAGCCCAGAACAAGCCGAAACCTATGAAGACGCGTTCCTCGAAGTCGGCGCCGTATCGGTGACCTTCATGGACGCCGAAGACCAGCCGATTTTCGAGCCTGAGCTGAATACCACGCCGCTGTGGTCCCACACCCACTTGCTGGCCCTGTTCGAAGACGGCACCGACGCCAGCAGCGTGTTTGCCCATATGGAACTGCTGACCGGCGGCCCGCTGCCCGAGCACCATAGCGAAGTGATCGAAGACCAGGACTGGGAGCGCAGCTGGATGGACAACTTCCAGCCCATGCGTTTCGGCCAGCGCCTGTGGATCGTACCAAGCTGGCACGCGGCCCCGGAGCCTGAGGCGGTCAACCTGCTGCTGGACCCGGGCCTGGCGTTCGGCACCGGCACCCATCCGACCACCGCCCTGTGCCTGGAATGGCTCGACGGCCAGGACCTGCAAGGCTGCAACGTGCTGGACTTCGGTTGCGGCTCGGGCATCCTGGCCATCGCCGCGCTGTTGCTGGGCGCCAAGGAAGCCGTCGGTACCGATATTGACGTGCAGGCCCTGGAGGCCTCCCGCGATAACGCCGGGCGCAACAACATTCCTGAAGGCAAATTCCCACTGTACCTGCCGGAGCAATTGCCCCAGGTACAGGCCGATGTATTGGTCGCCAATATCCTCGCCGGGCCGCTGGTTTCGCTGGCTCCGCAACTGTCGAGCCTGGTCAGGCCCGGTGGGCGCCTGGCGCTGTCGGGGATCCTCGCCGAGCAGGGCGAAGAAGTCGCCGCCGCCTACGCCCAGGACTTCGACCTGGACCCCATCGCCAACCGCGATGGCTGGGTACGCATCAGCGGTCGTCGGCGCTAGAATGAGCGCCTGCATGAATCGGATGGCCGCATGACCGACAGTTTCGTCACCCAGTGCCCGCATTGCCAAACCCGCTTCCGCGCCAGCCATGCTCAATTGAGCGTGGCCCGTGGTGTGGTTCGTTGCGGCTCGTGCCTGCAAGTGTTCAATGCCGCCCGGCAACTGCTGGAGCAACGCGCCCACGCGCCTGAAGCGCCGGCTGCCGAAGCCCCGCCACGCGCCATCAGCCAGAAGCAATGGACCGCCGAAGAGCTGGACCTGGACCACCTGAACCTCGACGAAGAATTGGCCAAGCTTGAGCGCCGGGAGATCCAACACACCCAGCCCCAGGGCAGCGACCGCCGCCAGGCCGGCGCGGACCGTCGGCAAAAAGACGAGTCGATGATCGCCAGCCGCGATACGGTCAAGGCTGAAGAAGAACAGTGGGCCGCCAGCCTGTTCAGCGACCCGCCGGACGAACGGGCTGCGACAATCGCCCACACCGAGGAAACCGTCGAACCAGCCCCGGCCCCCACGGGCAAGCCCCAGCGTACCGAGCCCTCGATGTCCTTCGACATTCACGAGGTGGACGATGAGCCCGTGCTGCGTGCCGACGACGCTCTCGAGTCGCCCGAACCAACGCTCAGCAGCGAGCCGGACGAACCCGAGCCTGAACCACGCCGCAAGCGCACACGCGCCACGGGCAACGTCCATGACGAGATGCTGCAGGACCTGGAAGACGACCCGCTGCACCTCTACGCCGGCAAGCGCCCCGCCGGCTGGGGCCGCCGCCTGCTCTGGCTGACCCTGGTGCTGCTGGCCGCCGCCGCCCTCGCCGGCCAGTACATTGCCTACCAGTTCGACGACCTGGCCCGCCAGGACAAGTACCGCCCATGGTTCCAGGAACTGTGCCCGAAACTGGGCTGTACCGTGCCGTCGCGGGTGGATATTGCCCATATCAAGAGCAGCAACCTGGTGGTGCGCAGCCATCCGGAGTTTGCCGGCGCGCTGGTGGTGGATGCCATCATCTATAACCGTGCGACGTTCTCCCAGCCGTTCCCGCTGCTGGAGCTGCGCTTTGCAGACCTTAATGGCCGGATGATCGCCAGCCGGCGCTTCAAACCCGCCGAATACCTCAGCGGCGAGTTGGCCGGCCAGACCGAGATGCCGTCCCAGACCCCGATCCATATCGCCCTGGACATTCTCGACCCAGGCAACAAGGCCGTGAACTACAGTTTGAGTTTCCACTCCCCCGAGTGATTGGTTGCGCGCGTCAAGGTTCGGACGGCAGGTTATTGACTTGCTCGTCCACGACCAAACCGCTGGCGATAAGAAAATAACTGCTCAGATTTTATCCAATTCAGCCTTTAACCAGTCATCGAGAGCGGGTATCATGCCAACCCTTTTTCGAACTCTAATGATCCGGCCCCACAACAGGGAAGTCCTATGTCGGCGGTACGCATCGGCCCATATACATTGCCAAACGCTTTGATTCTCGCCCCGATGGCGGGCGTCACTGACCAGCCCTTTCGTCAGCTGTGCAAACGTTTGGGGGCAGGGCTTGTAGTCTCGGAAATGGTCACCAGCGACATGAGCTTGTGGAACACCCGCAAATCGCGGATGCGCATGATCCACGAAGGTGATCCCGAGCCCCGCTCGGTGCAGATCGCCGGCGGTGATGCGCAAATGCTGGCGGATGCAGCCCGAGCCAACGTAGAGCTGGGTGCACAGATTATTGATATCAACATGGGTTGCCCGGCAAAAAAGGTCTGCAACAAGGCCGCCGGTTCCGCCCTGTTGAAGGATGAGCAGTTGGTGGCCGAGATCCTGCACGCCGTGGTGGGTGCAGTGGATGTGCCGGTCACCCTGAAGATTCGCACCGGCTGGGACCGGGACAACAAGAACGGCCTGACGGTGGCGAAGATCGCCGAACAGGCAGGCATTGCAGCATTGGCGGTGCATGGCCGCACCCGCGCTGACCTTTATACCGGCGAGGCCGAATACGACACCATTGCCGCGATCAAGCAGGCAGTGTCGATTCCGGTCTTTGCCAACGGCGACATCGACTCGGCCGAGAAAGCCCGGCGCGTATTGCACGCAACCGGTGCCGATGGCCTGTTGATCGGCCGGGCCGCCCAGGGGCGGCCATGGATTTTTCGTGAGATCGAGCATTTCCTGCGTACCGGCGAAATCATGCCGGCACCGGGGCTGATCGAGGTGGAACGTATTCTGCTAGAGCATCTGGCCGCCCTGCACATCTTCTATGGGGACGTGATGGGCGCGCGCATTGCTCGCAAGCATGTGGGTTGGTACCTCGCAACCCTGCCCGGCGCCAAAGAGTTTCGCACCGGGTTCAATCGTTTGGATGAAACGCAAGCACAGGTCACCGCCGTTCGTGAGTTCTTTGCCGAACGAGACAAGAGCCTGAGAGCAGGGGACGGAGAAGGGGTGGCCGCATGACGATGATGACCGAGACTTTAGTGAGTGGAACAACACCCGTGAGCGACAACGTCAATTTGAAACAGCACCTCAACACGCCGAGCGAAGAAGGCCAGACCCTTCGCGGGAGCGTCGAGAAAGCGCTGCACAATTATTTCGCCCACCTTGAGGGCGCGGCCGTCACGGATGTGTACAACCTGGTGCTCTCCGAAGTCGAGGCGCCCTTGCTCGAAAGCGTGATGAACTACGTCAAGGGCAACCAGACCAAAGCCAGTGAGCTGCTGGGCCTGAACCGTGGGACCCTGCGCAAGAAGCTCAAACAGTACGATTTGCTGTAAGCATTCAATCAAACCAGAAAGGCGCCCGCGTAAAACCGGTCGCCTTTTTTGCTGACTCCTTTGCTTTTGATGGAAATTGAGATGACCGACCAGACTACCCGCCTGCCGATCCGCCGCGCCTTGATCAGTGTTTCCGACAAGACCGGGATCCTCGAATTTGCCCGGGAGCTGGAAGCCCTGGGTGTGGAAATCCTCTCCACGGGCGGGACCTTCAAACTGCTGCAGGACAACGGCGTGGCCGCAGTAGAAGTCGCGGACTACACCGGTTTCGCAGAAATGATGGACGGTCGGGTCAAGACCCTGCACCCGAAAATCCACGGCGGCATCCTCGGCCGTCGCGGTATCGACGACGCCATCATGAACGAGCACGGCATCAAGCCGATCGACCTGGTGGCCGTCAACCTCTACCCGTTTGAAGCCACCATCAACAAGCCAGGCTGCGACCTGCCGACCGCTATCGAGAACATTGATATCGGCGGCCCGACCATGGTGCGCTCGGCAGCCAAGAACCACAAAGACGTGGCCATTGTGGTCAACGCCAGCGACTATGCCCAAGTATTGGAAAGCCTGAAAGCTGGCGGCCTGACCTACGCCCAGCGTTTCGACCTGATGCTCAAGGCCTTCGAACACACGGCTGCCTATGACGGCATGATCGCCAACTACATGGGCACCGTGAACCAGGCCGCCGAGACCCTCAGCACTGAAGGCCGCAGCCAGTTCCCGCGCACCTTCAACAGCCAGTTCATCAAGGCCCAGGAAATGCGCTACGGCGAGAACCCGCACCAGAGCGCGGCGTTCTACGTGGAAGCCAAGCCTGCCGAAGTCGGGATCGCCACCGCGACCCAACTGCAGGGCAAAGAGCTGTCCTACAACAACGTGGCTGATACCGACGCCGCGCTGGAATGTGTGAAGAGCTTCGTCAAGCCGGCCTGCGTGATCGTCAAGCACGCCAACCCGTGCGGCGTGGCCGTGAGCCCGGACGCTGAAGGCGGGATCCGCCAGGCCTACGAACTGGCCTACGCCACCGACACCGAATCGGCATTCGGCGGCATCATCGCCTTCAACCGCGAACTGGACGCCGAGACCGCCAAGGCCATCGTCGAGCGTCAGTTCGTCGAAGTGATCATTGCCCCATCCGTCAGCGAAGAGGCCCGCGCCATCGTCGCCGCCAAGGCCAATGTGCGCCTGCTGGCCTGTGGCGAGTGGTCGGCTGAGCGTGCCGCTGCCTGGGACTACAAGCGCGTCAATGGCGGCTTGCTGGTGCAGAGCCGCGACATCGGCATGATCGGCAGCCAAGATCTGAAAGTGGTGACCAAGCGCGCACCGACCGAGCAAGAGATCAACGACCTGATCTTCGCCTGGAAAGTAGCCAAGTACGTTAAGTCCAACGCCATCGTCTACGCCAAGAACCGTCAGACCATCGGTGTCGGCGCCGGCCAGATGAGCCGCGTGAACTCGGCGCGTATTGCGGCGATCAAGGCCGAACACGCCGGCTTGCAGGTGGTCGGTTCGGTGATGGCCTCGGACGCGTTCTTTCCGTTCCGTGATGGCCTGGACAACGCTGCAAAAGCGGGCGTGACTGCGGTGATCCAACCGGGTGGCTCGATGCGTGATGCTGAAGTGATTGCCGCCGCTGATGAAGCCGGCATAGCCATGGTCTTCACCGGCATGCGCCACTTCCGTCACTGATTGATCGCGCCCACGCTCCGCGTGGGTGCGCAGCCCGGGACGCTCCGCGTCCCTCGGACGCAGAGCGTCCGTAGAGGCATTCCCACGCAGAGCGTGGGAACGATCAACTAACAGAATTTGAGGTTTTTGAAATGAATGTTTTGATCATTGGCAGCGGTGGCCGTGAACACGCCCTGGCCTGGAAAGTCGCCCAGGACCCTCGCGTCCAGAAAGTCTTCGTCGCGCCCGGCAACGCCGGTACCGCCATTGAAGCCAAGTGCGAAAACGTCGCCATCGACGTCTTGGCCCTGGAGCAACTGGCCGACTTCGCCGAAAAGAACGTGTCCCTGACCATCGTCGGCCCTGAAGTACCGCTGGTGGCCGGCGTCGTGGACCTGTTCCGCAGCCGTGGCCTGGACTGCTTCGGCCCTACCGCTGGCGCCGCCCAGTTGGAAGGTTCGAAAGCCTTCACCAAGGATTTCCTGGCTCGCCACAAGATCCCGACTGCCGACTACCAGAACTTCACCGAGATCGAGCCCGCCCTGGCTTACCTGCGTGAGAAAGGCGCCCCCATCGTGATCAAGGCCGATGGCCTGGCCGCCGGTAAAGGCGTGATCGTGGCGATGACCCTGCAGGAAGCCGAAGACGCGGTGCGCGACATGCTCGCCGGCAATGCCTTCGGTGACGCTGGTTCGCGGGTGGTGATCGAAGAATTCCTCGATGGCGAAGAAGCCAGCTTCATCGTGATGGTCGACGGCAAGAACGTCTTGCCGATGGCCACCAGCCAGGACCACAAGCGCGTCGGCGACGGCGACACCGGCCCGAACACCGGCGGCATGGGTGCCTACTCCCCTGCCCCGGTGGTCACCGCCGACGTGCACCAGCGCGTCATGGACCTGGTGATCTGGCCGACCGTGCGCGGCATGGCCGATGAAGGCAATGTATACACCGGCTTCCTGTACGCCGGGTTGATGATCGACAAGGCCGGCAACCCCAAAGTCATCGAGTTCAACTGCCGCTTCGGCGACCCGGAAACCCAACCGGTGATGCTGCGTCTGCAGTCGAGCCTGGTGCTGCTGGTGGAAGCCGCCCTGGCGCAAGCGCTGGACAAGGTTGAAGCCCAGTGGGATCCACGCCCAAGCGTCGGCATCGTGCTGGCCGCCGGCGGCTACCCTGCCGACTACGCCAAGGGTGACCTGATCCAGGGCCTGGACGCCGCGGCTACGCTGGAAGGCAAGGTGTTCCATGCCGGGACCGCGCTCAAGGATGGCCAGGTGGTTACCGCCGGTGGCCGCGTGCTGTGCGCCACCGCCATGGGTGCCAGTGTCGATGCCGCCCAGCAGCAAGCCTACAAGCTGGCTGCAAAAATCGACTGGCAGGGCTGTTTCTACCGCAAGGACATCGGCTATCGCGCCATTGCCCGTGAGCGGGGCGAGAGTCAGTAAACAGCTATCCGTTCGGCTAGGCAGGGGCCTTTGGCCCTTGCCGTCCCATTACGGTCCCGCGCATAGTTAACCCCGTGCATTAACCTACGAAGGGATTTCGCCGTGCGCTGGCTCAGGATCGCCATAATCTTCACGGTCAGTCTGCTGACCCTGCTCTGCCTGTTGCCGGCCCAGGCCGTTGCGCAAGGCAGTGGCTGGGCCGTATTGCTTGATGAACAGGCCGACCTGCAATTGAGCGATATTCGCTCGCCACGCTACATCAACCAATTCAGCCCTATTGAACTGGAACGGATCACCGCCGCCGAACCCAACGGTGCGCTATGGGTACGTTTCAAGCTGCAGCCCGGCAAGCACGAGCAAGTGCTGCGGGTCTTCGCGCCGGACCTGGCGCATCTCAATCTGTATGTGCTGGACGGCGACACGCTGATCGAGCAGATCAACACCGGCACCCGCCAACCCCAGGCCGAACGCCCACTGCCCAGCAGCGAATTCATGCTGCCCATGCCCCAGAGCCAGAGGCCCCTGGATGTGTATGTGCGCCTGGTCTCGGAGCATGAGCTGCGGCCCTACCTGACCCTGGAACCGGCCGTGCAGGCCGCCGCCAACCAGACCCAGACCCTGGTCTACGGCCTGTTGTTCGGCTGCCTGCTGATGCTGATCCTGCACAACCTCACCCGCTACGCCTACCATCGCTCGCGCAGCAGCCTGTGGCTGGCGGCCTGCGAAGTGCTGCTGATGCTCAGCCTGTTGCTGTTGCTCAACCTGCTGGGCCCGTGGCTGCCGAACTGGCAGGCGGTGCAAACCCCGGGCGCCTACATGGCGTTGCTGCTGACCGCGCCATGCGGCCTGATGTTCGCCTACCGTTTCTTCGCGCCATTGGGCCCGCACCCGCTGAACAAGTTGCTGATGGCGGACATCCTGTTGATCGTGCTGTGCGGCCTGTTGCTGCTGTTCGTCAACACCCTGCCGCTGAATATCATCACCTACGCCCTGGTGGCGCTGGCCGGCCTGAGCATGCTGTTTGTCTCGGCCTACCACTGGCAAAAAGGCTACCGGCCGGCACGCCTGTTCCTGCTCGCCATGGTGGTGTTCAACACCGGCACGCTGATTATCCTCCCGGCCCTGCTGGGCCTGACCCTGGTGGCGCCGCAAGGCCTGATCATCACCTTGCTGGCGGTGATCTGCGTCAGCGGCCTGTTGATGAGCCAGGCCCTGGGCGAGCGCCAGCGCAGCATCGTCGAGGATCGCTTCAGCCTCAGCCGCGACCTGGCTGCCAGCAATGCCGAAATTGCGGCCAAGGCCGAGTTCCTGGCGAAGATCAGCCACGAAATCCGCACCCCCATGAACGGCGTGCTGGGCATGACCGAGTTGCTGCTGGGCACGCCGCTGTCGGTCAAGCAGCGCGACTACGTGCAGACCATCCACAGCGCCGGCAATGAACTGCTGACCCTGATCAACGAGATTCTCGACATCTCCAAGCTCGAGTCCGGGCAGATCGAACTGGACGATGTGCAGTTCGACCTCAATGCCCTGATCGAAGACTGCCTGAGTATTTTCCGCGCCAAGGCCGAGCAGCAGAACGTCGAGCTGATCAGCTTTATCCAGCCCCAGGTGCCACGGGTCATCAGTGGCGACCCGACACGCCTGCGCCAGGCCCTGTTGAGCCTGCTGGAAAACGCCCTGCAAAAGACCGACGAAGGCGAAGTGCTGATCGTGGTCGCCCTGGATGAGCGCAGCAGCAAACCGCGCCTGCGCATTGCTGTGCAAGACAGCGGCGTGCCGATGGAGGCCGCCGAGCGCGATGCCCTGCTGCACAGCGAACTGCACAGCAAGAACTTCCTCTCGGCCACGCGCCTGAGCGGCCACCTCGGCCTGGTGATCGCCCGCCAGTTGATCCTGTTGATGAATGGCGAGTTCGGCATCAAGGCGGGCAGCCAGCAAGGCAGCACCCTATGGCTGACCTTGCCCCTGGACCCGGAGCGCCTGGAACACCCGACCTCGGACCTCGACGGCCCGCTGCAAGGTGCGCGGGTGTTGGTGGTGGACGACAACGACACCTGCCGCAAGGTGCTGGTGCAGCAATGCACCGCCTGGGGCCTGAATGTCAGCGCCGTACCGTCGGGCAAGGAGGCCCTGGCCCTGCTGCGTACCAAGGCGCACCTGCGCGACTATTTCGATGTGGTGCTGCTGGACCAGAACATGCCCGGCATGACCGGCATGCAACTGGCGGCGAAGATCAAGGAAGACCCGAGCCTGAACCACGACATCCTGCTGATCATGCTCACCGGCATCAGCAACGCGCCGAGCAAGATCATCGCGCGCAACTGCGGGATCAAGCGCATCCTGGCCAAACCAGTGGCGGGCTACACCCTCAAGACCACCCTGGCCGACGAGTTGACCCAGCGCAGCAAGGGTGTGGTCCAGCCGCGCCATGCCGCGCCGAACGTCCCCGTGACCATCACCGTGCCCAGCGATTTCCGCATCCTGGTGGCCGAAGACAACAGCATCTCCACCAAAGTGATTCGCGGCATGCTCGGCAAGCTCAACCTGCAACCCGACACGGCCAGCAATGGCGAGGAAGCCTTGCAGGCGATGAAGGCCCAGCGCTATGACCTGGTGTTGATGGACTGCGAAATGCCGGTGCTCGATGGCTTCTCCGCGACCCAGCAATTGCGGGTCTGGGAAGTCAGCAACCAGCGCACCCGCACGCCGGTGGTGGCGCTGACCGCGCACATCCTCTCGGAACACAAGGAACGCGCACGCCAGGCCGGGATGGATGGGCATATGGCCAAGCCGGTAGAACTGTCGCAACTGCGCGAGCTGGTGGAGTACTGGGTGACACAGCGCGAGCAGCCGCAGGAGCAGGCGCACACGTCCTGAATCACCACACATCCCTGTGGGGGCCAGAGCTGGTTTGGGGGAACTGGCTTGTGTGGGAGCTGGCTTGCCTGCGATGCAGGCACCCTGGTTTTCCAGTTGCACCGAGGTGATGCTATCGCAGGCAAGCCAGCTCCCACACAAGCCCACTCCCACATTGGTTCGCAGTCGCGCCTTCTGGCCCACAAGCCTGATAAACTCCCCCTCGCCCTTCCTTCGCTGTGAGCTCCCACCATGCTCCACGTGTTGTTCAGCGTTTATTTGAAGATGCTGGTGCTGTATAGCCCCTTCTTCGTCCTGTCCTGCTTTATCAGCCTGACCCGGGGCTATTCCAGCAAGGAGCGGCGACGCCTGGCCTGGAAGGTCGCCCTGGCGACGCTGGTGTCGAGCGTGTTGCTCTACCTGTTTGGCCGGGTGATTTTCAGTGTATTTGGCATCACCGTGGACGCCTTCCGCATCGGCGCCGGCAGTGTGCTGTTTATCTCCGCCCTGGGCATGGCCCAGGGCAAGTCGGCAGTGCAGACCGACAATGTGCAGCAGGACGTGACTATCGTCCCCCTGACCATCCCCTTGACCGTCGGCCCCGGCACCATCGGCGCACTGCTGGTAATGGGCGTCAGCCAGCCCCATTGGGATGACAAGCTCATGGCCATTCTCAGCATCGCCCTGGCCAGCCTGACAGTGGGCGTGGTGTTGTATCTGTCCAACCGCATCGAACGTATCCTCGGCGACCAAGGGCTGCAGATTGTCAGCCGCCTGATGGGCTTGTTCGTCTGTGCGCTGGCGGCGCAGATCATCTTTACCGGCGTACGCGGTTACCTGGTGCCCTGAGGCCCCGGTCAGATCCGGTATTGGGCGATGGCCAGCAAGACCTTGTCGCCCGCACTCTCACGCAACTGCTGGAGGGTTGCGTCGTTGACCACGGCAGGGTTGAGCATCAGGCAGGTCTGGCCGCTGTAGGCTTCGACCGTGGAGCTGTCCCATTCAAAAAACGGCACCCCCACTTTCTTGCTGACGCCCTGGGCGCTGTAGGTCACCAGCACCATCAACACCTCACCGTCGACCTCGGAACAGGACGCCAGGCCAAAGTCGCCGCCCTCATGGTTGACGATGTTGCGCTTGAACAGATCAAAGGGTGCCGACAGCTGTTTCAAGGCGTCGAAAGCATCCGCCGCCAACTTGGGCAGCACCATCGCCAGGGAGCCTGACAGAAACGTCGAGGCCACCGTGGAGGTGATGATATTCAGCGCTGCCACCTGCACGCTCAGGCCCTTCACGGAGGTGGTGACGCGCTCGAAACTGCTGCGTATCGGCAGCCACCCCAGGTTGCCCATGACCTTGATGAACTCGTCGTACCAGGCCTGCGTGCCGCGCCCCACTTTCAGCACATCACTCACGTAGCTGCTGGCCAACAGGTAACTCTTGCGGGTGTATTCCTTGTTGAGGCGGCTCATGCCCGCGACAAACGAAAACACACTGTTATTGATCACCGCGCCATTCAGGTCGCCGTCAGCCTGCACCGGCGCCGGCGAACCCGCCGGCCGGCTGCTCAGCGGCAGTCGGTACGCTGCGATCAGCTTGTTCTTTTTAGCCAGATTGATTCGTTTATGTTTGCGCTCCATAACTGTTTCTCCACAAAAACCCACATGGGCTTACAAGAAACACTAGTCGCGTGATTGAACTTTTTTCAGGGGGTACGCAGAGCGTCATTTCACCGTAGGAAAAATCAGAGTTTGTTGCACCCCGCGTAAATACTGGGGATGGGGTGACGCCTGATAATCGCAGGCTTACTTTCTGCAACTGAAAGAGAGGAACCGTTAATGGCATTGCGAAATGACGCGGCAGAACACAGAAGCTTCTGTCATCAATGATTAGCCTTTTCTGACAGATTAGCGGCCCCATTGCGGGGCCGCTGCCGTTTCAGGAGGCCGGTTTCTCGCCATACCAGCGTGGCGTGTACACCCACTCACCACCGCCCACCCGAGGGAACGCGCAGGTGGTGGACGAACCGATCAGCACCATGGTGCGCATGTCCACCTGGTCCGGGGTCAGTTGGCCCAGGGTGGTGGTGCGCAGCGTTTGCCCGGGGCGACCGATATCGCGCCCCAGCACGACCGGCGTGGCGGCGAGGCGGTGCTGGGCGACGATTTCCAGGGCACGCCCCAGTTGCCAGGGGCGCGAACGGGAGATGGGGTTGTAGAACGCCAAAGCCAGGTCGGCCTGGCAGGCCAGGTCCAGGCGTTTCTCGATGATGGACCAAGGCTTGAGGTTGTCCGACAGCGACATCACGCAGAAGTCATGGCCCAACGGCGCACCCGCCTGGGCTGCGGTGGCGAGGGACGCCGAGACCCCCGGCAAAATCTCCAGCTCGACCCGTTGCCAGGCCGGGTCGCTGGATTCGTGCAACGCCTCCAGCACCGCCGCAGCCATGGCGAACACCCCTGGGTCGCCGGAAGACACCACCACCACCGAACGCCCCTGGGCCGCCAGCTCGAAAGCATGCCGTGCCCGTTGCATCTCTTCGCGGTTATCGGTGCAGTGCTGCACCTGGTCGGCGCGAAACGGCCCGGCCATGCGCACATAGGTTTCGTAACCCAGCACATCGGTGCAGCGCGCCAGTTCTGCCTTGACTGCCGGCACCATCAACTCGGCTGCGCCGGGGCCCAGGCCGATCACGGCGAGACGGCCACGGGGGCGGCCCAGTTGCGCCAGGTCCACGGGCCCGGCGGCCGAGTGGATGATGATATCGGGGCCTGCCGCCAGCGCCGTAAAGCGCAGCGGCACGCCCAGTTCCAGCGCCGCCTCATGCAGTTCGCCACTAGCCATGTCGGCGTCATCGGCCAGCAGGCACGCCAGGGACTGCACGGCGATGCCGTCCTGCTGCAACGCCTGGCGCACCCGCGCGGCCAAGCCGACGCCGGGGCGGCAGGTGACCCAAGTGTTTTTCGGATAGATCAGCAGCTCATTGGCCGCCGGCACGCGCTCGGCACTGCCGACATGAATGCTCAGGCGCGCCTGCTGGTCCTGCGGCAGGTTGGCCTGCTCCAGCCATGGCGCAGCGCCTTCAATGCGCACCTGTTCGCCGGCCAGCAAGTCCGAGACAAAACGCTTGCCAAGCTCAAGGTCCGCCAACTGATAACCCTGGGGCGGGTTGAGCAGGCAGGTGCCAAAGCGCAGTTCACCACTGGTGGTAATCGCAGCCGCCACCCCCAGGGCCGCCGCGATTTCCCGCGCCATGATATTCACCCCGCCCAGGCCGCCGAGCAACGGCACCACCGCACTGCCGTCTTCAGCGACGGCCAGCACCGCCGGCTCTTCGCCTTTCTCCAGCAACAGCGCCGCCAAGGTGCGGATCACAATCCCGGCCGCGCACAGGGCAATGATCGGCGTGCCCTGTTGATACAACTGGCGCACGGTCGCGCCAAATTCGCTGTAGGCCTGGTCGGCGCCTTCCACCCGGCCTGCCAGGCCGTGGATCAAGGCGCCGGGGTACACCTGCTGGATGCTGCGCGCGGTGGCGAGGCTGCCCTGGCCGAGAATGACGATCGCCGGCGTCATCACCCTTGCCACCTTTCGCCCGGCACGATGATCAACGAGAAATATGGCGAAGACATGGGCTCCACCTGATCCAGCGCGACGATTTTCTGGTTGGCCATGGTGGCGCGCTCCACATACAGCGCACGCCCGGCCAGCCCCAGTTCCTCCAGCACCTGGCGCACCTTGGTGAAGTTGCGTCCCAGCTTCATGATCACCGCCGCATCGGCATCCGCCAGGCGGCGTTTGAGTTCGTCGTGGGGCAGCACCCCGGACAATACCGACAGGCTCTGGTTGCGATACACCAAAGGCGCCCCCAGCACCGAGGCACCGCCGAGCATCGAGCACACCCCAGGGATGACTTGGGCGTCATAGCGCTCGGCGAGGCGGTCATGCAGGTACATGTAGGAGCCGTAGAAGAACGGGTCGCCTTCGCAGATCACCGCCACATCGCGCCCGGCATCCAGATGCGCGGCCACATCAACACTGGCCGCGTCGTAGAAATCGCTGATCACCTGTTCATAGGACAGCGGCGCCGGCAAGGCTTCGGTGGTCACCGGGTACACCAGCGGCATCAGCGTCTGCTGGGGCACCAGGTGTTCTTCGATAATGCCGAACGCATTGCCCTTCTTGCCCTTGGCGACGAAGTACGCCACCACCGGCGATTCGCGCAGCAGGCGCAGGGCCTTGAGGGTAATCAGTTCCGGGTCGCCGGGGCCGACGCCCAGGCCGATCAAACGTCCACGTGCCTGCATCATTCGACCTCCGTGGCCAGGGCGTTGACCGCTGCGGCGGCCATCGCACTGCCGCCCAGGCGGCCTTGCATGATCACAAACGGCACGCCACGGCTGTCTGCGGCTAGCATCGCCTTGGACTCGGCGGCGCCGACAAAACCCACCGGGAAACCGAGGATCAGCGCCGGCTTGGGGGCGCCAGCGTCGAGCATTTCCAACAGATAGAACAAAGCAGTCGGCGCGTTGCCGATCACCACCACACTGCCTGCCAGGTGCGGGCGCCACAATTCCAGGGCGGCAGCGGAACGGGTGTTGCCCAGCTCCCGCGCCAGCTCCGGCACGCTATCGTCACGCAAGGTGCAGATCACTGGGTTATTGGCAGGCAGGCGCGCACGGGTCACGCCTTCGGAGACCATCCGCGCATCGCACAGAATTGGCGCACCGGCGGCCAGGGCCTCACGGCCGGCTTTGCCTGCGCCTTCAGAAAACTGCAAACCGTCGATAGCCTCGACCATGCCGCAGGCGTGAATCACCCGCACGGCGAGTTTTTCCAGGTCGGCCGGGATGCGATCCAGCTTGGCCTCTGCGCGAATGATCGCAAAGGAGTTGCGATAGATCTCCTGACCGTCGCGGATGTAATCAATCATCGGTGTTGCTCCGTGGACGGGCACGCAACACGGCGCCCGCCGCTTCAATAGAAAGGTTGTGCGCGTGCAGGCGGCCGAAACCCGGCTGACCTGCATCGCGAAAATAGAGGTCGTAGTGCCCGGTGCCCACTGCCAGCAGGGTAATCGGGGCAATGTGTGCCGCAGCGCAGGTGCGTGGGCAGCCAGACAGGTGCACATCAAGGCCATGGTCCTGGAGCAGCGTGGCCAGGTGCAGGGCGTCGGCCTTGGTGTCGGCCTGGGCCTTGGCGCAGCCGCTGGAACCGGTGCAGGCAATCAGCCGCGCCAGGGCCTGGTCGGCGGAACAGAGGAAGCCCAATTGCGCCAGGCCCGCCGTCACGCGCACGGCGGCGTCCGGCGCCAGGTTGGGCAGCAGCAGGCCTTGCCACGGGGTGAAACGCAATGTGCCGTCGCCCTGTTCGAGGGCCAGTTGCGCGGCGCCACGCAGCATGCTCGAGTCCAGGCGTCCTAATGGCGTGCCCGCCGCCACGTAGACTTGCTGCGGTTGGCGCTGTGGATAAGTGCCCAGGCGCAAACTGCTCGGGTTGGCGCGGCGACGATAGCCATCGGCGGGCAGTAACGGCAGGCGCAAGCGCCCGACGAAGTTATCCACAGACGTGTGTGTCAGCAGGTCGCGCATGCGGTTCTGGTCGGGTCGGGCCAGCTCAAGAAACAGTTCCAACACCGCCACGACCAGCTCATGGCCTTGCTCCAGGGGTACGGCGCCCAGCGGCCTGTCACGCCCCGGGCAACCGGCCAGGCCGAATGCCAACAAGGTCTGGCCCTGCGCTGGGTAAGCCGATAACCACAGGTCGTGATGATGTTCGAGCATCGCCAGGGCTTCGCCGCCATCCAGTTGCACGGCGAACTTGGCCGACAACTCATGGAACCGTGGATGGGTCTGCAGGGTGGCGAGGATCTGCTCCGCCAGGGGCCGGGTGTCCAGCAGCATGTCGCGGTCGATGCCCGCGCCGGGGCTGAGCATCACATTGCGCACATCATCGCCCGCAGCGGTGGTCGGGCCCAGGCCTGCGGCCAGCAGGTGCGCGATCAAACCCTCGTGCTCCAGGCCAATGCCGCGGATCTGCAGGTTGGCGCGGTTGGTCGCCTCGATCACCCCGCCGGCGTAGCTCTGCGCGGCGTGTGCCACGGCCAGCGCCTGCGCGGCGGTGATGACCCCACCGGCCAGTTTGATCCGGCAAATCCCGCCATCCAATGCCTGGACAATACGCAGCAACCCCGGACAACCCGAGGGACGTTTGCTGGCGGACAGAGGAAGTGGCTTCACGGGGGCTACCGGTTCACGGGTAAAGGCGCGGTATTATGCCTGCTTTGTCCGGCAGCATGAAAAGCCTGCCCGTCGGATGTCGTTCAAGGAATCAATATGTCGCCCTGGCTGACAGTAGTAGGCATTGGTGAAGATGGCTTCAAGGGCCTGGGCAGGAATGCCCGGCATGCTCTGTTGCGCGCCTCTCGTATCATCGGCGGCCAGCGCCAGCTGGATTTGCTGCCGGTGTGCATCCGCGGCGAACGCGAGCTGTGGCCCAGCCCGTTTTCCCTGGAGCCGCTGCTGGCACGGCGCTTTGAACCGGTGTGCGTACTGGCCAGCGGCGACCCGATGTTCTACGGCGTCGGCGCCAGCCTGGCGCGGCAGGTGGCGGCGGATGAGCTGTTGATCCTGCCGGCGCCTTCGTCGGTGTCACTGGCGGCGGCGCGCCTGGGCTGGCCGTTGCAGGACGTGGTGACACTGTCGGTGGTCGCCCGCCCGGTGGCCGCGCTCAATGCTCATCTGGCCAGCGGCGTGCGCTTGCTGGTGTTGAGCAACGACGGCCAGAGCCCGACGGCCATCGCCGCGTTGCTGCGCGCCAGCGGGTTTGGCCCGAGCCGCCTGAGTGTGTTTGAACACCTCGGTGGCGCGGCCGAACGGCGTATCGATGGCCACGCCGAAAGCTGGCAAGACCCAGCCATTGCCGCGCTGAACCTGGTCGCCATCGACTGCCTCGCCGACGCCAATACCCCACGCCTGTCGCGCCTGGCCGGCCTGCCGGACTCAGCGTTCAAGCATGACGGCCAACTGACCAAGCGCGATGTGCGGGCCATGACCCTCGCGCGCCTCGCCCCCACCCCTGGCGAATTGCTGTGGGACGTCGGCGCCGGCAGCGGCTCCATCGGCATCGAGTGGATGCGCGCCCATCCCAGCTGCCGCGCCCTGGCGATTGAAGCCGACGCTGGCCGCCAGCAACTGATCGAACATAACCGCGATGCCCTCGGCGTGCCTGGCCTGCAATTGATTCGCGGCAGCGCGCCCCAGGCCCTGGCAGGGCTGGAAGCGCCTGATGCGATTTTCATCGGCGGCGGCGTGACCCGCGACGGCGTGCTCGACACCTGCTGGCAACACCTGCGCCCCGGTGGGCGGCTGGTGGCCAATGCCGTGACCCTGCAAAGCGAAATGACCCTGATGGCCTGGCGCGCGCAACACGGCGGCGAGTTGACCCGCATCCACGTGGCCCAGGCCCAGCCCCTGGGCGACTTCGATACCTGGCGCCAGGCGCTGCCCATCACCTTGCTTGAAGTGCTCAAGCCGCTATGAAGCGCATCCTGCTGCTGGGCGGCGTGACGGAAGCCCTGGCCATCGCCCGCACCCTGGGGCCCCAGCATATCTACAGCCTGGCCGGGATTGGCCGGGTGCCCACTGACCTGAGGTGCCAGGTGCGCGTCGGTGGTTACGGCGGCGCCGCAGGGCTGGCGCAGTTTATTCGCGAACAGGGCATCGACCTGCTGCTGGACGCCACCCATCCCTACGCCGCACAAATCAGCGCCAACGCCGCCCAGGCCGCGCGCTTGTGCACGATCCCCTGCTGGGCCCTGCGCCGTCCCGCCTGGCAGCCACAACCGGGTGATGACTGGCGTGAAGTCAGTGACTGGAGCGAACTGATCGAGGCATTGAAACCCTTCCAGCGCCCACTGTTCACCCTCGGTCGCGAACCGCTGCAACACCTCGATGAAATCCCCGCCGGGCAGTTCTGGACCTTGCGCGCACTGGACGTCTACCCCGGCAACGAACGCTGCGAAGTGATCGGCGCCCGTGGGCCGTTTTTGATCGAGGATGAACGGGCGTTGTTCGAACGACGGCGGATTGATGTGCTGATCAGCAAGAACAGCGGCAGCAGCGCCACCGAACCCAAGCTGGAAGTGGCCCGCGAGCGCGGCATACCGGTGGTGGTTTTGCAGCGGCCGGTGTTGGCGGGGGTGGATCGGGAGTTTTTGACGGTCGACGCGATACTGCAGGCTTTATAGAACAACACAGCTCAAATGTGGGAGTGGGCTTGCCCGCGATAGCGGTGTATCAGTCAGCATATTTGATCCTGACATACCCCAATCGCGGGCAAGCCCGCTCCCACATTTAGGACTGCGGTGTTTTCGCGATTGGTAATCCTGCGTTCGCGTCTATCATGATAAGCACAGCCACTGACATCACTGCGACACCAAACCACACCAGCAACTTTTACTTATGCACCCCGATCAGGCTAAATACCCACCTGATCGCTTAACCCTACGGATTGTCCGCCATGGCCCGTCAACGCTTTGCATTTGCCTGGATCGCCTGCCTTGCAGTGCTGTTCAATGCGTTTGCCATGCCATTGGCCGGGGCAATGCAACAGGGTAAAAGCCCTGCCGAGCAATTGCTGTGGGGCAGTTTCTGTTCGTCCAATGGCAGCAAGCTGGTGGCGATGTCCCTGGGCACGCTGGATATACCGGCGCCGCAGCAGGACGAACATTCCAGCATGCAGCATTGCTGGTGCTGTTCGGGCTCGGCGCCGTTGGTGGCGCTGCCGGGACATGTGCCGCAGTTGTATCTCACACGAATCGACCCGGCGCCTGGCCTGCCATCGCCTGCCCTGCAAGCCCCGACTCCGCGCCAGCAATGGCCGAGCCTCAGCCCCCGCGCCTCTCCTACCGTTTGATCACTTCGCAATTGAACTGCGTTTGAATCGTTCTGGAGAACTGCCATGCTCAAATCTTCCCTGCTTCTGGCGGCCTTGCTGCTGCCTGCGTTCAGTGCCGCCAATGCCGATGACTACAAGGCCGGCGACCTGCTGGTGAGCGACCCCTGGTCACAGGAGTTGCCGCCCAATGCGCCGACGGTAGCCGCCTACTTTGTGATCCATAACCAGGGTGAAGCCCCGGACCGCTTGCTCAGTGTCGACACGCCAGTGGCGGCCAAGGCCGAGCTGCATGAGCATGTGATGCACGGTGACCTGATGAAGATGCAGCAGGTGCCCAGCGTGGCCGTGCCGTCCAAGGGCGAGCTGACCTTTGCGCCGATGGCCTATCACGTGATGCTCCTGGATCTTAAAGATCGCAGCCAGTTGCGCGACGGCCAGCACTTCCCGCTGACCTTGAACTTCGAAAAGGCCGGGCCGGTAAAAGTGCAAGTCTCGGTGCAAAAAGTACCGCCGATGGCCGAGCACGGACACAAGCACGCCCATTAACCAGCCCAGGCCGCTCCCCATGGGTGCTCGCGCCAATAGGTCGACCACGCGCCGCCGCCAGCCTTTAAGGTTGGCGGGCGGCAGTTGGATCAGCCTGTTCGCCATGCTGATGATCTTTATCGGACCGCTGATTTCCCAAGCGATGCCGATGGATCATCACGCCGGCATGTCTATGCAGATGTCCATGGACGACACCTGCCATGCCGCGCCCCAGCACCCGGCCGAGCACGCCAAGGTCCCCGCCGCCGACCACGTGATGTGGGAGAAATGCGGCTATTGCAGCCTGTTGTTCAGTTGCCCGGCCCTGCCTGGCAGCGTGTCATTCGTGGCCCTCGGCAGCCCGCCGCCGGCCACTGGCCTGATCCCCGCACCGCGCCTGGGCCATGCCCGGCAGAGCATTTTTCCCGGCGCCCGCAGCCGCGCCCCGCCCAGCCAGTCGTAGACCGCCAATAACACACAACTTCGCACGGCCGCCTTCACACAGACAGCCGCAGGCTGCTGGCCGTGTTGTTTACGACTGATTGATGGAATTTTTATGTCCAGGTTTCCTGCTGACACCCGTATGGGACGTACCCCTGTGCTCGCCGTTTTGTGCGGCGCACTGTTGGCGCCACAGGCGTATGCCGACGAACACGCCGAGCACCACAATGAGCTGAGCCCGACAGTGATTACCGGCGTCGCCCCCAGCTCCCCCCTGACCATCGTCACCAACCCCAAGGACCCGCGCCAGCCTGTGCCGGCCAGTGATGGCGGTGATTACCTCAAGACCATCCCCGGCTTTGCCCTGGTGCGCAATGGCGGCACCAATGGCGACCCGGTGCTGCGCGGCATGTTCGGCTCGCGCCTGAATATCCTCACCAACGGCAGCATGATGCTCGGCGCCTGCCCTGGCCGCATGGACGCACCCACCTCCTATATCTCGCCGGAAACCTACGACAAGCTGACCGTGATCAAAGGCCCGCAAACCGTGCTCTGGGGCCCGGGCGCCTCGGCCGGTACGGTGCTGTTCGACCGTGAGCCGGAGCAGTTCGGCGAGTTGGGCACCCGAGTCAATGCGAGCATCCTCGCCGGCTCCAACGGTCGCTTCGACAAAGTCGTGGATGCCGCCGCCGGCGGTTCACTGGGCTACATTCGCGTGATCGGCAACCAGGCTCACTCCGACGATTACAAGGACGGCAACAACGACACCGTCGCCTCGCGCTACGACAAATGGAACGGCGACGTCGCCCTCGGCTGGACCCCGGACGCCGACACCCTGCTGGAGCTCACCGCCGGCCGTGGCGATGGCGAAGCGCGTTACGCCGGGCGCGGCATGGACGGCTCGCAGTTCCTGCGCGAAAGCCTCGGCCTGCGTTTCGAGAAATCCAACATCGGCGAGGTGCTGGACAAGGTCGAAGCGCAGGTCTACTACAACTACGCCGACCACGTGATGGACAACTACAGCCTGCGCACGCCGTCGGGCACCGGGATGATGGCCGGGCCCATGGCTTCCAACGTCGACCGCCGTACCCTCGGCGCGCGGATCAAGGCCACCTGGCGCTGGGCCGATGTGCAACTGATCAGCGGTATCGACGCACAGACCAACGAACATCGCCAGCGCAGCAGCGCCGGGGTCGACACCTACAAGAACCTGCCGCGCAACAAGGACGCCGACTTCCATAACTACGGGGTGTTTGGCGAGTTGACCTGGTACGCCGCCGACAATGACCGGCTGATCACTGGCGCCCGCCTGGATCGCGCCTCGGCCAAGGATTACCGCCAGCGCACCGGCAGCGGCATGATGAGCCGCGCCAACCCGACCGCCGGCGATACCCGCGCCGACACTCTGCCGTCCGGTTTCGTACGATATGAACATGACTTGGCCGACAGCCCGACGACCCTCTACGCCGGCCTCGGCCACGCCGAACGCTTCCCGGACTACTGGGAGCTGTTCTCCCCCGGCAAGGGCCCAGCGGGCTCGCTGAATGCCTTTGATGCAGTCAAGCCTGAGAAAACCACCCAACTGGACTTCGGCCTGCAATACAAAACCGCTGACTTGGAAGCCTGGGCCTCCGGGTATGTCGGCCAGGTGCGCGACTACATCCTGTTCAACTACACCCCGGGGATGATGGGCATGACCTCCCAGGCGCAGAACATCGACGCGCGGATCATGGGCGGTGAATTGGGCGCAGCCTACAAGCTGACGGCCAACTGGAAAGCCGATGCCACCCTGGCCTACGCCTGGGGCAAAAACAGCAGTGACGGCAAGGCCCTGCCACAAATGCCGCCATTGGACGCGCGCTTCGGCCTGACCTACAGCGAAGACGACTGGAGCGCCGGCGCCTTGTGGCGCGTGGTGGCGGCACAAAACCGCATCGACCAGAACAAGGGCAACGTGGTCGGCAAGGACTTCGCCAAGAGCGGTGGCTTTGGCGTGTTCTCCCTCAATGCGGCGTACCGCATCAACAAGAACTTCAAGGTCAGCACCGGCGTCGACAACCTGTTTGGCAAGGCCTACGCCGAACACTTGAACCTGGCCGGCAACGCTGGCTTCGGCTACCCGGCCAACGACCCGCAAGCCATCAATGAACCAGGGCGCACGCTCTGGACCAAGGTGGATATGAGCTTCTAACAGCTAGTGGAAGGTGGCTTTGTGTGGGAGCGGGCTCGCTCGCTCCGACACAGGCCCGTACCTCCAGACCTACCTATAAATAAAAAACCTTGCGGAGCACCCTGATGAACCCGCCAAAGATTTCCTTCTACAACCTGGCCTGGCGCTGGCATTTCTACGCCGGGCTGTTTGTCGCGCCCTTCATGGTGTTGCTGGCAGTGACCGGCATCATCTACCTGTTCAAACCCCAACTGGACCCGTTGATGTATGGCGACCTGCTCAAGGTCGAGCCCGCCGCGCATGTCCTCAGCGCCGACGAGCAATTGCAGCGCGCCAAGGCCGCCTACCCCCAAGCCACCCTCAGCAAATACCTGCCACCTGTGGACGCCAGCAGCAGCGCGCAATTTGTCCTGCACAACGCCGGCCACGAACTGACGGTGTTCGTCGACCCCTATCGCGGCAACGTGCTCGGGGAGCAGGACGCGACCTACAACCTGCAAGCCATCGTCCGTGCCCTGCATGGCGAGTTGATGATCGGCACCACTGGCGACCGCCTGATCGAACTCGCGGCGGGTTGGGGCGTGATGCTGGTGGTGTCCGGCCTGTACCTGTGGTGGCCGCGCGGCCGATCGGCCGCCGGGATCCTGTGGCCACGCCTGGGCAGTCGCGGGCGCCTGTTCTGGCGCGACCTGCACGCGGTCACCGGGTTTTGGGGGGCGGCGTTCCTGCTGCTGATGATCCTCAGCGGCCTGACCTGGACCGGCTTCTGGGGCAAGCAATACGCCGACCTGTGGAACCGCTTCCCGGCCGCCATGTGGAACGACGTGCCGCAATCCGACCAGCAAGCCCGCAGCCTCAATACCGCCACGCAACAGACCGTGCCCTGGGCCATGGAAAACACCCCCATGCCGATGTCCGGCGAGCATGCCGAGCACATGCAGCACGGCGGCATGCACCACGGTCCTGCCGCCCCGACGATCAGCCTGCAACAGGTGGTGGACCTGGCCACCGCACGCCAAGTCGAGCCGGGCTACAGCATCACGTTCCCCACCACAGCCACGGGAGTGTTCACCATCGCGGTGTTCGCCAACGACCCGCGCAATGATGCGACCCTGCATGTCGACCAATACACCGGCAAGGTCCTGGCCGATGTGCGCTGGGAGCACTACAACACCGTGGCACGGGTCACCGAGTCCGGGGTGATGCTGCACGAGGGCAAGATGTTCGGCGTGGTCAACCAGATCATTGTGCTGCTGGTGTGCCTGATGATTCTGCTGAGTTCGGTCAGCGGCCTGGTGATCTGGTGGAAGCGCCGGCCACAGGGTGGCCTGGGGGTTCCGCCGTTGCGCCATGACCTGCCGAAGTGGAAAACCGCGATGGTGATCATGCTCGCCCTGGCGATTGTTTTCCCGCTGGTCGGCGCCTCGCTGATCGTGGTCTGGGTATTGGATCGGCTGGTCTTGTCACGCCTGTTCAAGCAACGTGAATCGGCCTCATCTTCTGCATGAGGTAGGCGAGATGCCCTACATAGAGGCGTTATGTAGTCTTACGCGGGCTTTCATCCTCCACGTAAGAAGTGTTAACTTATAACACTTGTTGCTCTGTCCCCACTCGCCGCGCCCAGCGGCGAGTGCCGTCTCGAAGAAGCGATCTGCCGCCCGATGAACAAGTACCTTGCCAGCGGCCTGTGCCTGCTTGCCTTGCACAACAGTGCCCAGGCACTGACCCTGCCCGTCAGCCCCGTGACCGCCCCGGCGGTGGACAGCGCACCGGTCGACCTCAACACCCCGACCACCGCCGGTTCGCGCCTGGGCCTCAGTGCCCTGCAAACCCCCGGCAGTGTCGAAAGCCAGACCGGCGAGCAGATCCGTGAACGCGCTGATGCCAGTGTGCAGGACGCCATCTCCCGCGCCACCGGCATCAGCCGCACCGGCACCCCAGGCGACGGTGGCACCTCGCTGCAGGCTCGGGGTTTTGCCGGCCAGGGCTCAGTGATGCAACTGTATGACGGCAACCGCCTGTACAACGGCATGGGCACCTCGACCTTTCCGGTCGACACCTGGGCCGTCGAGCGCGTGGACGTGCTGCGCGGCCCGGCATCGGTGCTGTATGGCGAAGGTGCCACCGGCGCGGTGGTCAATACCGTCGCGAAAAAGCCCTTCGAGGGCGAGATCGAAAACCACATCCGTCTCGGCTACGGTTCCTATGATCGCCAGCAACAGGCCCTGGACAGTGGCGGCTCGCTGACCGACACCCTGAGCTATCGCCTGAACCTCAACCGCCTGCGCAGCCATGGCTTTATCGACCGTGGCGACTCGGCCAGCGATTTTGCCAGCGGCGCCCTGCGCTGGCAGGCTGCCGACAACCTGAGCTTCACCCTGGCCCACGACTACGGCGACCAGCGCCCGCAGAACTACTTCGGCACACCACTGCTCAACGGCCACTTGCACAAGGGCCTGCGTGACAAGAACTACAACGTCAGCAACGACACCCAGCATTACAACGACCAGTGGACCCGCCTGAGCAGCGAGTGGCAGATCAACGACAGCGTCAGCGCGCGCAACGAGCTGTACTACCTCAAGGCCCAGCGCCGCTGGCAGAACGCCGAGAACTACAATTTCAGCGCCGGGCAGCTGACCCGCAGCGGCTTCTACGGCATCAAGCACAACCAGGAACAGGTCGGCGACCGCCAGACCTTTACCTTCAAACACACCCTGTTTGGCCTCGACAGCCAGACCGTGACCGGCGTGGAATACAACCGCATCCGCTTCCGCCTGGCCAGCAACTATCCGTTTACGGATGCAGTGACCGGCGGCCAGCCCATTGACCTGAAACACCCGGCCCAGGCACCGTTTGAAAGTGCCACCCCGTTCCTGCCGCTGTTCGCCACCACCACCAAGCAGTTCGCGGGCTTTGCGGAAAACCGCCTGCAACTGACTGACCGGCTCTCGCTGATCACCGGCATCCGTCGCGACTACGTGCACCTGGACCGCGATGAACTGCGCAGCGGTGAACGCAACGACAAGACCCTCACCGGCAACAACTGGAAGGCCGGCCTGGTGTTTACCCTCACCCCGGACACCTCGGTCTACGGCCAGTACGCCACCAGCACCGATGGGGTCGGCGGCCTGATCTCCCTGAGTTCAAGCCAACAGGCGTTCGACCTGTCCACCGCCAAACAGACGGAAATCGGCATCAAGCAAGCCTTCTGGGACCAGCGCGGCGAGTGGACCCTGGCGGCCTACCATATCGTCAAAAAGAAACTGCTGACCGATGTACCGGGCAACCCGCAGTTCAAACAGCAGGTGGGCCAGCAATCCTCCGACGGCCTGGAGGCCAGCCTCGACCTGCAACTGCCCCACGCCTGGCAACTGCAGGCCAATGCGGCCATCGTGCGGGCGCAGTACGACGACTTCCAGCAGGACGTCGGCGGCCTGCAGGTTTCGCGCGACGGCAATCGCCCGGTGGACGTGCCGCGCCGCACCGCCAACCTGTGGCTCAGCAAGGCCGTGACCGACGACATCCGCGCCGGGGCCGGCGTGCGTTATGTGGATGCGCGTTACGCCGACATGGCCAACCGCAATGAGCTGCCCAGCTACACTGTGGTCGACGCCACTGTTTCGTGGAAAGCCCTGCGCAACACGACATTGGGCCTGCAATTGAATAACCTGTTCGACCGCACCTATGCCGTAAGCCAATACAATGACGGCCAGCAATGGATTCTGGGGGAGCCGCGCTCGTTCTTCGTGACGGCGGACTACACCTTCTGACCCCCACCCCGGATCGCTGTTTGACTTGAGATATTTGATGCCCACACTCAACCTTCACCACCTCGCCTGGTCCCCCCTGGGGCATGGCCACTGCCATCACCAGTTCCATCTGCGTGATGCCAGCCTGCAGGTGGGTGCCGGGGAGTTTGTCGGGTTGATCGGGCCCAATGGCAGCGGCAAGACCAGCCTGTTGCGCTGCGCCTACCGCTTCAGCAAACCCGAGCAGGGCGAAGTGCACCTCGATCACCAGAACGTGTGGAAGCAATCCTCGCGCTGGTGCGCCCAGCGCATCGCCGTGGTGCTGCAGGAATTCCCCGATGCCTTCGGCCTGCGGGTCGATGAAGTGGTCGCCATGGGCCGCACTCCGCACAAAGGGCTGTTCGACAGCGATACCCTGCACGACCGCCAATTGATTCAACAGGCCCTCGAGTCCGTCGGCCTGCTGGGCTTTGAAGACCATGCCTTCGCCACCCTGTCCGGTGGTGAAAAGCAGCGCGTGATCCTCGCCCGCGCCCTGGCCCAGCAACCGCAACTGCTGATCCTCGACGAGCCGACCAACCACCTCGACCCGCGCTACCAGCTGGAGCTGCTCAAGCTGGTCAAGCGCCTGCAGATCGGCACCCTGGCCAGCATCCACGACCTGAACCTGGCCGCGGCCTTTTGTGATCGCCTGTACGTGATCAACCATGGCCGCATCGTCGCCAGCGGCACGCCCCACCAAGTACTGACCGTCGAGCTGCTGCGTGAGGTGTTCGGGGTTGATGCCTTGATCGACACCCACCCTTTGTCCGGCTACCCACGAATCACCTGGATAACCCAACCATGATCCTGCGTTCCCTGCTGTGCCTTACCCTGCTGTGCGGCGCAACCCAGACCTTTGCCGAAGCCACCCGCTACCCGTTGAAGATCCAGAGCTGCAACCGCGAGGTAACCTTCAATCAAGCCCCTGAACACGCGGTCAGCCACGACATCAACATGACCCAGATGATGCTCGCCCTGGGCCTCAAGTCGCGCATGGTCGGCTACAGCGGCGTGACCGGCTGGAAAGCGGTGACCCCGCAAATGGCCACCCTTCTCGACGGCCTGCCGGAGCTGGCGGCCAAGTATCCGTCGGTGGAAACCCTGCTCAATGCCAACGTGGATTTCTTCTTCGCCGGCTGGGACTACGGCATGCGCGTCGGTGGCGACCTCACCCCGCAAACCCTGCAACCGTTGGGCATCAACGTGCTGGAATTGACCGAGTCGTGCGCATTCGTGATGAAGCGCCCGGCTGCGACCCTGGACGACACCTATAACGACCTGCGCAACCTGGGCCGGATCTTCGACGTGCAGGACCGCGCCAATGCCCTGATCGCCCGGATGCAGGCCCAGGTCGGCGCCGTGCAGAAAACCCTGCCCGCCGAACAGCCACGGGTATTTCTCTACGACAGCGGCGAAGACCGCGCCATGACCTCCGGCCGCCTGGGCATGCCCCAGGCGCTGATCGCTGCCGCCGGCGGGCGCAATATCCTCGACGATGTCGATGCCAGCTGGACCCGGGTCAATTGGGAGACCGTCGTCGAGCGTAACCCCCAGGTGATCGTGATCGTCGACTACAGCGAAATCACTGCCGAGCAGAAAATCCAGTTCCTGTTGGATAACCGGGCCCTGCAATCGGTGGATGCGATCAAGCAGCGACGCTTTATCGTGATCCCCTACGTGCAGGCCACGCCGGGCATCGACAATGTGCTGGCGGTGGAAACCCTGGCCAAGGGGTTCCACGGCCAATGATCGAGCGCCGCTATGCCCTGCTGCTCGCCGCCCTGGGTGCGGTGCTGCTGGTGTCCTGTGTGGTCTCGCTGGGCTTCGGCTCGGCGCGGGTGCCGGTGGACGTGGTGTGGCGGATTCTGTTGCACAAGGCCCTGGGGATCGGCGAAGTGGATTGGTCGGTGGGCCAGGAGCATATCGTCTGGCTGATCCGCGTGCCGCGCATGGTGCTCGGGGCACTGGTGGGCGCCGGCCTGGCGCTGATCGGCGCGGTCTTGCAGGCAGTCACCCGCAACCCGCTGGCCGACCCGCACCTGCTGGGCGTGACCTCGGGCGCCACCCTGGGCGCGGTGATTGTGGTGCTGCATGTCGGCCAGATCATCGGCCTGCTGACCCTGCCCATCGCCGCCTTTATCGGCGCCTTGCTGAGCATGCTGGTGGTGCTGGCGGTAGCCAGTCGCAACGGCCGACTAGAAAGTGATCGCCTGTTGCTGTGCGGCGTGGCGGTGTCGTTTGTGATGATGGCGGCAGCCAATCTGCTGCTGTTCATGGGCGACCATCGCGCCGCGTCGGCGGTGATGTTCTGGATGCTCGGCGGCCTCGGCCTGGCACGCTGGGAACTGCTGGCGATTCCCAGCGCCACCGTGCTGTTGGGCCTGCTGTTGCTGCTGGGCATGGCCCGCCCACTGAACGCGCTGATGGCCGGCGAGCAGACCGCCGTGACCCTGGGCCTGAATGCCCGCACGGTACGGCTGCGGGTGTTTTTGATTGCCTCGCTGATGACCGGCGTACTGGTGTCGATCAGCGGCTCTATCGGCTTTGTCGGGCTGATGGTGCCGCATATCGCCCGGCGCCTGGTGGGCGCCGAGCACCGGCGCTTATTGCCGGTGTGCGTGCTGGTGGGCAGCCTGTTCCTGGTCTGGGTGGACGTCGCCGCGCGCACCCTGATCGCCCCCGAAGACCTGCCGATAGGCGTGGCCACGGCGGCGATTGGCGGGCTGTTTTTTATTGGCCTGATGCGCAGGCGCTAGGCCTCCTCAACACTCATCGACCGGCGGCGTATCGGCAGGTTGACCCTCGCCCTTACAACTCATCGCGGTCGCGTATCCTCAACGCTTCATCCATCTGGATTTCTTCGGTTTGCGTGTCGTCGCGGGTATCGACCTGAGCGTCTGACAGGCGTCCCTCGTACCGCCATAACGCATCCCGCTCCAGTACAAAAAGCTCGCCGCTACTGGTCACGCGTTTCAAAAAGACACTGGGCTGAAGGCCGGTGCCCAACACCATGACTTCCTCTTCCATCCTGGAAAAACTCGGGATGTATTTGAGGAGCGCCCCTTCGCGAACCGACAGATAAACGCTGGCTGGCCGTTGCGCATGGGCACGTACCACGCGCAGATAGAATCCGAGGAGGGTCGGGCCGACAAAGTTATTGATCAGCCTCTGTTCCTTGGGATCACTGCTTTGAGTAGACGGCATGCTTTTATAGACAAGCTGGGCAGCGACCACTTCATAGCGCGACGGGAACACGGGTAACGGCACCGGGCGGCCCACCGGCTGTACCAGAGGTTGTACCGGCCCGTCGGGCCCCGTGTAGAAAAGTGCCAGTTGCTGCGCCGTATCGAGCCCGGCCGCCAATGGTTGCGTGCCGACAAACGAGGTGCGCGTGGGGTTGCCCAATACGGCGGCCAGGTACTCCCGCCCCCGATACGGCGCGAGCCTGCGGTGGATGGAGCGCGCTGCATCGTCGGCAAGGGAAAACAGCGGGCCACAGGCCTGCCAGGTTGCAAAAAAGCCTTCCCCCGTACCGGGTCGCCAATCGGCGGCGACCCGCACGGTGCCGGACCAGACCCGGCCCTCGATCAATATATCCAGATTGCCTCGGGCAATCAGGCTGCGCACGTAGTCGAGCATGCGGGCGCCCCCCTGCAGTAGCTGCAAACGCAGGGTCTGTAGCGTGCTCAGGGTGTCCAGTTGCTCATCAGTGCCAAGGTACTGATACCTGAGCAGCGCGCCGTCCAGGCACGACAGGTAAAACGTTAGTTTTTTGTCCTTGAGCCCGTGAATGGAGAAGCGTATCCCCGTATCAATATCCGAGGGCAGAAAGAACGCCTGATGCAACGGGTCATCCTCCGCGGTCAGAACCTCCCGGGTAGCACAGAGGTAGAAACCTTCGAGCGTATAGCCCTGGGGAAACAGGCCCTGGGGGAAAACCTGGTTGTAGTCGCGATAGCTCTGGCGCACCAGCGGCAGACTGACCATGTAATGCCCCGATCTGTGCGACTTGAAGATGTAGCCGAACTGCAGGCTTTCGCCGTGCCTGCAGTGCTCATGGGCATAGCGCACTGCATCCTGTTCCTGAGTGAAGACCGGGCTGAACGGCGGATCGGCCAGCGAGTTCCTGATCAATAACGGCTCAGGTCGGTCGAGGTTGGCAATGAACGGGGTGCTGATCCTGCGCGGCAGGCCCCACACCTGGCTCCCCTCCACGACCCGCAATACACCAGCCAGGCCCAACCGGGACACAAACTCGACCGGGGTCAGCGTGCCATCGCGCATCTGGCGCTCGACAAGGTTATCCAACAGTTCCGCCCGTTCGAGCGTCAACGGCAGCAAGGCCTTTTTCAGCTCATCCTCCAGGACTGTATGGCTTCGGGTGTAACTGAGCACACAGCCGTCACTGCCCAATAGATACTCGCGGGTCAGACGCGTGTCCGGGGACTGCAACGATGAACTGATCACCCGGGTGGAGAGCATGTTGCGATAGACGTTTTTTTGCGTGACCTCCAGAGCAAACGGCAACTCCCGCACCGGGCTGGTGCGGTAGCGCGCGACAATCGTGTGTCCCGCCGGAAAGCCCCCGGAGGCGACCACTTCATCCGGCAGGATCCACTTGGGATCGAAATCTTCCCGAGGCACCCTCAACGGTTCGGTCGCCACGAACAGGCCGTCAGGGCGTTTGAGGATCACCCCCCCCATCCCTCCGTTATCGTGATTGCTCAGCTGCGAGCGCACATGCCGCACCGCATCATCCTGCTCCTGGAAAGCCGGCCCCAGGCGACGACGGACAAAGTTCCTGTAGGGCCGCCATAACACAGCGTTTTCGCTCACCGGGCCCCGTCGGTCCCAGCACTGGCTGCTGTACAACACCCGCAAGTCCCCGGCCTTGGCAATCAGCGAAATATAGCGGCGGGTATCCAGGGAGCCATTGCGCAGGCTCATGCCCTGGATCGTCACACCGTCCCCGCCACTACTCTGCTTGAGCAATGACGAAGCCTGGGGCTGATACCGCAGCAAGGCCCCGTCCAACGTCGAAAAATACACCGGCAGCACGGGAGTGGTGGAAGACCGCGGTAAATTCCGGGCATCCTCTTCAGCACGCAACAACACCTCGGGCGTGACAAAAAAACTCGTCAGCCAGGCCTCTGTCGTGGATAGCCCCACGGGCAGCCATTGCTGTGAATACAGCAGGCCCACCAGGACAAACCCCTTGGCGAAATCGCCACCGGCCAGATACCCGGCGCCTCGGGTGGAATCACTCAACCAACGCCCGTCCGGCTTGACCGGCAACAGTTCACTGACCACGAATTCATCGCGTTGCGGGTGTTTGAGGATGTAGGCCGCCCCTCCCTGGGCATCCAGGTTCCTGCCGTACCAGCGAACGTGGGCGTTGAGTGCCGCCGCGTCCTGGCTGTTGAAAATCGCACCAAACGCCGGGGCTTGCAGAGCCACTTCGGCGTACTCGAAGTTGGGCGTCCAGTCGTTGTAGACCTTGCCACGCGGCCCCCACAACTGGCTGCGAATCAGCACCTGCAGATTGCCCGCCTCCGCCAGGCGGCTGACAATGTCCACGGGCTTGAGCTTGCCGCTTTCCAACCGTTCGAAATACCCATGCTGGCCCGGCTCGCGGGTGGTGTTGTTCAGCACCAGCAATTCATTGGCCGAGCCACTGGGGGTGTAGCCGATCAGGTTGTTCGGCGACCCGCTCAGATAGGCCGGCTGCCGGGATTCGATCACCGAGCGGATCTCCCTGTCCGAGAACATCGTGATATTCACCTCCAGGTCGGCAGGGGTCCAGCCAAGACGCCGCTGGCGCCCCAGGTCACTCAAGGACAAAGCCGCATGGGAGGCGTAGCGGGCATGAATTTCATAACCCGCCGGGGGCACCAGCAAGCCACTGCCCTGTGTCGGCAGCAGCAGGTCGGAGGCAAAGCCGTCACCGTGGATGCTCACCGGATCAGTGAACACAAACCGCCCGTCGGTCTTCTTGAGGAGGTAGCCACCCAGAGCGGTCCCACGGCGAAAGCCGATCTTCTCGTGGGCATGGCGTGCGGCGTCATCGGCCGTCAGGAACGAGGCACTGAGCACCATGGCGCCCGAGCCCAACGGCAGTTGCTCAAGGTCATGCAGCGGCCCCAGGACGTTCCATAACCCGCCCTGCTGAAGCACCACCAACTCCCCAGCGCGGATGACCCGGCGCACGAACTCGCGCGGGGTCAGCGAGCCATCGAGCAAGGCGGCCTGGTTGCCGTTGTCGGTGACTGCCTGGCCCGCCACGCTGAACAGTTCGTTGGCGGCCTGCGCACTCGGCACCTGCCAATGCAGCAGCGCGTTGTCGGCGGTCTGCAGATACAGCTTGAACCCCAGTCCGGCGATTTGCAGGCCGAAGGTGGCGATGGCCTGAGTCATGGCGTCCACCCACAGCGCCGGGCTGGCAAAGCGCTTGTACAACCAGGCTTCGCTGGCCGGCAATTGCCCGGGCTCGAAGCGCGGTGCGTTCCGGTAGACGCCGACCACCCGATAGTTAGAGAGCAGTTTCGGCTGACCGTCGGCGCGGGTCGGGAACAGGCTTGCCAGGGTCGAGCCCGCCGCCACCGGTAACGTCGCGACATACGACGAGCGGGTCTGATGCTTGAGGACAAACCCCTGGTATGCAGCAGGCGGCAGCGAGTCGAGATTATTCAGGGCGATCAGCGCCGCCACATGCCCCATGCCGGCGACCGGTGTAAAGAACGGCTGTTCCTGCACACTGCCGGCGGGGGCGACCGGGTGGCCGAGACGCCAGCCTCTGGATATCCGACCGCGAGCACCGCCCCAGACACGATTGGGCAATACCACCCGCAGGTCTCCAACATCCGCAAAGCCCCAGATGGCCCCTTCAAAGTCAGTGAACGGCTCGATCTCCAGCTCGCCGGTCAGTTGCTTGAGCAGCTTCTGCTCCGCTGCCGAGCCGCTGCTCATGTACTTGAGCAAAGAGCCCTCCGGCCCCGAGAGATAGTGGGCCGGGGCGAACTCGCAGTTACCGATGATAAACGCCTGGTCGGCCGACGAGAAAAAGCTGATAAACACCCTGACCTGGTCGGCGGAAAACTGTTCGTGCAGCTGTTGTTCCCCAGCGGAGCCTGCCGGATGCGAATGGTAGAAGGCGTGGCAGTCATAGGGCGACGGTGCAATGAAGTAGTCATGCTCGTCGGTGGCCATCATGGTGCGGAAATCAAACTGAATGGACGCACCGGCCACCGGCTCAGTGGCGAAATAACGCCCGCCCTGTTTCAGTACCGCGCCGCCATACTCCTTGTCACGCCGCTCGCCGATCCGATTGTGGGCCCAGCGGGCAGCATCGTCGGCCGTGGCAAAAGGCGGGCTCAAGACGGGCTTGGGAATCAATGAACAAGCACGCCAGTGCCCATCGACCGGGCCAACCTTGTCCCAGATCTTCCCTGCCCGGATCACCGCCAAATGCCCGGCTGCTGCCACGCGCAGCACAAAATCCCGCGGCCGCAACGTGCCGGCAAGCAGCGCCGAATCAATCTGGTTATCCACCACCCGCCCGCTGGGCGCGACGCGAAAAAGCTCCGTCTCAGCCGCCGAAAACCCACAGGTGTATCGCAACAACGCGCCATCGTTGAGGTTGCGATAGAACCACAGCTGGCGCCCCGGCCCCAGTAAATCCGTGGCCTGGTGCCCCTGATAAAGCTGGGTCGCCAGCTCAAGCGGAGTAAAGAAGTTACGGTACAGCCAGGGTTCCAGGGCGGCGAGCCGCACCGGCGTCGGGGTTTTTCCCAGATAGACCCCGACCCAATGAAAATGGTCGTGCACCACGCGCTTGCCATCCGGGGTGCGCGGGAAGAGCTGTTGAACCGACAGCGCCGGTGCGCCATCGGCCTGGGGTTCACTCAGCACATAGTCTTCTTTGTCGACGTGCTTGAGGATAAACACCGGCCGTGTCCGCTGGGGGCTGCGCGCCTGCAGCACCGCCAACGCAGCCGTCAGTCCCGCCTGGACAGGCCCGCAGGCAGGCAGGTCGTAGGTGTGTGAGGCAAAGGGTGAATACGCCTGCCACTGCTTGGGAACGGTGCCCACCGAACCGCCCCACAAGGGACTGGACACCACAAAGGACAGTTGGCTGACACTGAGCACCTTCTTGATAAGGCTTTCCGGTTTGTTGTCGGGGATCCCGTCCTCATGATTGAAGTGCAGCTTTTGATCAAGCCAGACCCCGAAACGGCGCTCCTCTTCCGAGCCGCTGGTGACATGCTTGAGCAACGCGCCGTCGGGAGCGGACAGATAGGACGCAGAGAAAAAACCGCGCTCCAGAATATTGATGGCCAGATCAATGTCCGAAAAAAAGCCGTTCAGCGCCCGGACCTGACGATCGGAAAACTGCGGATTATTGGCTTCGAACTCATCGAACAGATCGGGGTGAGAGTGGTAGTCGGCCACACACCGATAGCCTTCCGGGGCCAGGTACTGCCCATTGCTGTCGACTTTCAGTACCTTCCAGTGATCGAAACTATTGCGCTCCCCGGCGATGGGCTCGGTGGAATGAAAGTAACCATCCGCCAGGCTCTCCAGAATCACTCCGCCGTACTCCACATCCCGCCGCCGACCAATCTGCTGATGAGCATAACGAGCCGCATCATCCATGCTGGCAAAGGCCGGCCCCACTGGCGGCAGCACCGCATCTGACTGCAAACCGCCCCCGAACCAGCCGCGTTTAGGTCGCTCCATGACATCCCCTCCAATTGGATAATCGCTGTGGCCAGACGCTGGCCACACAACCAGCCAAATAATCACCGCTGCGGCCAGGCAGGGGGCGCTAGATAGTTATCTGCCGCCGCGCCCTGCCCTATTCGGGCGCGCGTCACGCACCAGCATGCAAAACAGGCCCTCACTTGGTGCAGCGTGCCTTGCCCACCCAGTCGATAGCCCCTGCAACCGCGCGGTGCAGGCACTAGGCACAGCCTTTGCAAACGCTCCAGCAATGCCCCTATCTGCCCTCATGAAAATAATCAGTTCTGGAGATCGCACCATGAAGCGTCGCAGCTTGATCAAGGCTTTCACTCTGTCGGCATCCATTGCCGCCATGGGCCTGACCTGGACCGTCCAGGCCGCCGAGACCATCAAGGTCGGCATCCTGCATTCGCTGTCCGGGACCATGGCCATTTCCGAAACGTCCCTCAAGGACATGGCGCTGATGACCATCGACGAGATCAACGCCAAGGGCGGAGTGAACGGCAAGATGCTCGAAGCGGTGGTGGTCGACCCGGCCTCCAACTGGCCGCTGTTCGCCGAGAAGGGCCGACAGTTGCTGACCCAGGACAAGGTCGCGGTGGTGTTCGGCTGCTGGACCTCGGTGTCGCGTAAATCGGTGCTGCCGGTGTTCGAAGAACTCAACGGCCTGCTGTTCTACCCGGTGCAATACGAAGGCGAAGAGATGTCGCCCAACGTGTTCTACACCGGCGCCGCGCCGAACCAGCAGGCGATCCCGGCGGTGGAATACCTGATGAGCGAAGAAGGCGGCAGCGCCAAGCGTTTCTTCCTGCTGGGCACCGACTACGTGTACCCGCGCACCACCAACAAGATCCTGCGTGCGTTCCTGCATTCCAAAGGCGTGGCCGACAAGGACATCGAAGAGGTCTACACCCCGTTCGGCCATAGCGATTACCAGACCATCGTGGCCAACATCAAAAAGTTCTCGGCGGGCGGCAAGACCGCCGTGGTCTCCACGGTCAATGGCGACTCCAACGTGCCGTTCTACAAGGAACTGGCCAACCAGGGCCTGAAGGCCACCGAGGTGCCGGTGGTGGCGTTCTCGGTGGGCGAAGAAGAACTGCGCGGCATCGACACCAAGCCGCTGGTGGGCAACCTGGCGGCGTGGAACTACTTCCAGTCGGTAGAAAACCCGGTCAACGCCAAGTTCGTCGCCGACTGGAAAGCCTACGCCAAGAAACACAACCTGCCGGGCGCCGATAAAGCGGTGACCAACGACCCGATGGAAGCCACCTACGTCGGCATCCATATGTGGGCGCAGGCCGCTGAGAAAGCCAAGTCCACCGACGTCGACAAGGTGCGCGAAGCCCTGGCCGGCCAGACTTTTGCGGCACCGTCGGGCTACACCCTGACCATGGACAAGACCAACCACCACCTGCATAAGCCGGTGATGATTGGCGAGATCCAGTCCGACGGCCAGTTCTCGGTGGTGTGGCAGACCGAAGGGCCGATCCGTGCCCAGCCGTGGAGCCCGTACATCCCTGGCAATGACAAGAAGCCGGATCACGCGGTGAAGAGCAACTAAACCGCACCACAGATCAAATGTGGGAGCAGGTCGAATCGCCGCTCCCACATAAACCTAGTCCGCGCATGACCAGGACATTTGTTTATGCCCACTGCCCTCCACCGCTTCCTCCTGGCCTGCCTGCTGTTGCTGCCCCTGGCCGCACACGCCGGTGATGCCGAAGACTTCCTCGCCGCCAACCCGAGCCAACAAGCCAAGCTGTTGCAGGACTGGGCCGCCCAGCCTGACCCGGCGCGCATCGAGTTGGTCAACGCCCTGCAACAAGGCCAACTCACGGTCAACGGCGAACCCAAGACCGTGCGCCTGAACAACCGCCTGCGCGGCCTGATCGATAATGTGCAGGCCAGCCAACAACTGCTCGCCGCCGATCCCACGGTGCGCCTGGCCGCTGCGCGGACCCTGCAAAAAAGCGCGCAGCCTGCGCAACTGAAATTCCTCGACCAGCAACTCGCCAGCGAAGCCGACGACGACGTCCACAGTGCCCTGAGCCTGGCCCTCGCCAACCTGCAACTGGTCGACCCCGATCCGGCCGTGCGCCTGGCTGCCGTGCGCCTGCTTGGCAGCACCGGCGACCCGCTGGCCCGCACGCGCCTGGAAGCCTTGCTGGCGCCCGGCGTGGAAACCGATGCCGGGGTGCACACCGCCGCCGAAACCAGCCTGGCCCAGGTCAAGCGCAAGTTGCTGGTGGGCGAGATCCTCGGGCAAGCCTTCAGCGGCATGTCCCTGGGTTCGATCCTGCTGCTGGCGGCCCTGGGCCTGGCGATCACCTTCGGCTTGCTCGGGGTGATCAACATGGCCCACGGCGAGATGTTGATGCTCGGTGCCTACTCCACCTACGTGGTGCAGTTGCTGATGCAGCGCTACATGCCCCAGGCAATCGAGTTCTACCCGCTGATCGCGCTGCCGGTGGCGTTTTTTGTCACCGCCGGCATCGGCATGGCCCTGGAACGCACGGTGATCCGTCACCTCTACGGCCGCCCCCTGGAAACCTTGCTCGCCACCTGGGGCATCAGCCTGATGCTGATCCAACTGGTGCGCCTGCTGTTCGGTGCACAGAACGTCGAAGTGGCCAACCCGGCCTGGCTGTCGGGCGGGATCCAGGTGCTGCCCAACCTGGTGCTGCCGTACAACCGCATCGTGATCATCGGCTTTGCGTTGTGCGTGGTGGTGCTGACCTGGCTGCTGCTGAACAAGACCCGCCTGGGCCTCAACGTGCGTGCCGTGACCCAGAACCGCAACATGGCCGCCTGCTGCGGCGTGCCCACCGGGCGTGTGGACATGCTCGCCTTTGGCCTCGGCTCGGGTATCGCCGGCTTAGGTGGCGTGGCCCTGAGCCAGATCGGCAACGTCGGCCCAGACCTGGGCCAGAGCTACATCATCGACTCGTTCCTGGTGGTGGTGCTCGGCGGGGTCGGCCAGTTGGCCGGCAGCGTCATGGCCGCCTTTGGCCTGGGGATCGCCAACAAGATTCTCGAACCGCAGATCGGTGCCGTACTCGGCAAGATCCTGATCCTCGCGCTGATCATTCTGTTTATCCAGAAACGCCCGCAAGGACTCTTCGCACTGAAAGGACGGGTGATCGACTGATGAACCAGCCATTGATGCTTACAGCCGCGCAAAAGGCCGGCCCCAAGGTAACGATCGCGGTGGGTGTGGTGATCCTCGCCGTGCTGCTGGCGTTGCCGCTGCTGTCGCTGCTGCCTGCCGATAACGCATTGCATGTCTCGGCCTACACCCTGACGCTGGTGGGCAAGATCCTCTGCTACGCCATCGTCGCCCTGGCCCTGGACCTGGTGTGGGGCTACGCCGGTATGTTGTCCCTGGGGCACGGCCTGTTTTTTGCCCTAGGCGGTTATGCCATGGGCATGTACCTGATGCGCCAAGCCGCCGGCAGCGAGTTGCCGGCGTTCATGACCTTCCTGTCGTGGACCGAACTGCCGTGGTATTGGCTCGGCACCCAGCACTTCCTCTGGGCCCTGTGCCTGGTGGTGTTGGCCCCGGGTTTGCTGGCGCTGGTGTTCGGCTTTTTCGCCTTTCGCTCGCGGATCAAGGGCGTGTATTTCTCGATCATGACCCAGGCCCTGACCTTTGCCGGGATGCTGTTGTTTTTCCGCAACGAGACCGGCTTTGGCGGCAATAACGGCTTTACCAACTTCCGCAGCATCCTGGGCTTCGGTATCACCGAGCCCGGTACCCGTGCGGTGCTGTTCCTGGCCACGGTGCTGCTGTTGGTGGGCAGCCTGTTTATCGGCTGGCGCCTGGCCCGGAGCAAGTTCGGGCGGGTGCTGACGGCCCTGCGCGACGCGGAAAACCGTCTGATGTTCTGCGGCTATGACCCGCGTGGCTTCAAGCTGTTTGTGTGGGTGTTGAGCGCGGTGCTGTGCGGCCTCGCCGGGGCGCTGTACGTGCCGCAAGTGGGCATCATCAACCCCAGTGAAATGTCGCCGACCAACTCCATCGAAGCCGCCGTATGGGTGGCCCTGGGCGGGCGCGGCACACTGATCGGCCCACTGCTGGGTGCCGGCGTGGTCAACGGCATGAAGAGCTGGTTCACCGTGGCCTTCCCGGAGTACTGGCTGTTCTTCCTGGGGGCACTGTTCATTATCGTCACCCTGTACCTGCCCAAGGGCATCATCGGCCTGCTGAAGAAAAGGGGCGAACAATGAGAGTCACGGCAACCGACCAGTTCATGGTCGAACCGATCATCGAACCGAACCGCGACCAGGGCACCAGCCGCGACGCCATCGGTCTCGGCCAGGCCGCCGGCAAGGGCCTCAATACCCGCCATGGCACGATCCTGACCCTGGAAGATATCAGCGTCAGCTTCGATGGTTTCAAGGCCCTCAACGACTTGAACCTGTACATCGGCGTCGGCGAATTGCGCTGCATCATCGGCCCCAACGGCGCGGGCAAGACCACGCTGATGGACGTGATCACCGGCAAGACCCGCCCCAGCCACGGCAAGGCGTGGTTCGGTGAAACCCTGGACCTGACGCGCATGAGCGAAGTGCAGATCGCCCAGGCCGGTATCGGCCGCAAGTTCCAGAAGCCCACGGTGTTCGAGGCCCTGAGCGTGTTCGAGAACCTGGAGCTGGCACAGAAGACCGACAAATCGGTGTGGGCCAGCCTGCGCGCGCGTCTGAGCGGTGAACAGAAAGACCGCATTGAGGAGGTGCTCGACACTATTCGCCTGACCACGTCGGTACAGCGCCCGGCCGGCTTGCTGTCCCACGGCCAGAAGCAGTTCCTGGAAATCGGCATGCTGCTGATGCAAGACCCGCAACTGTTGCTGCTCGACGAGCCGGTGGCCGGCATGACCGACGCCGAGACCGAGTTCACCGCCGAACTGTTCAAGCGCCTGGCGGGCAAGCATTCGCTGATGGTGGTGGAGCACGACATGGGCTTTGTCGGCTCGATTGCCGACCATGTGACGGTGCTGCACCAGGGCAGCGTGCTGGCCGAAGGGTCGCTGGAGCAGGTGCAGGAAAACGAGCGGGTGATCGAGGTATACCTCGGTCGTTGAGCCAGACACAGACCGCTTACTGTGGGAACCAAATCAAATGTGGGAGCTGCCTTGTCGGATCGCCGCATCGCTGCGATCCAGACAACTCGGTATGTCTGATGGACCGAGGTGATGCCATCGCAGGCAAGCCAGCTCCCACAGTTGATCCGGTTCCTACCAGGGATTTGAGGAGAGTTTGAACATGTTGCAAGTCGACAAGCTGCACCAGTACTACGGCGGCAGCCACATCCTGCGCGGCCTTTCGTTCGACGTGAAAGTCGGTGAAGTCACCTGCCTGCTCGGCCGTAACGGCGTGGGCAAGACCACCCTGCTCAAATGCCTGATGGGCCTGCTGCCCGCCAAGGAAGGTGCGGTGAACTGGGAAGGCAAGGCCATCACCGGCTTTAAGCCGCACCAGCGGGTACACGCCGGCATCGCCTACGTGCCCCAGGGCCGCGAGATTTTCGGCCGGCTGACGGTGGAAGAAAACCTGCTGATGGGCCTGTCGCGTTTTCCCGGCAGCGAAGCCAGGGAAGTCCCGGCGTTTATCTACGAGCTGTTCCCCGTGCTGCTGCAAATGAAGCACCGGCGCGGTGGCGACCTGTCCGGTGGGCAACAGCAACAACTGGCCATCGGGCGCGCCCTGGCCAGCCGTCCGCGCCTGTTGATCCTCGATGAGCCCACCGAAGGTATCCAGCCGTCGGTGATCAAGGAGATCGGCGCGGTGATCAAGAAGCTCGCCGAGCGCGGCGACATGGCGATTTTGCTGGTGGAACAGTTCTACGATTTTGCCGCCGAACTGGCCGATCAATACCTGGTGATGTCCCGGGGTGAGATCGTCCAGCAGGGCCGTGGTGAAAATATGGAGGCCGACGGTGTACGCGGCCTGGTTACCATCTAATCTGTAGCGTCCCGTTGATTAAGCCCTGACCATGACCGTTCCTGCCCCCACCGCCCTGTTCACCCCCAGCTGGCACGCCGCGCTGGAGTTGGGCTATGCACGCTTCGGCGCCAGCACACGCCCGGTGATGCGCCGCCACCTGGGCCCGCTGCGGGTGCAAAAGCACCTGTACGCCGAAGGCCCCGAGGTGTGCCAGCACATCATCGTGCACCCGCCGGGCGGGATTGCCGGAGGGGATCGCCTGGAGATCACCGCCCACCTGGCTGAGGGCGCGTGGGCGCAATTGACCAGCCCCGGCGCTGCCAAGTGGTACCGCGCCAGCGGGCCGGCCTATCAGCAGGTGGCTTTGACGGTCGAGGCCGGCGCCACCCTGGAGTGGCTGCCCCAGGAAACCATCGTGTTCAGTGCGGCCCAGGCCGAACTCAGCACCCGCATCGACCTGCACGGCGACGCCCGGCTGTTGTACTGGGATGTGGTGGCGCTGGGGCGCCCGGCCAGTGGCGAGCGTTTCGAGCGCGGGCACTTCCAGTCGCACCTGGACATCCGCCGCGACGGCCAGTTGCTCTGGCATGAGCGCCAGCGCATCGTCGGCGACGACGGCCTACTCGACTCGCCGATCGGCCTGGATGGCCAGCCGGTGTTTGCCACCTTGCTGGTGACCGGTGAAATCGACAGTGAACTGCTGGAACAGTGTCGCGCCCTGCCCCATGCAGTACGCGGCGACCTGACCCAGTTGCCGGGCTTGCTGGTGGCGCGCTGCCTGGCCAGCGAGACCCTGCTGGCGCGGGCGTGGTTGATTGATTTATGGCGACTGTTGCGCCCGGCACTGCTGGGGCGTGAGGCTGTACCCCCAAGAATTTGGAACACATGAAGGTGGAACCGGGCTTGTGTGGGAGCGGGTTCCCACAATGAATCTTCGGTGTTTTTTAGAATGCTTTTTATGACGGACTGCTGACCATGGACCTGACCCCAAGGGAAAAAGACAAACTGCTGATCTTCACCGCAGGCCTGGTGGCCGAGCGTCGCCTGGCGCGCGGGGTGAAGCTCAATTACCCGGAAACCATCGCCTATATCTCCGCCGCCCTGCTTGAAGGCGCGCGCGACGGGCGCACCGTGGCCGACCTGATGCACTTTGGCACCACCCTGCTCAGTCGCGAGCAAGTGATGGAAGGCATCCCGGAGATGATCCCGGATATCCAGGTTGAAGCCACTTTCCCGGACGGCACCAAACTGGTGACCGTCCACCAACCCATCGCCTGAGGCCCGGCCATGTCCTTGCTGATTCGTGACGCGGTACACGGCGACCTGCCGGCCATCTGCGATATCTACAACGATGCCGTGCTCAACAGCACCGCCATCTGGAACGACCAACCCGTGGACCTGGGCAATCGCCAGGCCTGGTTCAGTGCGCGCCAGGCGCAGTGCTATCCGATTCTGGTGGCGGTGGAAGCCGAGGAGGTGGTCGGCTATGCCTCGTTCGGCGATTGGCGGCCCTTCGACGGTTTTCGCCACACCGTCGAACATTCGGTGTACGTGCGCAACGACCAACGCGGCAAAGGCCTTGGCCCCTTGCTGATGCAGGCACTGATCGAACGCGCCAGGGCCTGCGACAAACACGTGATGGTCGCCGCCATCGAAAGCGGCAACCAGGCCTCGATCCGCCTGCATGAGCGCCTGGGCTTCAGTGTCACCGGGCAGATGGCCCAGGTAGGCACCAAGTTTGGCCGCTGGCTGGACCTGACCTTTATGCAACTGCTGCTCAACCCCGGCGCCCAGCCGCCGGCGGTTCACAAGGAGTAATAGCGATGAACGCTGCCCAACTGCGTCGAGTGAATGCCGAAAGTTTTGCCCATTACCGCCAGGGCTTGATTGAGTTGTTGCTGGACGCCGTGCAGCACGGCGCATCGGTAGGCTTCATGGCCGACCTCGACGCGGCCCAGGCGCGCAGCTACTTCGATGGCGTACAAGCCGGCGTCGAGGACGCCAGCGTGTTGCTGTGGGTGGTGGTGCGTAATGAGCAAGTCCTGGCCAGCGTGCAACTGGCGCTGTGCCAGAAAGCCAATGGCCTCAACCGTGCCGAGGTGCAGAAACTATTGGTGCGCAATGACGCCCGGCGCCACGGCCTCGGCCAGCAATTGATGAGCGCCCTGGAGCTGTGCGCGCGCCAGCACAAGCGCGGCCTGCTGTACCTGGACACCGAAGCTGGCTCCCCCGCCGAAGCCTTCTACCAGGCCCTGCGCTACACCAAAATCGGCGAGCTGCCGGACTACTGCCAAAGCCCGGACGGGCGCTACAGCCCGACCGCCATCTACTACAAGACCCTGGGGCAACCTGCATGATTCCTGGCCAATTCCAGATCCAGCCTGGCGACATCGAATTGAATGTGGGCCGGCGCACATTGAGCCTGAGCGTGGCCAACAGTGGCGACCGGCCGATCCAGGTCGGCTCCCATTACCATTTTTTCGAGACCAACGACGCGCTGACCTTTGACCGCGCCCTCAGCCGCGGCATGCGCCTGAACATCCCGGCGGGCACGGCGGTGCGCTTTGAACCGGGGCAGAGTCGCGAGGTGGAGTTGGTGGAGCTGGCAGGGTTGCGCCGGGTGTTTGGCTTTGCCGGACGGATCATGGGCGACCTCGACTGACTGATCGTTCCCACGCTCCGCGTGGGAACGCCGCCTGGGACGCTCCGCGTCCCGCTCTTAACGTCGTGACGCAGAGCGTCAGCGGATGCATCCCCACGCAGAGCGTGGGAACGATCAACACAAATTTTTCAGGACACCCCAATGAAAATCAGCCGCCAAGCCTACGCCGACATGTTCGGCCCCACCGTCGGCGACAAGGTCCGCCTGGCCGATACCGAGCTGTGGATCGAAGTCGAACAGGACTTCACCACCTACGGCGAAGAAGTGAAGTTCGGCGGCGGCAAGGTCATCCGGGACGGCCAGGGCCAGAGCCAACTGCTGGCCGCCGAGGTGGTCGACACAGTGATCACCAACGCGCTGATCATCGACCACTGGGGCATCGTCAAGGCCGATGTCGGCCTGAAAAATGGCCGCATCGCCGGGATCGGCAAGGCCGGCAACCCGGATATCCAACCCGGCGTGACCCTGGCCATCGGCGCCAGCACGGAAGTGATTGCCGGCGAAGGCATGATCCTCACCGCCGGCGGCATCGACACCCATGTGCACTTCATTTGCCCGCAGCAGATCGAAGAGGCGCTGACCAGTGGCGTCACCACCATGATCGGCGGCGGCACGGGCCCGGCCACCGGTACCAACGCCACCACCTGCACCTCCGGCCCGTGGCACCTGGCGCGCATGCTGCAATCAGCCGACGCGTTTGCGATGAACTTGGGCTTTACCGGCAAGGGCAACGCCAGCCTGCCCGAGCCTTTGATCGAGCAGGTCAAGGCTGGGGCGATTGGCTTGAAGCTGCATGAAGACTGGGGCACCACCCCGGCCAGCATCGACAACTGCCTGAGCGTGGCCGACGAGTACGACGTGCAGGTGGCAATCCACAGTGACACGCTCAACGAGTCGGGTTTTGTCGAAACCACCCTCGCCGCCCTCAAGGGCCGCACCATCCACACCTATCACACCGAGGGTGCCGGCGGCGGGCATGCGCCGGATATCATCAAGGCCTGCGGCTTTCCTAACGTGCTGCCCAGCTCCACCAACCCGACCCGGCCGTTCACCCGCAATACCATCGACGAACACCTGGACATGCTGATGGTCTGCCATCACCTCGACCCAAGCATTGCCGAGGACGTGGCCTTCGCCGAAAGCCGCATTCGCCGCGAGACCATCGCCGCCGAAGATATCCTGCATGACCTCGGCGCCTTTTCGATGATCAGCTCCGACAGCCAGGCCATGGGCCGCGTAGGCGAAGTGATCATGCGCACCTGGCAAACCGCCGACAAGATGAAGAAACAGCGCGGGCCGCTGCCCGGCGACGGCGAGGGCAATGACAACTTCCGCGCCAAGCGCTATATCGCCAAGTACACCATCAACCCGGCGATCACCCACGGTATCAGCCATGAAGTGGGCTCCATCGAAGTCGGCAAATGGGCCGACCTGGTGTTGTGGCGCCCGGCGTTCTTCGGCATCAAGCCCACTTTGATCCTCAAGGGCGGGGCAATTGCGTCCAGCCTGATGGGCGATATCAACGGCTCGATCCCCACCCCGCAGCCGGTGCACTACCGCCCGATGTTCGCCAGCTTCGGCAGCTCGCTGCACGCCACCAGCCTGACGTTTATCAGCCAGGCGGCGCTGGCCGAGGGCCTGCCGCAGGCGTTGGGCCTGAAGAAGCAGATCGCCGTGGTCAAGGGGTGCCGCCAGGTGCAGAAGACCGACCTGATCCACAACGACTACCTGCCAGACATCGACGTAGACCCGCAGACCTACCAGGTCAAGGCCGATGGCGAACTGTTGTGGTGCGAGCCGGCGGACGTGCTGCCGATGGCCCAGCGTTACTTCCTGTTCTGACCGTTCATCGGCAGATACCCGCCGTGCCAGTGAAGCGAAGAGGTGTAAGGCGCTACGATGCGCCACGCTTCTTCACTGTCTTGCACTTGGGAACCTGGCTATGCGCCTATCCGAATTCATCGTGTTACATGCCGACCGGATCGTCGATGAATGGGAACAGTTTGCCGAAACCTTGACCCCGGCCGCCGAAACCCTGAACCGCACGCAACTGCGCGACCACGCGCACTCCATCCTGCTGGCCGCTGCGCGGGACATGAACACCCGCCAGAGCGCCAGCGAACAGGCGGCCAAGGCCAAGGGCGAAGGCCTGGAAAAAACCCCGAGCCTGGACGAAGCCGCCGCCAGCCATGGCGAGCTGCGCCATACCGTTGGCTTTGACCTGGTACAGATGACCTCCGAGTTCCGCCACCTGCGCGCTTGCGTGATCCGCCTGTGGGTCAATCACCTGGAATCGCCAGAGCTGACCTATTTCCAAGACATGATCCGCTTCAACGAAGCCATCGACGAAGCCCTGGCCGAATCCACGGCGGCCTACGCCGAGCAGGTCAATCGCTCGCGGGATATCTTCCTCGCCATCCTCGGCCACGACCTGCGCGCCCCCTTGCAGGCGGTGAAGATGTCCACCGAGATGTTGTTGCGCAAAGCCCCGCTGGACAGCAAAGGCCTGAGCCTGGTGGGCAATATCCAGAATGGCGCCCGGCATATGGGAGCGATGGTCAGCGATCTCTTGGAGTTTGTGCGCAGCCGGCTGGGCAGCAGCCTGCCGATCGAGCCCAAACCGATGAACCTGGCCGATGCAGCCAGGGAGGCCATCGCCGAAGCGTGCGCAGGCCGCCCGGATTGCCAGGTTCACTTGCATACCGACGGGGACACCCAAGGGCAGTGGGATCGCGGGCGCATTGATCAACTGCTGCAGAATCTGATCGGCAATGCGTTACAACACGGGCTCAACGGCCAGGTGCCGACCCTGAGCCTCGACGGCACCGCCGACAGCGTGGAACTGCGCATGCACAACTTTGGCCCGCCGATTCCCCAGGCGGCGCTAGGTACCGTATTCGACCCGCTGGTGCGCAGCGCCACTGAAGAACTGGGCAGCAACTCGACCAGCCTTGGGCTGGGGTTGTTTATCGTCAAGGAAGTGGTGCAGGCCCACCGAGGCACGATTGAAGTGGCGTCCAGCGAGGCGGCGGGCACCACGTTTACCGTGGTACTGCCACGCCGATAGGCCACGCAAATCCTTTGTGTGTCGAGCGAGAGCGAGGCTGCGATAGCGGTGGGTCAGCCAACATCAATACTGGCAATGCCGCCGCCATCGCAGCCTCGCTGGGGCTCGACAGCTCCCACATTGGGCTTGTGTTCCTGACACAGACTGAGAGGCGCCGCCAATCCCTGTGGGAGCTGTCGAGCTTTAGCGAGGCTGCGATAGCGGTGGGTCAGCCAACATCAATACTGGCAATGCCGCCGCCATCGCAGCCTCGCCGGGGCTCGACAGCTCCCACAGTAAACTTGCGTTCCTGACACAGACTGAGAGGCGCCGCCAATCCCTGTGGGAGCTGTCGAGCTTTAGCGAGGCTGCGATAGCGGTGGGTCAGCCAACATCCACGCTGGCAATGCCGCCGCCATCGCAGCCTCGCCAGTGCTCGACAGCTCCCACAGTAAACTTGCGTTCCTGACACAGATTGAGAGGCGCCGCCGATCCCTGTGGGAGCTGTCAGCGGCTCCAGGTTTCCCGTGGATCAAAGTTGGCCTTTTTCGCCAATTCCTGCCACAGCGCCTTGACCTCTTCGTCGCTGCTTTTTGGCATCACTGCCTTGAGCTGCACAAACAGATACCCGCGCTGCCCGGCCTTGTTCAGCAAGCCATGGCCCTTGGCCCGCATGCGCTGGCCATTCTGGCTGCCGGCCGGGACTTTGAGGTTGATCTTGCCGGTCAGGGTCGGCACCGCGACTTCTGCACCCAGGGCCAATTCCCACGGTGCCAGCGGCAAATTAATCACCAGGTTTTCGCCTTCCACCTCAAACTTCGGATGCGGCGCAAAGCGGATGATCAGGTACAGGTCGCCATTCGCGCCGCCACCAATCCCCGGTGCGCCCTGGCCCTTGAGGCGGATGCGCTCGCCATCGGCCACGCCGGCCGGGATCTTCACGTTCAGGCTCTTGGTGGTGTTGCTGACGTGCTGGCCCGCCGCATTGTATTGCGGCACCTGGAAGCTGATCGCCTTGGACTCGGTAGACAGCGTCTCTTCCAGGAACACCGGCAGCTCCATCTCCACATCCTGGCCGCGACGGCCGGGGCTGCGCCCTTGAGCGCCGCCGAAGCCGTTGCCACGCGAACCAAAGATCGAGCTGAAGAAGTCCGAAAACTCGCCCGTGTCCTGGCCACCGCCGAACCCGCCACGGCTCTGCCAGCCTGGCGGCCCCTGGAAAGGTTGACCGTGCTGGCCATAGCGGCGCAATTCGTCATATTCGGCGCGCTTGTCGGCACTTTTCAGCGCTTCATAGGCTTCCGAGGCGTCCTTGAACTTCTCTTCCGCGTCCTTTTCCTTGCTGACGTCGGGATGATACTTACGGGCCAGCTTGCGATAAGCGGCCTTGATCTGCTTGTCATCGGCCGTCGGCTCGACACCAAGAATCTTGTAATAGTCTTTGAAATCCATGGGGGCATCACCATCCGTTATCGAGATCGCACAGTCGGGCCCTGCCTGCCGGGGCATTGCGGGGCGATTCGAGGTGCGTCAGAAAAATATCGGCGGCTTGCAGGACAAACTTGATCCTTTCGACAGCCACCAACCGTATGCACAGGAGTTGGGGGCAAGGAGCCGACCTTTCAAGGTAACAAGTCTGCTGTATTTAGCGGATAGTCGGCCTACGCATCTGCACGCGAGTGACATACACTGCGCGGCCGTTTTTTAACCGGAACCTGTTAGACATGAACAACACCTCCCCAGCCCGTGCCTGCGGCATCGACTTCGGCACGTCCAACTCCACTGTCGGCTGGATCCGTCCCGGCATGGAAACGCTTATTGCGCTGGAGGACGACAAGATCACCCTGCCGTCGGTGGTGTTCTTCAACTTCGAAGAACGCCGCCCGGTGTACGGCCGTCTGGCGCTGCACGAGTACCTGGAAGGCTACGAAGGCCGCCTGATGCGCTCGCTCAAAAGCCTGCTGGGCTCCAAGCTGATCAAGCACGACACCAGCGTGCTGGGCACGGCCATGCCGTTCAAGGACCTGTTGGGCCTGTTTATCGGCCAACTCAAGAACCGCGCCGAAGCCACCGCCGGCCGTGAATTTGAAGAAGTGGTGCTGGGCCGCCCGGTATTTTTCGTCGACGACGACCCAATGGCCGACAAAGAGGCCGAAGACACCCTGGTGGACGTGGCCCGCAAGCTCGGCTTCAAGGAAGTCTCGTTCCAGTACGAGCCGATTGCCGCGGCCTTCGACTACGAGTCCACCATCGAAAAAGAAGAGTTGGTACTGATTGTCGACATCGGCGGCGGTACCTCCGACTTCTCCCTGGTGCGCTTGTCGCCCGAGCGACGCAAGCATGACAACCGCCACGACGACATCCTCGCCACCGGCGGCGTGCATATCGGCGGTACCGACTTCGACAAACAGCTCTCGCTGGCCGGCATGATGCCGCTGTTCGGCTATGGCAGCCGCATGAAAAGCGGCGCCTACATGCCCACCAGCCACCATATGAACCTGGCCACCTGGCACACCATCAACTCGGTGTACTCGCAAAAATCCCAGCTGGCCCTGGGCAGCATGCGCTACGACATCGAAGACACCGGCGGCATCGACCGTCTGTTCAAGCTGATCGAACAGCGCGCCGGCCACTGGCTGGCCATGGAAGTCGAAGAGACCAAGATCCACCTCACCCACGACGACAGCCGCCATGTGCCGCTGGACCGGGTAGAACCGGGCCTGAGCGTGGAACTGAGCCGCGCCCTGTTCGAGTCCTCCATCGACAACCTGCTGGAACGGGTGCGCAACAGCGTGACCCAACTGCTCGACGACGCCTCGGTGGATGTGGCCCAGGTCGACACGGTGTTCTTCACCGGCGGCTCCAGCGGCATCCCGGCCCTGCGCCAGAGCATCTCGGCGATGCTACCCAATGCCCGGCACGTGGAAGGCAACATCTTCGGCAGTATCGGCAGTGGGTTGGCGATTGAGGCCAGTAAGCGTTACGGCTACTGAGTGAAGAAATCGCCTCGTGATGGCACGGGGCGATTCATCACAACTTACCTGTGGCCAACTGATCGACCCATGCCTTGAAGGTATCGGCATAGTCATAAAAACCGACAACCGTACGGACTAATTTTCCGTCCCGGAAAAACAGCGTGGTTGGCGCGGACTGCACGTCATAAGCAGGCGTCTTCTCGATCGGACCATTGACCTCCAGCGTCTTGTCGAGGAACTCAATAGCCGTGCCCTGATCCCGGGCTGCAGCCTCCAGTGTCACGACCATTCTGTTTGAAGAGGGCTTGCTGGCATTACTGAACAGCACAATCACTGGGGTCGTGGCCTTGAGCACACGACTTTCAAAGCTGCTGGCATCTACCGTAGGCAAAGACATGATTTAGCTCCTGTCGAAACGAAAAATGATATTCCGCACTCAGGAGCAGACCAGCAAACCCGTGGTGGGTCTACTGTCAGAAGTAACAGGTGTGAACCAAAGGCAGCCTCTTACCGCAGCTCTCTACACCATCCCGCCCAGCTTCAACTCACTCTTCAAATACGCATAGTAGATCGGCCCCGCCACCACTCCCGGCAGGCCAAAGGCGGCCTCGAACACCAGCATCGCCAACAGCAACTCCCACGACTTGGCGCTGATCTGCCCGCCGACGATGCGCGCATTGAGGAAGTACTCGACCTTGTGGATCACGATCAGGTAGCCCAGCGCCGCCACCGCCACCCAGATCGACACCGACAACGCGACGATGGTGATCAGGGTGTTGGACATCAGGTTGCCGATCACCGGCAGCAGGCCCAGCAGGAAGGTGAGGACGATCAGGGTCTTGGTCAGCGGCAGGTGGATCCCCGCCAGCGGCAGCACCACCGCGAGGAATATCCCGGTGAAGATGGTGTTGAGGGCGGCAATTTTGATTTGCGCAAAGACAATGTTGCGAAAGGCCTGGACCAGCAGGTGCAGGCGGTCGAACAGCACGGCGGCCAGGGGTTTGCGCTTGGTCAGGTCGGGCACCCGCTGCAGGGCGATGATCGCCCCCAGGACCATACCGATCAGCAAGGTCACGAACATATGGGCGGCGTCTTTGCCCACCAGTTGCAGTTCGCTCAGGTGCTTGCTCAGCCATTCGCCGATGGCCACGCGAAACTCGGCGGCGCTGGCTGGCAGGTAGGCGTCGAGGAACGGCGGCAACTGGCCGCGCGCGCGGTCGACCACGCCCATGAATTTATCGAGGGAGGCCCCGGGGTTTTCCGCTTCGTGCAGCAGGAAACTGATGGCGCCAGCGAAAATCAGGGTCAGCGCGCTGACAATCACAGTGCCAAGCAACGCCACCGCCAGCCAGCGCGCACGCCGGCCTTCGATCAGGCGTTGCAGCTGCGGGGTGAGCATATTGACCAGTTCGAAAACCAGCAGGCCGGCCAACAGGCTGGGCAGCAGTTTTAACGGTAGGACCAGCAACAAGCCGCCGAAAATGATGATGTAGCTGGCCAGCAACAACACATGACGCTGAGAAAACGTTGGCATACAGCCTCTAAACGAACGGCGTTAAAGGATGGGCAGTCTGCCAGCCTTGGGACAATCAAGCGAGAAGTCTGATGGCTGTAAACGCCATCGACTGTGGGAGCGGGCTTGCCCGCGATGGCGCTGGCTCAGTCGATATCTCGCCGGCTGACACACCGCAATCGCGGGCAAGCCCGCTCCCACAGGGGTATTTAAGCGGGTCAGCCTTTGAGGCAGGTGCTCATAAAGGTTTTACGCGCATCGCCGGTCAGCGCCTTGGTTTTTGCCGACGCGTTGCAGTCCTTCATTTTTTGCTGCTGCGGGGTCAGGGTCTTGGCGTCGTTGGCGGCCGGGGCCGAGAGGCAGGTTTTCATGAAGGCCTTGCGCTCGTCGCCCTTCAAGGTCTTGGTCGAGGCTTCGGCATTGCAGGTGGTCATTTTGTTTTGCTGGGCAGTGGCCGCAAACCCTTGGGAACAGAGCAGCAGACCGATCATCAACAACGGAATACGCAACATCTTCATGGAGTTTTCTCCCTGTTACCACGCCGAGGGGCGCGGCCTCCCCTGCAGTGTAGACAAAGCCTGTTACACCTTCACCTGCTACGTAAGTTCGTTCGTCGATACTGCTCCGGCGTACAACCGGCCTGGCGCTGGAACATCGCAATAAACGCCGAGGCGGTGCTGTAGCCCAGGTCAAACGCCACCTCCTGCACGCTGCGCGTGCTTTCCAGGGCCTCGATGGCCGCCAGAAAGCGCAGGCGCTGACGCCACTCGCCAAAGCTCATGCCCAGTTCGCGCACAAACTGCCGGGCCAGGGTGCGCTCGCTGACATGCACCTGCTGCGCCCACAGCGCCAGCGCGCGATTGTCCCCAGGATCGGCCTGCATGCCTTCAAGCACGCTGAGCAGGCCGGGGCTGCTGGCATACGGCAGGAAACAGTCATGCACCGGCGCCTGCTGGAGTTGGTCCACCAGCACCTGGGCCAGGCGCACGTCGGCCTCGTTGGCCGGGATGTTCACGTCGCGCTCGGCGAAATCACTGAGGATCGCCTTGAGGATGTTGCTGATGGTCAGGGTGCAGGGCTGCTTGGGCAACAGCTCGCACAACGACGGCGACAGGTACACCGAGCGGTAGACAATCGCCTGGGCATTGTAGGAACTGTGCTGGGTGTTGGGCGGGATCCACACCGCGTATTGCGGCGGCGACATAAACCGGTTGCCGCCCACTTCAAAGCGCATCACGCCACGGGCCGAGTAGTCCAGGGAGCCCCAGGCATGCTGATGGCGGGAGGCGCGGCTGTCGGCGGCAAATTCCGAGTAGCGGAAGTACACCGGGGCCGGTAGCACGTCGAAATCGGGCAGGTTGATGTAGGTCTTGGACATATTGTCTGGATACAAAGGCGGCTTGTCTGGATCGAAGTATAGGCTTCGATCCAGACAAAGGATAATCAACCCTCACTAACGTTCCTGGTTCCTTGCAATGCAATACGCTTATCCGCTGCTGGCCATCTTTATCTGGGCTGGCAATACCGTGGTCAACAAACTCGCCGTGGGCTCGATTTTCCCGGCCGAGATCGGTTTTTATCGCTGGCTGCTGGCGGCCATCCTGTTCACCCCGTTCATGCTCAAGCCGGTCATTGCCAACTGGGCATCGATCCGCCCCAACCTGGGCAAGATCGCTGTGCTCGGCGTGCTCGGCATGGCGGTTTACCAGAGCCTGGCGTACTACGCCGCGAGCCTGACCAGCGCCACCAATATGGGGATCATCCTCTCGCTGATGCCATTGATGGCCCTGACTGCGGCGATTATCAGCCTCGGCCAGCGCCTGACCTTCGGCGCCCTGACCGGGGCGGTACTGTCGTTTGCCGGGGTGGCGGTGGTGGTGTCAGCCGGCAGCCTCGGCGCGCTGCTGCAACACGGGGTGAACCTGGGCGACGCGATGATGTTGGTGGCCACCCTGGCCTACGCGATCTACAGCACCCTGTTGAAAAAATGGCAGCTGCGCCTGCCGCCCCTGGTGCTCCTGTATTTGCAGGTGCTGGTGGCTGTGGTGGTGCTGTTTCCACTGTTCCTGGCCTCGGACAAGGTCGGCCTCGGCCCGTCGAATATTGGCCTGGTGGTGTACGCCTGCCTGCTGGCCTCGATGATTGCGCCGCTGGCGTGGATGCATTCGGTCAAGCAGTTGGGGCCGAGCCGGACCACGCTGTTTTTTAACCTGCTGCCGTTGATCACCGCGCTGATTGCCGCAGTGGTGCTCAAGGAACAGCTGGCGCTGTATCACCTGGTCGGCGGCGTACTGACACTGGGTGGGGTGATTTTGTCGGAGCGCTGGACGACGCCCGTAAGACGTTAAAGCCCGGCCGCCTTCAACCGCTGTGCATGCTCGACAAACAGGCGGATCGGCTCGGCACCCTTGCCCACCAGGCCCAGCGACTGGTTGACGATATCGAAATGGTCCAGCGCATAGTCGTCACCGATCACCGTGCCCAGGTGTGAGCTGTAGCGCCCGACCATGCCGTCGCACTGGCCTTTCTCCTTGACGAAGGTCCGCGCAAACAGCCGGCAACTGCGGTTGGTGCCGTCCAGCAGGTTGCGCCCGCGATCGGTCTTGCCCGGCTGCAGGGTGCCGGACCAGGAGTAATAGCGCACACCGCCCACTTCCTCGGCGCCCTGCCCGCCCCAGGTATCTGGCAGGCCCTGAGGGTACTGGCGATTGAACAGCGCCACTCCCGCGCTGGTCAGCGACTGATGGGAGGCGTGGATATCCGCCGCAAAACGCGGGCCGCGATAGCCGGTTTCCAGAAGCCCCATCACCACGCCCACCAGGCGCAACAGCGCACTCATGATCCGGCCCTTGGCGCTGTCGGCCGGGTAGTGGGTGTGCAGGTAGTCTGCCAACTCCGAGCCGTGATTGGGTCCCGCCACCGACGTCACCGAAGCCACCCATTCCGGGCGTTTGGCCGCTGCGTAACGGGCGGTGAGCGAGCCCTGGCTATGGCCGATCAGGTTGACCTTGTCGGCGCCGGTCTGGCGGCGTATCTGCTCGATCTGCACCAGCAACTGCTCGCCGCGCACCTCGCTGGAGTTGAGCGGCGCCACTTGCACCGCAAACACCTGCGCCCCGCCGGCACGCAAGGCCGGGATGATGCCGTACCAGTACGGGTACAGCAGCAACCGTACAAACCCGAGCATGCCTGGCACCAAAACCAGGGGATAACGTGTAGCCAATGTCTGCGTCATAGGGGCAAACGTCCTTGAAAGAGGCGATTAGGCTGATCCTAGACCAGCCCTGCCGCCACCGATATGACACCCGGCAACATCCGATAAAACTTTTTGCGCCGCGCAGCACTCACAACTTGGAGCGATCACGCCCCGAGAGTGTGGCGCAAAACCGGATTAGCCTCAGGAGATTGAAATGACTGACATGCATTTGTCTGACGTAAGCACCCTTCGCGAACGGGCACGCAAGAATGTGGAAAACGGCGCGGTGACCGAAGGCTACAGCGCCGACCGCGAAGAGATCCTGCGTCTGCTCAATGAGTCGCTGGCCACCGAACTGGTCTGCGTGCTGCGCTACAAGCGCCACTACTTCATGGCCAGCGGCCTGAAAGCCAGCGTCGCCGCCGATGAGTTCCTGGAGCACGCCAACCAGGAACTGGAACATGCCGACAAACTGGCCGAGCGCATCGTGCAACTGGGCGGCGAACCCGAGTTCAACCCGGACCTGCTGTCCAAGAACTCCCACGCGCAGTACGTAGCCGGCAAGACCTTGAAGGAAATGGTCTACGAAGACCTGGTGGCCGAGCGCATCGCGGTGGACAGCTATCGCGAGATCATCCAGTACATCGGCGAAAAAGACCCGACCACCCGCCGCATCTTTGAAGACATCCTGGCCCAGGAAGAAGAGCACGCTGACGATATGGCGGACATTCTCAAAGACCTGTAAGGCTCTGCCAGCACAGCTAACGACGGTGGGAGCGGGCAAGCCCGCTCCCACATTGAGCTATCGGTTTCTTCAGTTAGCCTTTCACCGTTTTCGGTGCCTTGCCTTCCCGCATCTGCTGCAACAGCGGCACGCACTGGTTCGGCTCATCCCCACTCGGCGCCACCAGCGCCAGCAAGCCCGCCGCAGGGGCGACGATCACACCCAGCGCCACCATGCCTGCGCCACGCAACAACAGTGGCACCGTCTTGACCCCGGCATTGGGCTTGATAAACGGCCCGTTGACGTACAACGGCGAACGCAGCGAGAACAGGCGAAAGCCCTTGGACTCTGGGCTGATCGTCAGGTCCAGCTGTTCGCTGGCCATGTTCGCGGTGCCGTCGATGTAGATGATCGCGTTCTCGGTATCGAACACAAACAGGCGGGTGGTGGCCAGGCCGGTCTTGATGCCGAAATCTGCCGCCGCGCAGTTGATCTTCACTTCCTTGTCGCCAAACAGTTTGCCGATCACATAGTTGCCCACGTTCAGCCCGGCGATTTCCATCAAGCCACGGCTGATGGCTCCGTCGTTGATGAGCATTTTCAGATCGCCATTGGCACTGCCCAGCAACGCTGCCACCGAGTTGCCGCGCCCCGCGATATCGGCATCGCCATTGAGCTCGCCAAAGCTGGTCTTCATCGGTTCAAAGGTGGGGAACAGTTGCTTGAGCTTGAAGTTGCGCGCCGTCAGTTTCGCCCGGCCTTCCAGCGGGGTGATGCGGCCATTGAGGCGAATCTGCGCATCCAGCTTGCCGCCCGCCACACCGAAACGCAGGGGTTCGAGGCTCAAGTGGCCGTCGTTGAGCACCAGGTGCGTGTAGAGGTCGGTAAAGGGCAGTTCGGCACTGTGGACGATGCGTTTGCCGGTGAACTCGACATCCGCGTCCATATCGCGCCAGCGCTCGGTGCGAAATTCCTCCACCGGCAACACCTTGGTCGCCGGTTGCTTGCTTTCACCGCCACGGGCTTTTTGCTTGGCATTGGAGTCGGCACCGATCAGCGGCGCGAGGTCGGCCAGCAGCAGTTGATTAGACACCAGCGCGCCGCTGAGCTTGGGCCGTGGCTGGCTGGCGACGTAGGCCAGGTCGCCGTGGATGTCGCTGTTGCCGATCTTGCCGTTGAAGTTCTCATAGCGGAACGACGCACCGCCGGCCTCCTGCAACTTGGCGATCAGGCGCCCATCGGTGGAATAGGCCGGCGAGTCCGGCAGGGTCACGCCAGTCAGTGGGTAAAGGTTGCCCAGGCTGGTGCCGGACAGTTTCAGGCGCAGGTCCAGGGCGCCGAGGTTCAGTGGGTCGGTCAGGGTGCCAGCTAGGGCAATGCTGGTATCACCGATTTTCGCCTGGGCTTGCAGGGGGAATGGCTTGGCAGCGTCCTGCAGGGCCAGCAGCCCGCCGATCTTGCCGCTGCCCGCGAGTTTCTGGCCGTGGTACTGGCCGCTGACCTTGAGGCCGAAGGCATAGTCCTGGGGTGTCGCGCCCTGCTCCAGGGCCTTTTTGGCATCGCGTTCGCCGACGATTTCGCTGAATGCGATGGGTTTGCCCAGGAGCTCGATCAGCACATCGAGACGGGTTTTGAGGGTCTGATCGTCGAGGGTCACGTGGCCCTTGTCGAAACCGATGGCACCGATATCCACCACCCAGTTGGACGGTTCGGCATTCGGATCCTTGGGATCAAAGGTGAAGGTCCAGTTGGCGCGGCCATCGGCCAGGCGCTGCAACTCGGCGCTCGGTTCGGTCAGGTCGATGCGCGGGATCACCACGCGCTGGGCCAGCAAGGCCAAGGGCGAGATGCGCAGTTCAACGCGCTTGAGGGTGACCATCTGCGGTTTTTTCGACCACTCGGGGTTGCCCAGGCTCAGGTCTTCGGCCACCACATGGGGCCACGGCACCCAGGCGCGCCAACCGCCCTCGTCCGCCTCGCGCTGCCAGACCACCGCCAGGTTGCCATTGATGGCAAAGGCGCGATGCAGCTCTTCGGAGACTTTGGCATTGAGTTGCGGCTTGATCCGGTTCCAATCGAAGAACACCAGGATCAGTACCACTGCGGCGATCAGCAGGACGAAGCAAGCACTGCTCCAGGCGAGAATTTTACGAGTGCGCGTCATTGCACAGGGCTCCTGATTACGACTGCGCGTGCCACGGGCAACGCGCGCAAGGGCTAAAGCTTATATGGCTACGACTGGCAAATGGCCTGGGGGTTTAACCGCAGAGGGCAATTAGCAGTGAAAAGCGTTTTTTCTGACTAATCCGACAGCTTATTTCATCAATGACGCACCGTTGTTACCCACGCCCGTGTCGAAAATACCCACCTCGGTGCAAAAGCGCGTGCTTGAGAGCCGCGATTTAGAGCCTCGGCGCAGAACAATCAATTCTGTTGATTATTACCATTGCGTTTATGAACTTTTATATCGAGATATCGAGAGTAGCATTGGCTCCGTACCCACTTTATCGCCCTCCCAAGGAGCCACTCTCATGAAACGCCAATTACTGCTCAGTGTTGCACTCTCCGTCCTGGCCACCAGCGCTTTTGCCCTGCCAGCCACAGAACAAGCCATCCCACAAGCCAAGGCTGACGCCGCGCACATCAGCCAGACCGTTGCCGAAGGTGGCCGCGATCGCCTGGAACAGAAAGGTCTGGTTGAAGGCGGTTCCGACCGTCTGCAAGAGCGCAACGCCGTCGCCGAAGGCGGTCGCGATCGCCTGGAACAGAAAGGCCTGGTTGAAGGCGGTTCTGAGCGCCTGCAGAAACGTGAATTCGTAGCCGAAGGCGGCCGTGATCGCCTGGAACAGAAAGGTCTGGTTGAAGGTGGCTCGGACCGCCTGCAACAGCGCGAATTCGTTGCCGAGGGCGGCTCCGACCGTCTGGATGACATGCATAAAGCTACGAGCTAAGCCTGTGCCGGCCCTGAAAAAAGCCCGATCCCCAGTGATCGGGCTTTGACTTTGTGGGACCTACCCCCCTTTTGCCCTGTTTCAAGTTCGACGCCGGTAAAGTTGTTTTGCTAGAGTGCGTCGCTGTCCTTGTCTACAAAGCCCAGCTGCCAATGCTCCCCCGCGCCGAACAGAAGCAACAGACCCGCCTTGCCTTGATGGACGCAGCCCGCCATCTGATGGAGGGTGGCCGTGGGTTTGGTAGCCTGAGCCTGCGTGAAGTGGCAAAGAGCGCCGGCATCGTGCCCACCGGTTTTTACCGTCACTTTGCCGATATGGACCAACTGGGCCTGGTGCTCGTCAGTGAGGTCGGCCAGACCTTCCGCGCCACCATCCGCCTGGTACGCCACAACGAATTCGTCATGGGCGGCATCATTGATGCCTCGGTGCGGATCTTTCTCGATGTGGTAGCGGCCAACCGTTCGCAATTCCTGTTCCTGGCCCGCGAGCAATACGGTGGTTGCCTGGCCGTGCGCCAAGCCATCGGCGCGCTGCGCGAGGACATCACCTCGGACCTGGCAGCCGACCTGACGCTGATGCCCAAGCTCCAGCACCTGGATGCCGACGGCTTGCATGTGATGGCCGACCTGATCGTCAAGAGCGTGTTCGCCACCCTGCCCGACATCATCGACCCGCCCGCCGCCGCCCTGCCGCCGCATCTCACGCCCCAGGCCAAGATCACCCAGCAACTGCGCTTCATCTTTATCGGCCTCAAGCACTGGCAAGGCCTGGGCAGCACCGAGTAGCGCGGTCAACGCACCGTGTGAAAACGCTTGGCGGTGGTGTAGTTCTTCTTCCAGTAGTTGTTGGCCAGGGAGTCGATGCGGATGCTCTTGCCCTTGCGCGGCGAATGAATGAACTTGCCCTCACCCACATAAAGGCCGACATGGCCGACCTGGCTGCTGCCATTGGCCTTGAAAAACACCGCATCGCCGGGCTGCAGCGCATCACGCTTGATCGTCGCCGCCGTTGACCGGTGCATCGCCGCCGTGGTGCGCGGGATGACAATATTGGCCTCGGTCTTGAACAGATAGACCAGCAACCCGCTGCAATCGAACCCCTGCTCCTGGGAGCTGCCGCCCCACGTGTACGCGGTGCCCAGCAACGCATGGGCGCGGTCGACCACACTCTCGATGGTGGGTTGCGGCACGGCCTGCAACGATGAACTGAAAGGGGCCAGGGAGGTGGTGCGCTTATTGAAGTTGGCCGAAGCCGATGAGGTGATGCCAAACAGACCGACCATGACTACACATAAAAATGACTTAAACATGAGGAACGTCGCAATGGATTAAACACGGGGGCGAAATCCTAGTGAAACGACGCGTAGAAATATGAGCGAGGAATCCCCTATGCGCGTAGGAGCAATCCCAAATCAACCCTGGGACAAGTAGCTGAAGGAAACGCCCTGCAAAACACCTGGCGGGCCCCGCCAAAACCGCCCAATTCGGGTGCTTACGCAGCCCATGACGCACCACAATGAATCACTCCCTCACCACCCCCTCGCCCCGTTTAGTGGCGCAACGCCCCAGACCTACGGCGTTTTCCTACGTCCAGCAGGGTTGGCAAGCCCCTTGCTCTAGCCTGTTTATCGCTCATAGCTGGAAGCTTCCTGATGCTGGTGATCCACCGCCGAATCGCCCCCCAACCCACCTGGGCCGCAGAGTTGCTGCTGAACTTCGAAGCCCGCAGCAAAAGCCGCCTGCGCTGTTTCAGTGCCGAGGGAGAAGACGTCGGCCTGTTTCTGGAGCGCGGTCAGCCGCCGCTGCATGATGGGGAATTCCTACAAGCTGAAGACGGACGTGTCGTACGTGTCTGCGCGCGCCCTGAACAACTGCTGCACGTGACCTGCAGCAGCGCGTTCGAGCTGACCCGCGCGGCCTATCACTTGGGCAACCGCCATGTGGCCCTGCAAGTGGGTGACGGCTGGCTGCGCCTGCTTGATGACTACGTGCTCAAGGCCATGCTCGAGCAATTGGGGGCCCATGCCGAAACCCTCGAAGCACCGTTCCAGCCCGAGCACGGCGCCTACGGTGGCGGTCATCATCACTCACGCCACGGTGACGAAGACTTCAACTACCCGCCCAAACTGCATCAGTTCGGCGTGCGCCTGTGAACCCGGCCTGGGCGCTGTTGCGTCTGGCCAGTCCGCAATTGCCGATTGGCGGCTACAGCTATTCCCAGGGCCTGGAAATGGCCGTGGACAATGCCCGTGTCAGCGATGCCGACAGCGCCCGACGCTGGATCAGCGACCAACTGCTACTCAACCTCGCACGCTTCGAAGCGCCGCTGTTGCTTGCCCATTGCCAGGCCGCCGCCGACCAGGACTGGGCGCGCCTGCGCCAGCTCTGCGAAGAGCATCGTGCCAGCCGCGAAACCCGCGAGCTGTTCCAGGAGAGCCGGCAAATGGGCTACTCCCTGCAACAACTGCTCAACGGTCTGCCGGAACTGGATGACGCAGCGCGCCGCTTTCTCGACGCCACCCCCGAACCCCACCTGGCCCTGGGCTGGGCACTTGCCGCGCGCGCCTGGGCGATCAGCCCCGAGGATGCCCTGGCTGCCTGGCTGTGGAGCTGGCTGGAAAACCAGTTGGCGGTGCTGATGAAGACCCTGCCCCTGGGCCAGCAGGCCGCCCAACGCCTGACCAGCGAGCTGCTGCCGTTGCTGCAACAAGCCCAGCAGGACGCCCGCCAGTGCGATCCCCATCACGTTGGCAGCGCCGCGTTCGGCCTGTCCCTGGCATGCATGGCCCACGAGCGCCAGTACAGCCGCCTGTTCCGTTCCTAGGAGAAACCCATGAACACACAACCTCTGCGCGTCGGTATCGGCGGCCCCGTTGGCTCCGGCAAGACCGCCCTGACCCTGGCGCTGTGCCTGGCCCTGCGTGATCGCTACAACCTGGCGGTGGTCACCAACGACATCTATACCCGCGAAGACGCCGACTTCCTGGTGCGCAACCAGGCCCTGGCACCCGAGCGCATCATCGGCGTAGAAACCGGCGGCTGCCCGCACACGGCGATTCGCGAAGACGCGTCGATCAACCTCGAAGCCGTGGATCAACTGAACCGGCGCTTCCCAGGCCTGGACCTGATCCTGGTGGAGTCGGGCGGCGACAACCTGTCGGCCACCTTCAGCCCCGAGCTGTCGGACCTGACCATCTATGTGATCGATGTGTCGGCCGGCGACAAGCTGCCACGCAAGGGCGGGCCGGGGATCTGCAAGTCGGACCTGTTGGTGATCAACAAGATCGACCTGGCGCCGCTGGTCGGCGCCTCGCTGGAACTGATGAACAGCGACACCCAGCGCATGCGCGGCGGCAAGCCGTTTGTCTTCAGCAACCAGAAAACCGGCGTCGGCCTGGAAGAAATCGTCGCCTTTATCGAACGCCAGGGCCTGCTGACCGCAGCCTGATCCCTTACCAAGGAGCTGTTTATGAGCCTCAACAAACTGTTTGCCGCCGCCACCCTGCTACTGGTCCCAGCCCTGGCCTTTGCCCATCCGGGCCACGGCGACAATGGCCTGGTGGCCGGCATCAGCCATCCCCTCGGCGGGCTGGACCATCTGCTGGCGATGCTGGCCGTCGGCCTATGGGCGGCGCAGCAACAAGGGGCGGCGCGTTGGGCGCTACCGTGTACGTTTGTCGGCACCATGCTGCTCGGCGGCGTGCTGGGGTTTGAAGGGTTGGCCTTGCCGGCCCTGGAAAGCGGGATTGCCGCGTCGGTACTGGCCCTGGGCCTGGCGGTGGCCTTGGCGATTCGCCCGCCGGTGGCGCTGGCCGTGGCCGCAACAGCGGTGTTTGCCCTGTTCCATGGCGTGGCCCATGGCCTGGAGCTGCCGGACATGACCAGCCCCTGGGCGTATGCAGCCGGGTTTGTCGGGGCGACGGCGGTGCTGCACGCGGCCGGGTATGCGCTGGTGCGCTTCTTGCCGGCTGCGGCGGCGCCGCTGGTGCGGCTGGCGGGCGCGGCTTCGGCGGCGACCGGGGTCTGGTTGCTGGCGGGCTGAGCCTTGCGGCGCCTGTAAGGGCCCCATCGCAGGCAAGCCAGCTCCCACATTTGAAGGGGTTCACAACTCAAAAATGGGGAGCGGGCTTGCCCGCGATAGCGCTCGCACAGACACCACTGTTCTCAAGCCTGCTACCATGCGCGGCAAACACCCCTGCCGTGACGACGCCAGCCGATGCCCATCGCTCCAAGCTCCGCCCACAAGCCTCAATTGAACGCCGTGCTCACGCACTTCAACGACCTGATCGTGCCGCTCTGGCAGGGTCCGGGCTGGAATGCCGAGCTGGCGTTGCCCTATGAGGCGCTGGACGCCGACCATCGCCCCTTGCCCCCGCAACGCTACCGCGCCATGGCCTGTGCCCGGCAGTTGTATGTGTTTGCCAGCCTGATCGGCGAGCCAGGCAAAGCGTTTGCGCAAGAGCGCGCTGCGGCGCTGTTCCGCTCGCTGCAACGGCACTTCCATGACGCCGAACACGGTGGCTGGTTCTACAGCATCGACCCCCACGGCAATCCGCTGGACCAGCGCAAAGACCTCTACACCCACGCGTTTATCATCTTCGCCTGCGCCCATTACTGGGCCAAGGTCCGCGAGCCGTTGGTGGAGTCGGTGCTCAATGCCGCCCTGGAAGTAGTCGCCGAGCGCTTTGCCACGGGCGACGGCCTGTATGAGGCGGTCCTGGAGCGTAACTGGTCGTCCCTCAAGTCCGGCCCGCTACAGAACCCGCTGATGCACCTGGCTGAAGGCTTCCTCGCCACCCTCGCGGTGCGTGAAGACGCGGCGGTGCAACAGGCCCTGCTGGCACTGGCGACGGCCATGCAACAGCGCTTTATCGAGCGCCAGCATGGCGTGATGATGGAGAAACCCCTGGGCGCTGTGGATAACTGGTTCGAGCCGGGGCATCAGTTTGAATGGTTCTTCCTGCTGGAGTCCTCGCCCCTGCTGCGCGGCACTGCGCTGCATGCCTCGCTGAGCCGGGCATTTGCCTATGCCGAGCAAACCGGTGTGGATAACCTCACTGGCGCCGTCAGCGGCATGTTGGCGCTGGACGGCAGCGTGCGTGACGCCACCCAGCGCATCTGGGCCCAGGCCGAGTACCTGCGGGCACTGACCTTGCGCCCGGGCAGCGCGGCGGTGCTGGAGCGCCAGTTGCTGGCGTTGCAGCAGCATTTCCTGCATGCCAGGGGCTGGAATGAGTGCCTGGATGCCAAGGGTGAGGTGAGCCGGCGGGATATGCCGTCGACTACGCCTTACCATTTGGCTACCTGCTATCAGGGGTTGAGCGAGTTTCTCGGCTGATTTTCCCGGCCCCATCGCAGGCAAGCCAGCTCCCACACTTGACCGATTTCCATCGTTGGAACGCAGTCGAATGTGGGAGCTGGCTTGCCTGCGAGAGCCTCACCTCGGTCTAACGGCTGATCACGCAATCCACTTGCGATCCCCAGTAAAACTGATCGTCAGCCATCGCGCCTTGTCCGGCGCGCCCAGCCCTGTGGATATCTCTTCACGTAGCCCGTCGAGCGTCGCGACCTTATCCACCGGGTAATCGGCCGGCAACACCACATGGATCTCGATAAACCGCGCCCGCCCGTGTTTCTGCACGTAGGACACGTAATCCTCGAAACCATGCCGGGCCTGGGCCGCATCCATCACTTCGCGCACCTTGTCGTCCAACTGGTCCGGGGCAATCCCCAGCACGTCGCGCAAGGCCGGGCGCAGGATCTTCAAGGCCGGCGCCAGCATGCTCAGGGCCAGCAGGATCAGGATCAAGGGGTCGACATACACCGCCCACTCGCCGTAGCCCTGGGACTTGAGCAACAACGCGGCCAGGAAGCTCACCAGCAGGCCCACGGAGAGCATCGCGTCCACCAGCCAACTGATGTTGTCGAACTGGATCAGCGACGACTGCAGCTTGCGGTTGCGGTGGCGCACATAGAAGAAGTAGGCGAACTCGACCACGGTAAACACCGCGGCGTAGATGATCACCAGCCCCAACTCGATCTCGCGCCCGCCATTGATAATGCCGAACACCCCGTTGAGAAACGCGTAGATGGCGATCAACAGCAGGAAACTGCCCTCGATCAGCAACACCATGGGTTCCAGGTGCCAGTAGCCGAACTGGAAGCGGTCATTGCTTTTCTTGGCGATCAGCTTGGCCGTGATCAGCATCAGCACCTTGATAAAGGTCGCGATCAGCGAGAAAAAGCCATCGAATAAAATGGATTGGGCGCCTGATATCACACCCGTGACAATCCCGGCGATCGCCACGGCGAACATCAGGATGGTCGATTGTTTGAGCAGTGCCTGCTCACCTCGGTTACTCACATATCCTCCTGTCAAAACCTTTAAACCGCTGGTTGCGGTGGGGTTTTCAGGAGTGGAGTGTACCTTATGTCGCCTTTTGGCCGATTTGCCGCCTTCGCCGGCAACCCCGGCTCCCCCATTTGATTGCATTTCAGAAGAGGGAGCCGCGCTGCGACGATTCGACTTGCCCGCGCTGCAGGCGGCGCGGTGCTAAGCCTTATTTAGCCCCACGCTCAATCGCAAACCCAGCCCAGGTCTGGCTGACCGGCATCAGCTCCAGGCGGTTGATGTTCACATGCGCCGGGGTGTTCATCACCCAGAAGATGGTGTCGGCAATATCTTGCGGCTGGATCGGCTCGGCGCCCGCATAGGTCGCGTCGTAACGCGCCTGGTCACCGCCGAAGCGCACCAGGGAGAACTCGCTCTCGCACAGGCCCGGCTCGATGTTGGTCACGCGTACGCCGGTGCCTTGCAGGTCGCAGCGCAGGTTCAGGGAGAACTGTTTGACGAACGCCTTGGAGCCGCCATACACGTGGCTGCCCGGGTACGGGTAGTTACCGGCGATGGAGCCCAGGTTGATGATCCCGGCGCCACGACCATGGGCGATCAGGCGCGGCAGCAGCAGGCTGGTGGTGGTCAGCAGGCCCTTGATGTTGGTGTCGACCATGGTTTCCCAATCGTCGAGGCTGCACTTGGGCGCCGGGTCGGTGCCCACGGCCAGGCCGGCATTGTTGATCAGCCCACGCAGTTTGCTGAACGATGGCGGCAGGTTGGCAATTGCCTCTTCCATGCCCTTGCGATCACGCACGTCCACCACCAGGCCATGCACCTCGGTCTGCTTGGAAAGCTCTTCGACCAGGGCATTCAAGCGCTCGGCACGCCGGCCGGTGAGCACCAGTTTCCAGCCAGCCTCGGCAAAGCGACGGGCACAGGCTTCGCCGAAACCTGAAGTTGCGCCAGTAATAAACAGCGTGTTGGACATGGTGTTCTCCTTGCGGGCATCGGGAAAAAATCAGCCAGCAGAATGCCCTTACGCCGCCGTTGCGGCAACCGCTATGCACATAACGTCATGCACACCTGATCATTTTTTAATCACTCCAGGTAAAGCCTTATAAACCGTGGCCTGCAGCCATATGCGCGCAGGTTATCCACAGCTGCGCCCACAGTCTTTGGGGGCAAGTACAAAACCCTCCAGGCCGCTATGTACAAGGCTTTCAGGGCGATTCAAAAAGTTTTTTGCTTGACCTTGGGCGGGCCATATGTAGGCCCCTGCGGGAGGATGAGTCGGGATGCATGGCTCCAGGCCAGTAAATCCGGCCTCTACACCAGTCTTTCCAGAGTTTAACCACAGACTTATCCACAGGCTTGAAGGTTATGTTTCGGTCATATACCTGTGTCTATGAACAGGTTGACAAAACCTGCGACACTCCACAAAAAAGCCCCTGATCAAAAAACAACCATAGCGCTACAGGCCTCGTAGATAAAGGCTTGCAGCCAGCTACTCCCATGTTACCCACAGCCGGTTCCACAGTGGATGGGGACAAGTCATTTGTGTGACAAAACAGGGATTTGCGGCGGCTATATGTCGCGCTTGAGGAGGTGTGTGGATTTGTTTTCCACAATTTGCCGGAGGGCCTGTGGACGACCGAAAAATGCAGGCGCCCGCTGATCGTTCCCACGCTTCGCGTGGGAATGCCGCCAAGGACGCTCTGCGTCCCAAAGCGTGACGCGGAGCGTCACAGGATGCGCTCCCACGCGTAGCGTGGGAGCGATCAGGCCGGGTTAGTGCCCGCCGAGGTAGGCGTTGCGCACTTCCTCGTTCACCAGCAACTCCTTGCCGGTGCCGGTCAAACGGATTTCGCCGTTGACCATCACATACGCCCGGTCAGACAGGCGCAACGCATGGTTGGCGTTCTGCTCCACCAGGAAGATGGTCATCCCGGTGGCGGCCAGCTCGCGCAAGGTGGCGAAGATCTGCTTCACCACAATCGGCGCCAGCCCCAGGCTCGGCTCATCGAGCAGCAACAGCTTCGGCCGGCTCATCAATGCCCGGGCAATGGCGAGCATTTGCTGTTCGCCACCGGACATGGTCATCGCCCGCTGGTTACGCCGCTCCTTGAGCCGTGGAAACAGCTCGAACATGCGCTGCATATCTTCGCTGGCGTGCTTGTCGCCAATGGGGATGGTGCCCATCAGCAGGTTTTCCTCGACGGTCATGTCCGGGAACACCCGCCGCCCTTCCGGGGACTGGGCGATGCCGTTGGAGGCGATGTAGTGGGACGACTTGTGGGTGATGTCCACGCCCTGGTAGAGGATCTGCCCGGACTCGGCGCGCGGCTGGCCGAAGATCGACATCAGCAGCGTGGACTTGCCCGCGCCGTTGGAGCCGATCAGGCTCACCGTTTCACCTTCGTCGATGTGCAGCGAGACTTTTTTCAGGGCCTGGATCGGGCCGTAAAACACGTCCAGGTCCTTCATTTCGAGGATAGGCGTACTCATACCAACTCCTCTTCATCGGCGCCCAGGTAGGCCGCAATCACTTTCGGGTCGTTACGGATCGCGTCCGGCCCGCCCTCGGCGATGACGTTGCCGTGGTCCAGCACCACGATGTGGTCGGAAATACTCATCACCATGCCCATGTCGTGTTCAATCAGCACCACTGTGAGGTCGTGTTCGTCGCGCAGCAGGCGAATCATCGCGCTGAGGGCTTCGGTTTCCTGGGGGTTGAGGCCCGCTGCCGGTTCGTCCAGGCAGATGATCTGCGGCCGGGTGCACATGGCGCGGGCGATTTCCAGGCGGCGCTGCTGGCCGTAGGAAAGCTCGCCGGCCAGACGGTTGGCACAGTCCACCAGGTCCACTACTTCCAGCCAGTAAAAGGCGTGGTCCAGTGCATCGCTTTCTGCCTTGCGGTAGCCCTTGGTGTTGAGAATGCCCGCCAGCATGTTGCGGTTGACCCACATGTGCTGGGCCACCAGCAGGTTTTCCACCACCGACATCTCCTTGAACAGGCGAATGTTCTGGAACGTACGGGCCAGGCCGGCACGGTTCACCAGGTGGGTGCCGCCGAACATCTTGTAGTACACCCGGCTGAAAAAGCTCTTGGGCGACACGAAGTCGGTGGGCTTGAAGCGCTCGCCGAGCAACTGGATCACGTTGGTCTGCTTGCCACGGATATTGAGTTCGATCTTGCCGCCGCTGGCCGTGTAGAAGCCGGTCAGGCAGTTGAACACCGTGGTCTTGCCGGCGCCGTTGGGGCCGATCAGGGCGAAGATCGAGTTGCGTTCAACCTTGAGGCTCACATCGCTCAAGGCCTTGATGCCACCGAAGTGCATCATCAGGTGTTCCACGTTGAGGACCACTTCCTTGCTCATGGCGCTACCCCCTTGCGTGGTGTCACACCGGCACGGCTGATCCGGATCAGGCCACGCGGTCGCCAGATCATCATCACCACCATCAACACGCCAAACAGCAGCACACGGTACTCGGAGAAGCTACGCAGCAGTTCAGGCGCCACGGTCAGCACGAACGCGGCAATCACCACGCCCACCGTCGAGCCCATGCCGCCCAGTACCACGATGGCGAGGATCAATGCCGACTCGAAGAAGGTGAACGAAGACGGGTTGACGAAGCCCTGGTAGCTGGCAAAGAACACCCCGGCCAGACCGGCCGTGGAGGCGCCGATGGTGAAGGCCGAGAGTTTGACCAGCACATGGTTCAGGCCCATGGAGCGGCAAGCGATCTCATCTTCACGCAGGGCTTCCCAGGCGCGACCCACTGGCATGCGGGTCAGGCGGTGCTTGATGTACAGCACGGCCAGCACCACCAGGAACAGCACGATGTAAATGAACAGGAATTTCACGTTGGGGTTGTAGGCGATGCCGAAGAACTCATGGAACGGCACCCCGCCTTCTTTGGCGCGGCGGCCGAACTCCAGGCCGAGGAAGGTCGGCGATGGCACCGGCATACCGTTCGGCCCGCCGGTAAACGACAGCCAGTTGTTAAGCACCAGGCGGATGATTTCACCGAAGCCCAGGGTCACGATGGCCAGGTAGTCACCGTGCATTCGTAACACCGGGAAGCCGAGTATGCACCCCGCCAACGCGGCCGCAATGGCCGCCAGCGGCAACACCGTCCAGAACCCCAGCCCGAGGTATTGGTACCCCAGGGCCAGGCCATAGGCGCCGATGGCGTAGAACGCCACGTAACCCAGGTCGAGCAACCCGGCCAGGCCCACCACGATGTTCAGGCCCAGGCCCAGCAACACGTAGATAAGCCCGAGGATCACCACGGTCAGCAGGTATTTGTTGGCAAAAAACGGAAAGACAATGGCGATCACGATCAGCGCCGGGATGATCCAGCGCAGCCGCGACTTGTAGTCCGGCGCCAGCACATGCACCCCGGAGCCCGAGCTTTCAAAACCCTGGAGGATCTTCAAGCCCTTGGGCGTTTGCAGGAACAAGCTCATGACCAGCCGCCCGGCCATGACGATGGCGACCAGCAAGCCCACGCGGGCCGGCTCCAGATTGAAGCTGTAGCCGTCCAGGACCACGCCGACGATAGGGCCGAACACGATCAGGGAAATCAGCCCGGCGAGGACCGCATCGACCACACTTTTCTTGATATCAATAGATTTGGCAGCAGACATGTTTACACCTTCGCCACGAGAGGGCGACCAAGCAGGCCCTGGGGACGGAAAATCAGAATCACCACCAGCAGGGAGAAACTGAACACGTCTTTGTAGTCAGAGTTGATCAACCCCGAGAACAGCGACTCGGAAATCCCCAGGATGATCCCGCCCAGCATCGCCCCAGGCAGGGAGCCGATGCCGCCGAGTACCGCTGCGGTAAATGCCTTGATGCCGATGATAAAGCCGGCATAGAAGTCGAACGTGCCGTAGTTCAGGGTAATCAGCACACCGGCCAGGGCCGCCATGGCGGCACCGATGACAAACACGTAGGAAATCACGCGGTCGGTGTTGATCCCCAGGATCGAGGCCATCTTGCGGTCTTGCTGGGTCGCACGGCACATGCGGCCGAGCTTGGTGTACTTGATGATGTAGGTCAGCAGCGCCATACCGGCAAAGGCTGCGACCAGGATAAACACCTTGGTGTAGGTCAACTGGACGAACCCGGTGCCGATATCGACGCGCCAGGCGCCGGCCAGCAGAGTGGGAATGCCTTGTTGCTTGGCGCCCTGGGCGATCTGCGCGTAGTTCTGCAGGATCAGCGAAATCCCGATGGCGCTGATCAGCGGGGCCAGACGCGTGGAGTTACGCAACGGTTTGTAGGCGACACGCTCGATGACCCAACCGTAGACGCCCGTGACGACAACGGTGAACACCAGGGTGCCAAGAATGAGCAGCGGGAAGGATTCGAGGCCGAAGTAAGCCAGCAGTGCCAGACTGATCGCCGCGAGGTAAGCGGAAATCATATAAACCTCGCCGTGGGCGAAGTTGATCATGCCAATGATGCCATAGACCATTGTGTAGCCGATGGCGATCAGGCCATAGACCGACCCGAGGGTCAGACCGTTGACCAGTTGCTGCAGGAAAATACCATCCATAACGCAATCTCACGCGGTGAGAACCTGCACACCGTGGGGTGTGCGGTCCTTCTGGAGGAAAAGACAGATCTGGTGCCGGACGCAATGGCCCGGGCAACCGCGATCCAGTGTGGGAGCTGGCTTGCCGGCGATAGCGGTCTCACATTCAACACAGGTGCTGGCTGTCAGTCCGTCATCGCGGGCAAGCCCGATTCCCACAAGGGGTCGGTGGTGGCTGGTTGATTACTTCTGCTTTTCCAACTGGTGGTATTTGCCGTCCTTGTCCCACTGGTACACCACGTAGTCGGAGACTTTCAGGTCACCCTTGGTATCCCATTCTTTCTTGCCCATCACGGTTTGCACCGGGTTGGCCTTGAGCCACTTGGCTGCATCTTCGCCCTTGTTGGACTTGGCGCCGTTGAAGCCGGCGGCCAGGGCCTGGATCGAGGCGTAGGCGTACAGGGTGTAGCCTTCAGGCTCGGTGCCATTTTTGCGGAACTCTTCCACCACGGCCTTGCTGTCTGGCAGCAGGCGCGGGTCGGCGCCGAAGGTCATGTAGACGCCATTGACGTACTGCGCACCACCGGCGGTCGCCACCAGTTCGTCGGTCACGACACCGTCGTCGGACATGAACTTGACGTCGTTGAGGCCGGCTTCACGGATCTGGCGTACCAGTGGACCGGCTTCCGGGTGCAGGCCGCCGAAGTACACAACGTCGGCACCCAGCGAGCGGATCTTGGTGACCAGGGCGCTGAAGTCTTTTTCGCCACGGGTCAGGCCTTCTTCCAGCACCGGCTTGACGCCGCGCTTGGTCAACTGAGCGGCGGTGGCATCGGCCAGGCCTTTGCCGTAGGTGTCCTTGTCGTTGATGACCGCGACTTTCTTGCCCTTGAGCACGTCGACGATGTAGTCGCCGGCCACGATGCCTTGCTGGTCGTCACGCCCGCACATACGGAACATGGCAGCCAGGCCACGCTCGGTCACTTGTGGGTTGGTGGAGCCAGGAGTGATTGCGATGATGCCCGCTTCGTCGTACACCTCGGAGGCTGGAATGGTGTTGGACGAGCAGAAGTGGCCGACCACGCCGATCACTTTGTCCTGGTCGGCCAGGCGGTTGGCCACGGCCACGGCCTGCTTGGGTTCGCACGCATCGTCACCGGCCACCAGCTTGATCTGTTCGCCGTTGATCCCGCCCGCCTTGTTGATCACATCGGCTGCCGCCTGGGCACCTTTCATGTACTGCTCACCGAAGGCTGCGTTGGCGCCCGTCATCGGCCCCGCCACGCCAATCTTCACATCAGCTTGAACAAACGTAGAAACACCCAGCGCGGCAGCTACCGCGAGGGCCAGGAAACCTTTCTTGTAAAACGTCTGGGACATGAGTGGTGCTCCGAGTTTTTTGTTGAATGGGCACTGCAATTTCACTTCAAACTTTCACTTGAAACCTTCACCGGAAAGCTGAGAGCAAGCGGCGTGCCATTGCGTTTTTATATTTCAAAAAGACACGGTGTCATTGTTATTACAGGCGTTTCGGTGCCTTTTTGCCGGGACGTGCAACCCTCTGGAACGCAGAGGTGCAACCAAAGGCCCGAAAGAGTGAAACCCGCCGATTGGACTGATGTCAGCCAGCCATCAAGCGCCCCTTCGGACATCTGTAACCACGCGCGTAACGGAAGTGCACATTTACAGTGCGTCACTGCTACGACTCGCACCAATACAGATTAGTAGCCGGCTAAGAAAACGCCGGCTTTTGGGCGGTATTTCGCTGATCAGATGACAATTCGCAGGCATTGGCCGGCGTGATACAACGAAAACCCGGCTTCATACAGGCAACTGCGCAGGCCTACCCCGGCCAGGGGCTGCATCGGTGCAAACGGAATCGGCAGAGCCTGGGGATCCTGGTGACACAGGTAGTCGGCAAATGCCTTGCCCACCACCGTCCCGGTGGTCACGCCACGCCCGTTGTAGCCAGTGACGGCCACCAACCCGGGCGCGGGCTCGAACAGTCGCATCAGATGGTCCGGGGTAAAGGCGATGCAGCCGGTCCAGGTGTATTCCCAGTCCACCGCCTTGAGGTACGGGAAATAGTGTTGCTGTACACGGTCGGCCCAGGCCTTGAGGAACCAGGCGGGCTTCTGGTTGCCGTTGCCCAGGCTGCCCAGCAACAAACGCCCGTCGGCATCGCGCCGGATACTGCTCAGCACCTGACGGGTATCCCAGGAACCCTGGCCGCCCGGCAGGATTTGTTGCGCGGCGGCATCGGTCAACGGCGCGGAGGCTACCTGATAGTAATAACCGGGGAAAAAGTTGCGCCGCAGCTCGGTCCATTCACCTTCGGTGTAGGCGTTGGAGGCGATCACCACTTGTGCAGCCTGCACCGCGCCCTGGGCAGTTTGCACAGACCAGTGCTGGCCCTGGCGCTCCAGTTGGGTCACCGGGGAATGATCGAACAATTGCCCACCCAGGCCCACGGCTGTATGGGCCAGGCCGCTGGTGTAGGCCATCGGGTTCAAGGTACCGGCACGCCGGTCGAGCAAGGCGGCGGCGATCTTTCGGGTGCCGGTGGCCTGCTCGCACGCGGCCCCCGTCAACAGTTCGACCGGCGCACCACGGCGCTTCCACTGCTCCTCGCGGCTACGCAGGTCCGCTTCGCCACGGGCGTTGTGCGCCATGTGCAACGTGCCCTCGCGGCGCAGCTGGCAATCAATGTTGTATTTGTCGATCAGGCTGAACACCAGGGACGGTGCCGCGCCGAGCATGCGGTTGAGCTGGCTGCCCACCGCCGTGCCGAAACCGGCCTCGATCTCGTCCGGAGGAATCCACATCCCGGCGTTGACCAGCCCCACGTTGCGCCCCGAACCGCCATGGCCGGTGCGATGGGCCTCCAGCACGCAGACACTTTTGCCTTGCTCCAGCAGGTGGATGGCCGCCGACAAACCGGTGATACCGGCGCCGATCACGCACACATCCACCTTGACCTCACCCTTGAGGGCGGCGCGATCCGGCCGGCCAGGGGTCAGTTGTTCCCACAAACACGCTTCGCGTAATGGCATTGCCAGACTCCGGGATCTAACCAACAACGCTTATTCTGAATTGCGAACCCAATCGGATGTGGGAGCTGGCTTGCCGGCGATAACGATGGTGAATCCAATACCGCTATCGCCGGCAAACCAGCTCCCACATTGACCGCACCTGATTCAGTCGAAGGTAATGCCCTGGGCCAACGGCAGTTCCAGCGAATAGTTCACGGTGTTGGTCTGCCGGCGCATATACCCGCGCCACGCGTCCGAACCCGACTCACGCCCGCCACCGGTCTCTTTCTCGCCGCCAAACGCGCCGCCGATCTCCGCGCCACTCGGGCCGATATTGACGTTGGCGATCCCACAATCACTGCCCACTGCCGACATGAACTGCTCGGCCTCGCGCACATCGGTGGTGAAGATGCACGACGACAAGCCCTGCGGCACCGCGTTATTCAGGCGCAATGCCTCGCTGAAGTCCTTGTAGCCGACCACATACAGAATCGGCGCGAAGGTTTCACTGCACACCACATCGCTCTGCTCGGGCATTTCGACGATGGCTGGCGACACGTAGTAAGCGTTGGGGAACTGGTCCTGCAACTGACGCTTGCCGCCAAACACCTTGCCGCCTTCGCTCAAGGCCTGCTCCAGGGCGTCCTGCATGTTTTCAAAGCTGTGTTTGTCGATCAGCGGGCCGACCAGGTTGCCTTGCAACGGGTGACCGATGCGCACCTTGGAATAGGCGGCCTTGAGGCGCGTGACGATTTCGTCCTTGACCGACTCGTGGGCGATCAGCCGGCGCAGGCTGGTGCAGCGCTGGCCTGCAGTACCGACCGCACTGAACAGGATGGCACGCACGGCCATGTCCAGGTCGGCGCTGGGGCCGAGGATCATCGCGTTGTTGCCGCCCAGTTCCAGAATGCTGCGAGCAAACCGTGCGGCGACTTTGGGCGCCACTTCGCGGCCCATGCGCGTGCTGCCGGTGGCGCTGATCAGCGCCACACGCGGGTCGTCCACCAGGGCGGCGCCGGCATCGCGCCCGCCGATGACCACCTGGCAGAGATACGGCGGCGCGTCGCTGAAGTTTTTCGCGACACGTTCAAACAGTGCCTGACAGGCCAGGGCGGTGAGTGGGGTCTTTTCCGAGGGTTTCCAGATCACCGGGTTGCCGCACACCAGCGCCAGCGCCGTGTTCCACGCCCACACCGCCACCGGGAAGTTGAAGGCGCTGATCACACCCACCACGCCCAACGGGTGCCAGGTTTCACGCATATGGTGGCCAGGGCGCTCGGAGGCGATGGTCAAGCCGTACAGCTGACGCGACAGGCCCACGGCGAAGTCGCAGATGTCGATCATTTCCTGCACTTCACCCAGGCCTTCCTGGGTGATCTTGCCGGCTTCCCAGGACACCAGCTCGCCCAGGTCGGCCTTGTACTCACGCAGCAGGTCGCCGAACTGGCGCACCAGCTCACCGCGACGAGGCGCCGGCACCTTGCGCCAGGCGTCGAATGCATGCTCGGCGCGACTGACCTGCTGCTCGACCTCGGCCGCCCCTTCCCAGTGCACACTGGCGATGCGGCTGCCATCTATAGGTGAATGCACAGGCTGTTTCCCCGCCTGGTACAACGCCGGGTCTACACCGAGACGATCAAGCAATGCGGCAACCATGGGTCACTCCTTCAATCCACCAACAGAAAAATTGCGCCGTGGCCCGCACGACGATCCAGACCTTATTTGTAGCTGGCCCAGGACTTGCCAACAAACGACGATTAGGCGAGATATCATTCCGTTTATTCATGCAAAACAAAAAAAGAGGCGTGCCGTGCTCAATAAAAGACATTTGCCCTCGATCACCGCCCTGCAGTGCTTCGAGGCCGTGACCCGCCACCTGAGCTTCACGCGCGCCGCCGAGGAGCTGAACCTCACCCAGAGCGCCGTCAGCAAGCAGGTCGCACAATTGGAGGAGTTGCTGCAGCACCTGCTGTTTCGCCGGGTCCGCCGGCGCTTGCAGATGACCCCGGCGGGCGACCTGTACCTGGTGGAAGTACGCAAGATCTTGAGCCAGGTGGAGATGTCGACCCACTACCTGCGCTCCTACGGCGGCGAAACCGAAGTGCTGCGCGTATCGACGCCCTACACCTTTGGCGCGCGCTGGCTGGTGCCACGGCTCAAGGGCTGGCGCCTGCGCCACCCGCAGATCCACCTGGACTTGTGCAACGAGCAGACGCCGGACGAGTTGCTGCAAGGCAAGGCCGACCTGGCCTTCTACTTCGGCACAGGCGCAAGGCCAGGCACCGAAAGCCTCAAGCTGTTCAGCGAGGAACTGGTGCCGGTGTGCGCCCCCGACAGCCTGCCGGCCCAGCCCTTTAGCGACCCCACGCAACTGAGCGAGTTGGTGCTGCTGCAAAATGCCTCGCGCCCCCAGGGCTGGCATGACTGGTTCGCCAGCCTCGGCTACCAGACCGAGCACAGCTACCACGGGCCGCGCTTTGACACCTTCTATATGTGCATCCGCGCCGCGCAGGTAGGTTGTGGCGTGGCGCTTCTACCGCGTTTTTTGGTGGAAGAAGAGTTGGCAGACGGCAAGTTGGTGATCCCCTGGCAGCACGCAATGCCCAGCCAGGATGCGTACTACCTGGCGTATCCGGAGCATTCGGTAGAGGTGCCCAAGGTGCGGGATTTTGTGAAGTGGATGATGGAGCAGGTTGTTTAGCCCCTGGAATACCGCCATCGCAGGCAAGCCAGCGCCCACATTTGGAATGCATTCTCCTGTGGGAGCTGGCTTGCCTGCGATGACGCCAGAGGCCACGACAAAAAAACCTCTGGCAAAACAACACAGGTCTATGCGCCACTAGCGCCATTCTTGTCTGGAGATTCCCGTTATGAGCGAGAGTGTGTTTGCCGATCGCATCGTGCAGAACCTGCTCGACACCGACTTCTACAAGCTGACCATGATGCAGGCGGTGCTGCACAACTACCCCAACGTGGAAGTTGAATGGGAATTCCGTTGCCGTAACAGCGAGGACCTGCGCCCCTATCTGGCAGAAATCCGCTACCAGATCGAGCGCCTCGCCGAGTTGAGCCTGAGCCCGGACCAGTTGGGTTTCTTGGAACGTATCAGCTTTATGAAGCCGGACTTCCTGCGCTTCCTGGGTTTGTTTCGCTTCAACCTGCGCTATGTGCAGACCGGCATCGAGAACGGCGAGCTGTTTATCCGCCTGCGCGGCCCCTGGCTGCATGTGATCCTGTTTGAAGTGCCGCTGCTGGCGATTGTCAGCGAAGTGCGCAACCGCTACCGCTACCCGACCATCATCCTGGAGCAGGCCCGCGAGCAGCTGTATCGCAAGTTCGACTGGTTGACCGCCAATGCCAGCAGCGACGAGCTGGCCGAGTTGCAGGTCGCGGACTTCGGTACCCGCCGGCGCTTCTCCTACCGCGTGCAGGAGGAAGTGGTGAATGTGCTCAAGCACGACTTCCCCGGCCGTTTCGTCGGCACCAGTAACGTGCACCTGGCCCGCGAACTGGACATGAAGCCCCTGGGCACCATGGCCCACGAATGGATCATGGCCCACCAGCAACTGGGCCCGCGCCTGATCGACAGCCAGATCGCCGCCCTTGATTGCTGGGTCCGCGAGTACCGTGGCCTGCTGGGGATCGCCCTGACCGATTGCATCACCACCGATGCCTTCCTCAGCGATTTCGATCTGTACTTCGCCAAGCTATTCGACGGCCTGCGCCATGACTCCGGCGACCCGGTGCAGTGGGCCGAAAAAGCCATCGCCCATTACCACAAGCTGGGCATCGAGCCGATGAGCAAGACCCTGGTGTTCTCTGACAGCCTGACGCTGCCCAAGGCCCTGGAGATTTTCCGCGCGCTGCGCGGTCGGATCAATGTCAGCTTTGGCATCGGTACCAACCTGACCTGTGACATTCCAGGTGTGGAACCGATGAGCATCGTGCTTAAAATGACCGCCTGCAATGGCCAGCCCGTGGCGAAGATCTCCGATGAAGCAGGCAAGACCCACTGCACGGATCCGAACTTCGTCGCCTATTTGCGCCACGTTTTCAAAGTACCTGCCATCTCTAGCGAGGAGTGAATCATGCAAGCCGTACAGCGTGAGATTGCTGAACAGCTCAAGGTCCAACCACCGTTCCAGGACCACGCCGCCCTCGAAGCGGAAGTGGCCCGGCGGATTACCTTTATCCAGGACTGCCTGCTCAATTCGGGGCTCAAGACCCTGGTGCTGGGCATCAGCGGCGGCGTCGACTCCCTGACCGCAGGCCTGCTGGCCCAGCGGGCGATGAAAGAGCTGCGCGCGCTCAAAGGCGATGACGCTTACCGCTTTATCGCGGTGCGTCTGCCTTACGAGACCCAGTTCGACGAACACGATGCCCAGGCCAGCGTTGACTTCATCAACCCCGACGAACGCCACACGGTCAACATCGGCCCGGCGGTCAAGGCCCTGGCCAATGAAGTAGCGGCCTTCGAGGGCAAGGCGGCGGTGTCCCGCGATTTTGTACTGGGCAATACCAAGGCGCGGATGCGCATGGTCGCGCAATACACTATCGCCGGCGCAGCGAGCGGCCTGGTGATCGGCACCGACCATGCGGCGGAAGCGGTGATGGGGTTTTTCACCAAGTTTGGTGATGGCGCCTGCGACCTCGCACCGTTGAGCGGGCTGGTGAAAAACCAGGTACGGGCGATTGCCCGGTACTTTGGTGCGCCCGAGTCGCTGGTGGAGAAGATCCCGACAGCCGACCTGGAAGACCTCTCACCGGGCAAGCCGGATGAAGCGTCCCATGGCGTGACTTATACCGAAATCGATGCGTTCCTGCACGGCCAGCCGGTGCGTGAGGAAGCGTTCAGGATTATCTGCGAGACCTATCGCAAGACTGAGCACAAGCGGGTGATGCCGTTTGCGCCTTGAGGTGAGGCGGGTGGTTGTGTATTGATTGTCAGGCCGCTATCGCGGGCAAGCCCGCTCCCACAGTTGAATGTATTCATACATCAAAATGTGGGGGCGGGCTTGCCGGTGATGAACGATAACGCGGTCTGTGGCCTTACTTCAGGGTCACAGTGCCTTTCATCATCGCGATGTGGCCTGGGAACGAGCAGAAGAACATGTACTTGCCGTCAGCCTTGAGCTTGGACACATCGAAGGTCACCGAGTCGGTCTCGCCAGCGCCGATGATCTTGGTATGGGCGATGATGCGGGTGTCGTCTTTTTTCAGGTAGTTGTTGTCGATACCGGCGGCCATGCCCTCGGTTGCAACCGGCTGCATATCAGCCTCAGTGGTCAGCACCCAGTTATGGCCCATGACGTTCTTCGGCAGGTTGCCCGAGTGCTTCAGCTCAACGGTGAACGTCTTGCAGCTCTTGTCGATTTCAATGGCCTTGGTGTCGAAGGACATTTGGTCGGTGGAGTCGACAGTGACCTTGCACTCTGCAGCGAGCAACTGACCGCTGGCCAGAGTCAGCAGGGAAACAGCAACGATTTTGGCGAACATGTGAATCTCCAAGGCAGGGTTTAAAAAACGCATATGCGACAAGGGTGCCTGAGGCAGGCAGATGTTCCAATGATCTGAATCAACAGATTGTATACAACTTTAGGCTATCAGACTGATCGACAGAATCAACCAGCCAAAGTGCCGCACGCTGCCTATGATCGGCTCATCTTTCCTTCCTGGAGTCCGAGCCATGCACCTCAATAGCCTGTTATGCAGCCTGCTTGCCGCTTACGCCTGTGGCGCCAGCGGTACTTACGAAACGGTTAATGTCGACTAACGTTTAGTCAGCAGAGACGATTCTGAAACCCGATTACCCCTTGGAGCCCGTTTAAAGGCAGAATACCCGCCGCTCAACCTCACCTTCGACCCCAGAGGATCGCCCATGGCAAAACCTAATTACTCCTTCGCCAAACGTCAGAGAGACTTGGCCAAGGAACAGAAGAAAGAGGAAAAGCTGCAACGTAAGAAAGCTGCGGCCGACGAAGAAGCAGGCGCACTGAACCCGGATGCTGAAGGGGAAGTGATTGCTGACGAAACTGAAACCCCGAAAGACCCGGCACCCGAGGCCTGAACCCCCGCCTCAATGAATGCCTGACCTGTGGCGAGCGGGCTTTATGTGGCGAGCGGGCTTGCCCGCGTTGGGGCGCGAAGTGGTCCCAGAACTGGGACGGCTACGCAGTCCAGCGGGAGCAAGCGCCCTCGCCACAGCGGCCTGCTCTCCACGGGAGCATTGGCCACACCGCATCGGTTATTCCAGCGGCATCACCGTCACCCGTACTTCCGGGTCATGGCTGCCCCCTCCCAGAATCACCCCGCGCAACGGCGAGACATCGGAAAAATCCCGGCCCCAGGCCAGGGTGATGTGCTCCAGTGCCGGCTGCACATTGTTCGTCGGATCAAAATCCACCCAGCCCGACAACGGGCAAAACACCGACACCCACGCGTGCGACGCATCAGCGCCGATCAGCCGTGGCTGGCCGGGCGGTGGCTGGGTCAGCAGGTAGCCACTGATGTAACGCGCCGCCAGGCCCCGTGAGCGCAGGCAGGCAAGCATCAGGTGGGCAAAGTCCTGGCACACCCCCCGTCGACGCTCCAGCACCTCCACCAGCGGCGTGGCGACCTGGGTGGCTTCGGCATCGAAGGTAAACTCGCTGAAAATCTTCTCCATCAACGCCTGCACGCCCAGCAACAGCGGCCGGCCAGCCGGAAAGCAGCTCTCGGAAAAATCGACGAAGTTTTTCTTCAAATGCACGTAGGGCGATTCGAAACGATAGCGGCACGCCTCGATCGCCTCTGCCGACAACGGCTGGCCACTGTAGGTCAGGCGGTTGCGGGTCTGGTCCCAGGGCGGTGACTGGTTGAAATCCAGCACAGGCCGGGCCAAAACCTCCACGGTCAGGCCGGCGTTGACCAGCAATTCGTCATGGGGCCGCTCGAACGCCAGCCGGGTGATCGGATTGCCAAACACATCCAGCTCATCACGGCGCGCCGTCGGCTCGGGGCTGATCTCCAGTTGCCGCGAAGTGCAGCGCTGCCACGCACACGGGCGCGGCCATAAGTGCGCCAGTTGCTGGGCCAGGGACACCGGGCTGTCGTAGTGATAATGGGTATCGTGGAAAATCTGATAGCGCGCGCTCATTACACAGACACCGTTTGCTGGCTGACATCATCCACATGGGCAAAATGGCGCAGGGCCAGGCGATCAGAGACTTGCCCGCTTTCATCGGCGACCGCCTGCAACAGGTCCGCCAGGCCGTCGAGGGCCGCGCGCACGCTGGCGTCACCAAACAACGGGTTCTCCAGGCAACCCAGGTCAAAGCGCGACAAGCGCTCCACCAGCGGCGCCAGCCCGGTCTCCCGAGGCACACCGAAGTCATCGTTGAGGCGACGCAGGGTGCGACTCACCAGCTTGAGCTGGAACACCACCGCGTGGGGGTTCTGTTCATCCAGCAGCAACAGGTCCAGCACCGGAATCAATTGCGGCACTGCCAGGTAACGCGAGCGGTAGGTGATGCTGCTGTTGCCCAACTCCAGCAACCACTCCAGCCCGGCCTGGTCGAACACCGCCACGCCGCGCAGGAAGGCCGCGAGGCTGCTGCTGAGAAACTGCAGGCGCTCGATGCGCCGGCCCATCATCAAAAAGCGCCAGCCTTCGTCGCGGGTCATGTCGTCGAGGGCAAAGCCGGACAAGGCCGCCAGCGACATCACCAGGCGATTGAGAAAATCCAGCAGCTCGCCAAAATCCGGCGTCTCGCGCTCCAGCTCCAGGGCTTCGCGCTGCAACTCCACCAGAGCCTGCCAGTTCTCCCGGGACAGCTTGCCGCGCACCTGGGACGCCGCCCACTGCAAGCGCTGCAAGTTGGCGCGCAGGCTCGACGGCCAGTCATCACCGAGCAGGGCCTGCAGCAGGCGCTCGGGCAACTCGCCCTCCTCCGGCAGCAGGCGCAGGCTCTCACCGAGTTCTACGGCGGCCTGCAGGGCCAGCGGGTCGTCACCATCGACATAGCGCGCGAGCACCACACGCAGCCAGCGCGCACTGTTATCGCAGCGCTCGCAGTAACGGCCGAACCAGAACAGGTTTTCCACCACCCGCGAAGGCAGGTAGGGGTCGCGACGCACCAGGTCATGGGTGCCGATCACCCGCTGCGCGCGCCATTGCTCGCCACCGGGGGCACGCTCGCCCAGCACCCAGGTGTCCTTGCTCGCCCCGCCACGTTGCATCGACACCACTTCGGCGTCCGCGTGGGCTGCCACGCGGGTCAGGCCGCCCGGCAGCACCCGGTAGCCATCCTCACCGGCCACCGCGTACACGCGCATGCCGATGGCGCGATGTTGCAGATGATCATCCACGGTGTGCCAGACCGGCGCCTGGGACAGCTGCGCCAGCTCCTGGGCCACGTAGGCGTATGGGCGCGCCTGCATGCGTTCGGCCAGAGCCTGGCGTTGTTCGTTGTTCAAGTCGCGGCCAAACACCGGGGCAAAACTTTGCGAAGGAAACGCCGGCTTGATCAGCAACTCCGGCAGTTTTTCCAGGGCTTCGGCCAGTACCGGGGCCTCGCCGCACCACCAGGTGGCGATGGACGGCAGGATCAGTTCTTCGCCAAACAGAAATTGATTGATCTTCGGCAGGAAACCCAACAGTCCAGGAGACTCCAGCACGCCGGCGCCCAGGGCATTGGCCACCAGCACATTGCCCTGGCGTACCGCATCCAGCAGGCCGGGCACGCCCAGGGCCGAGTCGGTGCGCAGTTCCAGGGGGTCGCAGAAATCATCGTCCAGGCGGCGCATGATCGCGTGCACGCGGCGCAGGCCGCTGAGGGTCTTGAGGTACACCGTGCTGTCGCGCACGGTCAGGTCGCCGCCTTCTACCAAGGGGTAGCCAAGCTGGCGGGCCAGGTACAGGTGTTCGAAATAGCTTTCATTGAAGCGCCCCGGGGTCAGCAGCACGATCAGCGGCGGCTGGTCATCACCGGGCGCCTGGCGGGCCAGGGTTTCCTGCAGGGTGCGGAAGAACCCGGTGAGGTGCTGCACCTGCAAGTCGCGATACAAATCCGGGAATGCACGGGAGACGATGGTGCGGTTTTCCAGGGCATAACCGGCGCCGGAGGGCGCCTGGGTGCGGTCTGCCGTGACCCACCAGCGGCCATCCGGGGTGCGCGCCAGGTCCACCGCGTACAGGTGCAGGAACACCCCATCGGGCGGCTGGATGCCCTGGCACGGCCAGAGGAAGTTGTTGTGCCCAAACACCAGTTCTGCCGGCAGCAAGCCTTCGGCAATCAGGCGTTGCGGGCCATACAGGTCGGCCAGCACCGCATTGAGCAACCGCGCACGCTGGGCAATGCCTGCCGACAAGTGCGCCCACTCATCCGCCGCCAATACGTGGGGCAGCAGGTCCAGCTCCCATGGACGGTCGGCGCCCTTGGGGTCGGCATAGACGTTGTAGGTCACGCCGTTTTCCTGGATCTGCCGCGTCAGCAACGCCTGGCGCTGGGCCAGTTGCGCCGGGGTGCTGCGCTGCAGGTGGTCGAGCAGGCGCTGCCAATGGGCGCGCACCGCGCCGCTGCCATCCAGCAGTTCGTGATAGGTGCCCGCAGTCAGCGGGTAACGGTCGAGCAAGTCGGACATGGAACGCTCGGCAGGGGCAAGGGAAGCCAGATTAACCTAACAAACACTGCAAATCCTCTGTGGAAACTGGCCGTGTGGGGAAGCGGGCTTGCTCGCGATAGCAGTGCGTCAGCCAATGCATGTCCTGGCTGATACTCGGTCATCGCGGGCAAGCCCGCTCCCACATGAGCCCGCGCCTACAGGTGGGGTTGTGTTTAGTCATTTTTATTGGGGAACCGCCGCAGATCCAGGGTCATTGGCAGTTCATCGTTGATCACCATCGCCGGCACCGGCAATTTGCCCGGGCTGTGACCCAGGCGGAAAAACCGCGCCATGCGCCGGCTTTCCGCTTCGTTGGCATTCACCGGCAAGCTGTCGTAATTGCGCCCACCCGGATGGGCCACGTGGTATTGGCAGCCGCCCAGGGAGCGTTGCATCCAGGTATCCAGCAAATCGAACACCAGCGGTGCATGCACTGCGATGGTCGGCTGCAGGCAATTGGCCGGTTGCCAGGCGCGATAACGCACGCCCGCGACGAATTCCCCCACCCGGCCGGTGGCGTGCAGTGGCACCGCCACCCCGTTGCAGGTCAGCACATAGCGCAGCGGCGCCAGGCCGCTGAGTTTTACCTGCAAGCGCTCCAGGGATGAATCCACGTAGCGCACCGTACCGCCCGCCGCGCCCTCTTCGCCCAGCACATGCCAGGGCTCCAGGGCCTGGCGCAGTTCCAACTCGATACCGCTGACGGCATAGTCGCCGACCTTGGGAAAACGGAATTCCAGGTGTGCCGCGAACCACTCGGCGCGCAGTGGATAACCGGCGGCGTTGAGCTCGACGATCACGTCGGCAAAGTCCTGCTCGATAAAGTGCGGCAGCAGGAAGCGGTCGTGCAGCTCCGTGCCCCAGCGCGCCAGCTTCGGCGGCGCGTAGGGCTCACGCCAGAAGCGCGCCACCAGGGCGCGCAGCAGCAACTGTTGGGTCAGGCTCATGCGTGCATGGGGCGGCATCTCAAAGGCGCGCAGCTCCAGCAGGCCCAGGCGCCCGGTAGCACCGTCCGGCGAGTAGAGCTTGTCGATGCAGAATTCGGCGCGGTGGGTATTGCCGGTGACGTCGATCAGCAAGTTGCGCAGCAAGCGGTCCACCCGCCACGGCGGGCATTCCTCGCCTGGCGCGGGCATCTGCGCAAAGGCGATTTCCAGTTCGTACAACGCGTCATTGCGCGCCTCATCCACCCGTGGCGCCTGGGAGGTCGGGCCGATAAACAGCCCGGAAAACAGGTACGACAACGACGGATGGTTATGCCAGTAACTGATCAGGCTGCGCAGCAGGTCCGGGCGGCGCAGGAACGGCGAATCCTTGGGCGTGGCCCCACCCAGCACAAAGTGGTTGCCTCCGCCGGTGCCGGTGTGGCGCCCGTCGATCATGAACTTTTCGGTGGTCAGGCGGGTTTGCCGGGCCTCTTCATAGAGGAACTCGGTGCGCTCCACCAGTTCGTCCCAGGTGGCGGACGGCTGCACGTTGACCTCGATCACGCCAGGGTCTGGCGTCACGCGGAAGTTGCTCAGGCGCGGGTCGCTCGGCGGCTCGTAGCCTTCCAGCAATACCGGGCAATGCAGTTCCTGGGCGGTGGCCTCGATGGCGGTCACCAACTCCAGGTAATCCTCGACCCGCTCCAGGGGCGGCATAAACAGGTAGAGCCGCCCTCCCCGTGCCTCGGCGCACAAGGCGGTGCGGGTCAGCCAGTCGGCAGACTCGTCGACCTTGGGCACACGCTCGTCGCTGGGGGCCGGCTCGCCCGGGCCTGACGCGCTGATGGCCAGCGCCGGCAGATCTTGATTGGGATCGGTGGGGTGCACAAAGGGGTAATCTGCCGCCGTCACCCAGGGCTGCGAAGCCAGGGGCAAGCGATAGCCCAGCGGCGAATCACCCGGCACCAGCCGGCAATGGGTGTCGCGCAGGTACCAGCGGCCGCTCTGCCAGCGATCATTGGCTGCGGTGCGCGCCAGGGGCAGCACATGACCGATGACTTTATCCAGGCCCTGGCTGAACACCTTGCGCAGGCGTTCGCGCTCCAGCTCATCCTCCAGGCGTGAATCCTGGGCGCTGACGTTCTGTGGCAAGGCACCTTCGCGCCACAGGTAGTAAAAATTGTCCTCGAAGGCCGGGAATACAAAGCGCGCTGGGAGCTTCAGGCGCTCGGCAATGCTCGCCAGGAAGCGCCCGGCCATGACCTCATCCGCGCCGTAGTCTTGCTGCTCGTCGGCGATCAGCGCGTCGTTGTGCCAGACCGGCACACCGTCCCGACGCCAATGACAATTGAGCGACCAACGCGGCAGTTGCTCGCCGGGGTACCACTTGCCCTGGCCGAAGTGCACCAGGCCCTTGGGCGCGTAGTGCTTGCGCATGCGCTGGAACAGCTCGGCGGACAGTCGGCGCTTGTCCGGGCCCAGGGCAGCGGTGTTCCACTCGGCACCGTCGGGGTCGTCGATGGACACAAAGGTCGGTTCGCCGCCCATGGTCAGGCGCACATCGTCCTTGAGCAGGTCGCTATCAATCTGCCGGCCCAGGGCCTGGATCGCCAGCCATTGTTCTTCGGTGTAGGGCTTGGTCACCCGAGGGGCTTCCCAAATGCGCTCCACCGACATTTCGTGGGTGAACTCACACTCGCACGGCTCCACCAGCCCACTGATCGGGGCGGCAGACGATGGATCGGGACTACAGGCCAATGGGATATGCCCTTCACCGGCGAATAGACCGGAAGTGGCATCCAGGCCGATCCAGCCGGCGCCGGGCAAATACACCTCGCACCAGGCGTGCAAGTCGGTGAAGTCCACCTCGGTGCCGGAGGGCCCGTCGAGGGCTTTGACGTCGGCGGTCAACTGGATCAGGTAACCGGAGACAAACCGCGCCGCCAAACCCAGGTTGCGCAGCAGCTGCACCAGCAGCCAGGCCGAGTCGCGGCACGAGCCGGAGGCGTTTTCCAGGGTGAATTCCGGGGTTTGCACGCCCGGTTCCATACGGATCAGGTAGCCGATATCCGCCGCCAGGCGCTGGTTGAGGCCGACCAGGAAATCCACGGCCGGCAGCGGCGTGCGGTCAATACCGGCCAGGTACGCAGCAAACTTCGGCGTCAGCGGCAGAGTTTCCAGATACGGCGCCAGCTCGCGCTGCTCGTCGGCGGCGTAGCTGAAGGGGATTTTTTCGGCGTAGGGCTCAAGGAAAAAGTCGAACGGATTGAACACCGCCATCTCGGCGACCAAGTCGACCTCGATACGCAGCTCATCGGTCTTTTCCGGAAACACCAGGCGCGCCAGGTAATTGCCCTGGGGGTCTTGCTGCCAATTGATGAAATGCTGCTCGGGCAGCACCTTCAGCGCGTAGGACAGGATCCGCGTGCGGCTATGGGCCGCCGGTCGCAGACGCACAATCTGTGGGCCAAGCTCCACAGCGCGGTCGTAACGGTAATGCGTAACATGGTGCAACGCGACATGAATCGACACGGCGGCCTCCTGCGAGCCAGAGCATGAAAACAAAGCGCGCAAGACTTATGCCAGAGCGGCGGTCATTGCGCTTTATCGAGGGAGCCGGTGCAGTACAGCACCAAAACGGCGCGAGAGCGGCCGTCGTGGTGCGAGGGTTGCACATATTTGTGGCGCAAGTGCGGGGCGCAGTGGTGAATCTACCCAATCAGCGCTTTTTGCGCGTTGCGTTGAAACCGGTTATCGAAGGCAACGCCTTCACATGCGACTACTCGATCTAGCGGTTGATTTGACAGACTGCCGAATGCGACGGATTCCAACGAGTTTTGTACGCATCTCTCGTTGAACCTTGCTGTTAAGTGTCAACAATCCAAGGAATGGGAATAACAGCGCCAACCCATAGAGAACTTTATGAGGCTGGTACTGAACCATTGGAACTACAAACACTAGACAGGCGAGGTAGATACCGACCATCACCCACACCCAGGAGGGTCGGCCCCGCAAAATCATAAAGTTGCTATGGACCGTCAACAGAATGAGCAGCGCCCCGACCAACATGATCTTGAGCCCCACTTGAGCCAGCGGCACATCACGAAAATAAGTGACGAACGCCAGCGCAACAGCCAATGCCAACGAAAAATACGCAGCGAATACACCACCCAGAAACGTCAGAAAGTATTGCCTGAAAAAGTCGCGTAGCGTCATTAACTCGTTCATTCGCTTACCCCATCAACGCTTTTTGCGCGCTGCGATTACGGCTTGGCGCAGGTGGCGTATTTCGAGCAGCCGCTGGCGCATTTCGCGATGGCGCTTGCTATTGAGCAGCAGCAACCCCGCCAACGGAAACAGCAGCCCCATTACATACGCTGCCATATGTGGCCGATAGCTATAGGTTGGCAACACGACCAGCAAACATACAACGTAGAAGGCTGCGATAGCCCAAGCCCCCCATTCTCGCCCTCTGATCATGACGAAATGGCTGAACGCCAAGAGCAAGCCCAAGAAAACTGCCGCCAGAAAAGAGTAACGCGCCCGCTCTGGGTCACTGCGAAAAAATGTGCTTGATGCCAATGAAATAGCGGCAGAGAGAGAGAAGCAGGCAAGGAAGAACGCGCATATAAACGCTGGAAAATATTGCGCCAAAAAAGCTCTTAATGAACCAGGACGATCCATCACTCAACCTCCTCATAGAGGCCAACTGCAATCGTTCGAATGTTGCCTGATATAGCGCTCCCGGTAAGACCAACGGCAGCCCCGAGGGAGTCTCTGATCTGCGTCACAGTAGCGTGATTGATCTCGCTAGCTGAATAGCGCTTGGCCAGCTCACCGGAGCGCTGGCGCAGTTTCAAGAGTTTATTGCTCAGTCTTGGATCTTTCAGGCTCAGCAACTCTTTGGTGAGCGCCTTGCGTTGCTGGCGGGTCAACCCCTTGGACAACTCGTACCAACTTCTGCCAGTGGTCACCTTTCGAGCCTGCAGCAGCCGAAGAGTGGTCAGAGTAGAGGCGCCGGCACCCAGCAGTGAAGCGGCGTCCAATACCGGCATTGCATAGCGATACCAGTCCTCGCTATCCATATCGTCGTTGGCTGCCGGGTCATTGAGTTCGTTGATAGTTCTCACCCCCCCGACGACACATTGCACAGTACTGGCCGCTGCAGCCGTCGCACCGATGCCCGCCACCACCAGGCTCGCGCCACCCGTGAAAGGCACGGCGACTGTACCGCTGAACACAACAATCCAACCGAGGATTGCGCCCGCACAAGACAGGGTCGTATTGACTGCTTCGCCCACCAACCGGGACTCACGCGGGTTGTTAGCCACCTGATTGGCAAACTGCGCCGGCGAAATGTACCTCTGCGCCTCACGCAAAATGATGCGCTTGGGCTTGATGCTGCAGATCGGCTTGAACTCGCGCAGGGTAATTACATTGAAGTCAGCGTCGATATACACCACCCCTGCGCCGACGATGCCGGGGTCGGCGTCGATGGCCGCGAACAGCCGTGGCAGGTTGATCTGGCTTTCGATGCGCTGGCGCGCCATGAACTGGGAGCGGTTGGAGTCCATGCCGATGTTGAGCAAGGGGTTGCTCATGGGGTGTTCTTCCTTGAAATAGGTGGTGTCTGAACTGGCGCCTTCGCGAGCAAGCCCGCTCCCACAGTTGACCGAGTTCCAGCATGAGAATGCGGTCGAATGTGGGAGCGGGCTTGCTCGCGAAGGCGATTCAATGGGCGCCACCTTAACAAACAGGTTTCCCACCCGCTAGAAAGCAAAACGCCAGCACGAGGCTGGCGTTTTGCATTTCAGGCTGCGATCAACGCGGTACGACCGGCTTACGCGCAGGCTTCTTGCCTTTGCCCTTGGCCGCGTCGGTGCGCTCTTTAGCCGCCTGCTTGTTGCGGGCCATGGCCGCGGCCTTGGCTTGTTCGCGCTTGTCCCACGGGTTGCTGCCGTCGCTGCCACGAGGCGGCAGGCCGGTGTGCTGGGTGAGGATCCTGGTGGTGGTTTCCTTGGCGACCTTATGGCTGCCCACCGGCGTCGAGTTCTTGCGACGGGCGCTCTGGTAGCTGTCGGTGGACGGCTGATGCAGCGGAATCAACTGATCCTTGCCCGGCCCGATCAGGTCGGCGCGGCCCATGCGGGTCAGCGCTTCACGCAGCATCGGCCAGCCTTTGGGGTCGTGGTAGCGCAGGAACGCCTTGTGCAGACGGCGCTGTTCTTCGCTCTTGACGATGGTCACCGCGTCGCTCTTGTAGGTGACCTTGCGCAGCGGGTTCTTGCCCGAGTGGTACATCGCGGTGGCGGTGGCCATTGGCGACGGGTAGAACGCCTGCACCTGGTCGGCGCGGAAGCCATTGCCCTTGAGCCACAGGGCCAGGTTCATCATGTCTTCATCGGTAGTGCCGGGGTGGGCGGCGATGAAGTACGGGATCAGGTACTGCTCCTTGCCCGCTTCCTTGGTGTACTTCTCGAACATGCGCTTGAACTTGTCATAGCTGCCAATGCCCGGTTTCATCATCTGGTTGAGCGGACCTTCCTCCGTGTGTTCCGGGGCGATCTTCAGGTAGCCACCGACGTGGTGGGTCACCAGCTCTTTGACATATTCCGGCGACTCCACGGCCAGGTCGTAGCGCAGGCCGGAAGCGATCAAAATCTTCTTCACACCCGGCAAGGCACGGGCGCTGCGGTACAGCTGGATCAGCGACGAGTGGTCGGTGTTCAGGTTCGGGCAGATGCCCGGGAACACGCAGGACGGCTTGCGGCACGCGGATTCGATTTCCGGGCTCTTGCAGGCGATGCGGTACATGTTCGCGGTCGGCCCGCCAAGGTCGGAAATCACCCCGGTGAAGCCTGGGACCTTGTCGCGGATCTCTTCGATCTCGCGGATGATCGACTCTTCGGAACGGTTCTGAATGATCCGGCCTTCGTGCTCGGTAATCGAGCAGAAGGTGCAGCCGCCGAAGCAGCCACGCATGATGTTCACCGAGAAGCGGATCATGTCGTAGGCCGGGATTTTTTCCTTGCCGTACACAGGATGCGGGACACGGGCGTAAGGCATGCCAAACACGTAGTCCATTTCTTCGGTGGTCATGGGAATGGGCGGTGGGTTGAACCACACGTCCACTTCGCCGTGCTTCTGCACCAGGGCGCGGGCGTTGCCTGGGTTGGTTTCCAGGTGCAACACGCGGTTGGCGTGGGCATACAGCACTGCGTCGCCACGGACCTTTTCCACCGATGGCAGGCGGATCACGGTCTTGTCGCGGGTCATGCGCGGGCTGGCGAGGATCTGTACGACCTTGGCTTCTTCCGGGTCTTCAACCGGGCCCTTTTCCTGCTCGATGGCGCAGGCCTGGGTGTCCTGGGTATTCACGTACGGGTTGATGATCTTGTCGACCTTGCCCGGGCGGTCGATACGGGTGGAGTCCACTTCGTACCAGCCCGCTGGCGTGTCACGGCGAATGAACGCGGTGCCACGCACGTCGGTGATGTCTTCGATCTTGTGGCCCCACGACAGGCGCTGGGCAACTTCGACAATCGCCCGCTCGGCGTTGCCATACAACAGGATGTCGGCGGTGGCGTCGATCAGGATCGAGTTGCGCACCCGGTCCTGCCAGTAGTCGTAGTGGGCGATGCGGCGCAGGGAAGCTTCGATGCCACCGAGCACGATCGGCACGTTCTTGTAGGCTTCCTTGCAACGCTGGCTGTACACCAGGCTCGCACGGTCCGGACGTTTGCCGGCCATGCCGCCAGGGGTGTAGGCGTCGTCGGAGCGGATTTTCTTGTCGGCGGTGTAGCGGTTGATCATCGAGTCCATGTTGCCGGCCGCGACGCCGAAGAACAGGTTCGGCTCGCCGAGCTTCATGAAGTCGTCTTTGGACTGCCAGTTGGGCTGGGCAATGATCCCGACGCGGAAGCCCTGGGACTCCAGCAGCCGGCCAATGATCGCCATGCCGAACGAAGGATGGTCCACGTAGGCATCACCGGTGACGATGATGATGTCGCATGAATCCCAGCCAAGCTGATCCATCTCCTCCCTGCTCATGGGCAGGAATGGCGCTGGACCGAAACATTCGGCCCAGTACTTGGGATAGTCAAATAACGGCTTGGCTGTTTGCATGACGGTGACCGGTGTTGAGATGAAAAATCGCGGGCGCGGAATATAGCACAAAATTTGACCAATTCCGACGGTAATGGTCGGAATTGTGCTGACTCCATCGCGGGCTAGCCCCCCCCCCACACTTGAATGGTGAATGCTTTCAAATGTGCGGGCGGGCTTGCCTGCGACAGGGCCCTTATAGACGCTGGAAACTATTCGTCGTCGTCGAAGTTATAACTGCCCGGCGCCAGGTTCTCGAAGCGCGTGTACTTACCGATGAACGCCAGGCGGATAAAGCCGATCGGCCCGTTCCGCTGCTTGCCGATGATGATTTCGGCAATGCCCTTGTGCTCGGTTTCCGGGTGATACACCTCGTCGCGGTACACGAACATGATCACGTCGGCGTCCTGCTCGATCGCTCCGGATTCACGCAAGTCAGAGTTCACCGGGCGCTTGTTGGGACGCTGCTCCAGGGAACGGTTGAGCTGGGACAACGCCACCACCGGGCAGTTGAATTCCTTGGCCAGGGCTTTGAGGGACCGGGAGATTTCGGAAATCTCGTTGGTCCGGTTGTCGCCGCTGGAGCCGGGGATCTGCATCAACTGCAGGTAGTCGATCATGATCAGGGCGATATCGCCGTGCTCACGCACCAGGCGCCGGGTACGCGCACGCATCTCGGACGGGCTGATACCGGCGGTGTCGTCGATAAACAGCTTGCGGTCGTTGAGCAGGTTGACCGCCGAGGTCAGGCGCGGCCAGTCGTCGTCTTCCAGACGACCGGCACGCACTTTGGTCTGGTCGATCCGGCCCAGGGACGAGAGCATACGCATGATCAGCGATTCGCCTGGCATCTCCAGGGAGTACACCAGCACGGCCTTGTCGCTGCGCAACACGGCGTTTTCCACCAGGTTCATCGCAAAGGTCGTCTTACCCATGGATGGACGGCCGGCGACGATGATCAGATCGGACGGCTGCAGGCCGCTGGTCTTCTCGTCGAGGTCGGTGTAGCCGGTGGAAATACCGGTGATGGCGTTGTCAGTGTTGAACAAGGTGTCGATACGGTCGATGGCCTTGGTCAACAGGTCGTTGACGCTGACCGGGCCGCCAGTTTTCGGGCGGGCCTCAGCGATCTGGAAGATCTGCCGTTCGGCTTCGTCGAGGATCTCGGCGGCGGTGCGACCTTCAGGGTTAAAGGCACTGTCGGCGATTTCAGTGCTGATGCCGATCAACTGGCGCAGGGTCGCCCGCTCGCGCACGATCTGGGCATAGGCCTTGATGTTGGCGACGGACGGGGTGTTTTTTGCCAGTTCACCAAGGTAGCCGAGGCCACCGACTTGCGAGGTCTGGCCTTCCTTGTCCAGTTGCTCGGCCAGGGTCACCACGTCAATCGGTGAGTTCTGGTCGGCCAGCTTGGCAATGGCGCGGAAGATCAGGCGGTGGTCATGCCGATAGAAATCACCGTCCGAGACTTGATCGAGCACACGTTCCCAGGCGTTGTTATCCAGCATCAAGCCACCGAGCACGGCCTGTTCGGCCTCGATGGAATGCGGCGGCACCTTCAGGGCAGCGGTTTGCAGATCGTATTGCTCAGGAGCTGAAATATCGTTCATGGCCACTTGGAATTAGGGGGTGTGAAAAAAACAAAAGGCACGACCTGTAAACAGGATCGTGCCCGATGTTAACCGCCTGGCACGCGAGGTGCCAGTCAGTTAGGTGCTACTTAAGCTGCTACCACGACAACGCGTACGGTGGCTTCAACTTCAGCGTGCAGGTGCACGGCTACGTCGAATTCGCCTACGTTGCGGATGGTGCCGTTCGGCAGACGAACTTCGCTCTTCTGCACTTCAACGCCGGAGGCGGTCAGTGCATCAGCGATGTCGTGGGTGCCGATCGAACCGAACAGCTTGCCTTCGTCACCGGCGGTGGCAGTGATAGTCACTTCCAGCTCGGCCAGTTGGGCAGCACGGGTTTCAGCCGAAGCTTTCTTGTCTGCTGCGGCTTTTTCCAGCTCAGCGCGACGCTCTTCAAACGCGGCCAGGTTGGCAGCGGTTGCAGCGGTGGCTTTGCCGTATGGCAGCAGGTAGTTACGACCGTAGCCGGCCTTAACGTTTACTTTGTCGCCCAGGTTGCCCAGGTTGGCGACTTTTTCCAGAAGGATCAGTTGCATGTGAAAATCCTCTAACTTTTAACCTTCACCGTTCGCGTTATCGGCGTCTTTCGGCGCCAGACGACCGCGAAAATCAATCAGGCCGTCGACAATGGCCAAGACCACGAGTAACGGATAGATCAGTTGCATAAACAGCAACAGCGTCACGTACAACCCCACCAGCCAGAACTTGGCCAGGCGCTTTTGCGCCACCAGCCCGTGCATCAGGGCCAGCCCGGCAATCACCAGCGGTACGCTGCACAACGGCGTCAACATGGCCATTTGCGGACCAAAGTTCGGCCCTACAAGCATGCACGCCAGCAGCAACATCGCTGGTCCTGCGGGGATTCTGATACTGCGAAACTCGCGACCAAAACCACCCGGGTTATACAACAACGCCTGCCAGTAGCGCCCAAGAATCAGGCTCAGCACACTGACGATCTGCAACAGTGCCGCTATCAGGCCGGTAAGGACCGGAGCAATCAGTGTGGCCATGCGCGCTCGCTCATCTACCGACAATTGCTGGTAGAGATCCCCGAGGGCCAGTGGCAGGATTTTTACCAACTCCTGCGACAGCGCCTCGATTTGCGGGCGGAAAGCCGCGCCAAGCACCACTGAATACACCACTCCCAATGCCACGCTGACCAGCAGCGTACGGACCCAGGACTCACTTGCGCGTAAAACCAACGCAAGGCTCGAAGACCCCAGCAGTACCAGAAGTACCCGTGGATCGTCGAATTGCAGCCACCAGATCAAGGCCGGCAGCAACCCCAGGGCAAGAACGCCCAGGGCGTCCTTCAAACCGCGCCGCAGCAGCACAAGGCTTCCTGCGGCAGCACCCAACCAATACAACAACGGCAATGCAGCACATCCAGCCACTACCAGAGTGGCCTGCACACGACCGCGCATGATGAACTCAGCTAAGGCGCGCATGCATTCAATCCCTTACTACTTGTCGACTGCCCGGTCTCAGCGGCCGTGGCTGTCGGTGTAGGCCAGCAGGGCCAGGAAGCGGGCGCGCTTGATAGCGGTGGCCAGCTGACGCTGATAACGAGCTTTGGTACCGGTGATACGGCTTGGAACAATTTTGCCGGTCTCGGATACGTAGGCTTTCAGAGTGTTGAGATCTTTGTAGTCGATCTCCTTCACTTCTTCAGCGGTGAAGCGGCAAAACTTACGACGACGGAAGAAACGTGCCATTTGATAGGCTCCTTAATAAGGTCCGTGGATTACTCGTCAGCGTTATCGCTGTTGTCGCTGTCATCACTATCAGCGCTTTCAGCGCCTTCGTGCTCAGGACGGTCGCGACGCTCACGGCGCTCACTGCGGTTTTCTTCAGCCTTGAGCATCTCGGATTGGCCGGTAACGGCTTCTTCGCGACGGATGACCAGGTTACGGATCACTGCATCGTTGTAGCGGAAGTTGTCTTCCAGCTCGGCCAGGGCCTTGCCAGTGCACTCAACGTTCAGCATCACGTAGTGAGCCTTGTGAACATTGTTGATTGCGTAGGCCAGTTGACGACGGCCCCAATCTTCCAGACGGTGGATTTTGCCGCCGTCTTCTTCGATCAGCTTGGTGTAACGCTCTACCATGCCGCCGACTTGCTCGCTTTGATCCGGGTGGACCAAAAAGATGATTTCGTAATGACGCATGAATGCTCCTTACGGGTTGTAGCCTGCCGCTCAAAAACGGTCAGACAAGGAGTGAATGACACTTAGGAATCTTGCCGCTGGGAGGCACATGCGTGCCCGCCGGGAAGGCAAGGGGCGCAATTGTAGAGAAGGGGGAGAAAGGGCGCAAGGCAATTGGTGATTATTTGACCAAAAACCAATGTGGGAGCTGACTTGTGTGGGAGCTGGCTTGCCTGCGATAGCATCACCTCAGTACAACTGATGTACCGAGGTGCCCGCATCGCGGGCAAGCCCGACTCCCACACAAACCAGCTCCCACATTTTGCATCTATGCCAGGCTCAAAATTACTTCTTGGACTTGGCCTTGGCGCCACGCTGGCGCTGGGCTTCGAACAGGCAGACGCCCGTTGCGACTGAAACGTTGAGGCTGCTGACACTACCGACCATCGGCAAGTGCACCAGGTAGTCGCAATGCTCTCGGGTCAGGCGCCGCATGCCCTTGCCTTCAGCACCCATGATCAGGATGGTCGGGCCGGTGAGGTCCTGGTCATAGATACTGACCTCGGCCTCCCCCGCCGTACCCACGACCCACAAGCCGCGCTGCTGGAGTTTTTCCAGGGTGCGCGCCAGGTTGGTCACGGCCACCAACGGAATCACTTCCGCTGCGCCGCAGGCGACTTTACGCACGACCGGGGTCAAGGTAGCCGACTTGTCTTTCGGCACGATCACCGCCAGCGCGCCGGCAGCGTCCGCCGAACGCAGGCAGGCGCCAAGGTTGTGCGGGTCGGTCACGCCGTCCAGCACCAGCAACAGCGGCGCGCCTTCGGTGCGGTCGAGCAGCTCGTCGAGCATGGCCTCGCCCCAGACCTGGCTCGGACTCACGTCCGCCACCACGCCCTGGTGTACGCCTTCGACCCAGACGTCCATTTCGCGCCGCTCGGCCTGGCCGATGGCAACTTTATTCTGGTTGGCCAGCTCGACCAACGCTTGAACGCGCGGCTCGCTACGCCCCTCGGCCAACCACACTTGCTTGACGCGCTTGGGGTGGTGACGCAGCAACGCTTCTACGGCGTGTACGCCGTAGATTTTTTCCAGACTCATGACTTGGCCTTAGGTTTGCGCGACCCGCCGCTCTTGGCAGGGGCCGAACCCGCTTTTGGCGGGCCTTTACGGTGTTTACTCGGTTTGCTCGACGGCTTGTCGGCGGCCTGGGACTTTCCCCCAGACGCCGCTTTACCACCGCTTTTGGCTTCGTTGAGCAACTGCTGCTTCAACTCGCGACTCTTGCGCAACTCGGCGTTTTTCGCCGCCGCATCACTGGGGCGGTACGCGTCGCTGACCTTTTCCTTGGCCGAGGAGCGGCGCGCAGGCTTGGCCGGCGCAGGCTCGGCAGCCGCTGCAGCTTTCGCAGGAGCGCCTTTTTTCGCCGGCGCTGTGGTTTCGGCACCCCGCTTTTTGCGGCCAATCGGCGCTTCGAGGGTTTTTTCAGCCATCTCGAAGTCGATCTTGCGTTCGTCGAGATCGACGCGCATGACCCGTACTTCTACGGTATCGCCCAAACGGAAGCTGCGACCGGTGCGCTCGCCCGCCAGGCGGTGATGCACAGGATCGAAGTGGTAGTAGTCACCCGGCAAGGCGGTGACGTGCACCAGGCCTTCGACGTAGATGTCGGTCAGCTCGACGAACAGACCAAAACCGGTCACGGCGGTGATAACACCTGGGAACGACTCGCCTACGCGGTCCTTCATGAACTCGCACTTGAGCCAGTTCACCACGTCACGGGTGGCTTCGTCGGCACGGCGCTCGCTCATGGAGCACTGCTCGCCCAACTGTTCCAGGGCCGCTTCGTCGTACGGATAGATCCGTGCCTTCGGAATGGTCATGGCACCGGCGCGCTTGACGTGCGGGGTGTTCTGCTTGGAATGGATCACGCTGCGGATGGCGCGGTGCGTGAGCAGGTCCGGGTAACGGCGGATCGGCGAGGTGAAGTGGGTATACGCCTCGTAATTCAGGCCGAAGTGGCCCTGGTTGTCGGCGCTGTACACCGCCTGGCTGAGGGAGCGCAGCATCACGGTCTGGATCAGGTGGAAGTCCGGACGGTCCTTGATGCTGGCCAACAGAGCCTGGTAATCCTTCGGCGACGGGCCATCCTTGCCTTTGTGCAGGGACAGGCCAAGCTCGCCCAGGAAGGCGCGCAGTTTTTCCAGGCGCTCCGGTGGCGGACCATCGTGCACCCGGTACAGCGCAGGAATCTCGTGCTTCTTCAGGAATTCGGCGGTGGCCACGTTGGCCGCCAGCATGCATTCCTCGATCAGCTTGTGCGCGTCATTGCGGGTGGTCGGCGTGATTTCCGCGATTTTGCGCTCGGAACCGAAGATGATCCGGGTTTCCTGGGTTTCAAAATCTATCGCGCCACGGACATGACGTGCGCCCAGCAACACCTTGTACAGCGAGTAGAGCTGCTTGAGGTGTGGAACTACGTCAGCGTACTGGCTGCGCAAAGCCTTGGCTTCGCTGGTTTTCGGCGTTTCCAGGATGGTGCTGACCTTGTTGTAGGTCAGGCGGGCCTGGGAGTGGATCACCGCTTCGTAGAACTGGTAGTCGGTCATTTCGCCGGTTTTCGAGATGGTCATCTCGCACACCATGGCCAAACGGTCGACTTTCGGGTTCAGGGAGCACAGGCCGTTGGACAGCTGCTCAGGCAGCATCGGGATCACGCGCTCAGGGAAGTACACGGAGTTGCCGCGCACCTGGGCTTCGTTATCCAGGGCCGAACCGATCTTCACGTAGCTGGATACGTCGGCAATCGCGACGAACAACTTCCAGCCGCCGGAGAACAGGCGCAGCTTGCCGGGCTTGGCTTCGCAGTAGACCGCATCGTCGAAGTCGCGGGCATCTTCGCCGTCAATGGTGACGAACGGCAGATGACGCAGGTCGATGCGTTTCTCTTTGTCTTTTTCTTCGACTTCCGGCTTGAGCTTGGCGGCTTCTTTGAGCACAGCCTCAGGCCAGACGTGAGGAATATCGTAGGTGCGCAACGCAACATCGATTTCCATGCCCGGCGCCATGTAGTTGCCGACCACTTCGACGATATCGCCCTGTGGCTGGAAGCGCGGGGTTGGCCAGTGGGTGATTTTCACCTCGACGAACTGACCGACCTTGGCGGCGCCATTGCGGCCCGGAGTCACCAGCACTTCCTGCTGGACCTTCGGGTTGTCCGGAATCACGAAGCCGATGCCGCCTTCCTCGAAGTAGCGACCGACGATGGATTCGTGGGCACGGGACACCACTTCGACGATCACGCCTTCGCGTCGACCGCGACGGTCCAGGCCGGACACGCGCGCCAGGGCGCGGTCGCCATCGAACACCAGGCGCATTTGCGCCGGGCTCATGAACAGGTCGTCACTGCCGTCATCAGGGATCAGGAAGCCGAAGCCATCACGGTGACCGGCAATGCGGCCAAGGATCAGGTCGAGCTTGTCCACCGGCGCGTAAGTGCCGCGACGGGTGTAGATCAACTGTGCATCGCGCTCCATGGCGCGCAGGCGGCGGCGCAGTGCTTCGAGTTGGTCTTCGGTGGTCAGACCGAATTCTTCAACCAGCTGCTCGCGGCTAGCAGGCGAACCCCGATCGGCGAGATGCGCCAGGATCAGTTCGCGGCTAGGAATAGGGTTTTCATATTTTTCCGCTTCACGAGCGGCCTCGGGATCGAGGGACTGCCAATCGGCCATTAGAGAGTTTTCACCTTGTCTATATGTGGGTTAGTTTGGCATACGCGTATTGAAACGGGAAATTTCAAGCAATAACTAGCCCGCAAATGCGTTTTATAGCCGCGCAAAACCACCTTGCGTGACCGCCTGCGAAATTTTCCAGGCTTTTTTGATGACGGGGGTTTACAGCTCAAAAGCCACTCCGTATAGTGCGCGCCATCGACGACGGCAACGTTGAAGATACTGCCCAGATGGTGAAATTGGTAGACACGCCAGCTTCAGGTGCTGGTGACCGCAAGGTCGTGGAAGTTCGAGTCTTCTTCTGGGCACCAATTCAAAACTTGAGGTTTGCGCCTTGAGTCTCACAAAAACCCGCGAAAGCGGGTTTTTGCGTTATAGCCCTTTGATTTTTAACCCAAAAGTTGATTTATAAAATCAAATCAGGGGTTTACAGATCAAAAAGCCCGCCGTATAGTTCGCCCCATCAACAGCGGCAACGTTGCTTGATAATGCCCAGGTGGTGAAATTGGTAGACACGCCAGCTTCAGGTGCTGGTGATCGCAAGGTCGTGGAAGTTCGAGTCTTCTCCTGGGCACCAAATTCAGATCAAACCCGCGAAAGCGGGTTTTTTCGTTTCTGGGGTTTAAAAACTCCACCCGCAATTCCCGCTGCGCCCGCACTTGAGAAGTTTTATCGTTTATCCTTGCAATGATTTGTTGCACTCAAGTGAGGAACACCCCGGATGATGATCCGCGATATCCGTCTCAAGACATCCCTTCTGCGTGGCCTGACCATCACTCTGCTCGGCCTGACCCTGCTCTCTCCCACCGCCTACTCGGCCGACAAGGTTGAACTGACCCTGTACAACGGCCAGCACAAGGAAGTCGGCGATGAACTCGCCAAGGCCTTCGAAGCCAAGACCGGCATTCATGTGAATGTACGCAAGGGCAGCAGCAACCAACTGGCCAGCCAGGTCGTCGAAGAGGGTGAGCGCTCCCCCGCCGACGTGATCTACACCGAAGAATCCCCGCCACTGAACAAACTTGGCGAACAAGGTCTGCTGGCCACTATCGACGCCAGCACCCTGGATGTCCTGCCCAAGGAATACGTGGCCGCCAATGGCGCCTGGATGGGCGTCACCGCACGTACCCGGGTAGTGGCCTTCAACCCGAAATTGATCAAGGAAGAAGAGCTACCCAAGTCGGTACTGGATTTCGCCAACCCCGAGTGGCAGGGCAAAGTGGGCTTCGTCCCCACCAGCGGTGCCTTCCAGGAACAGGCCGTGGCCATCATCAAACTGCATGGTCGCGATGCCGCCGAAGAATGGCTGACCGGGCTGCGCGCGTTCGGCAAGGTCTACAGCAATAACATGGTCGCCCTCAAAGCCGTGGAAAACGGCGAAGTAGCGACGGTGCTGGTGAATAACTACTACTGGTTTGCCCTGAAAAAGGAAAAAACCAACCTGGATTCGCAACTGCACTACTTCACCGATGGCGATGCTGGCGGCCTGATCACCGTATCGGCAGCAGCGGCATTGAAATCCAGCAAGCACCCCAAGCAAGCCCAGCAACTGCTGGCGTTCATGGCCAGCGAAGAAGGCCAGCGGGTTATCACCAACACCTCCGCCGAGTACCCGCTGCGCAAGGGCATGCAGTCCAACCGCGGCCTCAAGCCATTCAGCGAACTGCAACCGCCCAAAGTCACTCCCGCCGACCTGGGCAACGCCGAAGAAGCCCTGGAGCTGGAACGTGACGTTGGCTTGAACTGATGACCCCATCGCAATCTGCCCCCGCCTTGCGCGGCGGCTTTAGCCCCCGGCGCAAACGCCCGTCAATCTGGCTGCTGCTGCCGGTCTTTTTACTGGTGGGCTTGAGCCTGCTGCCGTTGGTGTATGTGGGCCTCAAGGCCTGGCAAGCCGGCTGGGCCGAGGCTGTGCATCTGCTGTGGCGCCCGTATGTGTTCGGGCTACTGCGCAACACCTTGGCATTAATGGTCGGCGTGACCGTCGCCTGCGCGGTGATCGGCCTGTCCCTGGCCTGGCTGCTGGAGCGCAGCAACCTGCCGGGCCGGCGGATCTGGGGCGTAATCCTGTGCCTGCCGTTTGCCGTGCCGGCGTTTGTCAGCAGCTTTACCTGGGTATCCCTGAGCGCCCAGTTCGAAGGCCTGGGCGGCGCCATCCTGGTCATGACCCTGTCCAAATACCCCCTGGTGTTCCTGCCAGTGGCGGCCACCCTGCGTAACCTGGACCCGTCCCTGGAAGAGTCGGCCCGCACCCTGGGGCTCAATCGCTGGAGCGTGTTTTTTCGCATCACCCTGCCACTGCTGTGGCCGTCGCTGCTGGCCGGCGCCCTGTTGATCGCCTTGCATATGCTGGTGGAGTTCGGCGCCCTGTCGATCATCGGCCTGCAGACCTTCACCACGGCGATCTACCAACAGTTCGAATTGGAGTTCAGCAACGCCAATGCGGCGATGCTGTCTGCGGTGCTGCTGGTCATGTGCCTGACCCTGCTGTGGCTGGAACTGCGCGTGCGCGGCAAGGGCCGGCATGTGCGCACCGGACAAGGCGCGGCGCGGCATGCCGAACAGGTTCGATTGGGCAGATGGGCGCCATTGGGCCAGCTGTACTGCCTGATGCTGGCGATCATTGGCAGTGGCATTCCGTTGGGGATGCTCGGCTACTGGCTGGCCGTGGGTTCTTCAGCAGCCTTCCCGGTAGCCGAGATCAGCGAGGCGCTGCTGTCCTCCCTGGCGCTGTCCCTGGGCGGCGCGGCACTCTGCCTGGCGCTGGCCGTACCGGTGGGTCTTCTGGTGGTGCGCTACAAAGGCCAACTGGCGCTGTGGGCCGAACGCCTGCCCTACTTGCTGCACGCCCTGCCCGGCCTGGTGATTGCCCTGACCCTGGTGTATTTCGCCCTGCATTACGTGCCGGCGCTGTATCAGACCTCGGCGTTGCTGCTGATCGCCTACGCGCTGCTGTTCCTGCCACTGGCCCAGGCGCCGATCCGTACCGCCCTGAACAAGGCGGCACCGCAACTGGAAGAGGCCGCCCGCACCCTCGGCGCATCGTCGTTCAGCGCGTTTTGCCGGGTGACCCTACCGATTATCTTTCCGGCATTGGGCGCGGCGTTTGCGCTGGTATTCCTCGATGCGATGAAGGAGTTGACCGCGACTTTGCTGCTCAGTCCGACCGGGTTGAATACCCTGGCCACGGCGGTGTGGGCGCACACCTCGAATGTGGAGTTTGCGGCGGCGGCGCCTTATGCGGCGCTGTTGATTCTGGTGTCGGGGTTGCCTGTCTACCTGCTCACGACACGGATGTATCTGAGCCGCTGAGAGCGCTATCGCAGGCAAGCCAGCCCCCACACTGGAGCGGGTTTGCCCACGACAAGGTCCGAGCCGCCAACCTCAGGCCCGGAACTGCCCCAGGCTGGCCTTCAACTGCGCCGCCAACCCATCCAGCACCTTGCCGCTGGCCGTGGTTTCCACCACCGCCTGCGCTGCGCGCTCGGCCTGGGCATGGATCACCTCGACCCGCCCCCGCACCGCATGCGCGCCCTGGGCCTGATGTTCGGCAGCCCGGGTCGCCAGGCCAATCGCCGCATGCACCTGCTCCACTGAGTCTTGCACCGTTTGCTGCAAGCGCACACTTTCGCGCAGCACCAGCAGACCCTCGCTGGCCTGGCGCCCGGCCTTGCCGATGGTCTCCACCGCCTCGCGCGCGCCTTGCTGCAACGCCACGATATGCGCCTGGATATCACCGGTAGAGCTTTGGGTTTTACTGGCCAACGCCCGCACTTCGTCTGCCACCACCGCAAAACCCCGCCCGGTTTCACCGGCACGCGCTGCCTCAATGGCGGCATTCAGGGCCAGCAGGTTGGTTTGCTCGGCAATGCCGTGGATCACCGTCAACACCACTTCAATCTGCTCGCTTTGCTGGGCCAGGCGCTCGATCACCTTGGAGCCGGCCTGCACCTGCCCGGCCAAGGCCTCGATCAAACTGCCGACCTCGGCCGAAGTACGGGAGTTTTCATCCGTGGCCTGACGGATATCCACCACCTGCTGCAACGCGGCCTGCATGGCATGGCTTTCAGCCTGGGCCTCGTCAGCCATTTGCGACAGCGCCCGCAGGCTCTCGGCCACTTCATCACGCTGCAAACCTGCTGCGGCATCGGCGCCGGCATTGCGCAGGGTCATCGCGCCGATTTCCACGCCGGTACGCTGGGCCACATCCCCCGCCTCGCGCACGATGGGCTGCAACTTATCCACAAACCGATTGACCGCCGAAGCCATGGCGCCGATTTCATCCTTGCTGTTGATCTGCACACGCTTGGTCAGGTCACCGTCACCGGCCGCCAAATCATCCATGGCCGCGATCAGCAGCTTGAGGCGATTGACCACCCGCCGCCCCAGCACCACGGCAATCAGCAACAGCACTCCCAGGCCCACCACCGCCAGACCCAGGCCGATACGCCAGCGCAGGGCCTGCGCGGCCTCTTGTACGGCGCTGGAGGTATTAGCGGTCATTTGCGTGGCCGTGGCCTGCGCCGACTGCAGACGGGCACCCATGGCCGCCGCACTGTCCGCCGCCGCGCCTTTGAGGCTGTCGCCCACCAATTGACCGCCACTGGCGATCAGCGCGGTAAAACGCTGGTCCAGCGCCGCCAGGTCCGCCTCGACCGCTGCGGTGGAAACCCCCATCAGCACCTTGCCGATCTCTACACCATTGGGGCTGATGGACGCTTCGACGTAGTACACCGAAGGGTCGTTTTTCGCGGCATTCAACACTTTATCCAGCGCACGGTCGCCCTGGCCTTTTTCCAGGAGCGCCTTGTTGATCGGGTTTTCCCGGTTCAAATAACGGGTCAGGTGCTGGCCTGTGGCGTCGTCATACACCACAAACAGCACATTGGGATTGCGCTGGGCACGCCGGGCGAACTCCGACAACGCCGGAACATCGCTGTCCCACATTGCACGGGGTGCAACCGAGGCCAGCAACTGCGCCATGTCATTGGCAGAGTCCTTCAGGTCCTTTTCCAGGGTCGTACGCAGTTGCTGCTGCTCTTGCTTCAACCGCGCAGAAAGCCCGGCCGTCAGACGGTCGCTGGTGCTGGCCGACAAGCTATCCAGGCTGGACGTCACTTCCTTGCCGGCCTGGGTCAATTCGCCCGACAGTTTCTGGCTGTCCACACCCAGGCGTTTGCCCAAATCGGCTTCCAGGGCCGTGACTGTGCTCCGGGTCAGGGCGACCGCCACCAGCACTTGCACCAAAAGAGCGATACCAAGGGTAACGAACACCGGCCTCAACAGCCGGCTTTGTAACAATGAGAGAACGGCAGACATCGGGAATCCCTCCACCACGGGTGCCATTAAATTGATAGCACCGCGAAAGAGAGAAACATAGCAAGGGTCGTGCCGTGCGCACCGCAGAAACGACAAAGGGCCCCCGAAGGGACCCTTTGCTTTTTACATCAACAGCTTATTAAGCGAACGGATGACGCAAAACGATGGTCTCGTTGCGGTCCGGGCCCGTCGAAATAATGTCGATCGGCGCGCCAATCAGCTCTTCAACGCGCTTGATGTAGGCGCGGGCGTTAGCTGGCAGTTCTTCCAGGGTCTTGGCACCCACGGTCGACTCGCTCCAGCCCGGCACTTCTTCGTACACAGGCTGCAGGCCCACGTAGCTGTCAGCGTCGGTCGGGGCAACATCATTACCTTCTGCGTCTTTGTAGCCGACGCAGATGTTGATGGTTTCCAGGCCGTCGAGTACGTCCAGCTTGGTCAGGCAGATGCCCGAGATGCTGTTCACGTCGATAGCGCGACGCAGGATGACAGCATCGAACCAGCCACAACGACGGGCACGACCGGTCGTCGCGCCGAACTCGTGACCTTGCTTGGCCAGGTGCGCACCGACGTCGTCGAACAGCTCAGTCGGGAACGGACCCGAACCTACGCGCGTGGTGTAGGCCTTGGTGATGCCCAGGATGTAGTCCAGGAACATCGGACCAACGCCCGAACCCGTCGCAACGCCGCCAGCGGTGGTGTTGGAGCTGGTCACGTACGGGTAGGTACCGTGGTCGATGTCCAGCAACGAGCCCTGGGCACCTTCGAACATGATGTCTTTGCCGGCGCGACGCAGGTCGTGCAGCTCGGCAGTCACGTCCAGCATCAGCGGCTTGAGCAGCTCGGCGTATTCCTTGCACTCGGCCAAGGTCTTGTCGAACTCAATGGCTGGCTCTTTGTAGTAACCGACCAGCATGAAGTTGTGGTAATCCACCAGTTCACGCAGCTTGTCTTCAAAGCGCGGCATGTTGAGCAGGTCGCCCACACGCAGGCCACGACGTGCAACCTTGTCTTCGTAGGCCGGGCCGATACCGCGACCGGTGGTGCCAATCTTCAGCTCGCCACGGGCCTTTTCACGGGCCTGGTCCAGCGCAACGTGGAAGGACAGGATCAGCGGGCAGGACGGGCTGATACGCAGGCGCTCGCGCACCGGTACGCCTTTCTCTTCCAGCTTGGTGATCTCGCGCAGCAGGGCGTCAGGTGCAACCACCACGCCGTTGCCGATCAGGCACTGCACGCCTTCGCGCAGCACGCCCGACGGGATCAGGTGCAAGACGGTTTTTTCGCCATCGATGACCAGGGTGTGGCCAGCGTTGTGGCCACCTTGGTAGCGCACTACGGCGGCAGCATGTTCGGTCAGCAGATCAACGATCTTGCCTTTGCCCTCATCACCCCATTGGGTGCCCAGGACTACGACATTCTTACCCATAACACTTGTCCTCATTCGCGCAAACTTGGTGCCGGCGTTGGCCGGCAGGAAAACTCAAGAAGCCAGTGGCGATACTTGCCAAAGCCCGTTCTGCTGAATCAATTGCCGGTCGCAGTCCGCTTCACGGGCGGCGGCCAATGGCTGCCCAGGCAAGGCCTGGACGACACGCTGACCCTCACTGCGCAACTGGCAGACCTGCTGCCAGAGTGCCGCGTCCGTACTGTCTGGCATCCAGATACCGCCAGACGGTAGCTCGACTTCAGCACGCCCCAGGGTCACCAGGGTTTTCAAATCGGTGGAAAAGCCAGTCGCCGGACGGGCACGACCGAAGTCGGCGCCGATATCGTCATAACGACCGCCCTGGGCGATGGCTTGGCCAACGCCCGGAACAAACACCGCAAACACCACACCGGTGTGGTAGTGGTAGCCGCGCAGCTCACCCAGGTCAAAATACAACGGCAGTTGCGGGAAGCGCGCCGACAACTGCTCGGCAATCGCCAGCACGTCGTCCAGGGCCGCCAGCACCGGGGCCGGCGCGTTGGCCAGGCGATCACGGGCAGCGGTCAGCACTTCGCGACCACCACACAGATCCACCAGCGCACGCAGCATGCCAGCCAGGTCGGCAGGCACGCCTTCGGTCAGGGCGATCACTTCGTCGATGGCCTTGCGCTGCAGGGCATCGAACAACTGCTGCTCCACTTCGCCGGACAAACCGGCCGCACGGGCCAGGCCACGGTAGATACCGACATGCCCCAGGTCCATGTGGACATCCGGCACATCGGCCAGTTGCAGCATCGCCAGCATCAGGCTGATGACTTCAACGTCGCTGCTCGGGCTCGCATCGCCATACAACTCGGCGCCCAACTGGATCGGGCTACGGGACGATGACAAGGCGCGCGGTTGCGCATGCAGCACGCTGCCGGCGTAGCACAGGCGGCTCGGCCCTTCACGACGCAAGGTATGCGCATCAATGCGCGCCACTTGCGGCGTGATGTCGGCGCGAAAGCCCATTTGCCGGCCCGATTGCGGGTCGATGACCTTGAAGGTGCGCAGATCCAGGTCCTGGCCCGCGCCGGTCAGCAGGGATTCCAGGTACTCGATATGGGGAGTCACGACAAACTCGTAACCCCAGCTCTGGAACAGATCCAACACCTGGCGACGCGCGATTTCAATACGCGCAGCCTCTGGTGGCAGTACTTCTTCGATGCCATCTGGCAGCAGCCAGCGGTCTACCGTTGCCATTACGCCATTCCCCTATGACCCGGCCTGCCCTTGGGCGAGCCTTGAGTGAAGCAGAAAATACCCGGCCCCTGCATAAACCACGCGCAAGAGCGACGTGACGAATGGCCTGTAGACGGCCTCGTCGGGCACTTTCCTCGAAAAACCTGTCACGCCTGCAACGCACAACAACAATCAAACATGCAGACGCAAAAAAGCCGGGAATTTCCCGGCTGCCGCATCATACACCCGTTTTCCGAAAGGATCACCCCGCCGAGCGTTTTAGCCGCCCGACGGAGTGGAACCAGCCAGTCAGCGGGTTACTTGGACTTTTCCAGGTAGCGGAAGAAATCGCTACTTGGGTCCAGCACCATGACATCGGTTTTGTTCGCAAAGCTTTCACGGTAGGCACGCAGGCTACGGTAGAACGCGTAGAACTCCTGGTCCTGGCCATAAGCCTTGGCGTAGATCGACGCGGCTTGGGCATCACCATCACCACGAGCCTCTTCAGACTCACGATAGGCCTCTGCCAACAGTACGCGACGCTGACGGTCGGCATCCGCACGGATACCTTCAGCCAGTTCGTTACCCTTGGCACGGTGCTCACGCGCCTCACGCTCACGCTCGGTGCTCATACGCTCGAACACGCTGCGGTTCACTTCCTTGGGCAGGTCAATGGCCTTGACCCGAACATCGACCACTTCGATACCCAGCTCTTTTTCCGCCATGGTATTCAACGAACGGGTGATGTCAGCCATCAGCGCATCACGTTCACCGGATACCACCTCGTGCAGGGTGCGCTTACCAAACTGGTCGCGCAGGCCCGATTCCAGACGACGGGACAAACGCTCGTCGGCAATCTGCTTGAGGCCGGAAGTCGCGGTGTAGAAGCGCTCGGCATCCTTGACGCGCCACTTGGCGTAGGCGTCAACCATCACGGCTTTCTTTTCCAGGGTCAGGAAACGCTGTGTCGGTGCATCCAGGGTCATCAGGCGGGCGTCAAACTTGCGCACCTGGTTGACGTAGGGGACTTTCACATGCAGGCCCGGCTGGACATCAGCCTGGACCACACGCCCGAATTGCAGCAACACCGCACGCTCGGTCTGAGCCACGATGTAGAAGCAGTTCCAGGCAGCGATGACCACGACGACGCCCACAATCAGGGCGGTCAGCGATTTATTGCTCATCAACGACTCTCCCGGGAACGTGTTTGCTGTTGCTGCAAGTCAGCGGCCGCACGGGCGCTCGCTTCGTTGGCAGCGGCAGTCGAACTGGCGGAAGACGAAGTACTGCCGGCGCTACGACCACCTTCGATCATCTTGTCCAGCGGCAGGTACAGCAGGTTGTTCTGCCCACCTTTGTTGCCGGTCACGAGAACCTTGCTGGTGTTGGTGAAGACTTCCTGCATGGTGTCCAGGTACAGACGCTCGCGGGTGACTTCCGGTGCCTTGCGGTACTCGGCCACCAGCTTGGTGAAGCGGTCAGCCTCACCCTTGGCGCGGGACACGACTTCGTCGCGGTAACCGTTGGCATCTTCAAGGATGCGCTGGGCCTGACCACGGGCTTCCGGCACCACGCCGTTGGCGTAGGTTTCAGCCTGGTTGCGCGAACGCTGCTCGTCTTCACGGGCGCGGATCACGTCATCGAAGGCTTCCTGCACTTCACGCGGTGCCGCTGCGCTCTGTACGTTGACCTGGGTAACGGTGATACCGGTGCGATAGGTATCGAGGAACCGTTGCAGGCGCTCCTTGATCTCGCTGGCCATCAGTTCACGACCTTCGGTCAGCACCTGGTCCATCGCAGTGGAACCCACTACGTGGCGCAGGGCGCTTTCGGTCGCGTGCTGCAAGCTGATTTCCGGCTGGTCGACGTTAAGCACGAAGTCCTGCAGGTTGCTGATCTTGTACTGCACGGTCAGCGGCACTTCGACGATGTTCTCGTCTTCGGTCAGCATCTGGCCCTGCTTGGTGTAGGCACGCTCACGCGTGACGTTCTCCATGTACTTCTTGTCGATCGGCGGGAAGTAGATATTCAGGCCGGGGCCGACAGTCTCGTAGTACTTGCCGAAGCGCAGCACCACGGCTTGCTCCTGCTCGTCCACCACATAGACCGCGCTGTACAGCCAGACAGCCGCCAGCGCCACGAGGCCCAGGCCAAGCAGGCCGTAGCCGCCGCCCTTGCCTGTGCGACCGCCGTCGTCACCACCACGTTTTTTTCCACCACCGAACAACCCATTCAGGCTTTCCTGCAGCTTTCGGAAGGCCTCGTCGAGATCTGGTGGCCCCTTGCGGTCGCCATTATTGCGGCGTTTACCACCCCAAGGATCCTGATTATTCGAGTTGCCACCCGGCTCATTCCAAGCCATAGCGCTCTCCATCTGATAAAGCAAAGACGCACCCACGGCGCGCCGACCAATGCTACAGAATGCCTGCCACAGCGGCACAACCGCTTTCTCAGGCTTTTATTGCAAAGTGTGTTGTTCGAGGAACTCCGTCGGTACAACGCCCTCACGACTCACCAGCCGATTGAGCTCCGAACGAGGCAAACGAACAGCCAGCAGGCTGACACCCTCTTCGTCGTGTTCTTCTTTCTGTACGGCACCTAGCTCAAAGAACTGAGCACGCAGTCGAGCAAAACGCTGAGGCAAGCGCAAGGTGCCGACGAACAAATCGCCACCGAGCAACTCGGCAATCGCCTGCTCAAGCAATTCCAGACCGCTACCGTCCCGCGCCGACAGCCAGACCCGCTGGGGCCTGCCGTTTTCGTCGCGCTGGATTTGCGGCTCCACACCCTCAAGCAAATCGAGTTTGTTATAGACCTCGAGGATCGGCAAGTCCTGGGCGCCAATCTCACCCAGTACTACCATGACCTGCTCGATCTGCAACATCCGGTCAGGCTCGGCCGCATCAATGACGTGCAGCAGCAGGTCGGAGTTGCTCGACTCTTCGAGCGTAGACCGGAATGCCTCGACCAGCTTGTGCGGCAAGTGGCGGATGAAGCCCACGGTGTCGGCCAGCACAATCGGCCCCAGGTCGTCGAGTTCCAGACGGCGCAAGGTCGGGTCAAGGGTGGCGAACAGTTGGTCTGCCGCGTACACGTCCGATTTGGTCACGTTGTTGAACAGCGTGGATTTACCGGCGTTGGTGTAGCCCACCAGGGACACGGTAGGGATATCCGCACGGGTACGGCCGCGTCGCGATTGCTCGCGCTGGCTGCGCACCTTCTCCAGCCGGCCCTTGATCTGGCGCAGGCGCACCCGCAGCAGACGCCGGTCGGTTTCGAGCTGGGTTTCACCCGGCCCACGCATGCCGATACCGCCACCCTGACGCTCAAGGTGCGTCCAGCCGCGAACCAGGCGGGTGCTCATGTGGTCAAGCTGGGCCAGTTCGACCTGGAGCTTGCCTTCATGGGTACGGGCGCGTTGGGCGAAGATATCGAGAATCAGACCGGTACGGTCAATCACGCGACACTCGAAAACACGTTCGAGGTTACGTTCCTGACTGGGCGTGAGGATGTGATTGAAGATAACCAGATCGGCTTCTTCGGCATGGACCAGGTCGCGCAGTTCCTCGACCTTGCCGCTGCCAATCAGAAATTTGGCGGTTGGCCGATGACGCGGCACGTTAAAAAACGCGACGGTCTCGGCGCCGGCCGAATTTGCCAGCTCCTGAAACTCCTGCGGATCTTCGCGCGCCTCAGGGTCCTGTCCATCCAAGTGAACGAGGATTACTCGCTCACCACCACCGTGGCGCTCAAAGAACAAAGGAGACTCCTATCAGGCGTTACCTGGCTCAGCGTCACCCTGTTCGGATTCGGTTGCGCTAGGCAGACGAATTGGACGAACCGGCACTACTGTCGAGATAGCGTGTTTGTAGACCATCTGGCTGACGGTGTTTTTCAGCAGGATCACGAACTGGTCGAAAGACTCGATCGTACCTTGCAGCTTGATGCCGTTGACCAGATAGATGGAAACCCCAACTTTCTCTTTACGTAAAGTATTCAAGTAAGGGTCTTGTAGCGAATGCCCTTTTGACATGTGCCGCACTCCTTTAAGGATCAATAATAAAAAATCGGAAAAATAGATAGCTTGTGACCGTCACACCCCCAAGGATAGACGGCAATTGCAAGGACTCAGCTCAATATGGAGACCGTTCCCAAGTATTTCAAGGCGCGTGACAGATTGTCGCAATCCAGACTGTCCAGCCAATGCAGGTCAGTCCAGCTGCGCAGCCAAGTGAACTGGCGTTTTGCCAATTGGCGCGTGGCAATAATGCCGCGCTCCTGCATTTCGGCTGACGTCAGCTTGCCATCCAGATGATCCCAGACTTGGCGGTAGCCTACAGCACGTATCGAAGGCAATCCCGGATGCAGATCACCTCTTGAACGCAGTGCTACGACCTCCTCCACGAACCCCTGTTCCAACATAATTGTGAATCTTTGTGCAATTCGTTCATGCAGCACCTGCCGATTCGCCGGAGCGATAGCCAGATTGGCGACAGTATAGGGCAATTGTCCCGGTCCAGAGGTGCCTGCGTCAGTACTTTGCGCAGATTGTCTGAGGCGATGGGCCGTCATTGTCTGGCCACTCACGCGCCAGACTTCCAGAGCCCGGCTCAGGCGCTGGGGGTCGTTGGGGTGAATGCGCGCGGCAGATACCGGGTCAATCGCTGCCAATTGCTCGTGCAGGGCCTGCCAACCAAGGCGTGCAGCCTCTTCTTCGATTTCAGCGCGCACCTGCGGATCGGCGGGCGGCATGTCGGCCAAGCCTTCCTGCAGCGCCTTGTAATAGAGCATCGTGCCGCCCACCAGCAGCGGGATATTGCCCCGCGCGGTGATTTCAGCCATGGCCGCCAGGGCATCGGTACGAAAATCCGCCGCCGAGTAGCTTTGCGACGGATCAATAATGTCGATCAGTCGATGGGGATGGGCGGCCAACAGCTCCTTGGACGGCTTGGCGGTGCCAATGTCCATGTCCCGGTAAACCAGGGCTGAATCGACACTGATCAGCTCACAGGGCAAAACCTTGGTCAGCTCGATCGCAAGGTCTGTCTTGCCGGCGGCCGTCGGGCCCATCAGGAAGATGGCGGGAGGTAGAGAGCTCATCAGCGGCCGCGCAGGAATAGTTTGTCCAGATCATCCAGACCCATTTGGGTCCAGGTCGGTCGGCCATGGTTGCACTGGCCACTGCGCTCGGTGTTTTCCATGTCCCGCAGCAGGCCGTTCATTTCCGGCAGGGCCAGGCGCCGGTTGGCGCGGATCGCGCCGTGGCAGGCCATGGTGCCGAGCAGTTCGTTGATATGCGCCTGGATCCGGTCACTGGTGCCGTATTCCATCAGGTCCGCCAGCACGTCGGCCACCAGCCGATTGGCCTCGGCCTGCTTGAGCAAGGCGGGAATCTGCCGGATGGCCAGGGTTTCCGGGCCCAGGCGCTGCAACTCAAAACCCAGTTTCTGGAACACCGCGTGGTGCTCCTCGGCGCAATCGGCTTCCCGCTGGCTCACCGCCAGGGACTCCGGCACCAGCAATGGCTGCCCGCTCAGGCCTTCACTGGCCATGGCGATCTTCAGGCGCTCGTACATGATCCGTTCGTGGGCCGCGTGCATGTCCACCAGCACCAGGCCGTGGGCGTTTTCCGCGAGGATATAGATGCCCTTGAGCTGGGCCAGGGCATAACCCAGGGGTGGGATATCACCGCCGCCTTCCGGCAGGGCCACTGCGCCCGGCTCGGCACCGGGCAGCGGCGCGAAGAATTCGCGATAGGCCGCCTGGGCCTCGGCCACCGGCACCGCCGATTGCGGACGCGGGGTGTATTGATACTGATAGCCCGCCCCCGCGCCGGAACCCGGCGCCGGGTAACTTGGCTGCGCTTGCGGCGATTGCAGCAGGTTGGCCGCCAGGCTCATTTCGCCCTGGGGGCCGAATTCACCGGCCTCCGGCCCTGTCGGGCGGACGACGGCGGTGACAATCGGCGCCGCCAGTTGATCGTCCGGGCGCACATCGCCCAAGGCGCGGTGCAAGGTGCCATAGAGGAAGTCATGGACCATGCGCCCGTCACGGAAGCGCACCTCGTGCTTGGTCGGGTGCACGTTGACGTCGACCACCGCGGGGTCCACTTCAAAAAACAGTACAAAGGTTGGGTGCCGGCCATTGAACAGCACGTCGCGATAGGCCTGGCGTACCGCATGGGCCACCAGTTTGTCGCGCACGGCACGGCCATTCACAAAGAAATACTGCAAGTCTGCCTGGCTGCGGGAGAACGTCGGCAGGCCGACCCAACCCCACAAATGCAGGCCGTTACGCTCGATCTCAATCGGCAGCGCCTGTTCCAGGAAGCCTGCGCCGCAGATTGCCGACACGCGTCGGGCGCGGGCGGCATCGTCATTGGCCTCGTGCAGGCTGAGGATGGTCTTGCCGTTGTGGCGCAGGTGGAAGGCCACATCAAAACGCGCCAGGGCCAGGCGCTTGATGACTTCTTGCAGGTGATCGAATTCGGTTTTTTCGGCCTTGAGGAATTTGCGCCGCGCCGGGGTATTGAAGAACAGGTCGCGCACTTCCACCGAGGTGCCCACTGGATGGGCTGCCGGCTGGACCCGAGGGGCCATGTCGCGGCCTTCGGTTTCTACCTGCCAGGCCTGTTCGGCGCCACGGGTGCGGGAAGTAAGGGTCAGGCGCGCCACGGAGCTGATTGACGCCAGCGCCTCACCACGAAAGCCCAGGCTCATTACCCGCTCAAGGTCTTCCAGGTCACGGATTTTGCTGGTGGCATGGCGTGCCAGTGCCAGCGGCAGGTCGTCCGAGGAAATCCCGCTACCGTCGTCGCGCACCCGCAGCAGCTTGACGCCGCCCTGCTCGACATCCACGTCGATGCGCTTGGCGCCGGAGTCGAGGCTGTTTTCCAGCAGTTCCTTGATCACCGAGGCCGGGCGCTCAACCACCTCGCCCGCAGCGATCTGGTTGGCCAGCCGCGGGCTGAGCAGTTCGATGCGCGAAGCGCTGTTCAATACCGATTCGCTCATTACTGTGCTGCCAATTCAGTGCCGGGGATGGTCAACACCTGCCCAACTTTCAGTTCATCGGTTTTCAGGTTGTTGGCGCTGCGCAAGGTGGCGGCCGAAACCTGGAAACGCACGGCCAGCATGGCCACGGTGTCGCCGGGCTGCACCCGATGGTCACGCGGGCCCTGGGCGATTTTCCCGGAGTCCCGCAGCCAGGCGATATAGGTGCCGGGCGGCGGGTTCTGCTGGAAGAACTGACGCACGCCGGAACTGATGGAGCGCGCCAGCGCCTGCTGGTGGCTGGCGCTGGCCAGCTTGTTGGCTTCGTTGGCGTTGGAGATAAAGCCGGTTTCGACCAGGATCGACGGGATATCCGGCGACTTGAGCACCATAAACCCGGCCTGCTCCACCCGCTGCTTGTGCAACGGGGTGACCCGGCCCATGTTGGTCAGGACTTTCTGCCCGACGTTCAGGCTGGAGGTCAGCGAGGCAGTCATCGACAGATCCAGCAATACACCCGCGAGCATGCGGTCCTTGTCATCCAGGGACACGTTGCCGGCACCGCCGATCAAGTCGGAACGGTTTTCGCTGTCGGCCAGCCAGCGTGCGGTCTCGGATGTGGCGCCACGATCCGACAGGGCAAACACCGAGGCGCCAAAGGCGGCCTTCGACGGGGCGGCGTCGGCGTGGATCGACACGAACAGGTCGGCGCCCTTCTTGCGGGCGATTTCGGTACGCCCGCGCAGCGGGATGAAGTAGTCGCCGGTACGGGTCAATTCGGCGCGGTAGCCTTTCATCCCGTTGATCTGGCGCTGCAATTCGCGAGCGATGGCCAGGACCACGTCTTTTTCGTGCTGGCCACGGGAGCCCGAGGCGCCCGGGTCTTCACCGCCGTGGCCGGCGTCGATCACCACGATGACGTCACGTTTGCCGGCCGGGGCTGGCGGCAGCGGTGGCAACTTGACCTGGGGCTGCGCGGGGCTGACCGGCACGGCTGGCGTGGTGGCGACAGAAGGCGCAGGTGCCGGGGCTGGCGCCGCATCGGCAGGGTTATCGAACAGATCGACCACCAGGCGGTTGCCATACTGGGCGTTCGGCGCGAGGGAAAAACTCTTCGGCGTCACGACCTTTTTCAGGTCGATGACCACCCGCAGGTCGGTCGGCGTGCGCTGGGCCGAGCGCATCGCGGTAATCGGCGTGTTCGCAGTGGAGACCTTCAGGGGCGCGGCCAGGGTCGCACCGTTGATGTCAATCACCAGGCGATCAGGCGCCGTCAGGGTAAAGACACTGTGCTGGACCGGGCCAGACAGGTCGAACACCAGTCGCGTGTTATCCGGAGCTCGCCACAGGCGCACACTTTTCACCTGTGAAGCAGCCAGAGCATTGACAGTCATTGCCGCAAGCAACACCCCCACGACAGCAACCAACGCGCGAAAGCGCATACCTAACCCACCCATTATTAGAATTTCAAAGCCAAAGCGGCACACCAGGACTCACTGCGCGCGCTCTGGGACAACAATTTCAACTGACGCCCATGGTTATGCGCAGTAATGGTAATGGTCAGGTCGGGCTTTGGCAAAAAGCCTGTGCCCTTGTCCGGCCACTCGATCAGGCACAAGGCGTCGCCATCGAAGTAATCGCGGATGCCCATGTACTCCAATTCCTCGGGATCCACCAGGCGATACAGGTCGAAATGGAACGCCCGCACCTCATCGATCTCGTAAGGTTCTACCAGGGTGAACGTCGGACTTTTCACTGCACCGCTATGCCCAAGCCCGCGAATGATGCCGCGCGACAGCGTGGTTTTGCCGGCGCCCAGATCACCTTGCAGAAAAATCAGGCCCACACCCCCGGTGATCTCGGCAATGCTCTTGCCGAGAGCCACCATGGCCTCTTCATCCGCTATAAACAGCGTTACTTCAGACACGGTGACTGCTCCTCCAACAACTGACGAATGGCGGGAATCAGGTCACTGGCCACCAGGCCGCGACCCAAGGTGCCCTGACGATCGCCGGCCGTGGCGTGCAACCACACTGCCAGGCTGGCGGCCTCGAACGCCGGCATGCCTTGGGCCAGCAGCGCGCCGGTCAAGCCGGCGAGCACATCCCCCAGGCCCGCCGATGCCATGGCCGGATGCCCCTGGTCACAGCGCGCCACCCGCCCATCCGGGCTGGCGATCAGGCTGCCCGCGCCCTTGAGCACCGTGACTACATTGAATTTCTGGCTCAGCGCGCGCGCCACCTTAAGCCGGTCGGCCTGAACCTCGGCTGTCGAGATCCCCATCAGCCGCGCCGCCTCCCCTGGGTGCGGAGTGATCACGCAATCGGCCGGCAAGGTTACATGGCCTGCGGCCAGCAGGTTCAGCGCGTCTGCATCCCAGACCTGGGGTTGCCGGGCATTGGCGGCCACCGACAGCAGGCTTTTGCCCCACGCCATGTCGCCCAGGCCAGGGCCGATAACCATCACCGAGACTTTTTCCAGCAAACCCATCAACTGATTGGCCGAATGCACGCCGCGCACCATGACTTCCGGCAAGCGGGTCAAAGCGGCAGGGACATGTTCACTGCGGGTCGCCAGGGACACCAGGCCAGCACCGCTGCGCAAAGCGCTTTCGGCACTCAGTAGCGCCGCGCCGCCAAAACCATGGTCGCCACCAATCACCAGGACGTGGCCAAACTGCCCCTTGTGGGCCTCTGGGGAACGCGCAGCCAGTTGCGGCAATTGGCCGGGCAACAGGGGCTGCACGTCGGTTATTTCGTGTTTTGTCTGCGGCATGCGTCTTCAAGCTCCGATGTCTGGCAGAATTATACCCATCTAACCTGCGGTTTCTCTCGTCTCATGCCTGCTATTACCACCGATCTGCCCGCCCTCGCCCAATCGATCAAAGACTGGGGCCGCGAGCTGGGCTTTCAACAAGTCGGCATCAGCGGCCTGGACCTGGCTGAGCATGAACAGCACCTGCAGCGCTGGCTCGACGCGGGCTACCACGGCGAGATGGACTACATGGGCGCCCATGGCAGCAAACGCTCGCACCCGGACGAGTTGGTACCCGGCACCTTGCGCGTGGTGTCCCTGCGCATGGATTACCTACCCGGCGATACGCAAATGGCGCAGCTGCTGGCCCAACCCGAAAAAGCCTATATCTCCCGCTACGCCCTGGGCCGCGACTACCACAAGCTGATCCGCAAGCGCGTGCAGCAACTGGCCGACCGCATCCAGGCACAGATCGGCCCGTTTGGTTTTCGCGCCTTCGTCGACAGCGCCCCAGTGCTGGAAAAAGCCATCGCCGAACAAGCCGGCCTGGGCTGGATCGGCAAAAACACCCTGGTCCTCAACCGCAAGGCCGGTAGCTACTTCTTCCTCAGCGAACTGTTCGTCGACCTGCCACTGCCCGTCGACCCGCCCCACAGCACCGAACACTGCGGCCGCTGCACCGCCTGCCTGGACATCTGCCCCACCAATGCCTTCGTCGGGCCCTATGTGCTGGACGCCCGGCGCTGCATTTCCTACTTGACCATCGAGCTCAAGAGCGCAATCCCCGAGGATCTGCGGCCACTGATTGGCAACCGCGTGTTCGGCTGCGATGACTGTCAGATCGTTTGCCCGTGGAATCGTTTCGCCCGACCTTCAGGAGAAAGCGATTTCAAGCCGCGCCACAACCTGGATAACGCCGAACTGGCCGAGTTATTTATGTGGGATGAGGATAAATTCCTCAGCAGCACCGAAGGCTCGCCGCTACGCCGCGCCGGTTATGAGCGTTGGCTGCGTAACCTGGCCGTGGGCCTGGGCAACGCGCCTTCCAGCATTCCGGTGCTGGAAGCCTTGAAGGCGCGCCGGGACTACCCCTCCGAACTGGTCCGCGAACATGTCGAATGGGCGCTGAACCAGCACGCGACGCGTCAATGTTCGTCGTTGTAGACGAATTTGGGCATTTCCCAGTGAAAGCGGATGGCCAGCAGTCGCAGTAGAAAACCGCTGAACAGGGTGAGCAGAATCGCTTGCTCGCTGGGCAGTTCGAGGTAGATGCACAGCATGTAGCACCAGGCGGCGAGGAACGACACGCTGGCATACAACTCGCGGCGGAAGATCAACGGAATATCATTACAGAAAATATCCCGCAGGATCCCGCCGAAGACTCCGGTGATCACCCCGCTGACCGAGGCCACCAGCATGCCGTGCCCCATTTCCAGGGCCGTCATGCAGCCGATCAGGGTGAAAGCCACCAGACCCACGGCGTCCAGCGCCAAAAACAGTGAGCGCAAGTGGCGCATCAGCGGGGCGATAAAGATCGTCACCAATGCCGCTACCGAGGTCAGCACCAGGTATTCCGGATGTTTGACCCAGGTCAGCGGGTAATGGCCGAGCAACACATCGCGCACCGAACCGCCACCCAGCGCCGTCACGCAGGCGATCAACACCACGCCAAACCAGTCCATGCCACGACGGCCGGCGGACAAGGCGCCGGTCATGGCTTCGGCGGTGATGGCGATGAGGTAGAGCATCAGCAGCATGATGGCGATCCTTGCAAAGAGGCGCGCAGTCTAATCATTTGGCGAGGGCACCAAAAGGGGGCGCTCGGCGAAAGACCGAGCATGCCCACACGTGGAATGCGATCAAATGTGTGGCTTGCCTGCGATAGCGGTAGGTCAGTCGATACATCCTTACTTGTCCCACCGCCATCGCGGGCAAGCCCGCTCCCACAGGGGATCTGGGCAGGGCACAGAACTTTGCACACACCACACAGCAACTGTGGGAGCGGGCTTGCCCGCGATGGCGCCAGCCCTGGCGCCACGAACTCAAGCCTTGATGAAATGCTTACGGTAATGCTGCAACTCGGCAATCGACTCGCGGATATCATCCAGGGCCAGGTGGGTGCTGCCCTTATGGAAGCTGTCCTTGACCTCTGGCGCCCAACGCGCGGCCAGTTCTTTCAAGGTCGACACATCGAGGTTGCGGTAGTGGAAGTAGCTTTCCAGCCCCTTCATATGGGTATAAAGGAAGCGGCGGTCCTGGCAGATGCTGTTGCCACAGATCGGCGACTTGCCCTTGGGCACCCACTTTTCCAGGAAGGCAATCGTCTGGGCCTCAGCCTCGGCCATGCTGATGCGGCTGTCGCGCACGCGCTGGGTCAGGCCCGAGTTGCCGTGGGTGCGGGTGTTCCACTCGTCCATGGTGGCCAGCACCGCGTCGCTGTGGTGGATGGCGATCACCGGACCTTCGGCCAAGGTGTTGAGGTTGCTGTCGGTGACAATGGTCGCCATCTCGATGATGACGTCGGTGTCAGGGTTCAGACCGGTCATTTCCAGATCGATCCAAATCAGGTTCTGTGGGTTTTGCATGTCGTGGTTCCTTGGCACCTTGGCGTAGCTGCGCAGTTTAGCAGGCGGGGCGTGCTAGACTCGCGACCGTTTTATCCAACCTTTGCATTATCGACACGGAACACCAATGGCCAAACGCCAGCTCAACCGTCGCCAAAACTGGCGCATCGAAAAAATCCAGGGTGAACGCGCTGCCCGCGCCGCCAAACGTGAATCTTCCGCCGTGGAAGCGCTGGAGGGTGGCGACCTGGGCCCCGAACAAACGGGCCTGGTGATCGCGCACTTTGGGGTGCAGGTCGAAGTCGAGGCCCTGGAAGGCGAACTGGCCGGCGAAGTGTTCCGCTGCCACCTGCGCGCCAACCTGCCGGCCCTGGTAACCGGCGACAAAGTGGTGTGGCGTGCCGGCAACCAAGGCATCGGGGTGATCGTCGCGCAACTGCCGCGCAGCACCGAACTGCGCCGCCCGGACAGCCGTGGTCAACTCAAGCCGGTGGCGGCCAACGTCGACATGATTGTCATCGTCTTCGCCCCGCTGCCCGAGCCACACGCCAACCTGATCGACCGCTACCTGGTGGCGGCCGAGCACGCTGGCATCCGCCCGCTGTTGCTGCTGAACAAATTCGACCTGATCGACGACCAGAACGCCCCGGCGCTGAATGCGTTGCTTGCGGTGTATCGGCAGTTGGGCTACCCGGTGCTGGAAGTCTCGGCACACCATGGCAACGGCATGGAACAGCTGCAACAGCAGTTGGACGGGCGCATCAGCGTGTTCGTCGGCCAGTCGGGCGTGGGCAAGTCGTCGCTGGTCAACAGCCTGCTACCGGAAGTCGAGACCCGCGTCGGCCCGCTGTCGGAACTGTCCGGCCAGGGTACGCACACCACCACCACCGCACGCCTGTTCCACTTCCCGGGCGGTGGCGAGCTGATCGACTCCCCCGGCATCCGTGAATTCGGCCTGGGCCACGTCAGCCGCGCAGATGTAGAAGCGGGTTTCATCGAGTTCAACGACTTGATCGGCACGTGCCGCTTCCGCGACTGCAAGCACGACCGCGAGCCGGGTTGTGCGTTGCTCAAGGCCCTGGAAGACGGGCGCGTGCAGCAACAACGCATGAACAGCTATCGCTCGATCATCGCGAGTTTGCCGGAAAGCAGTTACTGAGTGGCCATGCCTCGATACACTTTAAGTGCAGCCTGCACCCCCCTACTCCATTGATTTAATAGGGGCCGGCATCAAGAATTCAGGACAACTGGGTGGCTCGTTGACACAAGCCAGCTTGAATTCGGAATTCCTGATGCCCATAATCACTCCGTCACCGGCGAAAGTCGGCAGGAGTCTGGATCCTTCCCGGAGTTGATCCAGCGGCGCAGAAGGGGCGAAGCAAGCTCCACTGCGTGTCGAATGAAGCCGCCTTCGGGCGGCTTTGCTTTTGCGGGACATTCGATTGACTCTCTACTATCACCCCAAACAAGGCGATGTTCTTCTCTGCGATTTCACACGAGGCTTTGTCGCCCCTGAAATGCTGAAGATCCGTAAAGTCGTGGTGATATCCCCTACCTCCAGCCACAATCGCAGGCTGTGCACTGTAGTCCCGACCTCCTCTACTGCCCCCGAAGTCCAGCATGCCTGGCACCACCTGTTACACATCAACCCTCTTCAGTCCGATGGCTACAAAGAGCTGTGGGTGAAGTGCGACATGATCTATACCGTGAGTTTCGAGCGCCTCGACAAGCTCCATAGAAAGACCCGCTCCAAAGGTCGGGAGTACTTCGTACCGCGGCTGACTACCGATGATATGCAAGGCGTGATCAGTGGCGTCAAAGCCTACCTCCCACTTTGAGCACAAGTAAAAACGCCCCGACTGATCGGGGCGCTTTCATTTAGACGGTACGCCTACGAGCCTGGCGCAGGCACCGTAGGAGCCTTCACCCCACCCTCATCAAACAGATTCAGCTTCTGCCGCAACTCATGGGCCGGCAACGGCTGCTGCTCAGGTGGCAGGGCATTCGGGTCTACCGGCACTTCACCCGGTGCGCCCTCGCCCTGGGTCGGTACCGGCGCAGGGGCACCCTGCTCGCCTTCGATGGCACGCTGGGCCTTTTTGGTCAGCACCACAATATCAATGCGCCGGTTGATCGGGTTGAACGGGTCCTGCGCATCAAACAGTTGGGATGAAGCAAAGCCTACGACGCGCGCCACCTGGGTATCCGGATAACTGCCGGCCACCAGGACGCGGCGGGCGGCGTTGGCACGGTTGGCCGACAACTCCCAGTTACCGAAATCGCCCAGGCCCGAATACGGCTTGGCATCGGTGTGGCCGCTGACGCTGATCTTGTTCGGCACCGCCTTGATGGTGTCGGCCATGGCCAGCAGGATGTCTTCGAAGTAAGGCTTCAGGCGTGCACTGCCAGAGTCGAACATCGGTCGATTGGCCGCATCCATGATCTGGATACGCAGGCCGTCCTGGGTGATATCGAAGTGGATCTGATCCTTGAATTTTTGCAGTTGCGGGTTTTCATCGACCTTGTTCTGCAACTCTTGCAGTAACAACTCCAGGCGTTCCTGCTCGACCTGTTCGGCCATGCTCTCGACGGTCTGGCGTTCGATCGGGATATTTTCCTGGGGCGCTTCGGTTTGCACCTCCGGGTTGATGGTGCGCTCAGGGGCCAATTCGGGCGAGCCGCCCAAGTCGATCACAAACGGCGTGCCGCTCTCGGAAAACCCAATGGGGTCCTTGAAGTAACCGGCGATGGCGATCTTCTGTTCCGGCGTCGCGGTGGACATCAGCCACAACACCAAAAAGAACGCCATCATCGCCGTCGCAAAGTCAGCGAAGGCAATTTTCCAGGCACCACCGTGGTGCCCGGCAGCGAAGCGCTTGACGCGCTTGATGATAATCGGCTGGTTGTTTTCCATGGCTTAGCGACCGCGAACTGCTTGTTCCAGCTCGGCAAAGCTTGGACGGTGCTTCGGATACAGCACCTTGCGCCCGAACTCCACCGCCAGGGATGGCGGCATGCCGGAAGCCGAAGCCACCAGGGACGCCTTGATCGCTTCGTAGATATTCAGCTCTTCCTTGGCGTCGTGGGCCAGGGAGGTGGCCAGCGGGCCAAAGAAGCCATAGGCCGCGAGAATACCGAAGAAGGTCCCCACCAGCGCCGCGCCGACGTGCATACCGATGGCCGCCTGGTCGCCTTCGCCCAGGGACGCCATGGTCACCACGATCCCCAGTACTGCCGCGACAATACCGAAACCGGGCATGCCGTCGGCGATACCGGTTACGGCGTGGGATGGGTGCTCGAGTTCTTCCTTGAGGCTGAACAGCTCCATGTCGAACAGGCCTTCCAGCTCGTGGGGGGCCATGTTGCCGGAGGACATGATGCGCAGGTAGTCGCAGACATAGGCGGTCATGCGGTCATCCTTGAGCACGGCAGGGTACTTGGCGAAGATCGGGCTCGCTGCGGCGTCCTCGATATCCGCCTCGATGGCCATCATGCCTTCGCGGCGGCTCTTGTTAAGGATCTCGTAGACCAGGCCCAGTACTTCCAGATAGAACGTGTGGGAAAAGCGCGAGCTGAACATGCCCAGCGACTTTTTGATCACGTGCATGGTCATGTAGCCAGGGTTGGCCTGCAGGAAAGCGCCAAACGCCGCACCACCGATGATCAGCACTTCGAAGGGCTGGATCAGCGCAGCAATTTTACCGTGGGACAGAACGTATCCGCCGAGCACGCTTGCGATGACGACGATGATGCCGATAATTTTAGCCATAGGGGATGAGTACTTGCGCCGTCGGGTTCATGGACATATTCGGAAGATCTAAAAACTCTTCTTCTACTTATCGGCAAAACTGCGCCAGACTATAGCCCGTTAAGGCGAAAAGCCAGTTCGGCCCACTCCGGGCGTGTTGACCGCAAGTGATGATCGCGCCCCAATCATGGCAAACGAAACGACAGTCCCAACTACAAAACCCAACTCTCTGGCTGGCTGGATCAAGCGTCTGGACGAGGTTCTCCTGCCCGTCCCGCAGGCGAGCCACATTGCCGTGTGCAAGGCCATCGGCGACAGTCGCCGTTCGTTGCGAGATATTGCAGAGCTGATGCAAGACAGCCCGGCACTGGTCCTGAGCGTCATGCGTGAAGCCAACAACCAGGCCCACGGCAGCCTGGCAGAGCCCGCAGAAAACCTTGAAGTGGCGATCAACCGCCTCGGCCTCAAGCGCACCGAAGAACTGCTCGCGCGCCTGCCGTCGGTGCCGCTCAACGAAATCCCCGTGGCCCTGCGCCAATTGCAGCTGATCAGCCAGCATGCCTCGCAGCAAGCCAGCGGCCTGTTTGCCAGCCGCCTGGCGCGCCTGTGGCAGGATATTCATTGGGGCAGCCTGCTGTTTCTTTCACCGCTGTGGCCGATGGCCGTTGCCTACCCCAAGCTCCTGGAGGAATGGGAGCTGCGGGTGATCCACAAGGGTCAATCGGCACGCAAGGTCGAACAGGAATTGTTTGGCGTGCCCCTGCTGGCACTGTGCCTGGAGCTGACCGAGGCCTGGCGCCTGCCGATCTGGGTGTCCCAGGGCTACCAACTGCTGCTCAAGGAACAACGCTTACTGGTCAAGGCCCTGCACATCGCCCGCGATGAAGTGCCGTTGAGCCAGCAGCAAAAACTCGATGCCGACCCGGCGCTGCGGCGCTGGCTGAACCAGCCGGCCAATACCGTGCTACTGGCCAATGGCATGGCACTGGCGGCCCAGGAATCCTGGGCCTGCCCCCATACCCAGCGCTGGCAGTACCTCACCGCGTTGTACCTGCAACAACCACTGGCCGACGTGCAGCAACAGGTGCACCAACAGGCGGTCATCAGCGCGCGCCATACCCTGACCGCCGGTCTCTGGCATCCGGCACTGGCGTTGATCTGGCCCTGGCATGTGCAACGGGTGCATCGCGGCCTGCTGCCCGCACCGCCGCCGACCGCCGAAGCCCTGGCGGTGTGGCGCAAGCGTTGTACTGAGCTGCTGGTGGAGCCCAGCCGCTTCGCCAATGCGATGCACTTGACCACCTGCGCCAAGGAGGCCCTGGTTGCCAGTGGCATGCAGCGCGTGATGTTGCTGATGGCCGACAAGGCCCTGGCCACTTTGCGCGTGCATCAGGTCGATGGCCTGCCCAAGGACGCTGCCAACCTGAGCCTCGAGTCCGCACAAAGCACGCTGCTGCAACGCTTGCTGGAAAAGCCTGCGCAAGTGCGCCTCAACCCGGAAAATCACGCACAATTCGCGGTGCTGCTGCCTGCTTCATTGCGGCGCCTGTTCGTCGGCGAGCATTTGCTGCTGCGCTCCCTGAGCTGTAACGGCCGGGTGGTGATGCTGATGATTGCCGACCAGGGGGGCGGGCCGTTCTCCGAAACCACCGTGCAGGCCTTCGGCAAAACCGCCCAATGCATCGAGAAAGCCCTGCACTGCTTTACCAACCGCACCGCTTGATGCTTGCGTTACAATCGCCCTCTTTTATCACCCAACCTAGCGCCCGGGAGACCTCACATGCCTGACTTTTCTGGCTTGCCGCTGGTGATCGAACCCAGCGACCTGCTTAGTCGCCTCGCCGCCGAGCCGTTGATTCTGGTGGACCTCACCAGCGCCGCCCGTTATGCCCAGGGGCATATCCCCGGCGCGCACTTTGTCGATCCCAAGCGCACCCAGTTGGGCCAGCCACCGGCCCCAGGGCTGCTGCCGGCCAAGGCCGACCTGGAGAAACTGTTCGGCGAACTGGGCCACACCCCGGATGCCACCTACGTGGTGTATGACGACGAAGGCGGCGGCTGGGCCGGGCGGTTTATCTGGTTGCTCGACGTGATCGGCCACAAGAAATATCACTACCTTGATGGCGGCCTGCTGGCATGGCTGGATGAACAGCACCCCGCGTCCACCGAGGCCACCGTTGCCGTCGGCGGCCCGGTCAGCCTGACCCTGCACGACGAGCCCACGGCCACCCGCGAATACCTGCAAAGCCGCCTCGGTGCTGCCGACCTGGGCATCTGGGATGCCCGTGGCCCGCTGGAATACAGCGGCGAAAAAGTCCTCGCGGCCAAGGGCGGGCATATTCCCGGTGCAGTCAACTTCGAATGGACGGCGGGCATGGACAAGGCACGCAACCTGCGGATCCGCCGCGACATGCCGCAGATCCTCGAAGGCCTGGGCCTGACCAAAGACAAAGAAATCATTACCCACTGCCAGACTCACCACCGTTCTGGCTTCACCTACCTGGTGGCCAAGGCGCTCGGTTATCCGCGAGTCAAAGGTTATGCCGGTTCCTGGGGCGAATGGGGCAACCACCCCGACACCCCCGTTGAGATTTAAGGTTTAAGGACAGTTCATGAAAAAGCGTTTGTTTATCCTCAGCCAGTACCTGCTGCCCCACCACCTGCTGTCGCGCCTGGCCGGCTGCATTGCCGAATGCCGTGTGCGCTGGTTTAAAAATGCCTTCACCACCTGGTTCGCCAAGCGCTACCAGGTGGATATGTCCCAGGCCCTGGTAGAAGACGTGACCGCTTACGAGCACTTCAACGCCTTCTTCACCCGTGCCCTGAAAGACGGCGCCCGCCCCCTGGACCCAACCCCAGGCGCGGTGCTGAGCCCGGCAGACGGCGCGGTCAGCCAGCTCGGCCCGATCGAGCACGGCCGCGTGTTCCAGGCCAAGGGCCACAGTTTCAGCGTGCTGGAACTGCTCGGTGGCGACGCCGCCGTTGCCGCACCGTTCATGGGTGGCGACTTTGCCACCATTTACCTGTCGCCGAAGGACTACCACCGCGTGCACATGCCACTGGCCGGCACCCTGCGGGAAATGGTCTACGTGCCTGGGCGGATTTTCTCGGTCAACCAGACCACGGCCGAAAACGTGCCGGAGTTGTTTGCGCGTAACGAGCGTGTGGTTTGCCTGTTCGACACCGAGCGCGGCCCGATGGCCGTGGTATTGGTGGGCGCGATGATTGTCGCGTCGATTGAAACCGTATGGGCCGGCCTGGTAACGCCGCCCAAGCGCGAGCTGAAAACCGTGCGCTACGACGAAGCCGCCCGTGCGCCGATCCACCTGGAAAAAGGTGCGGAACTGGGGCGTTTCAAGCTGGGTTCGACCGCTATCGTGCTGTTTGGGCCGGATCAGGTGAAGTGGGCTGAAGAACTGGTGGCGGGAACGCCGGTGCAGATGGGCCAGGGTATCGCGCTGCCAAAAGCCTGATCCGAATACAGCGAAAATCAAATGTGGGAGCGGGCTTGCTCGCGAAAGCGGTGTGACACCTTAGTTGACTGACACACCGCCTTCGCGAGCAAGCCCGCTCCCACATTTTTGACCGCGCTCCTGTCGTTATTGACCGTCGCGGTCACGCAGCCCCAACAGATACAACACACCATCCAGCCCCAAGGTCGAAATCGCCTGCTTGGCCGACTGTTTGACCAGCGGCTTGGCCCGGAACGCCACGCCCAACCCCGCAATAGCCAGCATCGGCAGGTCGTTAGCGCCGTCGCCGACCGCAATGGTCTGCTCCAGACGCAAACCTTCCTTGTGTGCCAGCTCCTTGAGCAAGTCAGCCTTGCGTTGCGCATCGACAATCGGTTCGACCGCCACGCCCGTCACCTTGCCATCCACCACTTCCAGCTCGTTGGCGAACACGTAGTCGATGCCCAGCTTGGCCTGCAATTGCTTGGCGAAGTAGGTAAAGCCGCCCGAGAGGATCGCGGTCTTGTAGCCCAGGCGCTTGAGTTCGGCGAACAGGGTTTCGGCACCTTCGGTCAAGCGCAGGGAGGCGCCGATGGAGTCGAGGACGCTGACGTCCAGGCCCTTGAGCAATGCCAGGCGCTCCTTGAAGCTGGCGCGAAAATCCAGCTCGCCGGCCATGGCGCGCTCGGTGATCGCCGAGACTTGCTCGCCCACACCTGCGGCCTTGGCCAACTCGTCGATAACTTCGGCTTCGATCAGAGTCGAGTCCATGTCGAACACCGCCAGGCGCCGGTTACGACGGAACAGCGAATCTTCCTGGAAGGCGATATCCACGTTCAGTTCCTGGGCCACGCTGAGGAACTCGGCGCGCAAGGCTTGCGGGTCAGCCGGCTCACCGCGTACGGAGAACTCGATGCAGCCCTTGCCCTGGTCCGCCGGGGTGTCCAGGGGCATGCGACCCGACAGACGGTCGATATGGTCGATATTCAAGCCATATTGCGCAGTGATCGAGCTGACCCGCTGCAATTGTTCAGCGGTGACCTTGCGCGTCAGCAGGGTGACGATGTGGCGTTTCTTGCCTTGGCCGGCCACCCAGTGCTGGTAATCCGCTTCGGATACCGGGGTGAAACGCACCTGCTGGTCCAGCTTATAGGCGGTAAACAGGATGTCCTTGAGCACAGACGACGCCTGTTCGGTATCTGGAATCTCCACCAGGATGCCGAACGACAGGGTGTCGTGGATCACGGCCTGGCCGATGTCGAGAATGGTCACGCCACCCTGGGCCAGAACACCGGTAATGGCTGCGGTAAGACCCGGACGGTCAACACCGGTGATGTTAATCAGGACAATTTCGCGCAAAGCGCACCCCCGAGCTGGAAAAAAACCGCATTCTACCCACTTTCAGTGACCATCGGGCACAGCCAGCGCTTTGCCGGTCTTGGGCCTGTCGCTATACTGCGCGTCAACTTCACGGACCAAGAGCCGAGCGCAAGTGAACCGGCCCACGCCAGTAAAAACCGATAACTTCTTCCTGCTGATCTTCCGGGCACTGCGCCACCGCCGTGTACCGATCGCATTACGCATCGCCAGCCATAACGTGATCCTGGTCGCCCTGGCCCTGGTGATCTACGCCTGCGTGATGGGTTTGCAGTTCAAACAGGCCATGCACGAGCAAGCCGACGCCCTGGGCGAGAGCTTGACGACCCAGACCGCCACCTCGGCGACCGAGCTGTTGGTGTCCAACGACATCCTCAGTCTCAACGTGCTGCTCAACAACCTGACCAAGAACCCGCTGGTGGCCCATGCGGCCATCTACAGCGTGGACAACCGGATCATGGCCGAAGCCGGGCAACGCCCGAAAAACGGCCTGCTGGGTGAGGCCGAAGGCCTGTACCAGAGCAATATCACGTTTCAGGATGTGAAAGCCGGCCAATTGCGCATCAGCCTGGACATGCAACAGTTCCAGCAGCCGATGACCATCAGCCTGCAAAGCATGGGCATCCTCAGCGCGATCCTGCTGGCCTTGGCCCTGGCCTTGAGCCTGCGCCTGGGCCGGCATATCTCCACGCCGCTGATGCAATTGCGCATCTGGCTGCGCGATATCGACGAACACACCCCGGCCACCGACCGCCAGGATGAGATCGGCGACCTTGCCCGCCAGTTGCACACCAGCTTTGCCCCGGAGCCGGTCATACCTGAAGCCAAGCCCGAGCCGGAGTTCGACGACACCGACTATGACGACGAACCCGAGTTCGAAGTGCGCAACCTGCGCGATCCGAGCTTCGACGAGTCGACGCCGATGGCTGGCCTCAAGCCGGCACCGCGTACGGCCATCAAGGCCGAAGAAGACAGCCTGGACGATGACGATCCGTTTGCCGACCTGCGTGACGAGTCGGCGCCAAGCCCGGTGGTGGCGCCCCGGCCTGCGAGCAGCCAGCCCCAGCACAGCGCGGTATTGGCCGTGCAATTGGGCGCCCAGGAGCAATTGCGCCGCCTGCCACGGGCACGCTTGACCGAGTTGCTGGAACGCTACCGCGACTGTCTGGACCAGGCGGCCTCGCTGTACCAGAGCGAACTGCACACCCTGAACGACGGCAGCACGTTGATGCTGTTTCACAGCGAAGACAGCGGCGAAGACTACCTGACCAATGCCATCTGCTGCGGTGAACTGCTGCGCGCCCTGGGTCATGCCTTGCAGATCGAAGTCGCCGACAGCGGCATCACCCTGCAACTGCAACTGGGCCTGACATTGGGCGATGATCTGTATGGCATGAGCCAGATTGATCTGCTGCTGACCGAAAACGCCCAGGACGCCCTGGCCTTGTCGCAACACAGCCGCAACCTGCTGCTGGTGGAGCGCAAGATCAGCGACGACGCCTTGATCCGCCAACGCGCACGTATCCGCCCGATTGCCAGCCCTGAAGGCGCGTGCTGTGTAGAGCGCCTGATGGAGCCTTACCCGTCGATGCTGGAACGTCAGTTGGCACGGATGCATGAGACCCGCAACAAGCCAGCAATGTGACACAGGCTTGTGTGGGAGCGGGCTTGCCCGCGATAGCGCTGGATCAGTCATCAGGTGTCGACTGACACTGCGCTATCGCGGGCAAGCCCGCTCCCACATTGGATCTGCGCCAAACAAAAAGGCCCGCTTACTCAGCGGGCCTTTTATTTGGCTGCGATTCAGGTCAGAACCTGAACACTTCCATATCCGTACGAATCGGCGATGCCATCGGGATCTTGGGCTTTTCCGGGGCTGCCGGCTTGGCCGGCGCCGGGGCCTGCTTGCGCGGGGCCTCGGCAATCGGTGGCTGGTTGGCCAATGGCTTGAGGGCAACCGACAACTGCTCAGCCAAACGCTGCAACAACACGCCCTGGGCCTGGACCTGGGAAGCGGTGCTACCGGCATGCTGCTCCTGCAGATGCACGATGCGGTTGTCCCGCACCTGGCCACGGCGGTCGATCAGGCGCCATTGCGCGTCAAGGATGGCCGGCTGCGAAGCCCCGGAGTCCAGACGCGTAATGGTCAGCAACACCTGCACATCCGGCGTGAAGCTGGTGGGCGCCGGCGACAGCACCACACGCTGGCTGTCCAGATGGCCGGCCACCTGGCGCAGCATCAACTGGTTGATATCCGAAGACAGGCTACCGGCCCAACGGCCGTCGATGGAGCCTTGCAGGCTGCCATCGTCCTGGCGTTGCAGCAGGGTTTCACGTTGCAGGTAATCGGCAACCACGACCGGCCCGAGCAAGACCGCCATGCCAGCACTTTGCGCAGGCTGCGCCGGATTTCCGCTATCCAGCTGGTACAGCGACACCGGTTGGTGCGTAGTGCAACCCGCCAACCCCAAAAGGCCAGCGAGCATCAAAAATAAAGGAAGGCGTGGAGCAGTCATCATCCCATCCAGGTGGCTGCCACAAGGCAAACCACAATGTAATACTAAAAATAACCTATACGCGCTCAGCCACGCCGGCGCTGGAAAGGCCATATCATCCGTGAATATGCGCCATGACTCCAGCGCGAAAGCGCCGATCTACGCGTTAAATCGTAGATCGGGCGCTCTATATCGCTTTAAGCAGGTGTTTCTACCAGCAAAGCATCCACCCGCTGGAAGCCACGGGGCAATTTGTTCCCGCGGCGTCCACGTTCACCCTTGTAATGCTCAAGGTCATCAGGGCGCAGGGACAGCGTACGTTTACCGGCCTGCAGCACCAGGGTAGAGCCTTCCGGGATCACCGCGATGTCGGTCACGTACTCTTCGCGACTGGCCACCCGCTCCCCTGGGATACCAATGATCTTGTTGCCCTTGCCCTTGCCCAACTGCGGCAGGTCGCTGATCTTGAACACCAGCAAACGCCCCTCGGTGGTCACCGAGGCCAGCCAATTGCCTTCACGGTCCTCGACCGGACGCGGCAGGATCACCTTGGCGTTGTTCGGCAGGCTCAACAGCGCCTTGCCCGCCTTGTTCTTGGCCTGCAAATCCTCGCCCTTGACCACGAAACCGTAGCCGGCGTCAGAGGCGATGACGTACAGCGAGTCATCATCGGGCAGCAATACACACTCAAAACTTGCCCCTGGCGGCGGCGCCAGGCGGCCGGTCAACGGCTCACCCTGGCCCCGTGCAGATGGCAGGGTATGGGCCGGCACCGAATAACTGCGCCCGGTAGAGTCGATAAACACCGCGAACTGGTTGGAACGCCCGGCTGCGGCGGTCTTGAACCCATCGCCGGCTTTGTACGACAAGCCAGTGGCATCAATATCATGCCCCTTGGCGGAACGAACCCAACCCTTTTCCGACAGAACGACGGTAATTTTCTCGTTGGGCAACAGCTCGGTTTCGGTCAGGGCCTTGGCTTCGGCACGCTCGACAATCGGCGAGCGGCGGTCGTCGCCATAGGTTTCGGCATCTTTGATCAATTCGCTGCGCACCAACTTCTTGAGCTTGGCTTCGCTGCCCAGCAGGGCTTGCAGCTTGGCTTGTTCCTTGAGCAGCGCGTCCTGTTCGTCGCGCAGCTTCATCTCTTCCAGGCGCGCCAACTGACGCAGGCGGGTGTCGAGGATGTAGTCCGCCTGGATCTCACTCAGCTCGAAACGCGCGATCAGCTCGGCTTTCGGGTGCTCGGCGGTGCGGATGATGTGGATCACTTCATCCAGGTTGAGATAGGCGATCAGCAAGCCGTCCAACAGGTGCAGGCGACGCTCGACCTTGTCCAGGCGGAACTGCAGGCGGCGGCGCACGGTATTGACCCGGAACTCCAGCCACTCCACCAGCAGGTTGCGCAGGTTTTTCAGCTGCGGCTTGCCGTCCAGGCCAATGATGTTGACGTTGACCCGGTAGCTGGACTCCAGCTCGGTGCTGGCAAACAGATGCTGCATCAGCACTTCGTGATCGACCCGGCTATTGGTCGGGATGATCACGATGCGGCAAGGGTTCTCGTGGTCGGACTCGTCACGCAGGTCCGCCACTTGCGGCAGCTTCGACGGTTTGGCCTGCATCAGCGCGGCAATCTGTTCCAGCACCTTGGCGCCGGAGACCTGGTGCGGCAAGGCGGTGACGATGATGTCGCCATCTTCGATGTGGTACACCGCACGCATGCGCACCGAGCCCTTGCCGGTCTCGTACATTTTCAGCAGGTCGGCACGCGGCGTGATGATTTCCGCTTCGGTCGGGTAATCCGGGCCCTGGATATGCTCACACAGTTGCTCAACCGTGGCCTTGGGCTCATCGAGCAGGCGCACGCAGGCAGTGGCGACTTCACGCAGGTTGTGCGGTGGCACATCAGTGGCCATGCCCACGGCAATGCCGGTGGTGCCGTTGAGCAGGATATTGGGCAGGCGCGCCGGCAATACCAATGGCTCGTCGAGGGTGCCGTCGAAGTTCGGGCCCCAGTCTGCCGTGCCCTGGCCCAGCTCGCTGAGCAGCACTTCGGAGTAACGCGACAGCCGCGCCTCGGTATAACGCATGGCGGCGAACGACTTGGGATCATCCGGCGCACCCCAGTTGCCCTGGCCATCGACCAGGGTGTAGCGGTAGCTGAACGGCTGGGCCATCAGCACCATGGCTTCGTAGCACGCCGAGTCGCCGTGGGGGTGGAACTTGCCGAGCACGTCACCGACGGTACGCGCCGACTTCTTGTGCTTGGAGTCCGCGTCCAGGCCCAACTCACTCATGGCGTAGATAATGCGCCGCTGTACCGGTTTCAGGCCGTCGCCGATATGCGGCAAGGCACGGTCCATGATCACGTACATGGAGTAGTTGAGGTAGGCATTTTCGGTGAAGTCAGCCAGCGACCGGCGTTCTACGCCGTCTAAGCTGTCTGCAAGGATGTCACTCATGCGGGCCTCATCATTGTCTGGTCTGGCGTAGCAGCAAGGTGCCGCCACGCTGGGTAAATTCAAGTTGTTTCAATGCGCTCATGCCCAACAGCACTTGCTCGCCACCCAGCCCCGGCGCCACCAGGGCGCGCACGTCCTGCAGGACGATATCGCCCAACTGCAGGCGGTCGAGGTGGGTGCGATAGCCCTGGCTGCGGCCGTTGGCGGTGCTCAAGGTCACCGGCAAACCGCGCTTGAGCCCCAGGCGTTCGGCCAACTCGGCCGGCACCGCCACATCGGTGGCGCCGGTATCGAGCATGAAATCCACCGGCTGGCCGTTGATCTGGCCAGTGGCGACGAAATGCCCCTGGCCGTTGCCGACCAGTTTCACTTCGATATAACCCTCGTGTTGCTGTGAGGTGACCACGGCATTGGGGTTTTCCTGCCGCGCCTCCCATTGCCCGAAAAACCGCGTGGCCAGAAACAGTCCGGCCCCCCAGGCCACGAACATCAACACCCGCCCGGCACGCTTGCCCGGTGGTTGCGCACTCAAGGCTGGGCGCTCCAGCCACCGGCCGGGGCGGCAAAACGATAGACCATCGGGCGTTTTTCAGCATCGGCCCGAGCGCCGAAATTATTGTCGATGCCAATCCAGGCGCCGTCGGCGTCAATCAACAGGGCTTCCGCCAGGCCGTAGCTCTGGGAGTAACGTCGATTTGGCACCAGGGCCTCATCGGCATACGACCAACACAACTCGACCTTGGCCGTCACGCTGTCGCGCCGGCAGATCTGGAACGCGTTGCGCTCCAGGGTAAACAGCTTGCCGTTGAACAACGCCAGGTCGGCAAAGTCCTTGGACACCGCCTTGGCCCCCGGAAACTGCGCCGGTTGCATTTCCTGGCCGGCTTCGCTCAACAGTACGCATGGGCCATCACAATCCCAAACGCTTTGCCCGCGCTTGATCGAGATCAGCCCGCGCCGCTCACGCTCGGCTGCCAGCCAGATCTGGTTGCCCTCGGGGTTGACCGCCAAGCCCTCAAACAAGGCATTGAAGTGCAACAACAGGCCACTGGCCCGCGCCTCGCGGACCATGCCAGGGGCAATCTTCAGCCACTCGGGATCACCGCTTGCCGGCACCTGCAGCACGGCCGCATGGGCTTCGCTGACGATATAGCGATTACCCGCGGCGTCACAGCTGATGCCTTCAAAATCCAGGTCGCCGCCGCGAATCACCGACGCCGCCGTGGTGCGTGCGCGCAAGCCCCAGGGCAGGCCAGACTCGGGCACCGGCGGCACGTTGATCGTTACCGTCTCGGCCTGCCAGGTGTCGGCGCGGGTATCGAGGCGGTAGATCTGGTCGTCGTCGCGGTCAGAGACCGTCCACAAGTCCTTGCCACACAAGGCCAGGCCCGACAGGTTGCCGCCGCGCATGCCGTCTACCGGGTGTTCGGACAACAACTTGAGTTCGGCCGCAGGTTGGGCAACCACTGAGGTAGCTGCCAACCCGCTCAACAACAGTATCGCCAGGGCGAAACCGCTGCGCATCAGCCCAATACCTCGGCCAGGTTGCCTTTGGACTCCAGCCAGGCCTTGCGGTCGCCGGCGCGCTTCTTGGCCAGCAACATGTCCATCATTTCCGAAGTGGCGGCATAGTCTTCGAGGGTCAACTGCACCAGGCGCCGGGTGTTCGGGTCCATGGTGGTTTCGCGCAGTTGCGGCGGATTCATTTCACCCAGGCCCTTGAATCGGGTGACTTGTGGCTTGCCGCGCTTCTTCTCGGCCACCAGGCGGTCGAGGATGCCGTCGCGTTCGGCCTCGTCCAGGGCGTAGAAGATTTCTTTGCCCAGGTCGATGCGGTACAGCGGCGGCATGGCCACGTAGACGTGACCGGCATCCACCAGCGGGCGGAAATGCTGGACGAACAGTGCGCAGAGCAACGTGGCAATGTGCAGACCATCGGAGTCGGCGTCGGCCAGGATGCAGATCTTGCCGTAGCGCAACTGGCTCATGTCCTCGGCGCCTGGATCGACGCCAATGGCCACGGCGATGTTGTGCACTTCCTGGCTGGCCAGGACTTCGCTGCCATCGACTTCCCAGGTGTTGAGGATCTTGCCGCGCAACGGCAGGATCGCCTGGAATTCCTTGTCCCGCGCCTGTTTGGCCGAACCACCGGCGGAATCACCTTCGACCAGGAACAGTTCGGAGCGCATCGGGTCCTGGCCGGCGCAGTCCGCCAGCTTGCCGGGCAATGCCGGGCCCTGGGTAATGCGCTTGCGCTCGACCTTTTTGCTGGCCTTGAGGCGACGGCCGGCGTTGTTGATCGCCAGCTCCGCCAGGGCCAGGCCCAGTTCCGGGTGCTCGTTGAGCCACAGGCTGAACGCATCCTTGACCACGCCCGAGACAAACGCCGCGGCCTCGCGGGACGACAGGCGTTCCTTGGTCTGGCCGGAGAATTGCGGCTCCTGCATTTTCATCGACAGCACAAAGGCGATGCGTTCCCAGACGTCTTCCGGCGCCAGCTTCACACCGCGCGGCAACAGGCTGCGGTATTCGCAGAATTCGCGCATGGCATCCAGCAAGCCCTGGCGCAGACCGTTGACGTGGGTACCGCCCTGGGCGGTGGGGATCAGGTTGACGTAGCTTTCCTGGACGCTGTCGCCACCTTCAGGCAACCACAGCAAGGCCCAGTCCACGGCCTCCTTGTTACCTGCCAGGCTGCCGCAGAACGGCTCGTTGGGCAGGCGTTCGAACTCGCTGACCGAGTCTTCGAGGTAGGAGCGCAGGCCGTCTTCGTAGTGCCACTCGACCTTTTCGCCGGTGCCTTTGTCTTCAAAACTGACCAGCAAGCCCGGGCACAGCACGGCCTTGGCCTTGAGTACGTGCTTGAGGCGGCTGATGGAGAATTTCGGGGAATCAAAGTATTTCGGGTCCGGCGCGAAGTACACGCTGGTCCCGGTATTGCGCTTGCCGACCGTGCCGACCACTTCCAGCTCGGTGGCCTTGTAGCCATCGGCGAAGGTCATCTGGTATTCGTTGCCGTCGCGCTTGACCTTGACCCGCACCTGCGTGGACAAGGCGTTGACCACGGAAATACCCACACCGTGCAAGCCGCCGGAAAACTGGTAGTTCTTGTTGGAGAACTTGCCGCCCGCGTGCAGCTTGGTGAGGATCAGCTCGACACCCGACACGCCCTCTTCCGGGTGGATGTCCACCGGCATACCGCGCCCGTCGTCGGACACTTCCAGGGAATGGTCGGCGTGCAGGATGACCTGGACCGACTTGGCATGCCCGGCCAAGGCTTCGTCGACGCTGTTGTCGATGACTTCCTGGGCAAGGTGGTTCGGCCGACTGGTGTCGGTGTACATGCCGGGGCGTTTGCGCACCGGGTCGAGGCCCGAGAGGACTTCGATGGCGTCGGCGTTATAAGAGCTAGCGCTGGGAGTGGCCATGGGGTCTCGTCGTGAGTCGTTCGATTAAAAAGTAACCTGCGCTTTCACAATGCGGTGAAATCGAAGGATTGGTACTGATCTGCGCCAATGCCGGCAAAACTCAACAGCGCCGGCAACTGTCGGCCAAAGCCCTGGTAACCGTGGTCGCCGCCAGCCTGGATACGCAAGGCACAGGCCCGGTAATACTGCTCGGCGAGGCGATAATCCAGTGTTTCGTCCCCGGTCTGCAACCACACCTGATAGCGCTGGGCATCCTGGGGCGCTGCAACCTCAAGCTCAGCCAGGGCCGCGACGTGATCGTGGGTCAGTTCCCAGGTTTCATCGGTGTAGAGGTTCTTCTGGGTGCCCAGGTAACCGTCGAACATGCGATGGGGGCTGACAGCCGGGTTGACCAACAGCGCCTTGAGGCCATGGTGTTCGGCAAGATGGGTTGCATAGTAGCCGCCGAGTGAGCTGCCGACCAGCAGCGGCCGCCCCAGCTCGCCGATCGCCTGCTCCAGCTGGACCATCGCCTGGCGCGGGTGATGATGCAAGGCCGGCACCCGCAATTGGTCGGCCAGACCGAGACTGTCCATCACGCCCATCAGCAAGCTGGCCTTGGTCGAGGCCGGCGCACTGTTGAAACCGTGGATATACAAGATCGAAGCGGACATGCAGGGCTCTCCGTGCGTTATCAGCCAAAGGGGCGCAGTTTACAGGGAACGCGGGGGTTGTGGGTGCAGCCCATCGCCGCTGGCGGTACTATCGCTGACGCCGCGTTGATGAGCCGCCAGGCAGGAAAACCGCATGCAACTAGAATGGCTTGAGGATTTTATCGAACTGGCCCGCACCCGCAGCCTGTCGCGGGCCGCCGAAAATCGCTGTGTCACGCACCCGGCGTTCGGCCGACGTATCCGCGCCCTGGAAGAATGGGTCGGTACACCCTTGATCGAGCGCAAACAGCCCCTGTCACTGACGCCTTGCGGCGTGCTGTTCCTGGACGCCGCGACACAATCATTGCAACTGCTGACCACTGTCAGGGCGCAATTCAAAGGCACCACCCTGAGCCGCGACGAGCCTGTGCGCATCGCCACCGGCCGGACCCTGGCCAGCGATTTTTTCCCGGACTGGTACGAGTCATTGCACCAGCGCCTGGGCAATTTTGCAGTGTCATTGGTCACCAGCGGGGCGCAAGAAGCGATCAGCAAGCTGTCCGCCGGTGAGGTCGACCTGCTGTTGAGCTTTTCCAGCCCATTGACCCAGACACTGCTGGGCGCGGAGCGTTGCGACTCCCGGGTACTGGCCAATGAGGAACTGTTGCCGGTCAGTGCGCCGGACGCCAATGGCCTGCCGCGCCAGCAGATCTGCACCGCGCCCTGCGCCATGAGCATCCCCTGGCTGGCCTTTTCTCCGTCCCTGGCACTGCGCGGCGTGCTGGCCCAGCACCTTGAGCGGCTGCCACAGCACCTGGCGCTGCGCATGGTCTACCAGGCGGACTCTTATGACGCCATCCTGGAAATGGCCAAGCGTGGCAGAGGCCTGGCATGGCTGCCGCGCATGGTGGTCAAGGATGCGCTGGCCTCGGGCGAGTTGCTGATTGCAGGCGGCCTCGAGTTTCACGTCGCCTTCGACGTCTCGCTGCATCGCCTGCACGCCAACCAGAGCGAAATGGTCATGAAGATCTGGGAAGGTCTGTGAACCTGTCGTTGCGCCAACAGCGTTTGCGATCATAGCTTCTAGCATTGCATCAACTCCAAGATGCGTAAAACCCAATGCCTGTCGGCCCCGTGCCAAAACAGCTCAAACCTGTGCCGAAACGGCAATTGCTGTTCGTGCGCACTTGATTCAATTTCACCCGGGCTTTCACCCATAACAATTAATGCCTTCGATCTCGTCAGGCCGCGCTGCGGTTCGGCGAATCCGAATGCCAACTGTGAAACAGACCCGGTGCACACCCATGACAGTCCCATCATCCGTCTTATCATCGGCACAGGCTCCAACCCAGCGAGGTCCATGGAAGGAGATCGTCGCTGCCAGTGTCGGTAACGCCTTGGAGTTTTATGATTTGCTGATCTACGGCTATTTCGCAGTAGTGATCAGCAAACAGTTTTTCCCATCCGATAACGAAACCACCTCACTGCTGCTGGCCGTAGGCTCGTTTGGCATTTCCTTCCTGATGCGCCCCCTGGGCGCCATCGTGCTCGGCTCCTACACCGACAGGGCCGGGCGAAAGGCATCGTTAACGATGTCGATCATGATCATGCTGATCGGCACCGCAATGATTACCTTCGCCCCGACCTATGAGCAGATCGGCTTGGCAGCGCCGCTGTTGATCATCGTTGCGCGCATGCTCCAGGGCTTTTCTACGGGCGGTGAGTTTGGTGCGGCGACCGCATTCATGGTCGAGCACGCCGATGCCAAACGCCGTGGCTTCTTTGCCAGCTGGCAATTGTCGACCCAGGGGCTGGCGACCGTACTGGCCGCGGGTGTCAGTGCAATCCTCAGCTATGTGCTGTCGGATGTGCAGTTGAACGACTGGGGTTGGCGTGTGGCCTTCGGCTTCGGCCTGCTGATCGGGCCGGTGGGTTTCTACATTCGCACGCAAATCGATGAAACCCCGGACTTCAAGAAAACCGCCGCCAGCACAAAGGTGAAGACGCCGCTGCGCGATGTGTTGGTCAAAGGGCACGTCAGCCTGTTGCTGGCTATCGGCGTGGTGGCCGGGGCCACAGCATTCAACTATGTGCACAAGCTGTACATGCCCATTTATGCACTTAAACAACTGAACATCACCGCCACCTCTTCGTATCTCGGGGCGCTGATGACTGGCGTGACCCTGATGTTGATGGCCCCGGTATTTGGTGGCTTATCCGATCGCTACGGACGCTTTCGGGTACTGACAATCGCCTTGCTGCTTACCGGGTTTTCGTCCTATCCGATGTTCGCCCTGCTCAACGCCTTCCCCAGCTTTTCTACGCTGCTGACCGTGCAGGCGATTGTCGGGTTGTTGATCGCTGCCTGCCTGGGGCCCATCCCGGCAATGCTTGCCGATATTTTCCCAACCAGCATTCGCGGGACCGGCCTGGCGCTGAGCTACAACTTTTCCGTCACCCTGTTTGGTGGTTTTGCGCCCTTGATCGTGACGTGGATGATCGACGCCAGCGGTAGCAAGCTGGCCCCTAGCTTTTATGTCATGGCGACCATTCTGATCAGCGTACTGGCGATTATCTGCCTGGGCCGACGCATGCGCGGCACCCACCCCGCTGCCCATTAAACAAACCCTTCTTGCTTGTCGCGCGCCAAGCCCGCGCGGCAAGTGCACACATCGGTCAGTCGGAGACTGAAATGAAAACCCTTGAGCAGGTTCGTGCAGCACTCAAACCCTACCCCGTGGAGGTCCAGTTCCCTGATCTGAGCCAATGGAAAACCGGTAACTGCGGGATCGACTACATCCACAGCTTCGACAGCGGCACGCCAGGGCCCCATGTGCTGATCATGGCGCTGACCCATGGCAATGAAGTCAGCGGCGCAATCGCGGTGGACGCCCTGTTGCGCAGCGGGGTGCGCCCGCGCCAGGGGCGATTGTCACTGGGCTTTGCCAACATACAGGCCTATCAACGCTTCGACCCACAGGACATTGATGCGACCCGCTTTATTGACGAGGACATGAACCGCGTCTGGCTGCCATCAACCCTCGACGGCCCGCGCGACTCCGCCGAATTGCGCCGCGCCCGGGAGCTGCGCCCGCTGATCGACAGCGTCGATTTGCTGCTCGATATCCACTCAATGCACGAAGAATCACCGCCGCTGATGATGTGCGGTGCATGCGCCAAAGGCCTGGCGTTCGCCCAATCATTAGGCGTACCGGCAACCATCGTCGCAGACGCCGGCCACGCCAACGGCCGGCGCATGCGTGACTACGGCGGATTCGGCGATGCCGCCAGCCCCAATAATGCGCTGCTGATCGAGACCGGCCAGCACTTTTCGAAAACCAGTGAACGGGTCGCCCTCGACGTCGCGGCCCGCTTCCTGATTGCGACTCAGGCAGTCGCCGAGGCGGATGTGGCGACGTTTCTCAGCCAGGAAAAACCTGCAGCCCAGCAATGTTTACAAGTCACCGACCCAGTGATCGCCCACAGCATGGACTTCAGTTTCACCGATGACTTTCGTGGCCTGGAACGGATCAGCCACGCTGGCACGGTGATCGCCCGGGATGCCCAGCGCGAAATCGTCACGCCGTATGACAACTGCGTGTTGATTCAGCCTTCGCTGCGGCATCTGGGGCAAGGCGTTACGGTGGTGAGGTTAGCGCGGGACCACCGTCAATAGATCAGTAGCCATTGCTGGCGTAATCGACGGTGAAGGCAAACCCCTGGACCCGCTCTACGCCTGTTTCCAAGCGTCCATCGGCATGCAAACGCAGCCAGCGATAGCCAGGGGCCTGTTCGCTGACGTTGAAATCCTCACTGCCCGGGGTGAACTGGATACAGGTCGACGGCGACGCCAGCAGGCGCACGCCATGGCGTTCACGGTCGATTTCCTGGTGCACATGCCCCCACAGCACCGCCCGTACCTGGGGAAACCGGTCGAGGACGGCGAACAGCGCCTCAGGGTTACGCAGGCCAATCGGCTCCATCCAGGCACAGCCGATAGGCACGGGGTGATGATGGAAGCACACCAGGTGATGGCGGCCCGGTGCTTCGCTCAACGCCTGGGCCAAGAGCTGCAGTTGCACATCCGCCAGATAACCCGGCACCGAGCCCGGCACGGCGGAGTCCAGCATAATGACCCGCCAGTTGCCCACATCCACCACCGGCTCCAGCAACGCACTGCCCATGGTGGCCTCGGCCATGACCTGCGGCTCATCGTGGTTGCCCGGGATCCAGCGCGCCGGGGCCCCGACCTGCTGGCTCAGTTCGCGAAACAGCTGGTAGGACGCAAGCGTGCCGTCCTGGGACAGGTCGCCGGTGGCCAGCAGCAAATCAATCTGCGGCTGCTGGGCGCGGACCAGGTCAATCACCCGCTGCAGGCTGTCACGGGTGTTCATGCCCAGCAGCGTGCCGTCGGCCTCGGCAAACAGGTGGCTGTCAGACAGTTGCACCAGCAACGCCGGCGCATCAGGGTTCACGATGGATACGCTCGGCAAGGCGTTCTCCCAGGGCGATCACGAAAAATGGACAATGGGCGCAATTATGCTGGGGCAGGATACAAAGAGGAAACCCGTGAAGCAGACGCAGTTCACATCTACCGCACGACTTCAAACTCATGGCCCAACGCCAGGCAATGGCTCAACCACTCGCCGAGAAACACATTGAGCTGGGCTTTCTCATCGGGCTGGTGCATGAACACATTGGGGTAAGGATAGATGCTGCGAAAGCGCCGTGCATGTTCGGCGCTGACTACTTCGGCCATCTGTGCATCGTGATACACCTGCACTTCCAACTGCGGCACCGGCAGCCACGGCAGGCTGTGCTCCTGGCGCACCCGCAGGGTGCTGGTGTACGGGCAGGTGAGGATCACTTCCAGGTTCAACACGCCGAGCATCTGGTCGCCGTGGGTCACGGCGATCCGGCGCGCTTCGGGCGCGTGGCGCATGTCCGGCAACAGGCGCATCAGCCGCGCGTAGTTGGCCTCGCAAGCGGCTTGCAAGCCGATCAGATCAACCCGGTAGCGTTCCCGTACCTTTACTGCCATAGCCCCCTCACTTCCGCGCGATTAAGCGCAAGCCATTGCAGGGCGATAATGCTGGCTGCGTTGGAAATTTTACCGTCGCGTACCGCTTGCAGGGCATCTTCAAAAGCCCAGACGGTGACACGGATATCTTCTGCCTCCTCGGCCAGGCCATGGATACCGCCGGCACCGGCACTGTCGCAACGCCCCAAAAACAGGTGGACGAATTCGGTGCTGCCACCCGGCGAGGGGAAGTATTTGGTGATCGGCCACAGCGCGGAGAAGGTCAGCCCAGCTTCCTCTTCGGCTTCGCGGTGTGCAACCTCCTCCGGTTGCTCGTTCTTGTCGATCAGGCCGGCCACCATTTCCACCAGCCAGGGGTTGTCGGTGCGCCCCATGGCGCCCACACGAAATTGCTCGATCAACACCACTTCATCGCGCTGTGGGTCGTAGGGCAGTACACACACGGCATCGTGGCGTACAAAAATCTCACGGTTGATAACCGGGCTCATGCCGCCATCGAACAACTCGTGACGCAGTTGCACGCGATCGAGCTTGTAGAAGCCGCTGTAGGCATTGTCGCGCTGAACCTCTTCGAATCTGGTCGGCGTCGATTTCGCACTGTCGGTCATATCAACCCTCGTTTAATCCAGTGTGTGTCTTAGCATCGCGCCATCCTACAGCGCTCGCGCGCCTCGGTGCAGCCCCTTTGCGGTTGCCGGGACGGGCGGCGGCGGTCACACTCACTGTAATCAGCTTAGTGGCGAACTGACTGGGATGCCGATAGTCGAAGCCCCATATCTTTCGCTCTTCTCCGCTTTATGAAGGACGCCCATGTCGCTGTTAAAAGTCGCCTCCGTGGCCTGTATTGCCCTGACGCTCGGTGCTTGCCAGAGCCTGTTCCAACCCAGCTACCGTGCGCCGCTGGAAGCCACTCGCGATGCCTCCGAGGTGGTGCAACCCGGCTGCACCACTGCCGATTGCCCGCTGGTGAACATCGATACGGTGCATTTCGCCAGCGAGCCCAAGCTCGATGCGTTGATCGAGCAACGCCTGCTGGAAATGACCCGCACCACCCCCGGCGCCCCGGTGCCGGCGACCTTGAATGCCTATCGAGAAAAATTCCTGCGTGAGTCCGGCCCGCGCAACAGCATGTATTTGCAGGCCAAGGTACGGGAGCAGCATGACGGCTTGGTGATCATCGAGCTGTCCAGCTACCTGGACACCGGCGGTGCCCACGGCGAACCCGGCCGTGGCTTCATCAACTACTCGCGCCAACAGCAAAAAAACCTGACCCTGGCGGACATGCTGCGCCCGGGCAAGGAAGACGCGTTCTGGAAAGCCGCCCAAGTGGCCCACAACAGCTGGCTGATCAGCACTCGCCTGAGCCTGGAGCCGGAGTACGTGAAAAGCTGGCCCTTCCAGAAAACCCCGAACGTGGCGCTGACCTACGGTGCCGTGGTGCTCAAGTACCCTACGACCACCATTGCGCCTTACGCCATGGGCCACGTCGAGTTGCAGATTCCTTACGCTCGCCTCGACGGCATCATCAAGCCTGAGCTGGTGCCCGTGCGCCGCTGAAAGCGCGCCCAAGGATAAATTGCAACAGCCCTGCCAGCGCCAGTGCCGGCAGGGTCGCGCCAATATCCGGGTACAGATTGGCCAGCAGATGATAGGTACTGATTCCTCCCAGCCAGGCCAGCAATGCCGGCCAGCGCAGGCTTGTAGCCAGGGCCTGGCCACGCCGGCGCAGGATGAAGTGGTCCACCAGCACCACGCCAAACAGCGGCGCGAATACCGAGCCGATCAACAGCAGGAAGTTCTGATACTGGGCCAAGGGCGCAAAGCAGGCGATCAGCGTGCACACAAGCCCAATCGCCAGCGCCAGGTGCTCGACTTTCAGGCGCAATAGCATGCCGCTGGACACCGCCGCCGAGTGAATATCAGCGAAGGCGTTTTCTGATTCATCCAACAGAATCAGCAACAGCGGAATCCCCAGGCCAGCCCCGGCCAACGCCAGCAACAGCGCATTGACTTCGCCACTGGGCGCAAACGCCAGGGTGTAGGCCACGCCCAGGCTCATCAGCCAGAAATTACCGATAAAAAAGCCCAGGGCGGTGCCGCCGAACACACGGGTGGCGCGCTGGCCGAAGCGTGAGTAATCGGCAATCAGCGGCAGCCAGGACAACGGCATGGCAATGGCGATATCAAACCCGACGGCAAACGGCAGCGAACCATCGCCGGCCTGGGCCCACAGCGCGGCCAGGTCGGCCTTGGCGAACAGGTTCCAGGTCAGCCACAGGCACGCCGCCAGCAACAGCCAGATCCCCCACTTGCGCAGGATCTGCCGCACGAAGGTCAACGGGCCGCTGACCGCGAGCAACGTGGCGAGGCCGCCGAAGAACACGGTCCAGAGCAACGGGCTGGCCCACAGGCTGCCGGCGCTGAAAGCCCGGGTACCCAGCAGGCTGGCGGCATCGCGCATGACAATGATTTCGAACGAGCCCCAGCCGATCAGTTGCAACAGGTTCAACAGCGCCGGCAGGCTCGCCCCCTTGGCGCCGAGGCTGAGCTTGAGGGCGGCCATGGACGACAGGCCGGTGTCACTGCCGATCACCCCGACGGCGGCCAGCAACAGCACGCCCACCAGGGTACCGAGCAAGATCGCCAGCAACGACCCCGACAGGCCCAGCCCCGGCGCCAACAGTGCACCGGTTTGCAGGACCATCAGGCCGATGCCGAGGGAGAACCATAGGGAAAACAGATCGCGGGCGCCGAAGACTCTTTTATCGGCAGGCACCGCGATGTCAGGGGAATAGGTGCTGGGTTGAATGCTCAAGGGGGTTATCTCAGAGGGACATGATCGTTCCCACGCTCTGCGTGGGAACGATCATTGGGGTCAGACCTTTTTGTAGAGCTGACTGCCTTCCTGCTTGAACCGCTCCGCCTGCTCGGCCAAGCCCTTGGCCACATCCACGTCCACCGCCTCGATGCGCTGGTTGGCCGCGTACTCGCGCACTTCCTGGGTGATTTTCATCGAGCAGAATTTCGGCCCGCACATCGAGCAGAAATGCGCGACCTTGGCCGAGTCCTTGGGCAGGGTTTCATCGTGATAGGAACGTGCGGTGTCCGGGTCCAGGCCGAGGTTGAACTGATCTTCCCAGCGGAACTCGAACCGCGCCTTGCTCAAGGCGTTGTCGCGGATCTGCGCGCCCGGATGACCTTTTGCCAAGTCGGCCGCGTGGGCCGCAATCTTGTAGGTGATGATCCCGGTCTTCACGTCATCCTTGTTCGGCAGGCCCAGGTGTTCCTTGGGCGTGACGTAGCAGAGCATGGCGCAACCGAACCAGCCGATCATCGCCGCGCCAATGCCCGAGGTGATGTGGTCGTAGCCCGGTGCAATATCGGTGGTCAGCGGGCCCAGGGTGTAGAACGGCGCTTCGTCACAGCACTCCAGCTGCTTGTCCATGTTCTCCTTGATCAACTGCATCGGCACATGGCCAGGGCCTTCGATCATGGTTTGCACATCGTGTTTCCAGGCGATCTTCGTCAACTCGCCGAGGGTTTCCAGCTCGCCGAACTGCGCCGCATCGTTGGCGTCGGCAATCGAGCCTGGGCGCAGGCCATCGCCGAGGGAGAAACTGACATCGTAGGCCTTCATGATTTCGCAGATTTCGTCGAAATGCGTGTAGGTGAAGTTCTCTTTATGGTGCGCCAGGCACCACTTGGCCATGATCGAGCCGCCCCGGGACACAATGCCGGTGACGCGCTTGGCGGTCAGCGGCACATAGCGCAGCAACACGCCGGCGTGGATGGTGAAGTAGTCGACGCCCTGCTCGGCCTGTTCGATCAAGGTGTCGCGGAACAGCTCCCAGGTCAGGTCTTCGGCGGCGCCGCCGACTTTTTCCAGGGCCTGGTAGATCGGCACGGTACCGATCGGCACCGGCGAGTTGCGGATGATCCACTCGCGGGTTTCGTGGATGTGCTTGCCGGTGGACAGGTCCATCACCGTGTCCGAGCCCCAGCGAATGCCCCAGGTGAGTTTCGCCACTTCTTCTTCGATGGACGAACCCAGGGCGCTGTTGCCGATATTGCCGTTGACCTTCACCAGGAAGTTACGGCCGATGATCATCGGCTCCAGTTCGGTGTGGTTGATGTTGGCCGGAATGATGGCGCGGCCACGGGCGATTTCTTCGCGCACAAATTCCGGGGTGATGATTTTCGGCACGCTGGCCCCGAAGCTGTGCCCGGCGTGTTGCTGGTCGAGCAGGCCAGTGGCGCGAGCCTCTTCAAGCTTCATGTTTTCGCGGATGGCGACGTATTCCATCTCGGCGGTGATGATGCCTTTGCGTGCGTAATGCATCTGGGTCACGTTGGCCCCGGCCTTGGCGCGGCGCGGGTTTTTCACGTGGGCAAAACGCAGGGCGGTCAGCTCGGCGTCGCTCAGGCGCTGCTGGCCGAAGTGCGAACTGAGGCCCGACAGGCGCTCGGTGTCGCCACGGGATTCGATCCACGGCGAGCGCACATCGCCCAGGCCTTTGCGCACGTCGATGATGATATTCGGGTCGGTATACGGCCCGGAGGTGTCGTAGACCACCACTGGCGCATTGATTTCGCCGCCGAAGTCGGTGGGGGTCACGTCCAGGCTGACTTCACGCATCGGCACGCGGATATCCGGGCGAGTGCCCTGCACATAGACTTTTTGCGAGCGGGTAAACGGCTGCACGGATCCGGAATCGACCTTGGCCGACTCACTCAAATGCACGGTGTTTTTTAGTTTTGTACTCATCACGGGCTCTCCAGACACATCCAGGCAGTGGATTTTTGTCGGAGTGAACCTGTGGCGGACGGACGCACTGGAAGCAGTGCTGTGCTTGGCGCACGAGGGCTGTTCGATTGTCGAACAACATCCCGGACGAAGCACAAGAGGACTCGCCGGGTGACGAGAAATCTTGTTCCCTACGCAGGCGCTAACCTGATCAGGTTCAACGGGATCCGGTATTTACCGATCTCAGCCTCATAGCAAGGCACCCCGACAAGAACGCGGCCAGTCTAGACCATGGAGCAGGCAAATTGCCAATAGCGGTGCATTCAGCGTGATGAATGGCGCAATTACAGGATTGTTGTGCCGGGGTACGGCCACTACACTCGGCTCCTGCCTCAGCGGCTTGACGCTATGGATTGCTCGTCGTAGCCTTGAACGCTAAATTATTGTCGTAATATTTATCTAGGGATCGCCTCATGCTGCGCAAACTTTCACTGGCTCTTGCCGTGTCTTGTGCGACCAATGGAATGGTCTGGGCAGCAGAAGCGCCCTTGTCGACCAAAACCGACCTGGTCAGCGTCTACCAGGAAGCGGTGGACAACAACGCCGACCTGGCCGCCGCCCGCGCCCAATATGGCGCGCAAAAAGAAGTGGTGCCCCAGGCCCGTGCCGGCTTGCTGCCCAACCTTTCGGCCGGCGCCGACGTGAACAACGTACGCACCCAGATCGACACCCCGTCAGCCACCGCCAATCGCGACGCCCACACCTGGCGTGCGACCCTTAGCCAGCCACTGTTCCGTGCCGACCGCTGGTTCCAGTTGCAGGCGGCCGAAGCGGTCAATGAACAGGCCGCACTGCAGCTGTCGGCCACCGAGCAGGAACTGATCCTGCAAAGCGCGGAAAACTACTTTGCCGTGCTGCGCGCCCAGGACAACCTGGCCTCGACCAAGGCCGAAGAAGCCGCTTTCAAGCGCCAACTGGACCAGTCCAACGAGCGTTTCGACGTGGGCCTGTCGGACAAGACCGACGTGCTGCAATCCCAGGCCAGCTACGACACCGCGCGGGCCAACCGGATCCTCGCCCAGCGCCAGGTGGATGACGCGTTTGAAGCGCTGATCACCCTGACCAACCGCCAGTACAACGCGATCCAGGGCATTGTCCACACCCTGCCCGTTTTGCCGCCAGCGCCGAATGACGCCAAGGCCTGGGTCGACACCGCCGGACGGCAGAACCTGAACCTGCTGGCCAGCAACTATGCGGTCACCGCTGCCGAAGAAACCCTCAAGCAACGCAAGGCCGGCCACGCGCCGACCCTGGACGCGGTGGCGCAATACGAAAAAGGCGACAACGACGCCCTCGGTTTCAGCAACCCCAACGCGTTCGGCCAGCCCTATCGTGGTGATGTCGAGCAACGCACCATCGGCCTGCGCCTGAATATCCCGCTGTACAGCGGCGGCCTCACCAGCTCCCAGGTACGTGAATCCTATTCGCGCCTGGGCCAGACCGAACAGCAACGCGAAGGCCTGCGCCGCCAGGTGGTGGAAAACACCCGCAACCTGCACCGCGCGGTGAACACCGATGTGGAACAGGTACAGGCACGCCGCCAGTCGATCATCTCCAACCAGAGCGCAGTGGAAGCCACGGAAATCGGTTACCAGGTGGGCACACGCAATATCGTCGACGTGCTCGACGCCCAGCGCCAGCTGTACACTTCGGTGCGCAACTACAACAACAGCCGTTATGACTACATCCTCGACAACCTGCGCTTGAAGCAGGCGGCGGGGACGTTGAACCCGGGGGATCTGCAGGATCTGGCGCGGTACCTGAAGGCTGACTACAACCCGGACAAGGATTTCCTGCCGCCGGATCTGGCCAAGGCCGCGGCCGAACAACTGAAGGCCCGCCCCAACAATTGAGCCACGCCACAACACCCGTGTGAGAGTTGGCTGGTGTGGGAGTCGGGCTTGCCCGCGATACAGGCACCTCGGTTTATCTACACGTCTCTTTAGTGATTCTTAGGTTTGTGTACATATCCGTTGCTGCGGTCATGGCCACTTAGGGTTCCGCCCTTACGGCGGCTCACTTTGGAAAGCCCCAAAGTAAGCAAAGGGCTCTTGCCCCACCACTCGGCACCTCGCCCAGGCTCGGAGTGCCCGTCATCCGACATTGATTTGGGGGGCCGCCGCGATGGGCCATCCCTGGCCCAGCGCGGCTAAACCGGCGTCCTGCCGGTTTACCCCCCAAATCAATATCGGATGACGGCCAGCGTGGTTTAACGGGGCGCCTCAGATCAAAAGCAAAGCGAGGCGGCCTGACAGCCGACCTGATCTTCGAGGCGTGCGCGTCACCCTGTGGGAGCGGGCTTGCCTGCGATGACGGTGCATCAGCCAATACATTTATCGACTGATACACCGCCATCGCAGGCAAGCCAGCTCCCACAGGGGGGGAATGCAGCTTCGCGCTCTGGGTTTGCTGTTGCTCTGCTTTTGATTTGGCTTTTGATCTTAGGCGCCCCGTTAAACCACGATGGCCGCAGGCAGGTGTTGCGCAGTGGGCACCCCGGCATGGATGCCGGGGTAGCCGCGACACGGCCATGGATGGCCGATCGCGGCGGGCCCACGGAGCAATGCCTGACTGCGGGCATGCCGAGCCTAGGCGAGGCACAGAGTGGTGGGGCAAGAGCCCTTTGCTTACTTTGGGGTTTTCCAAAGTGAGCCGCCGTAAGGGCGGAACCAATAGCCGCCGTAACCGCAGCAACGGATATGTACACAACCCCAATAAGCACTAGATAAAAGAGTTATGTAGATACCTATGGCTATCGCAAGCAAGCCAGCTCCCACATTTTTGACCGAGCGGGGTCAGGGTTTGATTAGTCTGTCCAAGCCATCGAGCAAACGCTTCAACGCGCCCTGATTAGCCTGCATCACCTTAAGCCCCGCCAGCGCCCGCTTGCGCGCATCCTGCGGTAGCTCGAACAGCTGCCGCACCACCTCGGCCAACCCCTCGGCCTCATCCACTTCCTGCAACGCTCCGGCCTCGCGCATCATCGCGGCGATTTCGAGGAAGTTGAACAGGTGCGGGCCACTGATCACCGGTTTGGCCAGCGCCGCCGGCTCCAGCAGGTTGTGCCCGCCATTGGGCACCAGGCTGCCGCCGACAAAGGCGCTATCGGCCAAGGCGTAGAGAAACAGCAGCTCGCCCATGGTGTCGCCGAGCAATACCGAGGTGTCGGCACCGACCGGCGCGCCGCTGGAGCGCTGCACCGTAGCAAAACCCTGCTGTTGGCAAAGCTCCAGCACTGCGTTGAACCGCTCCGGGTGACGGGGCACCAGGATCAGCAGCGCGTTGGGGTAACTGGCCAGTAGTTGCCGATGCGCAGCCAGCACCACTTCATCTTCGCCCTCGTGGGTACTGGCGGCGATCCATACCGGGCGCTCGCTGGCCTGCCATTGCTCGCGCAACGCAGCGGCGCGCGCCAGCAGTTCGGGGTTGATGGTCAGGTCAAACTTGATCGAGCCGGTGACTTCGACTGTTTCCGGGCGCGCGCCCAGGCTGCGGAAGCGCTCGGCCTCGGTGGCGGTCTGCACGGCAAACAGGCTCATTTCTGCCAGCATTGGCGCAGTCAGCTTGGCGAAACGCCCGTAACCCTTGGCCGAACGTGCCGACAGCCGCGCATTGGCCAAGGCCACGGGGATCCCGCGCTTGGCACATTGATGAATATGGTTGGGCCACAATTCGGTTTCCATGATGACCGCAAGCCTGGGCTGCACCCGGTCCAGAAAACGCTTGGCGGCACACGGTAAATCGTAAGGCAGGTAGCAATGCTGGATGCGCGGTTCATCGGCGAACAGCGCCTGGATCCGCTCGGAACCGGTGGGCGTCATGCAGGTAACGGTGATCGGCAACTGTGGATGCCGCTCCAGCAAACCGCGGATCATCGGCGCGGCGGCGATGCTCTCGCCCACCGACACCGCGTGCACCCAGATCCCGCCGGGCTTGAGTACCGGCAAGCCGTAGGAAAAGCGCTCGCTGACGCGCTTGGCGTAGGCCGGCGCCTTGCGGGCCCGTAGCCATAGACGTAAGGCCACCAACGGCAGCGCCAGGTAAAACAGACAGCTATAGAGAGTTCTATTCATGGCGGCGGAGTTTATCGGCTTTTTCAGCCGATCGCCTGCAAACACGCGGTAAAACGTTCGGCCAGAAAGCGCGCCGCCGGACCAAGGGGCTCATCGCGCCGCCACACCAATTCCACCACCAGGGCCGGCGGCGTCCACTCGCTGTCCAACTCGACCATCTGCCCCTGATACGTCGGGTACTGCACCACATGCCGGGGCAACCAGGCCCAGCCCAGGCCGCGCACCAACCATTCGGCCAGCACGTAGAAACTGTCGGCGCGCCATACCTGGGGGCTGGCCGCCTCGCTGCCGGGGTAGACGCTGGTCTGGGTCGACATCAGCAATTGGCGAAACTGCGCCAAACGCTGGCAATCGACAAACCCACCCCTGGCCAGCGGGTGCCCGACGCCACACACCGTGACCATTTCCACACTGCCGACCACCCGCCGTTCAAGGGCCTCAGGGATCTGATCGTGGTAGAACAGCAACCCCAGGTCGGCCTTGCGCTCCACCAACTTGCGAGCGACATCGCCCTGAGCCGTGCTGGACAACTGCACCTCCAGGCTGGGAAATTTCCCGGCCAGCGCCTCAAGACTGTCGAGTACCGGCTGATACAGCATGGCTTCGTCCTGGGCCAGACGCAGCCGCGCTTCTTCGCCGCGCATCAGGGACAGGGCGCGGCCGTTGAGGCGCTCACACTGGCGCAGCACTTCCCGGGCTTCCTCCAGCAATACCGTGCCGGCCTCGGTCAGGCGTGGCTGACGACCGCTGCTGCGATCAAACAGGCTCACGCCCAGGTCGGCCTCCAGCAGGGCGATGCCATTGCTCACCGCCGATTGCGCCTTGCGCTGGTCCCGTGCCACCGCCGAGAACGAACGCTGCTCGGCGACGCTGACAAACAGACGCATCTGCTCCAGATTCCACTGCACGCTCATCGGCTCAACCCATCTTTAATTCGGATAGGTAATGACTTTACCCCATCTGCGGATTCTCTAGAATGCCGGCCTTATTACGCGCCCCAATTCCGAGGAACACCCCATGAACGCCGCCTACTACTACCTGGCCATTGCCATCTGCTCGGAAGTGATCGCCACCGTTTCCATGAAAGCGATCAAGGGCTGGAGCACGCCGATCCCCCTGCTGCTGGTGATCGTCGGCTATGGCGTCGCATTCTGGATGCTGACCCTGGTGGTGCGCACCGTGCCCGTGGGCGTGGCCTACGCGGTGTGGGCGGGGCTGGGGATCGTCATGGTCAGCATCGCGGCGCTGTTTATCTATGGGCAAAAACTCGATCTGCCGGCGATGCTGGGGATGGGCATGATTGTGCTGGGGGTGGTGGTGATTCAGTTGTTTTCGAAAACCGCGGGCCACTGACCTTCTACAGTTGTTGATCCTGGGCAAAGATCCCGCTGTCGAGTCTGTATACTTGGCCTCTTGTTCTGAACACTGAGGTCGCCCCATGCCATCCGTTATTTCCACCGACGTCCTGATTGTCGGCGCCGGGGTTGCCGGCCTCTGGCTCAATGCGCGCCTGCGCAGCCAGGGGTTCTCCACGATTGTGGTGGAGAACGCGACCTTGGGTGGCGGGCAGAGCGTGAAGTCCCAGGGGATCATTCACGGCGGTGCGAAGTACGCCCTGCATGGCGCCCTGACCGGCGCCTCCGAAGCCATTGCCGATATGCCGCGACGCTGGCGGGAAGCGCTGGCGGGTACTGGCGAGCTGGACCTGACGGGCGTGCGCCTGTTGTCCCAGGCCCATTACCTGTGGTCGCCGGGCACCCTGGCCGGCAACCTCACCAGCTTCTTCGCCAGCAAGGCGGTGCGTGGCCGCGTCGATCAGGTCAAGGGCGACGATTTGCCGCCGGCCCTGCAAGACCGCCGCTTCAAGGGCAAGGTCTATCGCCTGGCCGAACTGGTGGTGGACGTGCCGAGCCTGATCGAGCGCCTGGCACAATTGGCCGGCGACGGCCTGCTCGCCGGGCAACAGATCGAACCGCTGCTGGAAGGTGGCATCCTCGTTGGCCTGAAAGTCGATGGCCGGGCGATCCGCGCCCAGCGCATCGTGCTGAGTGCCGGCGGCGGCACCGCCGAGCTGCTGACGGCCCTGGGCCTGAGCCAGCCGGCCATGCAAAAACGCCCGCTGCATATGATCATCGCCAAGGGCCCCGGCCTCAAACCTCTGTACGCGCACTGCCTGGGTGGCGGCACCAAGCCACGGATCACCATCACCACCCACCCGGCCGCCGATGGCCATTGGGTGTGGTACATGGGCGGTGATATTGCCGAGACCGAAGGTGTGCACCGCACGCCCGCCGAGCAGATCGCCACGGCGCAAAAGGAGCTGGCGCACCTGCTGCCATGGATCGACATGAGCCAGACCCAATGGGCGACCCTGCGGGTAGACCGCGCCGAGCCCCTGCAAACGGGCCTGACCCGGCCGGACAACGCGTTCCTCGCCGAACAGGGCCGCTTGCTGGTGGGCTGGCCGACCAAGCTGGCCCTGGCGCCGGACTTCGCCGACCGGGTGCTCGGCGCCCTGCAACGTGACGGCATCCAGCCAACGCCAAGCACACCGCTGCCCGAACTGCCGCGCCCGGCCATCGCCCAACCTGCCTGGGAGCAATTGTTGCCATGAGCCTACCGACCCTGCATGACCTCCATCGCCCCCTGGGCAGCACCGGCCTGCTGGTGTCGCCACTGGGCCTGGGCACCGTGAAGCTGGGGCGCGACCAGGGGGTGAAGTACCCCAATGGTTTCCAGATCCCCAATGATGAAGAAGCGCGCATGTTGCTGCGCCAGGCCCGCGAGCTGGGGATCAACCTGATCGACACCGCACCCGCCTACGGCCATAGCGAAGAGCGCCTGGGGCCGTTGCTGCGAGGCCAGCGCCAGGACTGGGTGATTGTCAGCAAGGTCGGCGAAGAATTTGCCGACGGCGTGTCCCATCACGATTTCAGTGCCGCCCACACCCGGTTGTCCGTGGAGCGCAGCTTGAAACGCCTGGAAACGGATTTTATCGACCTGGTGCTGGTGCATTCCGACGGCAACGACTTGCATATCCTAAACGACTGCGAGGTGTACCAGACTCTGGCGGAGCTTAAGCGCGAGGGCAAGATTCGCGGTTTCGGCTTCTCCGGCAAAACCGTCGAAGGCGGGGTGAAGGCTCTGGAACAAGGCGATTGCGCCATGGTCACCTACAATCTGAGCGAGCAAAACGAAAAAGCCGTGATTGATTATGCCGCCGCCCATGGCAAAGGCATCCTGGTGAAAAAGGCTCTGGCCAGTGGCCATGCCTGCCTTGAGCCGGGAGTGGATCCAATTCACGCCAGTTTCACCTTGTTGTTTGCGCAAACGGGCGTGGCCAGTGCTATTGTCGGGACCATCAACCCGCTGCACCTTGCCCATAATGTGGCAACCGCTGCCAAGATCATTCGCCAATCCTGATGCCGCCGACGCGGCCGACCCCGACGCAAGAAGGAGCCGACATGCCGCGAACGCTCATAAGAAAAAACCCCAGCAACTTCAAAACACTGCCGCTGTACGTCGAAGCCACCCCCGAAGGCCTGAGCTACCAGAGCGTGGGCATGCCGCTCAACTTTGCCCAGACCCTGCAGCGGCGCAAGCCAGTGGACGTGGCAGACGCCGAACGCTTTGCCCTGGAACTGGCCAACCTCGGGGTGTCGGTGCGCCTGACGCTGCATTGGCAAAACCGCGATTACTGGGTGTTAGTCCGCCAGCGCCGGCAGGACCGTGGCGATGTGGTGCTCAAGCTGATCTCCGGCTACGTGCCAGCCCATGAACTGAACCTGCCGCTGCACACCGCTATCCAGGAAATCGCCGAGGAATGCCTGCTGGAAACCCCGGAGGGCTGGCTCGGCGGACGTTTCAATGACACCTGGCTGCCGGCGCCCTACTCCAGCGCCCTGCACTACCGCGAGGCCTTGCCGTTTCGCCTGTCGCCGCTGTCCGGCGCCGCCCGCCCGGTGCGCTGCGCCAGCATGCAGTTGATCGAACGCCCGCGGGCCTATGTGCACCTGCCGACGGCCTCACTGCAATTGATCTATGACCTGCGCCTGGAGGTGCCCAAGGAAGCCAAGTCCTTGAGCCTGTTCCATGTGGACGAACGCCTGGAGGGCGACCAACTGGTGGCGCGCCTGGACCGCCAGCGCCCGGATTTGTACCTGATGCCCCTGAAGGACGGCCAGCCGTGCGCCGAGCTGTATACCCTGAAGAAGGATCAACTGATCCCGGCGAGCACCCGTGGGTTGTACCTGGCGGAGAGTTTTGCCCAGCAGGAGGGCTGGTTGGTGCGCGATGAGCGGATCCGCTGGAAGGACTGGCTCAGGCAACAGGGCCTGAGCGCGCCGGAGAAGGAATCGAAGTTGAAGCAATTGACCGGGCGGGCCAGGCAGATCTTGCGCAAGATGGTGCCGAAGAAGCCGGGTCGCTGAAGCAGCCCCGCCTGTGGCGAGCGGTACCTACTGGTTGAGTAGTCGCTCCAGACCAACCTTCAGCGGCGTCGGCTCAGGCAATGTGAAGCTTGCCGCCAAGCGCTGGTTGTTGGCTCTGGAGTGCCGGATATCCCCCGAGCGCGGCTCTGTGTAGCTGACAGCCGGCAACGAGCCGATGATTTCCGACAGCGCCTGCAGCAACTGCTTGAGGGTGGTGGTGTGGTTCCAGCCGACATTGATCGCGCCCAGGGGGGCATCCGCCATTTCCACAGCCTGCACCAGCACCGCTACCAGATCCCCGACGTACATGAAGTCACGGGTTTGCTCACCGTCGCCGAATACGGCAATCGGCAGGCCTTTTTGCGCGCGCTCGCTGAAGATGCTGATCACCCCGGAATACGGCGATGACGGATCCTGGCGCGGGCCAAAAATATTGAAGAAGCGGAAAATCACCGGCTCCAGGCCATGCTGGCGGCGATAGAAGTCAAAGTAGTGCTCGCTGGCCAGCTTGTCCGAGGCATATGGCGTCAACGGTGCCTTGGCGGTTTGCTCGTCGATCGAGTCGCCTTCGCCGTTATTGCCATACACCGCCGCACTGGAGGCAAACACCACGCGCTTGACCCCAGCCTGGCGCATGGCCTCGCAGACATTCAGGCTGCCCACGAAGTTGCTCTGGTGCGTACTGACCGGGTCATCCACCGACGCCTGCACCGAAGCAACCGCCGCCAGATGCACCACCGCCGTCGCCCCCACCGCTGCGCGAGCGACCAGTGCGGCATCGGCCACATCGCCTTCGAGCAGTTGCAGGCGCGGGTTATCCAATGGCAGGTTACTGCGCTTGCCGGTGGACAGGTTATCCAGCACGCGCACCGCATAGCCCTTGGCTAGCAGTGCATCGACCAGATTGGAGCCGATAAAACCAGCGCCGCCGGTAATCAGTACGAGAGCATCAGACATAGCGGTAAACCTATCGGGCGGCATCGTTGGTTTGACGAATTTTATCGACAATCGCGGTGGTCGAGCTGTTCTCCACCAATCCCAGGACTTTGACCTTGCCGCCATAGGCATTGACGATATCGGCACCGACCACCTGGTCGACCGAGTAATCCCCGCCCTTGACCAATACATCTGGCTTGACCTGGGCCAACAGGTTTTCCGGGGTGCCCTCGGAGAAGCTGATCACCCAGTCCACCGCGCCTAACCCAGCCAGCACCGCCATGCGCCGATCCACGCTGTTGATCGGCCGGCCAGGGCCTTTGAGGCGACTGACCGAAGCATCGTCGTTGATCGCCACGATCAGGCGATCACCCTGGGCGCGAGCCTGCTCCAGGTAAGTCACATGGCCAGCATGCAGGATGTCGAAGCAACCGTTGGTGAAGACAATGCTTTCGTTATGGGCGCGGGCATCGTCAATCGCCAGCAGCAACTGCTCAAGGCTCAACACGCCACGCTCCGAACCTTCCTCACGCTGGATCGCGCGACGCAGTTCCGGGGCGCTGATGGACGCCGTACCCAGTTTGCCGACCACGATGCTCGCCGCCAGGTTGGCCAGGGCCACCGCGTGGGGCAACTCCTCGCCGGCGGCGATCGCCGCCGCCAGGGTGGAGATAACGGTGTCGCCGGCGCCGGTGACGTCGAACACTTCCCGCGCTCGCGCAGGCAGGTGCATGGCCGGGTGACCGGGGCGCAGCAGGGTCATGCCGTGTTCGCCACGGGTCACCAGCAACGCGCCGAGGTCGAGGTCGGCCATCAGGCTTGCGCCTTTGCTCACCAAGTCGTGCTCATCGACGCAGCCGCCGACGATGGTTTCAAATTCGCTGAGATTCGGCGTGATCAGGCTGGCGCCCCGGTAGACCGAGAAGTCCTTGCCCTTGGGATCGGCCAGCACCGGGATGCCCCGGGCCTTGGCAGCCTGGATCAGCACCTGGTGGTTTTTCAGTGCGCCTTTGCCGTAGTCCGACAGCACCAGCACCTTGATGCCTTCAAGCAACGCGTCGACCTGGTCACTAAGGGCCAGGGCGTCGGTGGCAAAGGGTTCTTCAAAGTCGATACGCAGCAATTGCTGGTGACGGCTCATGACCCGCAGCTTGACGATGGTCGGCTGGTGGGCAATGCGCTGGAACAACGCACGCACGCCAGCGCCGCGCAGGCTGTTGGTCAGGCTGTCGGCGGCTTCGTCGTCGCCGGTCACGCCAACCAGGGAGGCCGGGGCGCCGAGCGCGGCGATGTTAAGGGCAACGTTGGCGGCGCCACCTGGACGGTCTTCGATTTGCTCGACCTTGACTACCGGTACCGGTGCCTCAGGGGAAATCCGTGAGGTACCGCCATGCCAGTAACGGTCGAGCATGACATCGCCGACCACCAAGACAGGGGCTTGATCGAATCGCGGCATGGACAACTTCATGGAGCAACCCACATACAAAATGAACAGGGGCGCGATATTAGCACAGGGAAAAGCATCGACCGATTCAATCCTGGCGGTCAATGCCAGCCTGGCTGCAATGGCGCCTCAATAGGCATCTGTCACGTGGGAGGGCGTCACCGGGTCACCTTCTTCGAACTCCTTGGCGTGCAACCGCGCGTAGTAGCCATTCTTCGCCAGCAACTCAACGTGGGTGCCGCGCTCGACAATCTGGCCGTCATCCATCACCAGGATCAGGTCGGCTTTCTCGATGGTGCTCAGGCGGTGGGCAATCACCAGGGTCGTGCGGTTCTTCACCACATGGTCCAGGGCGGCCTGGATATGGCGCTCGGACTCGGTATCCAGGGCCGAGGTGGCCTCGTCGAGAATCAACAGCGGCGCATCCTTGAGCAGGGCCCGGGCAATCGCGATGCGTTGGCGCTGGCCACCGGACAGCAACACGCCGTTCTCGCCCACCAGGGTTTCATAGCCCTGGGGCATCTTCACGATGAACTCATCGGCATAGGCTTCGCGAGCGGCATGATGCACCGCGTCGGTGGGCGCGCCGGCCAGGTCGCCATAGGCGATGTTGTTGGTCACGGTGTCGTTGAACAAGGTGACCTGCTGGGTCACCAGGGCGATTTGCCGGCGCAGGTTACGCAGGGTGAAATCCTGCACGCGTACGCCATCGAGCAGAATCTGCCCCTGTTCGTGCTGATAGAAGCGTGGGATCAAACCCGCCAGGGTGGATTTTCCGCTGCCCGAACGCCCTACCAATGCGACCATTTGCCCAGGCTCGACGATAAAGCTGATGTCGTTGAGCACCTTCTTGTCGCTATCCGGGTATTGGAAGCTGAGGTTGCGCACTTCAATGCGCCCCGCCAGACGCTCATGTTCAATCACGCCCTGGTCAACTTCTACCGGCTCATCCAACTGCTCGAAAATACTTTCGGCACCCGCCACACCCTTCTGGATGGTCGAGCTGACTTCGGAAAGCTGGCGAATCGGCTTAGGCAACAAGCCAGCCATGGTGATGTAGGCCACCAGATCACCCGGCGAGGCATCGCCACGCAAATACAGGACCAGGAACATGACCACGGCCATCGCACTGTAGGTCACCAACTGCAACATCGGCGTGTACACCGCGCCGGTCTTGGTCATCGCCAGTTGCTTCTCGGTGTTGCTCAGGCTCGCCTGCTTGAAGCGCACCTTTTCATACTGCTCACCGCCAAAGCTGCGGACCACGCGGTAGCCGTGGATCGTCTCGGATGCCACATGGGTCACGTCGCCCATGGACACCTGGATTTTCTTGCTTTGCTTGCGAAATTTACGGCTGGTGCTATTCACCATCATGCCGATCACCGGCAGGATCGCCAGCATCACCAGGGTCAGTTTCCAGTTCATCCACACCAGGGTGCAGAACAGGAAAATCACGGTCATGCCTTCACGGATAACCACCTTGATCGCATCGGTGGCAGCGCCGGTAACCATGGTCACGTTAAAGGTAATGCGCGAGATCAGATGGCCGGAGTTGTTCTTGTCAAAGAAGCGGTTGGGCAACTCCAACAGCTTGTTGAACAGCACTACACGCAGGTCGTGGACCAGCCCCAGGGAAACCCGGGCCAGGAAGAAGTTGCCGAGGAACGAACCTACGCCCTGCCAGGCCGCGATCAGCACGATCATCAGCGGCACGGTTTCCAGCAACTGCAACTTGCCCAGATAGGGGTTGCCGGGGAACAGACTGGCCTCGGGGTTCGCCAGGCCATCGACGAAATATTTGAGGATATAAGCGAGCATCGGCTGGGTCGATGCGAAGATCAGGAACCCGACGATACTCAGGATGAACAGACCCACATAAGGCCGTACGTAAGTCAGGAGGCGAAAGTAAATCGCCAGCGTCGACTGGGTTTTCGGTTCAGGACTGCTCATGGGAATCCGCGCAAATCAGTAAGGCGCGGATCATATCACAGGCCTCTTCAGCCCAAAAAACATGAGCAGGGGCCAGCCTTGCACCAAGTCGGTTAAGATAACCGGCTATTGATGGGAGTCAGGCATGCAAGTAATCGATCACAACACCTATGAGGCACTGCGCGCCGGCGCGCAGGTGCTGGAAGCCGATGGTTCTGGCGACAAGGTGCTCCGGTTGACCGATGGTTGCATGCTCAAACTGTTCCGGCGCAAGCGCCTGCTCAGTTCGGCGCTGTTCTACCCGTATGCACAACGTTTCGCCAACAACACCCGCGCCCTGCAGCAACGGGATATCCCCTGCCCGCGCATCATTGCGGTGTATCGCATCCCCAGCATTGCGCGGGATGCGGTGTACTACAGCCCGCTGGCCGGAGAAACCATCCGCCAGTTGCAGCTTGCCAAAACCGAGGCCGACGCCCTGCGTGTGCGTCTTGGCAGCTTCATTGCGCAATTGCATGAGAAGGGCGTGTACTTTCGCTCGCTGCACTTTGGCAACGTGGTCCTGACACCGGAAAACACCCTGGGGCTGATCGACATTGCCGACCTGAGTTGCCAGACCGCCCCCCTGAGCCAGAGCAAGCGCCTGCGTAACTTCAGCCACCTGCGACGCTACCCTGAGGACCGCCAGTGGCTGCTGGGCGATGATGCCGGGCAAGCCTTTTTCGATGGCTATCGCCAGGGCTTGCCGGCAGGCAGTCAACAGGCGCCGTTGATTGAGCGCCTGCGGCAATTACTGGACTGATCTCACTGGGTGATGACCAGTACCGTGGCGCCTCGGCGATTGGCGAAGCGCTCGACGATGCGCAGGTTGCGCTCGGCCAGCCAGCTGGTGAGCCAGGGCTCGTTACCGCGGGCTTCGATCAGGAAGTAGCGGAATTTATCCGCATAGGCCGGTGACATTGCCACCTCCCGCGTCAATTGCTTGAGCAGATAACCCCGTCCAGCGTAATAGCCGATACGACCATCATCGAAGTAAGCAGGCACATCCGGCTCGACATTCGCCGCCATCCAGCGCCCCGCCTCGACGTACTGGACCTTGCCCGGCCCGGTGGACACCACATTGGACAGCATCACCAATAGGCATATCGCCACCAGCGCCTTGCCCAGGCGCGGGAACTGCTGGGCAAACATCTGCAGCGCCATCGCCAGCGCCGGCACCAACAGCAGGTTCAAGAAGCTCATGTAGCGCACGTTCATGAACTGCTGCTGGATAAAGAACAACAACAATACCAGCAGGTACAACACCGCCGCCCAGGCAAAAGGCCGGTATTCATGCCAGTAGCGCTTGATCGCCTGCCAATTGCGGCCCCGTAAAAACGGCACGGCAAACGGACCGCAAATATTCACAAAGCTGATGGCCATGGCCGCCAGGATGCCAAAAAAGATGATGCGTCCGGCTTCATCCTGGGAGTACTTGTTGATCAGCGAGTTGGCGAACTGCTCGCGCAGCAAATCAAATGACGCCAGGACACTGCTCGGGTTGATCAGGTCCATATAGTAGGCAACGCGCGCCGATGAAAAACCACCGGTTGCCGAGACCAGTACCATCCCCGCCACCACGCCGAGCAGCGGTAGCGCAACAAACTGCAGGAGCGCCAGGCGCCGCTCACGCAGCCACAGGCCAGGCAACTGCCATAAGCCCAGCGCAGGCAACAGCAACAACGCTTCCAGCCGGAAGGCTGCCGCCGCGACAATTGCCAGGTGGATGGTTGACGCACGCAGCCAACCCCCTCGGGCCTGCCAACGCATGGCCAGCCAGAGCGTCAGGGTGCAGAAAAACCAGAAGCCGAACTCACGCAGGATCTCGCCACGAAACTGGTTGAACGCCGGCATCGCCAACACCACCAGGCACGCCCAGGGCGCAACCTGCACCGAGCGCTGGCGAACGCAGTCAACCAGCAGGGCACAAGTCCCGGCGGCAAACAGCGAACACCACAAGTAAGCACTCAGCTCTATGGGCAGGGCTGTAACCGAATGGGTGCCCGCCAGGAGCAGGGAGAACCAGGGCCAGTTGAACAGGGCAAAGGCGGCTTTCGGGCCGTGGACGTGAGCGTCCTGGGCAATGGTCAGGTAGAACGCCGCATCACGCCCGACTGTCGCGGCGCCCAATACGGCGATCAGGGATAGCAGCAAACTCCCGAAAAATGCCACTCGAACGGGATGTTCGACGACAACACTCAAAACCCGGGCCCACAACTTACTGCCGAAACCAACCACACCCCCCCCTTAAAACCTGGCGTCACATCGTGTGCACAAGATTTGAAAACATATGTTCCAGAAAAACCACCACGCCACAAAAAAACCAACGCCCGATCATTGCAATCAACTCAGGCGCTTCATAGGTCATTCCAGGCGTAGCGTAACAGGCTACAAAACGCTTACTTGAACATCAGCTGAAGCGCCTTGCGTGTGTACGACCAACGCGTCAGGGCGCGCCAGTCTGTACGCACCGCCTGGCAGTAAAACTGCCTGGCAAGCGTGTACTCCCCAGCACTGAAGCAATTGCGAAACAAAGACAGGCAGCGCTGCGCGAGAAACGCACTGCGCAAGCCTTGCAACTCTGCCGGCATACGCACTGGCGAAAACACCTCGTCAACCAGACTCACGCCTGCCGCCACACTGTGCTTGATGTCATGCCGCAAGCTGTCCGCATGTTTGTAGACCAACGCCAGCGGCTGGTCGATAACCGTGCAGGGCACGCGCGCCAGGGCCTGGGCAAACACCGGGATATCCTCGGCGTTGCGCATGCGCTCCGGGTAGTTGCCTACCGCAAAAATCTCCCGGTGCATGGCGCAGGCGCCATTGGAGATGGCGATGGTCTTGTCCAGCAAATACCCGCGCACCCGCAGATAAGGCGTCGCAGGCAACGGCTTGACGGCATGCAGGCGGCGCTTGCCATCTTCAAATACCGACCAGTGGCCACCGATGATCAGGCGGCTATCCGGGTGAGCAGCAATATGCTGCGCAACCAGGGCCAGGGCGCCCGGGGCCATTTCATCATCGGCGTCCAGGAACATCAGGTACTGGCCCGCAGACTCCTCAATGCCACGATTGCGCACCGAGGCCAGGCCGCCATTGGGCTTGCGCAGCACCTGGAAGCGTCCGGGATGCTTGGCCAGCAGAGCGTCCAGCACCTGCGGCGTATCGTCGGTAGAGCCGTCATCAATCACCAACAACTGCGCATCAGCTTCGTCGAGTTGCGCCAGCACCGACTCAACCGCGCGCCCCAGGGTGCGCGCGTAGTTGTAGGCAGGGATGACGACGCCAATCAGTGCTTCAGTCAACGGCTTGCCCTTCCACACCATCTTTGACGACCAGGATGTCTTCCATGATCAGGTACTGCAGGTCGGAGCCGAAGAACATGTTCAGGGCGTCGGTCGGCGAGCAGATCATCGCTTCGCCACGGCGGTTGAGCGAGGTGTTCAGGGACACACCGTTGCCGGTCAGCACTTCCAGCTCTTTCATCATGTCGTAGTAGCGCGGGTTGTACTCGCGCTTGAGCACCTGGGCGCGAGAGGTGCCATCTTCATGGACCACTTCCGGCACGCGGGTTTTCCACTCTTCGGCCACTTCAAAGGTGAAGGTCATGAACGGGGCCGGGTGATCGACCTTGATCATCTGCGGGGCCACGGTGTCGAGCATCGACGGGCAGAAAGGCCTCCAGCGCTCGCGGAACTTGATCTGGTGGTTGATCCGGTCAGCCACGCCCACGGCGCTCGGGCAACCGATGATCGAACGACCGCCCAAGGCACGCGGACCGAACTCCATGCGTCCCTGGAACCAGGCCACCGGGTTGCCGTCGACCATGATCTGGGCGATGCGCTTGGGCATATCGTCGATCTGGCGCCACTTCGGCTTGCTCGGGTGCTTGGCACACGCGGCAATCACTTCTTCGTTGCTGTAGGACGGGCCGAGATAGACGTGCTCCATCTTCTCTACCGGTACCCCACGGGCATGGGACACATAGGCCGCAGCACCCACGGCGGTACCGGCATCGCCGGACGCCGGCTGCACGAACAGCTCCTTGACGTCGTCGCGGGCAATGATCTTCTGGTTCAACTTGACGTTCAACGCGCAGCCGCCGGCGAAGGCCAGCTTGCCGGTTTCTTTGAGGATATCGCCCAGGTAATGGTCGATCATCTGCAACGACAGCTTCTCGAACAGCGCTTGCATGCTGGCCGCGTAGTGGATGTACGGCTCGTCGGCGATGTCGCCTTCGCGCTTGGGGCCCAGCCACTCGATCAGTTTTGGCGAGAAGTAGAAGCCCTTGCCCTTCTCTTTATAGCGGCGCAGGCCGATGACGTTGGCGTAGTCGGTGTTGATCACCAGCTCGCCATTTTCAAAAGAGGCCAGGCGCGAGAAATCGTACTTGCTGGCATCGCCATAGGGTGCCATGCCCATGACCTTGAACTCGCCGTCGAGCATCTCGAAACCGAGGAACTCGGTGATCGCGCCGTACAGGCCGCCCAGGGAGTCCGGATCGTAGAATTCTTTGATCTTGTGGATCTTGCCGTTCTCGCCATAACCGAAGAAGGTCGTGGCGTACTCGCCTTTACCGTCGATCCCGAGGATCGCGGTCTTCTCCTGGAAGCCCGAGCAGTGATAGGCGCTGGAGGCGTGGGCCAGGTGGTGTTCAACCGGCTCGATCTTGATCTTCTTCGGATCGAAGCCCAGTTGCTCCAGGCACCAGACAATCTTGTTGCGATAGCGCTTGTAGCGCCGGTTGCCCATCAGGATCGCGTCAAGGGCGCGGTCCGGGGCGTACCAGTAACGCTTGGCATAGTGCCAGCGAGCCTCGCCGAACAAGCTGATCGGGGCAAACGGGATCGCCACCACATCAACGTCGGAGGGTTTGATGCCAGCCTGTTCCAGGCAGAACTTCGCCGATTCGTAGGGCATGCGGTTCTTTGCATGTTTATCGCGTACGAAGCGCTCTTCTTCGGCGGCCGCGATCAGCTTGCCGTCGATATACAGGGCTGCGGAGGGATCATGGCTAAGGGCGCCGGACAGGCCAAGAATCGTCAATGCCACTGGGGTCTAGCCTCTTTTAGTCTGCATGCAGGCGCTGGCGCCTGAAAAAATGTGTGCCCCTCGCCTCAGCGAGAAAAGCTAAAGGGCGGGATTATAGCTTAAAAGCGGCAAAACGCCTCTAGCCGCAAATGGCAGGGAGAAACAAGAGGCATCATCGGAAAATCTCGATACTGCCATCGCGGCTCTGTCGGTAGACGGTGTAGGGCAGTACCAAAGTATCGAGGACGCCCGACAGGGCAAAATCAATGGCAATCCAGGGCACCGAGGCAATCTGCTGGTCTTCCAGGCTTTTCTTGCCGTTGGGTTCGCCATTCAGGGAGCAGAAGTCATACACCACCCCGCTGTAGATACGGGGCACGCTCTCGCAGTGGCTGCGCAGGTCCTTGAGTTTCTGGCTGGCTACTGCGTCTTCGCGAAACACCGTGTCGAGGGTGCCGCAGGCAGTGGTCGAAAGGACAATGGCGGCAAGCAGCAGAATGTTTGTAGGATTCACGGGCAACCCTCTTTGGCATGGAGCGGACAGCCTAACCCAAGATGGCGTAAGACGAATATGCCGGTATTTTGCGGGAATATTCTTCGGAAACGCCACGCAGAATCGTTAAACTCGCGCCCTTTTTTCCGCGCCGGCGCTGCGCGTCATGGAAGTTGGTTCGCTCATGAAAGTTGTTGCTCCCACCTGTTTTGCGATGTTGCTCCCCAGCCTGCTGGGCCTGCAGCAAACGGCCCTGGCCGAAGACGCCCCACTGATTCTCGACCCCAGTGTGGTGACGGGCTCGCGTAGCGCCAGCCGCAGTTTCGACCTGCCCTACTCGGTGGACAGCATCAGCCGTGAGCAGATCAGCGACGGCCAGTTGGGCGTCAATGCCTCGGAAGCCCTGTCCCGCGTGCCGGGGCTGGTGGTGCAGAACCGCCAGAACTATGCCCAGGACCTGCAGATTTCCTCCCGTGGTTTTGGCGCGCGTTCGGCGTTTGGCGTACGCGGGATCAAGCTGATTGCCGATGGCATCCCCGCCAGCACCCCGGATGGCCAGGGCCAGGCCGCCACCTTCAACCTCGACACCGCCGACCGCATCGAAGTCCTGCGCGGCCCGGCCGCCACCCTGTATGGCAGCAACGCCGGCGGGGTGATCCAGATGTTCTCGCGCAACGGCGAAGGCCCACCCCGTATCGGCGCCGAAACCCTGGTCGGCAGCGATGGCCTGAACAAGCACCACCTCAGCGCCGAGGGCGCGGTGCAGGGCGCCGGTTTTGTCCTCGATGCCTCACGCATGGACACCGACGGCTACCGCGACCACAGCAGCGCCCGCCGCGACCAGACCTTCGCCAAGCTCAACCTCGAGCCCGATGACGACAGCAAGCTGGCCCTGATCTACAGCAGCCTGGAGCAGAACGGCACCCAGGACCCGCTGGGGCAGACCTGGGCAGGCTACAAGGCCGACCCGCGCTCGGTGAGCAGCAATGCCCTGGCGTACAACACACGCAAGAGCATTGATCACCAACAGGTAGGGATGAATTACGAGCGGTACATTGGCGATGCGACATTGCAGGTGAATGCCTACACCGGGCGCAGGAGTGTGATTCAGTATTTGTCGATTCCCAAAGGCACACCCACAAACGAGCTTGGCGGCGGCGGCGTAGTGCAATTCGACCGCAAGTTCTACGGCGGTGGCGTGCGCTGGATGCAGCCCATAGACAGCGTGCCGGGCGAATTGATGATCATCACCGGCCTGGACTTCGACCAGAGCGAAGACAGCCGTCACGGCTACCAGAACTACAACGGCAACACCCTCGGCGTGAAAGGCGAATTACGCCGCAATGAAATCGACACCGCCCGCAGCCTCGACCCGTACATCCAGGCCAACTGGGCCATCGACCGCTGGACCCTGCAAGCCGGGGTGCGCCACAGCACCATGGAGCTTGACGTCAATGACAAGTTCTTTAGCAATGGTAATGGCGATGCCAGCGGCAACAAGACCTATCAAAAGAATACGCCCTCAGTGAGCGTGATGTACGCCTTCACACCCGATCTGCATGGTTACATCAGCGCCGGCAAAGGCTTCGAGACACCGACCCAGGCAGAGCTGGCTTACGCCCCTGGTGACATCGAAGGTTTCAACTTTGGCCTGAAGCCGTCAGAAAGCACTCAATATGAAGTGGGCTTGAAGGCGCAGGTGAACAACAGCACGCGGGTCAACGCTGCCGTATTCCAAATAACTACGGAAGATGAGTTGGTGGTCAATGCATCGAAGGATGGACGCACCAGCTACCAAAACGCCGGCCGCACCCTGCGCCGTGGCTTTGAGCTGGGTATCGAAAGCCAACTGAGCGAACAGTGGAGCGCCAACCTCGCCTACACCCGCCTGCAAGCCACCTACGACAGCAACTTCAGCAACAGCGGCAAAACCGTGGAGAAGGGCAACTACCTACCCGGCGTCCCACAGACCACGCTCTTTGCCGAACTGAACTGGAAACCACGGGACTGGGTCAGCACCGCCGTCGAAGGCATGTACCGCAGCAAGATCTATGTCGAAGACACCAACCAGAAACAAGCGGCACCGGCTTACAGCGTTTTCAACTGGCGTGCACGCTTTGAACAGAAAGTCGAACACTGGACCTTTCACCAGACCCTGCGCCTGGACAACCTGCTGGATCGCCAGTACATCGGTTCGGTGATTGTCGGCGATGGCAACGATCGTTATTACGAAGCCGCGCCCGGCAGGTCGTGGTATGCGGGCGCAGGAGTCCAGTACAGCTTTTGAGTGATAAAAACCAATGGGCAAATAACATTGCCCATTTGGCTCCCACATTAATAACAGAAACTTCCTATAACCCGACCCCTACACTTTGAAAAGTACCCACCAAAATTACAAAGAACTACAAACAAAAATACCCACTCAACTTTTAAGCAATCATCCATCAGCTTTTAATTGCCACTCCCCATTGGCTCCGTAAACCAGCTCATGATCTATGGGCTCTCGATAGGGATCACCGAAGTTCACATAACCGCCATCACCTTTGCCATTAGAGGCGGTTGGCTGCCATTCCTGGGTATCGGCGTTAAAAAATTCGGCATCATCACCAGCGGTTGTGTCCTTTGGATTGCGCACACCCGACTGCACTTTATCTATTGGGCTTGTTGGATTCACCGGATCTATCGGCTTATTTTTACCGGCCAGATCACTGTAAAAAGAAAACGGATGAAAGCCTGTTATCGAAGTCATTTGCACACTCCCGGAATTAACATTTCGACCATTCAATAAACATCTATATAAGATATTCCTATCAAGCGTCGATACAACCTATTAACCCCAATAAACAATGTCCAGAGCACTACTTAATCAAAATATTAAGTAATGCCCCTTGCCTTCGAAAACACTGTGATTTCCCAGACCTGAAGAAATCGCTACGACTTATGACGGCCTAACGCGAATCACCCAACTAACTCGCTCACCTTGGGCAAGCGCTGATCAATCACACGATACAAAGCACTATCAGCCGGCCAGTTGCGCATAAACCGCGCACGGTCCTTGGCAAACGCCGGTGCGAAGCTGCTCAGCGAGCCATGCTGACACATCGAATCCAGATCAATCAGCACCCAACGCCCTCCTTGCCAGAACAGGTTGCGCCCCTTGAAGTCGCCATGGCTGATCCGCTCGCGAATCAGCTCGCCAAACAGGCGATCCAGGGCCAGCAGTTCAGGCTCGGGCACCTCGCCGTTGTCCACGTAAGGGGCCAGGTGTTCGATCAGGTCGGGCCCGGACAGGTGCTCGGTGACCAGATAAGCCCGGCTGCGCAGCCAGAAAAAGCGTCGCTCCAGAAGCGCCAGGGGCTTGGGCGTGGCAATCCCCAGGAATGTCAGGCGGTTGCCTTCGCTCCAGGCGTGCCAGGCGCGGCTGGGCCTCCAGAAGCGCCTGAGCCAGTGTGTAAAACCCTTGATGTTGTAGCGTTTGATCACCAGCGCTCGACCCGCAGCATCAACCCCGGCCACCGTGGCCGAGGCGCCGGCCTTGTACATTTGGCCCTGGTCGACAAGCCTATCGACGTTTGCCAGTACCGGCAGCAGGGTGGCTTCTTCTTCACGCCGGATGGCGCGCAGCCCAAAGGCCCCGCGCACTACGCTGAACAAGGTGCACTCACGGCCGATCTTGCCCATGAAGTCTTTCAGGCGCCAGGCGCGCACTTTGCGCACCTGTTTTTGCAAGGCTTCCAGGGGCAACGCGTGCTCGCCGTTGCTTAACAGGTAGTGCACCAGTAATTCTTCGGTAAACGGTTCGAGGTCGCTCGGTAACTGGGCAAAAAACACCCCGAGGTTTTCCAGCACCCGGTTACGTGACAGAGGTTTACCCGCCTGTTCGACGCAGATGCCCCCCCCGTCGATCAAATACAGCTTGTCCGCCTGACGCATCAGGTTGTCCAGGTGCAGATCTTCCTGCCACAAACCCTTGGCGTGCATCTGGGCAATCGCACCCAGCGCTTCGGCCAGTACCGCCTGTTGCTCATCGGCCAAGGGCGGCAAGGCTTCGACTGCCGCCCAGGCGTCGGCCAGGCTTTGGGCCCCTTCCAGAAACTCGAACAGCAGCCAGCCACCCTCACCGTCTTGCAGGCCGTCGGCGAGCAACAGCGGGGTGGTGAGGCCTTGCTCGGCGAGCAGGCGCACGCCCTGGAGTTCGCGCTGGAAATGTCGCGCGGCGTTGCTACCCACCAGCAACTTGGCCAGCACCGGCCGGCCGCGCCAGATGGCCGCGCCCACATAACGCTGACCGGGCAACACCCGCAACAGGCTCAGCAATTGCAACTGCCCAGGGCCCGCTGCATCCGCCAACTCAATACTCAAGGGCAACGTGGGCGTGCGCCCGGCGTTTTTGAGCTCAGACAACCGCATCAGCGGGCCTCCTTGTGACTGCGCCGCCCCGCCAGGTACTGCGCCCAGGTATCCACCAGCGAACTGTCCTCCGGCTGGTCGAGGTAGGCCGCCAGGAATTGCCGCACCTGCGCAGATGTCCATGCGCCAGCACGGCGCAGCAATGGCTCAAGGTCTTTGACCCGATCACGCCGGCCCAGCAACAGCGGCCGGGTTTTTTCCAGGTCGATCAACTGCGCTGCGTAACCGTCGCCGGTGGCCTGCAGGAAGATATGTTTGGGGTAAAAACAGCCATGCACCTGGCCGACGCCATGGAGCTTGCGCGCCAATTGGCCGCAAGCCACGAGGATCGCGTGGTGCTGGTCAGCACTCAGGGCCGGCCACTGCTCGAGCAGTGAGTCCAGGTCATTCCAGCCATCCAGCGCGCGGGTCAGCAGCAAGGCGCGGTATTCGCCGGCAACCTTGCGCTCGCCATAAAAGGCGGCCTGCAAGGCCGGGATCGCCTTCTGCCGATAGCGGCTGATATTGCGAAACTCACGGGCAAAGGTCGGCTCGCCAAAGGGCCGATGCAGGGTGCGCGTCAGGTAGTTGCTCTGGCGCTTGAGGTAAAAGCCACGGCCTTCCAGTTCCAGGCGGAACACACTGCTCCAGCCGCCGCGACTGGTGTTGGGCTCATCCACTGCGTCCAGTTGCCTGGCCCACAGGGCGTCGAAGTCAGCCAGGCCATTGCGCTCCAGCAAGGCCCGGTCTTCAGTTGCCAGGAAGTCATTCATTCGCGTCCCTCGAAAAACTTCAGCACATGGCGAATCCGCTGTTTATCCGACGTATTCAGGTGCTTGCGCCGACAATATTGCATGTAGAAGCGTAGGCGCTGGGTGGCCGACAAGTGGTATTTGGCAACCTTGTCCAGGCACGCCAGGTCCTTGGTGATCCGGTACTTGAGCCAGAACCCGCGCCAGAAGTCGCCGTTGGGGCAGTCGATCAGGTACAGGGTCTGCTGGTCGTCGATCAACAGGTTGCGCCACTTCAAATCGTTGTGGGTAAACCGGTGGTCGTGCATGGTCCGGGTGTATTCGGCGAGCTGGCGGCTGACCTTGTCGACCCATACCGGGTCGGACAATTGCGGATCCTTGCGTTCGGCCAGGGCCGCCAGGTCTTCGGTGCGGGGCAACTCGCGGGTGATCATCGCCCCACGATCATAGGCCAGGCCCTTGCGCTCCAGGCCCCAGGCCACGACTTCGGCCGTGGGAATGCCCCACTTGGCGAAGCGCTTGAGGTTCTGCCATTCGGACTTGACCCGTGGTTTGCCCAGGTAACGCCGCAACCCCTTGCCGGCGCCGGTGTAGCGCTTGACGTAATAGTTGACCCCGCCGCGCTGCACACGAATGACTTCGGACAGCGGATCCCGGGTCAGCCGCTCGCCTTGCAGGGCAAACACCGCATCGAGGCTACCAAAATCGTCCACAAGCTCCGAGTAAGCAGGTTCCAGGTTCCAACCCGCCATCAGAGCGCACCTCCGTACCGGACTTTACGGTCATAGAGCTTGCTGGCCTTGCGCTCCAGCCACTGCAGCAGCGCGCCTTCCTCGGCCAGGATCTGGCGCAGGGGTTGCTGGAAGTAGCCTTTGAGGAAGCGCAACTTGTCGCGGCGGGTCAGGCCGATATCCAGGATCGAGAAATACAGGGCCGCCAAGTCCTTGTTGCGCCAGCGCTGACTGATACGCGGGCGCACTTGGGCACGGTGCAGGTCGATCACCGACAGTTTGAAGTCATCGGCCGTCACCGGTTTGTCGGTGTGCAGCAGGAAGTGGCAGATGTAGCAGTCACGATGGTTGACGCCAGCGCGATGCATCATCCCGGTCATACGGGCCACTTCGGCAATCAGCGCGCGCTTGAGACGCGGCTCGGGTGGCTGCTTGAGCCAGTCCATGCTCAAGTCTTCCAGGCTGATGGTCGGTGCCAGCTCTTGGGTGACAATAAAGGAATGCTGGTCGGCCGGGTTGGCGCCGCGCTCGCCGTAGGCCACGGCGGTCATGGTCGGTACGCCCACTTCGTGCAGGCGCTGGATTGCCTGCCACTCCTGCCCGGCGCCCAGCACCGGCAGTTTGGCGGTGAACAGGTTCTTGAAAATTTCACCCCAGCCGATGCCACGGTGGATTTTCACAAAGTAGCCGCGTCCATCCACCTCGGTGCGCAAGGTGCGACGGGCTTCCAGTTCACGGTAAACCTCACCCTCCAACAGCTCGACTTCGGCGAACGCATCGCGCCCGGCCCAAAGGCTCTTGAACGGTTCGGCAAGAATCAACTTCATCAGTGTTGCTCCGCCAGAATTACATCCGCAGCGTGCTGCGGCATGCTATAGAGGTCGGCCGTCTCGGCGAAGGCCAGACCATTGCGGCTCCAGGCCGCACGTTGCTGCTGATCACTGAGCATCCCGGCCAGGTACTGGTTGAGCTGGGCCTGTTCGAAAGGCTCGTCCAGCACACGCCCGCAATCAGCTTCGCTGATGTAATGGGCATAACCACACACCGCTGTGACCAGTACCGGCAACCCGGCCACCAGGGCTTCGAGCAGCACGGTCCCGGTGTTTTCGTTGTACGCCGGGTGAATCAACAGGTCGGCGCCCAGCAGGAAACGCGGGATATCACTGCGCCCCTTGAGGAACTGCACATTGTCGCCCAGGCCCAGGGTAGCACTCTGCAATTGGAATACTTTGGGGTCGTCCTGGCCAATTACAAACAGGCGGGTGCGCTTCTTCAGGTCTGGCGGCAGTGCGGCCAGCGCCTTGAGGCTGCGGTCCACGCCCTTGGTCTTGAAGCCCGAACCGATCTGCACCAGCAGCAGATCGTCGTCCGCGAGGTTGAATTCGGCACGGAAGCCAGCGCGGATCTCGGCCGCATTCGGCGGCGCCCGACGGTCCAGGGCGATGCCCGGTGGCAGCAGGTGGAAGCGCGCCAGCGGCGTGTCGTAGTGTTTGATAAACAGCGGCTGCTGGACCTCGGAGATCATCAGCACTTGGGTCTTGGCCTCCTTGGCAAACACCGCGCGCTCGTACTCGGCAAAGTGCCGGTAGCGGCCAAAGCTGCGATACAGCGAATGCCGCAGGTTCTGCGCCTTGTCCTCAAAACAGCCGTCTGCCGCGTAGTACACATCCAGGCCGGGCATTTTGTTGAAGCCGATCAAGCGGTCCACCGGGCGCTTGGCCAGGTCGGCCTGCATCCAGGCGGTCAACTTCTCGTTGCGCCGATGGTTGAAGAACGCCTTGACCGGCGCCACCAGCACTTCAAAACCGGGTGGCACGTCGCCTTCCCAGATCAAGGTGTACACACGAATCTGGTGACCGCGTTGCTGGCACTCCAGGGCGATGCGCATGAAGTCGCGCTGCAAGCCACCAAAGGGGAAATATTTGTACAGTACAAATGCCAGTTGCATCAGTGCAGCTCCTCAGCCAATAACAACGTGCTCAGTCGGCTGGCCACACGCTCAGGGTTCAGGCGAGTAAAACACAGTGGCCACTCGCGCTTGAGATCAAACCGGCGCTGGTCTTCAGCGCTCGGTTGGTAGGTGCATTTCTTTTGCAGGCAGGGCGCGCAGGGGAAATCGCTGCCCAGATGAATCTGCGCCTTGCCATAGGCACCGGTCAGGCCCGGGTTGGTCGGGCCGAACAGGGATATCGTCGGCACATCCAGCGCAGCGGCCAGGTGCCCGAGGCCGGTATCCACCGCCACACAGGCCCTGGCGCCGGCCAATACCCGCGCCACACCGGCCAGGTTCAGCTTGGGCAAGACTTCGGCATTGGTCAGGCCCTGGGCCAGGCGTTCGGCGCGGGCTTTTTCGGCGGCATTGCCCCACGGCAGTTTCACATCCACTCCCAGGCTGCCCATGCGCTCGGCCAGCTCGCGCCAGTAGGCTTCGGGCCAGTGCTTGGTGTCCCAGGTGGTGCCGTGCAGCAGCAGCACAAAAGGTTTCTTCGGCGGTAGGCCGAGCAGTTTCTCAGTGCTCAGGCCGTAATCCCCAAGACCTTTGGGCAGGTCATAGCCCAGGGCCACGGCGAACAGCTGGCGCAAGCGCTCCACCGCATGCTGGCCACGAGCAACCGCCAGGCGCCGGGAATAGAAGCGCGCAGCAATGGGTTCGCGAGCTGAATCTCTGTCAAAGCCCGCCACCGGCGCCCGCACATAGCGGGTCAGCCAGGCGCTTTTAAGCAGGCCCTGAGCGTCGATCACCAGGTCGTATTTAGTCGACTGGATCTGCTTCTTGAAGCGGCGCCACTCGCCACTCTTGAAGGTCTGCCAGAGGTTCTTGCGCCAGCGGCGAATCGCCACGGGGATCACCTTGTCCACCGCAGGGTGCCAGGTGGGGATTTCGGCGAAGCCTTCTTCCACCACCCAGTCAAAGCGAATCCCCGGGATCGCCCGGGCCGCGTCGGTCAATGCCGGCAAGGCGTGGATCACATCGCCCAGGGATGAGGTCTTGATTACCAGTACCCGCAACTCAATGAACCTCGACCACGTTGCCCTGCAAACGCTGCAAGGCTTCGGCTACCGCATCGGGCAGCAACTGGCGCAGGCAATTGTAGTGGCCGAAACGGCAGGTGCGGTCAAAGCACGGACTGCAATCGAGGCCCAGGCGCACCACTTCGACCTTGTCGGCCAATGGCGGGGTAAAGCCCGGCGAGGTGGAGCCGTACACCGCCACCAGCGGGCGGTTCAGCGCGGCGGCCACGTGCATCAGGCCGGAGTCGTTGGACACCACCGAGTCGGCGCAGGACAACAGGTCGATGGCCTCGGCCAATGACGTATCGCCACTGAGATTGACCGCTTCTTCGCGCAGGCCGGGGATCAGGCGCTGGCGGATATCCTCGCCCACCGAGTGATCGTTTTTCGAGCCAAACAGCCAGACTTGCCAGCCTTCGCGGATTTTCAGCTCGGCGACCTTGGCGTAATGCTCCGACGGCCAGCGCTTGGACTCGCCAAACTCGGCGCCTGGGCACAGCGCCAGCACCGGCCGATCGAGGCTCAGGCCGAACTTGGCCAGGGCCGCGTCGCGGGTGACCGGGTCGATGAGCAGGCTCGGCCGTGGATACGGCGTCGGCAACTCGGCATTGGGCGCATAGGCCAGGGCCATGAAGCGCTCGATCATCAGCGGGTAGCGGGCCTTGTCGAGCTTGCGCACGTCATTGAGCAAGCCATAGCGGAACTCACCGCGCCAGCCGGTACGCTTGGGGATGCCGGCGAAGAACGGCACCAGGGCCGACTTCATCGAGTTGGGCAGCAGGATCGCCTGGTCGTACTGGCCGGCCAGAGACTTGCCGATCCGCCGCCGGGTCGCCAGCTCCAGCGCGCCATGGCCGAGCGGGAAGCTCAAGGCCTGCCGTACCTCGGGCATGCGTTCCAGGATCGGCCGGCTCCACTCGGGGGCGAGCACGTCGATTTGGCAGTCGGGATGACGCTGTTTCAGGCACTGGAACAGTGTCTGCGCCATTACCATGTCACCGACCCAACTGGGCCCAACGATCAGAATATTCATGTAGTTTCCACAAACGATTCGGGGAGGCTCATGCCTCCCCGCCTCGATAATTACTGTAGGTCACGGTTTGTGTGGGAGCGGGCTGGCCCGCGATAGCATCACCGCGTGCTGTCAGCCAGACCGCAGCGCCTGCATCGCGGGCCCGCCCGCTTCCACCTAAAGCCGGTCTCCACATTCAATTGGGGTCGCCGTAGTGTTTTAGCTTAACCCCAGTTCTTGCCAGATCCGTTTCACCTGCCGCCGTTCGTCGGCAAACTGATCCCCGGCCACCACACCCGCCTCGTTCTGCAAGGCCTGGCGATGGGCTGCCGAGCGGTACGCCTTATACACCTCGCGCAACAGGTGGGCATCGGCGGCGGGCATCAGCCCGACCTGCTCCAAGCCTTCCAGGATGCGGATATTGTCGGTATAGCGCAGCAGCAATGGATGTTGCGCAGACCACGCCAAAGCGGCGTATTGCACCATAAATTCAATATCGACGATACCTCCTGCGTCCTGCTTGAGATCGAACAGCGCCGTGGGCTCGAAGGCATTCGCCGCGGTGCCGGCTGCGGTCGACTTGGTGCCCAGGTTGTCACGCATCTTGGCGCGCATCTCGCTGACCTCCTGGCGCAGCTTCGCCAGGTCCTGCGTGCGCCCCAGTACCCGCGCCCGTACGGCCTCAAACGCCCGGCCCACGTCCTGGCTGCCGACCAGCACCCGCGCGCGCACCAGGGCTTGATGCTCCCAGGTCCAGGCCTCGTTTTCCTGATAACGGGCAAATGCCCCCAGAGAGCTGACCAGCAGGCCGGATGCGCCAGAAGGTCGCAGGCGCATATCCACTTCGTACAATTGCCCGGAGTTGGTCTGGGTGGTCAGCAAGTGAATGATGCGCTGGCCCAGGCGGGTAAAGAACTGCGCGCCATCAATCGGCTTGGCGCCGTCGGTTTCGGCCTGGGGGTCTCCGTCGTGGATAAACACCAGGTCCAGGTCCGAGCCATGCCCCAGTTCGATACCGCCGACCTTGCCATAACCGACGATGATAAAACCGGGATCGCACAAGGTACCGTCCAGGCGTTGCGGCGTACCATGGCGGGCCACGGTCTGGCGCCAGGCCAGGGCCAGCACCTGCTCCAGAATCGCCTCGGCGAGCCAGGTCAGGTAGTCGCTGACCTTCATCAGCGGCAGGCTGCCAGCGATTTCCGAGGCCGCGACCCGCAACCGGTGCGCCAGCTTGAAGTGGCGCAGGGCTTCCATTTGCTGCTCAAGGTCATCCTCAGGGATGCGTGTGAGGCGCTCGCGCAGTTCGGCGGCCAGTTCCGGCGCCAAGGGCGGTTTGAACAGGCGGCCTTCGTTGAGCAATTCGTCCAGCAGCAGCGGGAAGCGGGTGATCTGCTCGGCAATCCACGGGCTGGCGGCGCACAGGGTCAACAACCGACGCAAGGCGTCAGGGTTTTCCGTCAACAGCACCAGATAAGCAGAACGCCGCGCGACGGCCTCTACCAACGGCAGCACACGCTCCAGCACCAGGTCCGGGTCGGCATGTTCGACAGCCTGGGCCAGCAGGCGCGGGATAAACGCATCCAGACGCTCACGCCCCAGGCGCTGCATAGCGCGCAATTGCGGACTGCCGCGCAGACTGGCCAAGGCTTTCAGGGCCTTGGGCGCGTCGGCAAAGCCGCCTTCGGCCAATTGGCGACAGGCGGCCTCCTCATTTTGGGATTCTTCCCACAAGGGCAGCCACTCGCCACCCACCACCAATTCGCTTTCCACCCCCTCCTCTTCGTCCGGATCGGCAATCACCTGGCGGAAATGCCAGTCCACCCGGCCACGCCAGTACATCAACTGTTCATGGAACGCCGTCCAGTTGGCAAAACCCAACATAAAGGCAATGCGCGCCTGGTCCTCATCCGTGTTGGGCAGCATTTGCGTCTGGCGATCGGCAATGGCCTGGATCGCATGCTCGGTGTAGCGCAGGAACTCATAGCCGGCACGCAACTCGGCAATCACCGCCGGCGGCAGGTAGCCCTGGCCTTCCAGGGTGCCCAGCACCTTCAGCAGCGGCCGTTGTTGCAGGCTGAGGTCGCGGCCACCGTGAATCAGCTGGAACGCCTGGGCGATAAACTCCACTTCGCGGATGCCGCCAGCCCCCAGCTTGATGTTGTCGGCCATGCCCTTGCGCCGCACTTCCTGCTGGATCAACTGCTTCATGGTGCGCAGCGCTTCGATCGCAGAAAAGTCCAGGTAACGCCGATAGACAAACGGGCGCAGCAGGTCGAGCAGTTGCGCGCCGGCCACCTGGTCGCCGGCCACCACCCGCGCCTTGATCATCGCGTAGCGTTCCCAGTCGCGGCCCTGGTCCTGGTAGTACTGCTCCAATGCGTTGAAGCTCAACACCAGCGCCCCTGCTGAACCGTAGGGCCGCAGGCGCATGTCGACCCGGAACACAAAGCCGTCGACGGTCATCGGGTCCAGGGCCTTGATCAGTTTCTGGCCCAGGCGGATAAAGAACTCCTGGTTGTCGAGGGCCCGCTTGGCGCCCACGGTCTCGCCGCCTTCGGGGTAGGCGAAGATCAGGTCGATGTCCGACGACAGGTTCAACTCCACCGCACCCAGCTTGCCCATGCCGAGGATGACCATCTGCTGCGGCTCGCCGCTGCGCCCGCCGATGGGGGTGCCGAATTGCGCGCAGTGGCGCTGGTACAGCCACTGGTAAGCCTGGTCGATGCTGGCGTCGGCCATGTCCGACAGGTCGCGGCAGGTCTGTACCAGGTCCGCCTGTCGGGTCAGGTCGCGCCAGATGATCCGCACTTGCTGGCGGGTGCGCTGGCGACGCAGCACACGCCCCAGCTCATCTTCTGTTTCAGCCTGTTGCACGGCTGCGGCAATCTGCCCACACAGTTCATCAGGCGCAAAGCCGCGGTCCAGCTCGCCCCAGGCCACCAGCTCAAGCAACATCAAAGGGTCACGAACACTCTGTTCAATCACAAAATCGCTGGCGGCACATACCCGGGCGAAGTCGGCCCAACGTTGCGGCGTCCACGCAGACAGGCCATGATCGGCATCCAGCATGGCCGCTGCGTCACGAAATGACTGCTCGGCCCGGCTGGCAAATGGCAACAGAACGGCTGGGAGTTCAACCAGCGTTGGAAGGCTCATGGTCTATCCTTGATCGGCGCGTGAATGGCGAGTGGCTGTGAACGCAAGAACCACGCTCGATGAAGGACTGTCGAACAAAAGTTAGAAATAGCTGAAAAATCATTAATTTTGGCAGGCAACATTAAACTTCTACCTTTTCTTGTTCGCAAAAGATCAACAATAACGATTATGCTCACCAGCCAGACCGAGCAACCACCTCGGTCTTGTGTAGTTTTACTACTCGTATATACATTCGAAAGGCTGAAATGGCCGACGATTTGTAGTAAAACTACAGGACGCCGAAGCAACCTTCGGCCATCCAAGAATTTATGTCGTCTGCCCACAAGGCCAGTCGCAAACTTCAGGCAACCGATTCTGGTAGCCTTTCCGCCCTGGAGCAAGCCATGCAAGACCTCGATCCCGTCGAAACCCAGGAATGGCTGGACGCCCTGGAATCGGTTCTCGACAAAGAAGGCGAAGACCGTGCTCACTACCTGATGACCCGTATGGGCGAACTCGCGACCCGCAGCGGCTCGCAACTGCCCTACGCCATCACCACGCCATACCGCAACACCATCCCCGTTACCCACGAAGCACGCATGCCTGGCGACCTGTTCATGGAACGCCGCATTCGCTCGCTGGTACGCTGGAACGCGATGGCGATGGTTATGCGCACGAACTTGAAAGATTCTGACCTGGGCGGTCACATCTCCAGCTTCGCTTCCAGCGCAACCCTGTATGACATTGGCTTCAACTACTTCTTCCAGGCCCCGACCGAAGAACACGGCGGCGACCTGATCTACTTCCAGGGTCACACCTCGCCAGGCGTCTACGCCCGTGCGTTCATGGAAGGTCGCATCACCGAAGACCAGATGAACAACTTCCGCCAGGAAGTCGACGGTGGCGGCCTGTCGTCGTACCCGCACCCTTGGCTGATGCCTGACTTCTGGCAGTTCCCGACCGTATCCATGGGTCTGGGCCCGATCCAGGCGATCTACCAGGCACGTTTCATGAAGTACCTGGAAGCCCGTGGCTTCATCCCCGAAGGCAAGCAGAAGGTCTGGTGTTTCCTGGGCGACGGCGAGTGCGACGAGCCGGAATCCCTGGGCGCCATCTCCCTGGCCGGCCGCGAGAAGCTGGACAACCTGATCTTCGTCATCAACTGCAACCTGCAGCGCCTCGACGGCCCGGTTCGCGGCAACGGCAAGATCATCCAGGAACTCGAAGGCGTGTTCCGCGGTGCCCAGTGGAACGTAACCAAAGTCATCTGGGGCCGTTTCTGGGACCCACTGCTGGCCAAGGACGTCGACGGTATCCTGCAACGCCGCATGGACGAAGTCATCGACGGCGAGTACCAGAACTACAAAGCCAAAGACGGCGCGTTCGTGCGTGAACACTTCTTCAACACGCCTGAACTCAAGGCGATGGTTGCCGACCTGTCCGACGACGAGATCTGGAAACTCAACCGTGGCGGCCACGACCCGTACAAGGTCTACGCGGCGTACCACGAAGCGGTCAACCACAAAGAACAACCGACCGTCATCCTGGCCAAGACCATCAAGGGTTATGGCACCGGTGCCGGCGAAGCGAAGAACACCGCGCACAACACCAAGAAAGTCGATGTCGACAGCCTGAAGTTGTTCCGCGACCGCTTCGACATTCCGGTCAAGGACGAAGAGCTGGAGAACCTGCCGTTCTTCAAGCCCGAGCCAAACAGCGCCGAAGCCCGCTACCTCAGCGAGCGTCGCACTGCACTGGGCGGTTTCGTGCCACAGCGCCGGGCACAGAGCTTCAGCGTACCGACGCCGGACCTCAGCACCCTCAAGGCAATCCTTGACGGTTCGGGCGACCGTGAAATCTCCACCACCATGGCCTTCGTGCGGATCCTCGCGCAACTGGTCAAGGACAAGGAAATCGGCCCGCGCATCGTCCCGATCATCCCGGACGAAGCCCGTACCTTTGGTATGGAAGGCATGTTCCGCCAGTTGGGCATCTACTCCTCCGTCGGCCAGCTCTACGAGCCAGTCGATAAAGACCAGGTGATGTTCTACAAGGAAGACAAGAAGGGCCAGATCCTCGAAGAAGGCATCAACGAAGCGGGCGCCATGAGCTCCTTCATCGCTGCCGGTACTTCGTACTCCAGCCACAACCAGCCGATGCTGCCGTTCTACATCTTCTACTCGATGTTCGGCTTCCAGCGCATTGGCGACCTGGCTTGGGCAGCAGGCGACAGCCGTACCCGTGGTTTCCTGATCGGCGGTACCGCCGGGCGCACCACGCTGAACGGCGAAGGCCTGCAACACGAAGACGGTCACAGCCACATCCTGGCTGCCACCATCCCGAACTGCCGCACCTTTGATCCAACCTACGGCTACGAGCTGGCGGTGATCATCCAGGACGGCATGAAGAAGATGACCGAAGAGCAGCAGGACGTTTTCTACTACATCACCGTGATGAACGAGTCCTACCAGCAACCAGCCATGCCGGCCGGTGTTGAAGAAGGCATCATCAAGGGTATGTACCTGCTCGAAGAAGACACCAAGGAAGCGGCACACCACGTGCAACTGATGGGCTCCGGCACCATCCTGCGCGAAGTGCGTGAAGCGGCGAAGATCCTGCGTGAAGAGTTCAACGTCGGCGCTGATGTGTGGAGCGTTACCAGCTTTAACGAACTGCGTCGCGACGGCCTGGCCGTAGAGCGCAGCAACCGCCTGCACCCAGGCCAGAAGCCTGCGCTGAGCTACGTCGAAGAGTGCCTGGCTGGCCGTAAGGGTCCGGTTATCGCCTCTACCGACTACATGAAACTGTTTGCTGAACAAATTCGCCAGTGGGTCCCGTCCAAGGAATTCAAAGTCCTGGGCACCGATGGTTTCGGCCGCAGTGACAGCCGCAAGAAGCTGCGTCACTTCTTCGAAGTCGACCGTCACTTTGTGGTGTTGGCAGCCCTGGAAGCCTTGGCTGACCGTGGTGAGATCGAACCCAAGGTGGTGGCTGACGCCATCGTCAAGTTCGGGATCAACCCGGAAAAACGCAACCCACTGGACTGCTGAGGAGACTTTTTGTGAGCGAACTCATTCGCGTACCTGACATCGGCAGCGGTGAAGGTGAAGTAATCGAACTGTTTGTAAAGGTCGGCGACACCGTCGAAGCCGACCAGAGCATCCTGACCCTGGAATCGGACAAGGCGAGCATGGAAATCCCTGCTCCCAAGGCCGGCGTGGTCAAAAGCCTGAAAGTGAAGCTGGGCGACCGCCTGAAAGAAGGCGACGAACTGCTGGAGCTGGAAATCGAAGGTGCCGCTGATGCGGCCCCGGCGGCGGCGCCTGCTGCCGCTGCTGCTCCGGCACCAGCCGCCGAGAAACCTGCTGCTGCCGAGGCGCCTGCTGCCCCGGCCGCAGCTCCGGCCGCAGCCACTGTCCAGGACATTCACGTCCCGGACATCGGCTCGTCGGGCAAGGCCAAGATCATCGAGCTGCTGGTCAAAGTCGGCGACACCGTCGAAGCCGACCAGTCGCTGATCACCCTGGAGTCCGACAAGGCCTCCATGGAAATCCCATCGCCGGCTGCCGGCGTAGTGGAAAGCATCGCGGTCAAGCTCGAAGACGAAGTCGGCACTGGTGACTTCATCCTCAAGCTGAAAGTACAAGGCGCTGCGCCTGCTGCTGCGGCGCCTGCCGCTGCCGCTGCTGCTCCGGCCGCCAAAGCTGAAGCTGCACCGGCTGCTGCCGCCCCGGCTCCTGCGGCAAAAGCCGAGGCCGCACCGGCCCCGGCGGCTGCCCCTGCGCCAAGTGGTGCCAAGGCTCACGCCGGCCCTGCCGTGCGTCAACTGGCCCGTGAATTCGGCGTCGAGCTGAGCGCTGTCAGCCCTACCGGCCCACATGGTCGCGTGCTCAAGGAAGACGTGCAGGTCTACGTCAAGTCCATGATGCAAAAAGCCAAGGAAGCTCCGGCTGCCGGCACTGCTACCGGTGGCTCGGGCATTCCGCCGATCCGCACCGTAGACTTCAGCCGCTTCGGCGAAATCGAAGAGGTGCCGATGACGCGCCTGATGCAAATCGGCGCAGCCGGTCTGCACGCCAGCTGGCTGAACATTCCGCACGTGACTCAGTTCGACCAGGCCGACATCACCGACCTGGAAGCTTTCCGCGTTGCGCAGAAAGCCGTGGCCGAGAAGGCTGGCGTCAAGCTGACCGTGCTGCCACTGCTGCTCAAGGCCTGCGCGCACCTGCTCAAGGAGCTGCCGGACTTCAACAGTTCGCTGGCCCCAAGCGGCAAGGCGATCATTCGCAAGAAATACGTGCACATCGGCTTCGCCGTAGACACCCCGGATGGCCTGCTGGTACCGGTCATCAAGAACGTCGACCAGAAGAGCCTGCTGCAACTGGCTGCCGAAGCGGCTGCACTGGCTGCCAAGGCCCGCGACAAGAAGCTGACTCCGGACGATATGCAAGGTGCCTGCTTCACCATCTCCAGCCTCGGGCACATTGGCGGCACTGGCTTCACGCCAATCGTCAACGCGCCGGAAGTGGCGATCCTCGGTGTTTCCAAGGCCACTATCCAGCCTGTGTGGGACGGCAAGGCCTTCCAGCCGAAGCTGATGCTGCCACTGTCGCTGTCCTACGATCACCGCGTGATCAATGGCGCGGCCGCTGCACGCTTCACCCAGCGCCTGAGCCAGTTGCTGAACGACATCCGCACCATCCTGCTGTAAACGGCAGCGGCCTCCCCTTCACCGGGGAGGCCTGGCTGCAACGATTTCCGAGCGCCACGCTCGTACCTCAACCCCGCCAATTTGGCGGGGCTTTTTTTGCCCGCCTCAACTGCCCAAGCGCCGACAAAGGCCACGCAGGATAACCGTCCATCATTGCGACTGTAGAAATCCGCTGCACGGCCGATAACCCACTTATAGCACTTAGCCTTCATCCTCTCTTGTCAGTCCGTGCTGCATGATGCAACCTTGCCGCAGACAGCAACAAAGAGGGCGATAGCCCGGCGCGATGCGCATTTTTCCAAGCGAGCTCCCCCATGAAAAGCCAACCCGATGTCGCCCGAACGGCGGCCGAGGTCGTGACGCAATTACCGGTGCCTTCGCGCCTCGGTATGCTGCGTTTCGAGCGGCTGAATGAGGCCAGCTGGGCGCTGCTGTACCTTGACCCCAATTGTGAACGCCAATTCGGCTTGCCCGCCGTAGAGCTGTGCTCGCTGATCGGCTCGCCCTACGCCAGCCTGATGGAGCCCCAGGCACGCTACCAGTTGCATGACGCGATCCAGCAGCAACTGACCGCCAGCCCCCACTACCTGGTGCGCTACACCTTGCACACCAACGACGGCCAGTTGAGCCTGCTGGAGGTCGGCGAGGCCTACAAGCAACACAATCGCCACCTGCTACGCGGCTACCTGATGGTGGTAGACGGCTTGTTCAGCAACCTGGCGCCGATGCCCACCGCCGACCTGGAGGACCAGAACAGCCGCCTGCAGATCGCCCTGGAGCTCAACCAGCGTGCACAACAGGAACAGTTGCAGCACCTGGAGCGGGTGCGCGCCCAGCAGGAGCTGATCCTGCTGCTGGCCCGCCAGCGCTACAGCACCAACAATTCCCTGCAAGAAGCCGCCGAACTGATCACCCGCAGTGCCTGCGATATCTACCAGATCGACTGCGCCAGTATCTGGAACCTCGAAGGCCAGCAACTGGTGCCGATTTCCGCTTTTCTCCGCGCCGACCAACAGCACCATCTGCCCTTGCCGATTGATGCCAGCGGCTTCCCGGACTACCTGGAAGCCCTGCACAGCAGCCGCGCCATCGACGCCGGCAATGCCCTGCGCGATCCGCGCACCCGGGACATGGCCGAAAGCCTGCGCCCTCTGGAAGTCCACGCCATGCTCGACGCCAGTATCCGCGTGGATGGCCAGGTGGTGGGCGTGCTGTGCCTGGAACAAAGCACTTGCACCCGGGATTGGCTGTCCGATGAAATTGCCTTTGCCGGTGAATTGGCCGACCAGTTCGCCCAGGTCATCAACAACCACAACCGTCGCACCGCCACCAGCGCCCTGCACCTGTTCCAGCGCGCCGTGGAGCAAAGTGCCAACGCCTTCCTGCTGGTCAATTGCGACGGCGTGGTGGAGTACGTCAACCCCAGCTTTACCGCAATCACCCAGTACAGCACCGAAGAAGTCCACGGCCATCGCCTGGCCCAGTTGCCGGCCCTGGAGAACCTCAGCGAACTGCTGTTCGACGCGCCCTCCAGCCTGGCCCAAAGCAACAGCTGGCAGGGCGAGTTCAAGAGCCGGCGCAAAAACCTCGAACCGTACTGGGGCCAGTTGTCGATTTCCAAAGTGTATGGCGACAACCGCGAACTGACCCACTACATCGGCATCTACGAAGACATCACCCAGGCCAAGCTGGCCCAGCAGCGTATCGAGCGCCTGGCCTACACCGACAACCTGACCAACCTGGGCAACCGCCCGGCGTTTATCCGCAACCTCGACGAACGCTTCGCCCGCGACAGCGACGCGCCCATCAGCCTGTTGCTGGTGGATATCGACAACTTCAAGCGGATCAACGACAGCCTCGGCCACCAGACCGGCGACAAGTTGCTGATCAGCCTTGCCCGGCGCCTGCGCAACAGCCTCAATGCCGGCGGCAGCCTGGCGCGTTTTGCCAGTAACGAATTTGCGGTGCTGCTCGACAACGCCGACCTTGAAGTCGGCCAGCAAATGGCCTGCCAGTTGTTGATGACCCTCGACAAACCGATGTTCGTCGACAACCAGTTGATCAGCGTCACCGGCTCCGTGGGCCTGGCCTGCGCCCCGCTGCATGGCCGCGACCCCCAGACCCTGATGCGCAACGCCGGCCTGGCGCTGCACAAGGCCAAGGCCAACGGCAAGCACCAGGTGCAGGTGTTTACCGAAACCCTGAATGCCGAGGCCAGTTACAAACTGTTCGTGGAAAACAATCTGCGCCGCGCCCTGACCCAGAACGAGCTGGACGTGTTCTACCAGCCCAAGCTGTGCCTGCGCAGCGGGCGCCTGCTCGGCATGGAGGCGCTGTTGCGCTGGAACCACCCGGAAAAGGGCATGATCCGTCCAGACCAGTTCATCAGCGTCGCCGAAGAGACCGGCCTGATCATCCCCATCGGCAAATGGATCGCGCGCCAGGCCTGCCGCATGAGCAAGCAGTTGAGTGCCGCGGGCATGGGCAACTTGCAGGTGGCGATCAACCTGTCGCCCAAGCAGTTTTCCGACCCGGACCTGGTGGCCTCCATCGCCAGCATCCTCAAGGAAGAACAGCTACCGGCCAACCTGCTGGAGCTGGAGCTGACCGAGGGCCTGCTGCTGGAAGCCACCGAGGACACGCGCCTGCAACTGGATCAGTTGAAGAGTTTCGGCCTGACCCTGGCCATGGATGATTTCGGCACCGGCTACTCGTCCCTGAGTTACCTGAAGAAATTCCCCATCGACATCATCAAGATCGACCGCAGCTTTATCCATGAAATCCCGGACAACCAGGACGACATGGAAATCACCTCGGCGGTGATCGCCATGGCGCACAACCTCAAGCTCAAGGTGGTCGCCGAAGGCATCGAGACTGCCGAGCAACTGGCGTTCCTGCGCCGCCATCGCTGCGACGTCGGCCAGGGCTACCTGTTCGACCGGCCAATCCCCGGCTCCGAGTTGCTGGACAGGCTCAAACGCTATCCACGCGGGCCAATCGCCTGACAGCGCTGTAACACTCGGGCACACTGATGGTCTGAACTGTTAACTCAACCTGACGAGAGGACTGATCATGGTCTTGCGCTCGGAAATCCTGGTGAATAAAAACGTGCTGCCTACTGCCGAACAAGCCCTGCCTGGTCGTGAAACCCCGATGAATCTGCCCGAGACGCACTTCGTCAACGGCAACCCGCTGCTGGGTCCGTTTATGGACGATGTGGGGTTTGCGATTTTTGGCCTCGGCTGTTTCTGGGGCGCAGAACGCAAATTCTGGCAGCGCGACGGCGTGGTTAGTACCGTGGTCGGCTACGCCGGCGGCTTCACACCAAACCCGACCTACGAAGAAGTCTGCTCGGGCCTGACCGGCCATAGCGAAGTGGTGCTGGTGGTGTATGACCAGGCCAAACTCAAGTACGAAGACCTGTTGAAGATGTTCTGGGAACTGCACAACCCAACCCAGGGCATGCGCCAGGGCAATGACATTGGCAGCCAGTATCGCTCGGTGATCTACGCGACCACGCCTGAGCAACTGGAGGCTGCGAAGGCCAGTGCACAGGCCTATCAGGAAGAACTGACCAAGGCCGGCCTGGGCGAGATCACCACGGAAATCGACGAGGCGCCCACGGTGTACTTCGCCGAGGCCTATCACCAGCAGTACCTGGCGAAGAATCCCCAGGGTTATTGTGGGATCGGCGGTACTGGCGTGACCTGCCCGATCTGACGTCAAAAGCATCGCGGGCAAGTCCGCTCCCCCATGGGATCACATCACCATGTGGGAGCGGGCTTGCCCGCGATAGCACTCTAAAGAGCGATGCCGTTACTCGGCGATCAGCCAATCCATCTGCCACCCACCCTGAGTCTGCCCCAGTTTCTTCGACAGCCACGGCAGCAGCTCACGCAACTCCTCCTCCAGCCCCCACGGCGGGTTGGCAATCGCCAGGCCCGAACCGGTCAGGGTGTTGGGGGTATCCAGCGGATGCACCAGCAACTCCACGCGTAGCAGCTTTGGCGCGCCGGTGCCGGCCAGGTCCTGGTAGAAGCGGCGCAACATGCGCTGGTCCTTGACCGGGTACCAGATCGCGGCGACCGTCTGGCGCATGCGGCCCACGGCTTCCTTGAGGGAGGCGGCGCAACGCTGCATCTCGTCGAGTTGCTCGAACGGCGGGTCGATCAGCATCAACGCACGCTTTTCCGGCACCGGCAGCAAGGCCCGTGGCACGTGCCAGCCTTCGCCCAGATGGACCTTCACGCGGCGGTCGCCCTTCATGTTGTCCTTGAGCAACACGCCGTCTTCCGGGTGTTTTTCGTTGAGCAGCACGCGGTCCTGGGGGCGGGTCAGGCGCCGCGCCAGCTCTGGCGAACCGGGGTAATAGCGCAATTGGCCATCCGGGTTCATCTCGTGCAGCACCCGCATGTAGTCAGCGGTCAGCGCCGGCAGGTCCGCCTCGCCCCACAGGCGGGCAATGCCTTCCAGGTATTCACCGGTGCGGTTGGCCTGGTCGCCTTGCAGGTCATACAGACCAATTCCGGCGTGGGTGTCGAGATAGGCAAACGGCTGTTCCTTGCGCGACATCAGGGCGATGAGGCGGGTCAAGGTCAGGTGTTTGAAGACATCGGCGTGGTTGCCGGCGTGAAAGGCGTGACGATAATTCATGGTTGCTCCTGCGCAGGGGGCGAAGTTTACCTTTTACGCGGGCAAAGGTGCAGGGCTGCATGCCGGGCGGTGCTTATGTCGCAAATGTAGGAACAGCAGCGAAAACGTTCTAGCGAGTTATGTGCGAGCGGGCTTGCCCGCGATGCAGGCGACGCGGTATTACCCGTACTCTGCGCTGATGCCATCGCAGGCAAGCCAGCTCCTACCTTATCCGGGGCTGCCCCATGCAATCCAGGGAGGTCAGTATCCACCATGAAAGACGCCACAATCGCATTGCACCACGGCTTCAAATCGGACCCGACCACCAAGGCGGTCGCCGTGCCGATCTACCAGAACGTCGCCTTCGAGTTCGATAACGCCCAGCATGGCGCCGATCTGTTCAACCTCGACGTACCCGGCAATATCTACACGCGGATCATGAACCCCACCAACGACGTGCTGGAACAGCGCATGGCTGCGCTGGAAGGCGGGATCGCGGCCCTGGCCGTGTCGGCGGGCAGCGCGGCCATTCACTATGCCATCCAGGCCCTGACCCGTGCCGGCGACAATATCGTCTCCACCCCACAGCTGTACGGCGGCACCTACACCCTGTTCGCCCACCTGCTGCCGAGCTTCGGCGTTGATGTGCGCTTCGCCCGCAATGACTCGGCCGAGGCCATCGCCGAGCTGATCGACGACAACACCAAGCTGGTGTACTGCGAGAGCATCGGCAACCCGGCAGGCAATATCGTCGACCTGCAGGCCCTGGCCGACGTCGCCCATGCCCGCGGCGTACCGCTGATGGTGGATAACACCGTCGCCACGCCGATCCTGTGCAAGCCGATCCAGTTTGGCGCGGATATCGTCGTGCATTCCCTGACCAAGTATGTCGGCGGCCACGGTAACTCCCTGGGCGGGGTGATTGTCGACAGCGGCACCTTCCCCTGGACCGACTACCCGCAGAAATTCCCCGGACTCAACCAACCCGAGCCGGCCTACCATGGCGTGGTGTACAGCGAGAAATTCGGCCCGGCAGCCTTTATTGCCCGTGCCCGCACCGTGCCGCTGCGCAACACCGGTGCCGCCCTGGCCCCGATGAACGCCTTCCTGCTGCTGCAAGGCCTGGAAACCCTGGCCTTGCGCATGGAGCGCCACACCGAGAACGCGTTGAAAGTCGCACAGTTCCTGCAGGCCCACGAGCAGGTGGAATGGGTCAGCTACGCCGGCCTGCCGGATCACCCGCACCATCACTTGGCGCAAAAGTACATGCAGGGCAAACCCTCGGCGATCCTGTCCTTCGGCCTGAAGGGCGGCTATGCCGCCGGGGTGCGCTTCTACGATGCGCTGCAGATCTTCAAGCGCCTGGTGAATATCGGCGACGCCAAGTCCCTGGCCTGCCACCCGGCGTCCACCACCCACCGGCAGATGAACGAGCAGGAGCAGGCCAAGGCCGGCGTACGTCCGGAGATGATCCGCCTGTCGGTGGGCATCGAGGCGATCGAGGACCTGCTTGATGACTTGCAGCAGTCACTGAACGCCTGACTCAACCCCGCTCGCCGGCCAGGTAGGCAATCAATGCCTGCTGCCCGGCGTAGGGTGGGCGCACAAAGTACGCGACCTTGTGCTGCAAGGTCGCTGGCGCGAAGGCGTCGTGCACGTCGGGATGCTCCTGGGCCAGCCATTGCAGCAGGTTATCCACCAGGGTCACGCTGGACTGTTCGCCAAGCTGCTTGAGTAGCGTGGGGGGCACCTCCCACCAGGGACTTTTCCTCGCCGCCCCCACTGCCGTGGCCGGCACTTCCTGAAGCTGGCCGTTGATCCAGTAGCGTCGAAATACCGCAAGCACCTCCCCCGCACCAGGCCCCAGCCCTTGCAGGATCGGCAGCAGGTAACCACCATCCCAGAAGCGGAAAAACACTTCCTGCCCCTCGGGCAAACGCACCTTGGTCAGGCTGGCGAGATGTTCGACCACCGTGGGCAGCGGGCTGGAGGAAATGGCCAACCAACCCCAATCGGTAGCCGCGCATTCGGCCACCCAGTCGAGAAACCCACTGCTCTCGCTGACCAATGCCACATAGGGCATCACCTCAGCCCAGGCGGCGTACTCGCTGCCGGCCCACACCGGGCTCAATGGCCCGCCATCTGCCTGGCGCCAGGCCGCCACCGGCTGACACTCACTGGTGCTGGCCAGGATGACAAACAGCTGCTCGCCGTCCTGCAGCGGCTCCTGGGCCAGCCACTCACGGGGGGGCATCATCGCAAGCCCCCCACTCGATGCTGCGGAGTGTCGCAGACGCCATTGTTGCAGCGCTCACACTCCTCACAGAACGGCGCACTGCGCTTGAAGCTGAACACCTGTGCGGCACTCAACGGTGCGGCCAACGCCGCCAGCAGGGTTTCCTGAACCCCTGGACGCAGGGGTGATGGCGCCGTGGCAGCCGACGGCGCACCGCCCAACTGGATCGGTGTGCTGCTGAAAATCCCCCCGGCCGACAATGTGATCCATTGCCCACCGGCCTGCAGCGTCAGGCTGGCGCCGCCATCGACCACCATTTGCTGGCCTGCGCCGAGGCTGATCTGCTCGCCCGCCTGCAACGAATAACGCGCCACTTGCACCTGTTGCTGCCCCGCGATCACCAGGTGATCGTCCTGCTTGAGTTCCGTCAGCCGGTTGCCGTGGGTAATCCGCTGCTCTTCGCCGTGCAACTCGTGGTGCGACTCGCCACTTACCTGCACATGCCGCTGGTGATCCACCTGCAGGCGCAGATCGTGGAGCACGTGCTGGGTCCAGTCGCGCTGGGCACGCAGGTAGATCTGCTCGGCGCCCTTGCGGTCTTCGATGCGCAGCTCGTTATAGCCACCACCCCCAGGGCTGCTCTGGCTGCGGAAGACGCTGCGAGTCTTGTCCGCCGGCAGGTCGAGGGGCACTGGCGTCGCGCCATTGGCCAGGCAGCCGACCACCAGCGGCATATCGACATCGCCGTTGACGAACCCCACCAGCACTTCCATGCCCACCCGCGGGATCACCACGCTGCCGTAGTGCTCGTGGGCCCAGGCGCTGGCAACCCGCAGCCAGCAGCTGGAGTGTTCGCTGTATTGGCCGTGGCGATCCCAGGCCAGTTGCACCTTGACCCGGCCAAACTCATCGCAATGGATTTCGCTGTCGACCGGCCCGGTGACCACGGCGTTCTGAAAGCCTGCAACCGGCGCCCTCGCCGCAGGCAACGGCGGGCGAAACGGCACGTCCCAGGGCGTGGCGAAGAACTCGTTGCGGTACCCCTGCTCATCCATCGCGCCGACGGACTCCTCCAGCACTTGCGGTTGCCGGCCCTGGTGGATCACCCGCGTCACCAGCCACAGGCCATTCCATGCCTGGCGCGGATGGTCGGCCAGTGTGAGGAACTGTCCGCTGACCAGCGCCGTCTGGTCGCCCTCGCCGCGGGCTTGCCGCTGGTCGCTGCGATGACGCTCCAGCGCCCGCTGCGCCAGGTGCTTGCCATGGGTACGGTCGGTAAAGTGCCCAGGGTAGCCCTGGGCCTCCAGCGGCGGTAGCTGCTCGCCGAGGGCGGCGCTTTCCAGCACCAGGCGCGGCTTGCGAAAATCATAGTCGCGCAGGTTGACCCCGGTAGTCCGCGCCTCCAGGCGCACCGTGAAACGCTTGATCACCGGCGCCGCCGCCACCATGCCCGAACCCGGCGCATAGCCCGTCGGCTGGTCTGCCTGGGCAAACACCGTCTGATCATCGCCGAACACCAGCAGATGCCCGTCCGGCCGGTGCTGAAAGTGATAGTGAATCCCCAGTTCGGCGCATAGCCGCTGGATAAATGCCAGGTCGGTTTCATCGAACTGCACGCAGTACTCGCGCTCGGGATAGGTCGCGCCCAGTCGCCACTCAAAGGCATCGCGCTGGATGCCCTGCCCCTCCAGCACCAGGCTGACAATCTGCGGCACCGTCTTGTGCTGGAAAATGCGTTGCCGGGCACTGTGTTGCAGATAGGCCAACTGCGGCACCAGGCTCAATTGATAATGGGTCAGGCGCCGGCCCGAGTCACCTTGCGCGACCCGCTGGATTTGCCCATGGATGCCATGGCCCTGGGCATCAAAGGCGAGAAAGGCCTGGCGGTGCAGGAGGTTTTCCAGATCCAGGTCCGGCTGTTCGCTGACCAACTCAAGATCGAAACGATAGGGCTGGCTGATAGCCTCCTCGCCCTTGAACGCCAGGACCTTGAGGTCACTGGGCTGGCCATCGACAGTCAGGCTAAACGCACTTTGATTGGCAGGAGCGAACATCCGGTGTTTCTCTGCAAGTGGAGGGCCTGGAATTCTGCACCAGCCATTTGCCGAGCTGCGTACGCTGCAGGCAATTCAGTTAATCCCTACAACGCAGGCTCCATCGTCACACCCAAAAAAAACGGCCCGACATCCAGGGATGCGGGCCGCTTTCAGTTCAGCAGGCCATCAAGGCCTGCATGAACGCCTCACTTGTTGAGGTTGTAGTCTTTCTCGGCAGCGGTGAAGCGCTCGACCATACCGGCAGTCGGGGCGCCCATCTTGCTCACGAAGTAGATCGCCAGGCTGGCGAACAGGAAGCCTGGGATGATTTCGTACAGACCCAGCAGCTCGAAGTGTTTCCACACGATCACGGTGATCGCGCCGACCAGGATACCGGCCAGTGCGCCGTTGCGGGTCATGCCTTTCCACAGGACCGAGATCAGGACCACAGGACCGAACGCGGCGCCGAAGCCGGCCCAGGCGTAGCTCACCAGGCCCAGTACGCGGTTTTCCGGGTTGGCAGCCATCGCAATGGCGATCAACGCAACCACCAGCACCATGATCCGGCCGACCCATACCAGCTCAAGCTGGGACGCGCCCTTGCGCAGGAACGCCTTGTAGAAGTCTTCGGTCAGGGCGCTGGAGCACACCAGCAACTGGCAGCTCAGGGTGCTCATCACGGCAGCCAGGATGGCCGACAGCAGCACGCCAGCAACCCAAGGGTTGAACAGCAGCTTGGCCAGTTCGATGAACACACGCTCTGGGTTTTCGGTCACGGGACCAGCGACTTCCGGGTGCGCCGAGAAGTAGGCAATACCGAAGAAGCCTACGGCCACGGTGCCGGCCAGGCACAGGATCATCCAGGTCATGGAGATACGACGTGCATTGGCAATCGACTTGACCGAATCCGCCGCCATGAAACGCGCGAGGATGTGCGGCTGGCCGAAGTAGCCCAGGCCCCAGCCCATCAGCGAGATGATGCCGATGAAGGTGGTGTTTTTCAGCATGTCGAAGCTGGTTGGATCCTTCGCTTCAATAGCCAGGAAGGTGGTATCGACACCGCCGGTGGCCAGCAGCACGATGATGGGCGTCAGGATCAACGCGAAGATCATCAGGGTGGCTTGTACGGTATCTGTCCAGCTTACTGCCAGGAAACCACCGATAAAGGTGTAGGCAATCGTCGCCGCAGCACCGGCCCACAGCGCCGTCTCGTAGGACATGCCGAAGGTGCTTTCGAACAGACGGGCACCGGCCACGATGCCGGAAGCGCAGTAGATGGTGAAGAACACCAGGATCACTACCGCCGAGATAATCCGCAGCAGGCCGCTCTTGTCTTCAAAACGGCTGGAGAAGTAGTCCGGCAGGGTCAGGGCGTCGCCGTTGTGTTCGGTCTGCACGCGCAGGCGACCTGCCACAAACAGCCAGTTCAGGTAAGCACCGACGATCAGGCCGATGGCGATCCAGCTTTCCGACAGGCCCGACATGTAGATGGCACCTGGCAGGCCCATCAACAACCAGCCGCTCATATCCGAAGCGCCAGCCGAGAGTGCGGTGACGACGCTGCCGAGGCTGCGACCACCGAGGATGTAATCGGAAAGGTTATTGGTGGAGCGATAGGCCATGAGACCAATCAGCACCATTGCCGCGATGTAGATCACAAATGTGATCAAGGTTGGATTACTTACGCTCATTGAGTTACGCCCTGGCTTTGTTTTTATGTAGCGGCGGTCTGTCAGGCCATCTACAACCGAGTAGTGTGTAGACGAAGCTGCGTGCCGCGCATTTATGACTGACGTTTCCCCAGGAAAGCCATCAGCCGATGAACCGAACCCTAGGGTTGGTTGCACCTTGGGCGTGAATGCTATTCAACAAAGCAAATAAGGTGCAACCAGTTTCGTGAGAATTAGTTGCACCCTGGCGCGTTTTTCGGCAAACGGCGGTTTTTTGCTCCTTTTCGGAGCAAGAACAGCCAAATCCAGAAGCAAATGCACCAATATTCAGCCGATTTGGTCGAGTGAAAATGATTTCTGACGAGCAGCGTGAATTTCATGAAGAAAATGGGTTGCACCCGGTTGCACCTCGTACGGCGCAAAGCTAATCTTGCCGCCAGCTGATGCCACACAGTAGTGGCACCCATGAGGATAAAAATATGGCTACGACCACCCTTGGGGTCAAACTCGATGACCCAACCCGCGAACGCCTCAAGGCCGCCGCGACCTCCATTGATCGCACGCCGCACTGGCTGATCAAGCAGGCAATTTTCAATTACCTGGAGAAACTCGAGGGTGGTGCAACCCTGACCGAGCTCAACGGTTCGGGCCTCAAGGACGCAGACGACGCGGGCGAGGTGCAGAACGACCACGCTCACCAGTGCTTCCTCGAATTTGCCGAAAGCATCCTGCCGCAATCGGTGCTGCGCGCCTCGATCACCGCCGCTTACCGCCGCCCCGAGCCGGAAGTGGTGCCGATGCTGATCGAGCAGGCTCGCCTGCCGGCCCAGATGGCCGAAGCCACCAACAAGCTGGCGGCCTCGATTGCCGAAAAACTGCGTAACCAGAAGAGCGCCGGCGGCCGTGCCGGTATCGTCCAGGGCCTGTTGCAGGAATTTTCCCTGTCGTCCCAGGAAGGCGTGGCCCTGATGTGCCTGGCCGAAGCGCTGCTGCGGATCCCCGACAAGGGCACCCGTGACGCGCTGATCCGCGACAAGATCAGCACCGGCAACTGGCAGCCGCACCTGGGCAACAGCCCATCGTTGTTCGTCAACGCCGCCACCTGGGGCCTGCTGCTGACCGGTAAACTGGTCGCCACCCACAATGAGGCCGGCCTGACCTCCTCCCTGAGCCGCATTATCGGCAAGAGCGGCGAGCCGATGATCCGCAAGGGCGTCGACATGGCCATGCGCCTGATGGGCGAGCAGTTCGTCACCGGCGAAACCATCGCCGAAGCCCTGGCCAATGCGAGCAAGTTCGAAGCCAAGGGCTTCCGCTACTCCTACGACATGCTCGGTGAAGCTGCACTGACCGAACACGACGCACAGAAGTACCTGGCCTCGTATGAACAAGCCATTCACTCCATCGGCAAAGCCTCTCACGGCCGTGGGATTTATGAAGGCCCGGGCATCTCCATCAAGCTGTCGGCCCTGCACCCGCGCTACAGCCGCGCCCAGTACGAGCGCGTGATGGACGAGCTGTACCCGCGCCTGCTGTCCCTGACGCTGCTGGCCAAGCAATACGACATCGGCCTGAACATCGACGCCGAAGAAGCCGACCGTCTGGAGCTGTCCCTGGACCTGCTCGAGCGCCTGTGCTTCGAGCCGCAACTGACCGGCTGGAACGGTATCGGTTTCGTGATCCAGGCTTACCAGAAGCGCTGCCCGTACGTGATCGACTACGTGATCGACCTGGCACGCCGCAGCCGTCACCGCCTGATGATCCGCCTGGTAAAAGGCGCGTACTGGGACAGCGAAATCAAGCGCGCCCAGGTCGAAGGCCTGGAAGGCTACCCGGTCTACACCCGCAAGGTGTACACCGACGTTTCCTACATCGCCTGCGCACGCAAGCTGCTGTCGGTACCGGAAGTCATCTACCCGCAGTTCGCCACGCACAACGCCCACACCCTGTCGGCCATCTACCACATCGCCGGCCAGAACTATTACCCCGGCCAGTACGAGTTCCAGTGCCTGCACGGCATGGGTGAACCGCTGTATGAACAAGTCGTAGGCAAAGTTTCCGAAGGCAAGCTGAACCGTCCATGCCGCGTGTACGCGCCGGTCGGCACCCACGAAACCCTGCTGGCCTACCTGGTGCGTCGCCTGCTGGAAAACGGCGCCAACACCTCGTTCGTCAACCGTATCGCCGACCAATCCATCTCGATCCAGGAGCTGGTGGCCGATCCAGTGGCCAGCATCGAGCAGATGGCGACGCTGGAAGGCGGCTTCGGCCTGCCGCACCCGCGTATCCCACTGCCACGCGACCTGTATGGCAGCGAGCGCGCCAACTCGGCCGGTATCGACCTGGCCAACGAACATCGCCTGGCGTCGCTGTCCTGCGCCTTGCTGGCCACCGCGCACAACAACTGGAAGGCCGCGCCGATGCTCGGTTGCGCGTCCAGCAATGAAGCCGCTGTGCCGGTGCTGAACCCGTCCGACCTGCGTGATGTGGTTGGTCACGTCCAGGAAGCCACGGTCGAAGACGTCGACAACGCTATCCAGTGCGCCCTGAATGCCGCACCGATCTGGCAGGCCACCCCGCCGGCCGAACGCGCCGCGATCCTCGAACGTGCCGCCGACTTGATGGAAGGCGAGATCCAGCCACTGATGGGCCTGCTGGCCCGTGAAGCCGGCAAGACCTTCGCCAACGCCATCGCCGAAGTGCGTGAAGCCGTGGACTTCCTGCGTTATTACGCGGTGCAGGCGCGTAACGATTTCACCAACGACGCCCACCGCCCACTGGGCCCGGTGGTGTGCATCAGCCCGTGGAACTTCCCGCTGGCGATCTTCAGCGGCCAAGTCGCCGCCGCACTAGCCGCCGGTAACCCGGTATTGGCCAAGCCGGCCGAACAGACCCCGCTGGTTGCCGCGCAAGCCGTGCGCCTGCTGCTCGAAGCTGGCATTCCGGAAGGCGTGCTGCAACTGCTGCCGGGCCAGGGCGAAAGCGTTGGTGCCCGCCTGGTGGGTGATGATCGCGTCAAAGGCGTGATGTTCACCGGCTCCACCGAAGTGGCGCGCCTGCTGCAACGCAATGTCGCCGGACGCCTGGATGCCCAGGGCCGCCCAATCCCGCTGATCGCCGAAACCGGTGGCCAGAACGCGATGATCGTCGACTCCTCGGCTCTGACCGAACAGGTGGTGATCGACGTCGTCTCCTCGGCCTTCGACAGTGCCGGCCAGCGTTGCTCGGCCCTGCGTGTACTGTGCCTGCAGGAAGATTCGGCAGACCGCGTCATCGAAATGCTCAAGGGTGCCATGGCCGAATGCCGTCTCGGCAACCCGGAGCGCCTGTCTGTGGATATCGGCCCGGTAATCGACGCCGAAGCCAAGGCGGGCATCGAGAAGCACATCCAGGCCATGCGCGACAAAGGCCGTACCGTGTACCAGGTGGCAATTACCGACAGCGAAGAAATCAAGCGCGGCACCTTCGTGATGCCAACCCTGATCGAGCTGGAAAGCTTCGACGAGTTGCAACGGGAGATCTTCGGCCCGGTCCTGCACGTGGTGCGCTACAAGCGTAAGGAAATCGACCAGTTGATCGGTCAGATCAATGCTTCTGGCTACGGTCTGACCCTGGGCGTGCACACCCGTATCGACGAGACCATCGCCAAGGTGATCGACAACGTCCATGCCGGTAACGTCTACGTTAACCGCAACATCGTCGGTGCCGTGGTCGGCGTGCAGCCATTCGGTGGCGAAGGCCTGTCGGGTACCGGCCCGAAAGCCGGTGGCCCGCTGTACCTGTACCGCCTGCTGTCGACCCGTCCTACCGATGCGATCGAGCAATCCTTCGTACGGGGCGATGCACTGGCCGCACCGGATGTGCGCCTGCGTGACGCCATGAGCCAACCGCTGAGCGCCCTGAAAACCTGGGCCGACGGCAACAAGTTCAGCGAACTGAGCGCCCTGTGCAGCCAGTTCGCCGCGCAATCGCAAAGCGGTATCACCCGCCTGCTGGCCGGCCCGACCGGCGAGCGCAACAGCTACGCCATCCTGCCCCGCGAGCACGTGCTGTGCCTGGCGGACGTAGAAGGCGATCTGCTGGCGCAACTGGCGGCCGTACTGGCTGTGGGTAGCTCGGCAGTGTGGCCGGAGTCTGACCTGACCAAGGCGCTGTTCCCACGGCTGCCCAAGGAAGTTCAGGCGAAGATCCAGCGTGTAGCCGATTGGACCAAGGACGAAGTGATCTTCGACGCCGTCCTGCACCACGGCGATTCCGACCAACTGCGTGGGGTTTGCCAGCAAGTGGCGCAGCGCAGCGGCGCGATTGTCGGGGTCAATGGCCTGTCCTCGGGCGAAACCAACATTGCGTTGGAGCGCCTGGTGATCGAGCGTGCGTTGAGCGTCAACACCGCTGCGGCGGGTGGTAACGCGAGCCTGATGACTATCGGCTAGTCACCACCGAGCACTCCCACGCTCTGCGTGGGAGTGCTGCCCAGGACACTCCGCGTCCGCGACGCAGAGCGTCGCAAGAGGCGTTCCCACGCAGAGCGTGGGAACGATCTTGTACATCCATCCTGCCTTTGTTTTGCTGCTCCATCACCCAGATCAATCTTGCTATCGCGCCTCTATTCGCGCACTTAGACTGCGGCCTATTCCCAAATAGGTAAGCCGCCATGTCCGAGACGCTCCTCAGTTCCCGCAATCTGGCTTTCGAGCTGTATGAAGTCCTCGATGCCGAGGGCCTGACCCAGCGCGAGCGGTTTGCCGAACACACTCGCGAAACCTTCGATGCCGCCATCGGCACCGCCCGCCACATCGCCGAAAAGTACTTCGCCCCCCACAACCGCAAGGGCGACGAGAACGAACCGCGCTACGAAGATGGCCAGGCGATCCTGATCCCGGAAGTGAAACCTGCCGTGGATGCCTTCCTCGAAGCCGGTTTTCTCAATGCAGCGCGCAGTTTTGAAGCCGGTGGCATGCAACTGCCGACGCTGCTGTCCCAGGCCTGTTTTGCGCACTTTCAGTCAGCCAATGCGGCTTCCACCTCGTACCCGTTCCTGACCATGGGCGCGGCCAACCTGATCGAAAGTTTTGGCACCGAGGAGCAGAAGCAACGCTTTCTGCAACCGATGATCGAGGGCCGCTTCTTCGGCACCATGGCCTTGACCGAACCCCATGCCGGCTCGTCGCTGTCGGATATCCGCACCCGCGCCGAGCCGGCGGCGGATGGCACCTACCGCCTCAAGGGCAACAAGATCTTTATCTCCGGTGGCGATCACCCGCTGTCGGAAAACATCGTGCACATGGTCTTGGCCAAACTGCCGGACGCCCCCGCCGGGGTGAAGGGCATTTCGCTGTTTATCGTGCCCAAGTTCCTGGTCAACGACGACGGCAGCCTGGGCCCGCGCAATGATGTGCTGCTGGCCGGGCTGTTCCACAAGATGGGCTGGCGTGGTACCACCTCCACCGCGCTGAACTTCGGCGATAACGGCGAGTGTGTCGGCTATCTGGTGGGCAAGCCGCACCAGGGTCTGGCCTGTATGTTCCAGATGATGAACGAGGCGCGGATTGGGGTCGGCATGGGTGCGGTGATGCTCGGTTACGCCGGTTACCTGTACTCCCTGGAATACGCCCGGGAACGCCCGCAAGGCCGCCTGCCCGACAGCAAAGACCCGAACACCGCGCCGGTGTCGATCATCCAGCACGCTGATATCAAGCGCATGTTGCTTACGCAAAAAGCCTATGTAGAAGGCGCCTTCGACCTGGGCCTATATGCCGCGCGCCTGTTCGATGACACGACCACCCTGGACAGCGAAACCGGGCGCAGGCAGGCCCATGAGTTGCTGGACCTGCTGACCCCGATCGTCAAATCCTGGCCTTCGGAGTTCTGCCTGAAGGCCAACGAGCTGGCGATCCAGATTCTCGGCGGCCACGGCTACACCCGCGAATACCCGGTGGAGCAGTACTACCGCGACAACCGCCTGAACCCGATCCACGAAGGCACCCACGGCATCCAGTCCCTGGACCTGCTGGGACGCAAGCTTGCGCAAAATGGCGGTTCGGGCCTGAAGCAGTTGATTCGCCTGATCGCCGAGACCGGCGCACGGGCCCAGCAATACCCGTCACTCACGGCCATGCGCGAACCGCTGGAGCAGTTGGTGGCGCGCCTGCAAAGCGTAACCCTGGGGCTGTTGACGGATCTCGCCCAGGGCAAGGTCAACAGCAGCCTGGCGAACTCGGCGCTGTACCTGAAAGTGTTTGGGCATACGGTGATTGGCTGGCGCTGGCTGGAACAGGCGATCCGCGCCGAAGAAGGGCTGGCCAGGGGCAATGCGGCAGATGTGGCCTTCTATAAAGGCAAGCTGCAAGCGGCCCGGTACTTCCTGACGTGGGAAGTACCGGGCTGCCATCATGAACTGTCGATCCTGCAGGCGCGGGACGATACGTGCCTGGCCATGCAGGATGAATGGTTCTGATCAGGGCTGGCCGATGGCCTTGGCAATCACATCGACCGTGGCGCTGACTTGCTCTTGGTAACGGTCGAGTTCCTGCTGGTGACGCTGCTGCATGTCGATCTGCTCGGCACATAGATTCAGCGCCGCCAGCACCAGCAGCTTGTCGCCGATCAGGGTCGGGTACTTCTGCTTGGTGGTTGCCAGGGACGCCTTGAGCAGGGTCACGGCCTTGAGCAGGGTGCTGTCTTCCCCATCCGGGGCCTTGATCGAGTAATCCTCACCGAGAATCGAAACGACCTTTATCCCTTCACTCATGCGCTGACAGGACCTGCGCTCACACGCTCAACCAACGCCTGGATACGGGCTGCGGTGGCGCCCTGCTTTTCTTCCTGTTCCATCAGGTTCAGTTGCAAGCTGTCGTTCTCATCCTTGGCGCGGGCCAGCTCGGCCTTGAGGGATTCGTTGGTGCCCAGCAGTGCTTGATTCTGCTGCACCAGGTCACTGACCAGTTGTTCCAGTTGGCTGAGGGATGTTTCTAACATTTTGAATTCTCGGGCTTTTTCAAAGGGCGGTGACGATAAAGAAAATTCACCGTGGAAGCCAGGGTTATCCTGGCGCGCAGCCCCGATTTCACGGGTCAGGCCACGCTGTGGAGCCTTAGTGACTGCATTTACGCCATCTGGTTCCTGAATCCATTCCAATCCGCGCAGGGTGCGACAAAAGCGCGCACCCCCTCAAGACTTTAGTCGTACGTCCGATAGGTCTTGCTTACCCCGCCTCAAAGCCGCACGGATCGCGCCTCTCCCAGGACCACTGCATGTCTCTTCGTAATATGAATATCGCGCCGCGCGCGTTTCTCGGCTTCGCGTGCATTGGTGCGCTGATGTTGTTTCTCGGTGTTTTTGCGCTGAATCAGATGGGCAAGATCCGTGGCGCGACCGAAGACATCACCCTCAGAAGTGTGCCGAGCATTCGCGCCCTCGACGACTTCACCCAACTGACCCTGCGCCTGCGTGTGTTGTCCTATCGACTGCTGACCAACCGCGAGCCCGAGGTTCAACAGAAAACCCTGGAAGCCTTTGAACTGCGCAACCAGCAGATCCGTGCCGCCCAGAGCGTGTATGAAAAGCTGATCGACAGCCGCGAGGAGCGCTCGGCCTACGACGATTATGTGCGCCTGCTGGGCCAGTACCGGCAGATCGAAGAGCGGATGAAGAGCCTGTCGCGCAACAATCAGATCGAAGAGCTGCGCACCTTGCTCAACACCGAACTGCTGAGCAACTCCGAGGCAGTCAACACGGTGCTGACGCGCCTGCTGGACATCAACAATTCGATGGCCAACGACAGCAACCAGAAAGCCGCCGAGCAATATGATTCGGCCTTCGGCCTGGTGGTCGCCCTGCTGGTACTGGCCACGGCGCTGACCATGCTATTTGCCTGGCTGCTGACCCGCAGCATCACCCTGCCCATCGCCCAGGCCCTGGACGCCGCCGAGAACATTGCCGAGGGTAACCTGACCCAGCCGATCAAGGTCGATGGCGATGACGAAGCCGGCCGCCTGTTGCGCGCGATGAATAAAATGCAGGAGAAATTGCGCGACACCCTGCAGCGCATTTCCGGCTCGGCCACCCAACTGGCCTCGGCTGCCGAAGAACTGAACGCCGTCACCGATGAAAGCGCCCGTGGCCTGACCCAACAGAACAACGAGATCGAGCAGGCGGCCACCGCCGTCAACGAGATGACCAGCGCCGTCGAAGAAGTGGCGCGCAATGCCGTCAGCACTTCCGAAGCCTCGAAAAACGCCACCGCCTCGGCCGGCGATGGCCGCGACCTGGTGCAGGAAACCGTCAGCGCGATTGAGCGCATGAGCGGCGATGTGCAGGGCACCGCCACGCTGATCGGCGCCCTGGCCGAAGAGTCGCGGGATATCGGCAAGGTATTGGATGTGATTCGCGGCCTGGCCGACCAGACCAACCTGCTGGCCCTGAACGCCGCCATCGAAGCCGCGCGTGCAGGGGAAGCCGGGCGTGGGTTTGCCGTGGTTGCCGATGAAGTACGGGCCCTGGCCCATCGGACCCAGCAATCGACCAGTGAAATCGAGCGGATGATCGGCAGTATCCAGGCCGGCACCGAACAGGCAGTGGATTCGATGCGCAACAGCACCGAACGCGCCGAATCGACGCTCAATATAGCCAAAGGCGCGGGGATGTCCCTGGATACCATCAATAGCGCAATTATCGAGATCAACGAGCGCAACCTGGTGATCGCCAGCGCCGCAGAAGAGCAGGCGCAGGTCGCGCGGGAAGTGGACCGCAACCTGGTGAACATCCGCGACTTGTCGGTGCAGTCGGCCACCGGCGCCAGCCAGACCAGTGCGGCGAGCAGTGAGTTGTCGCGCCTGGCGGTGGATTTGAATGGGATGGTGGGTAGATTCCGTCTCTAACAGACACTGCATCATAAATGTGTGAGCGGGCTTGCCTGCTCCCACATTGGTTCTGTGTAAACCTGAAAAGCTTTTTGACAGCGCAGCAATTCAACAGGTTAGAATCGCTGGCACGCAGACTGCATGGTCAGTCTGCGCCCGCCTTATTTTCGGAGTACTGCCTTTGAATGCGACGACCATCAACAGCCTGTTCTTGATCGGCGCGTTGCTGGTAAGTGCGAGCATTCTGGTGAGTTCTCTTTCGTCCCGCCTGGGGATCCCGATCCTGGTGATCATCCTGGCCGTGGGCATGCTGGCCGGCGTCGATGGCGGCGGGATCATTTTCGATAACTACCCAACCGCGTACCTGGTGGGCAACCTGGCATTGGCAGTGATCCTGCTCGATGGCGGCTTGCGGACCCGGGTCGCGAGTTTTCGCGTGGCACTGTGGCCAGCCCTGTCGCTGGCGACCGTGGGGGTGTTGATAACCACCGGCCTCACCGGTATGGCGGCGGCCTGGCTGTTCGACCTCAATATCATCCAGGGCCTGCTGATCGGCGCCATCGTCGGCTCCACCGATGCCGCCGCCGTGTTCTCGCTGCTGGGCGGCAAGGGCCTGAACGAACGGGTCAGTGCCAGCCTGGAAATCGAATCCGGCAGCAACGACCCGATGGCGGTGTTCCTCACCGTGACCCTGATCGACATGCTTGCCAGCGGCCAGACCGGCTTGCACTGGAGCCTGTTGACCCACCTGATCCGCGAGTTCGGCATCGGCGGCATTATCGGCCTGGGCGGCGGCTGGTTGATGCTGCAACTGGTCAACCGGATCAACCTGGCCAACGGTCTGTACCCGATCCTGGTGATCGCCGGCGGCCTGTTCGTCTTCGCCCTGACCAATGCCTTGCACGGCAGCGGCTTCCTCGCCGTGTACCTGTGCGGCCTGGTGATCGGCAACCGCCCGGTACGCAGCCGCCACGGCATCCTGCATATGCTCGACGGCATGGCCTGGCTGGCGCAGATCGGCATGTTCCTGGTGCTGGGCCTGCTGGTCACGCCCCATGACCTACTGCCCATCGCCCTGCCGGCCCTGGGCCTGGCGCTGTGGATGATCCTGTTTGCGCGGCCGCTGTCGGTGGCCGTCGGCCTGCTGCCGTTCAAGGCCTTCCATGGTCGCGAAAAAGTGTTTATCGCCTGGGTCGGCCTGCGCGGCGCGGTGCCGATCATTCTCGCGGTGTTCCCGTTGATGGCCGGCCTGCCCCACGCCCAGCTGTATTTCAACCTGGCGTTCTTTATCGTACTGGTGTCGTTGCTGGTGCAAGGCACCAGCCTGCCGTGGGTCGCCAAGCTCTTGAAAGTGACGGTCCCGCCCGAGCCTGCGCCGATTTCCCGGGCAGCCCTGGAAGTGCACGTCACCAGCGAGTGGGAGCTGTTCGTCTACCGCCTGGGTGCGGAGAAATGGTGCATCGGCGCGGCCCTGCGCGAGCTGAAAATGCCCGAAGGCACGCGGATCGCCGCGTTGTTTCGTGGCCAGCAACTGCTCCATCCGTCGGGTAGTACGGTGCTGGAAGCCGATGACCTGCTGTGCGTGATCGGCCATGAACACAACCTCGCCGCCCTCGGCAAGCTGTTCAGCCAGGCACCACAACGGGGCCTGGACCTGCGCTTCTTCGGCGACTTCGTGCTGGAAGGCGACGCCCAGCTGGGCGCGGTTTCGGCGCTGTACGGGCTCAAGCTCGACGGCATCGACCCGGACATGCCACTGAGCAGCTTTATTACCCAGAAAGTCGGTGGCGCGCCGATTGTCGGCGACCAGGTGGAGTGGAACAACACCATTTGGACGGTTGCCGTGATGGACGGGAACAAGATCGGCAAAGTCGGCGTCAGATTCCCCGAAGGAAGTCGCCCGGGGCCCGGACTCTTCCTCTAAACTGCGGGGCGACGGTGTGCCAGTGGCCATCAGCACGCCCCCTATTCTTCATCTTGTTCGATCGGTCTCTATGACATTCCTGCGCACTTTTTTAGCCACTGCCCTGCTGGGTCTGACCCTCTGCGTCAGCCCCGTATATGCCGCCGCCCCGCCAAGCATCGAGAGCGTGCAACAGACCCTGGACAAGCTGCCTGACCGCAAACTGCCCGACGCCGACATGAAGGCGCTGCAAAATGTGTTGCAGCAGACCCTGACCCTGCTGGGCAACAAGCAGGATTACGAGCAACGCCTGACTGACCTCAAGCGTCAGCTCGAAGGCGCGCCCCGCCAGACCACGGAAAACTCCCGTGAACTGGCCCGCCTCAAAAGCACCAAAGTGGTGCCTGTGGCCCAGCGCTACGCCAGCCTGCCGGTGCCGCAGCTCGAACAACTGCTGGTGCAGCGCAGCACCCAGCAGGGCGATCTGCAAAAGGAGTTGGCCGACGCCAACAGCCTGAGCATCGCCGCCCAGACCCGCCCCGAGCGCGCCCAGACCGAAATCAGCAACAGCCAGACGCGCATCCAGCAGATCAACGGCATCCTCAAGGCCGGCAAGGACAATGGCAAACCCCTCAACGGCGACCAGCGCAACCTGCTGAACGCCGAACTGGCGGCGCTCAATGCCTTGATCCCGCTGCGCCGCCAGGAGCTGGCGGGCAACAGCCAGCTGCAAGACCTGGGCAACAGCCAGCATGACTTGGCCGTGGAAAAAACCGCGCGCCTGGAGCAGGAAATCCAGGATCTGCAAACCCTGATCAACCAGAAACGCCTGGCCCAGTCCCAGGAAACCGTGACTCAGCAGTCCATCGAAGCGCAGAAGGCCGGCGGCAGCAGCCTGCTGACCACGGAAAGCGCGGCCAACCTGAAACTGTCCGACTACCTGCTCAGAAGCACCGACCGGCTCAACGAGCTGACCCAAGAGAACCTGAAAACCAAGCAGTTGCTGGACAACATGACCCAGAGCGATTCGGCCCTGGACGAGCAGATCAACGTGCTCAAGGGCAGCCTGCTGCTGTCGAAAATTCTCTATCAACAGAAACAGGCCTTGCCGCGCCTGAAGGTCGACCGGGACCTGGCGGACGATATCGCCAACATTCGCCTGTACCAGTTCGAGGTCAACCAGCAGCGCGAACTGATCAACTCGCCGAGTGCCTACGTCGATAACTTGCTGGCCAACCAGCCCGAAGACCAGGTCACCCCGCAATTGCGCCGCACCCTGCTGGAACTGGCCGTGACCCGCAGCGACCTGCTCGAGCGCCTGAGCCGGGAACTGAGCGCACTGCTCAACGAATCCATCACCCTGCAACTGAACCAGAAACAGCTGCTCAGCACCGCCGCCAGCCTGCGCGCGACCCTCGACGAACAGATGTTCTGGATCCCCAGCAACAAACCGCTGGACGTCGAATGGCTGGAAGCCGTGCCCACCCGCCTGGAAAAACAGGTCAACACCCTGCCCTGGGCCTCCAGCCTCAGCGAACTGTATGACGGCCTGACCCAGCGCCCGCTGCTGTTCTTGCCCCTCCTGCTGTTGATCGGCGCCCTGCTATGGCGACGTAACAACCTGTACGAGCGGCTGAAAAAAATCCATATGGATATCGGTCACTTCAAACGTGACAGCCAGTGGCACACCCCGATCGCCATTCTGGTGAATATCCTGCTGGCCTTGCCGGTGACCCTCGGCCTGGCGCTGTGTGGCTACGCCCTGCAAATCGATGCCCGTGGGCAGAACGCCAACCTGGGCATGGCCCTGGTACAAATCGCCCAGGCGTGGTTGGTGTTCTACACCGCCTATCGCATCCTGGCGCCAGGCGGTGTGGCCGAACTGCATTTCCGCTGGGAAAAACCCCAGGTCGAATTCCTCCAGGGCTGGATCCGCAAACTGGGGCTGGTGGTATTGGCGCTGGTGGCCGTGGTGTCCATCGCCGAACATCAGCCGGCGGCCCTGGCCAACGATGTGCTGGGGATCGCTGTGGTCCTGACCTGCTACGGGCTGATGGCCTGGCTGCTCAGTCGCCTGTTGCTCAATAGCCCGACCCATGAAAAGGCCTCGCTGTTTCGCAAGGTGGTCGGCGTGGCGTTTACCGCGCTGCCCATCGCGCTGTTTATTGCCGTGTGTTTTGGCTACTACTACACCGCGCTCAAACTCAGCGACCGCCTGATCAACACCCTGTACCTGCTGATGTTCTGGCTGGTGATCGAAGCCACCTTCGTCCGTGGCCTGGGTGTGGCCGCACGGCGCCTGGCCTACTCCCGGGCACTGGCCAAGCGCCAGGCGGCCAAGGAAGCCGGCGACGGCGAAGTGGTGATCGAGGAACCGACCCTGGATATCGAGCAGGTCAACGAGCAGTCCATGCGCCTGATTCGCCTGGCCTTGCTCGGCGGTTTTATCGCGGCGCTGTACTGGGTCTGGTCGGACCTGATCTCGGTGTTCTCCTACCTGGACAACATCACCCTCTACGAGTACACCAGCGGCACCGGCGCCAATATCAGCATGGTGCCCATCAGCATCGGCGACATGCTCGGGGCACTGATCATCATCGGCATCACCTTCGCCCTGGCGCGCAACCTGCCGGGCCTGCTGGAAGTGCTGGTGCTGTCCAAACTCGACCTGGCCCAGGGCAGTGCCTATGCCACCACCACCTTGCTGTCGTATGTGATTGCCGGTGTGGGCTTTGTGTCGACCCTGTCGACCCTCGGGGTCAGCTGGGACAAGTTGCAATGGCTGGTGGCCGCGCTGTCGGTGGGCCTGGGTTTCGGCATGCAGGAGATCTTCGCCAACTTTATCTCCGGCATCATGATCCTGTTCGAGCGCCCGGTGCGCATCGGCGACACCATTACCATCGGCAACCTGTCGGGGACGGTGAGCAAGATCCGCATCCGCGCCACCACCATCACCGACTTCGACCGCAAGGACATCATTGTCCCGAACAAAACCTTTATCACCGGGCAGTTGATCAACTGGTCGCTGACCGACACCGTCACCCGGGTGACCCTCAAGCTTGGCGTTGACTACGGCTCCGACCTGGACCTGGTGAAGGAATTGTTGCTCAAGGCCGCCAGGGATAACCCACGGGTACTGAAAGACCCGGAACCCCTTGTGTACTTCCTGAACTTCGGCGAAAGCACCCTAGACCACGAATTGCGCATGCATGTGCGCGATCTGGGCGACCGCAACCCGGTGATTGATGAGGTCAACCGCTTTATCAACCGTGAGTTCAAGAAGCAGAGCATCAACATTTCGTTCCGCCAGATGGAGGTTTACCTGAAAAACCTGCACGGCCAGGAATACAAGCTGGTGGAAATCGAACCCCTGAGCAAGCCGGCGAATGACGGCTCGCCACAACCCACACCACCGGCCAAACTCGACTAACCGCGCTATCCCCAGCAGAATGCTCGGACATTCTGCTGGAGATGGCCGGTGAAAGCCCTCGACGACCTGACCTTCGACAACCGCTTCGCCCGCCTGGGCGATGGTTTCTCAACCCACGTATTGCCCGAGCCCATCGACGAGCCACGGCTGGTGGTGGCGAGCAACGCCGCCATGGCCCTGCTGGACCTCGACCCGGCCGTGGCCGACACGCCGGTGTTCGCCGAACTGTTCGGCGGCCACAAGCTGTGGGCCGAGGCTGAACCGAGGGCGATGGTCTATTCCGGGCATCAGTTTGGCTCTTACAACCCGCAACTGGGGGACGGCCGCGGCTTGCTGCTGGGCGAGGTGTATAACGCGGCGGGCGAGCACTGGGACTTGCACCTCAAGGGCGCCGGGCAAACGCCTTACTCGCGCATGGGCGATGGCCGCGCGGTGCTGCGTTCGTCGATCCGCGAGTTTCTCGCCTCCGAAGCCTTGCACGCCCTGGGCATCCCCAGCAGCCGCGCCCTGTGCGTGATCGGCTCCGACACCCCGGTATGGCGCGAGAAGCAGGAACGCGCGGCCATGGTGCTGCGCCTGGCGCCGAGCCATATCCGCTTTGGGCACTTCGAATACTTCTACTACACCCAGAAAACCGAGCTGCACCAGCAACTGGCCGAGCACGTGCTGAAGCTGCACTTTGCCCAATGCCAGGAGCAACCCGAGCCCTACCTGGCAATGTTCCACGAGATCGTCGAGCGCAATGCCGAGCTGATCGCCAAGTGGCAGGCCTATGGGTTTTGCCATGGGGTGATGAACACCGACAATATGTCGATCCTGGGGATTACCTTCGACTTCGGGCCGTTTGCCTTCCTCGATGACTTCGACGCCCACTTCATCTGCAACCACTCCGATCACGAAGGCCGCTATTCCTTCAGCAACCAGGTGCCCATCGGCCAGTGGAACCTCAGCGCCCTGGCCCAGGCGCTGACGCCATACATCAGCGTTGAAGCCCTGCGCGAGACCCTGGGCCTGTACCTGCCGCTGTACCAGGCCCACTACCTGGACCTGATGCGCCGCCGCCTGGGCCTGACCACCGCCGAGGACGATGACCAGAAACTGGTGGAGCGCCTGCTGCAATTGATGCAGAACAGTGGCGTGGACTACACCTTGTTCTTCCGCCATCTGGGCGACGAATCCGCCGCACTGGCCGTGGCGCGCCTGCGCGATGACTTTGTCGACCGCGCGGGCTTCGATGCCTGGGCCGACGCGTACAAGGCCCGGGTTGAGCGCGACGGTACTGGCAGCGAGGCAGAACGCCGCGAGCGCATGCACGCGGTCAACCCGCTGTATATCCTGCGCAACTACCTGGCACAAAACGCCATCACCGCCGCCGAGTCAGGCGACTACAGTGAAGTGCGAAGACTGCATGAGGTGTTGAGCACGCCATTTGAAGAGCAGCCGGGAATGGAACAGTACGCTCAGCGGCCGCCCGACTGGGGCAAGCATTTGGAGATCAGTTGTTCGTCCTAGCCCTGCTCAATCAATACGCTCATTTCCGGTCATTCCTTCCACTTGCCGTTATCGCATCTTGCTATGAGCGTTAGTCCCGGGATCAAGTTATCGCAGTATGCGATAAGCGTTCAGCAGACCAGTGGCGGTATCTCATACCTGCGTAGGCCGCCTGGAGACACCGTCAAACATGTGCACAAGCAAAAATGTGAGCGCATGCGTCGCTACCGCCTAACCTTGATAATCTTAGCCCTGGCTCCAAATAGTGTTCATTGGCAACGTCAACGGAACCCCACCATGTCCGATTCTCTTGTAATCCCCTGCCCACACTGCAACGGCCTCAACCGCATCCCCCACGAACGCCTGGGCGATACCCCGAAGTGCGGGCGCTGCAAGCAGCCGGTGTTGCTGAGCAAACCGTTTGAATTGAACCAGGGTGACTATTCCAGCCAGATCAAGGGCGATTTACCGCTACTGGTGGACGTGTGGGCCGCGTGGTGCGGGCCGTGCAAGGCGTTTGCGCCGGTGTTTGAACAGGCCGCCGGGCAGTTGGCCGGCAAGTGCCGGCTGGCCAAGCTCGATAGCGAGGCCAACCAGCAGCTTTCGGCACAATTGGGGATTCGCTCGATTCCCAGCCTGATCCTGTTCAAGAACGGCCGGGAAGTAGCGCGCCAGAGCGGGGCGTTTCCGTTACCGCAACTGATGAGCTGGTTGCGTAGTCAAGGGGTGTAACCCCAGATGACAGTGGGTCAGTTGATGCCTCTGCAAGCTGGCACCCCCTGATCGCAGGCTAGCCAGCTCCCACATTTCAGATCAGGCGTTTTCCAGCAAGTTATGCAGCTCCACAAACTGCAGGGTCAGTTTGTGGCGCGGGTCCAGGTGGATCAGCGGTTTGCTTTCCTGATGGGACTCGCGCATGCGCACCGAGCTGGCCAGGTACACCGGCAGCACCGGCAGGCCTTCGGCAATCAACTCGTCCAGCATCTTCTGCGGCAGGCTCGCCCGGGCCTGGAACTGGTTGACCACGATGCCTTCCACTTCGAGGCCTTCGTTGTGGTCCTCCTTGAGTTCTTCGATTTCCGCCAGCAGGCCATACAGCGCCTGCCGTGAGAAGCTGTCGCAGTCGAAAGGGATCAATACACGATCAGCGGCGATCAGCGCCGAAACCGCATAGAAGTTCAGGGCCGGCGGCGTATCCAGGTAAATCCGGTCGTAATCCTCGGACAATTCATCCAACAGCTTTCGCAGCTTGTTGATCTTGTGCTTGGCCTCGAGCTTGGGCTGCAGGTCCGCCAGCTCTGCGGTGGCGGTGATGACATGCAGGTTGTCGAAGGGGGTTTCGTAGATATCCACCTGGTTTTTCTTCGAAAACGGCCCGGAAGACAGGGTCTGCTTGAAGAAGTCGGCAATACCCATGGGAATATCGTCGCCCGTCAGCCCCGTCAGGTACTGGGTCGAGTTGGCCTGGGCATCGAGGTCCACCAACAGGGTTCGATAGCCTTCACTGGCACTGACCGCCGCCAGGTTGCAGGCGATGCTGGATTTGCCAACGCCGCCTTTTTGATTGAACACCACGCGCCGCATGGAAAAACCTCCGTGTATCAATGAATGCCCGAGTGTAGAGGGCAAAAGCGCCCGCTCGCTACCTTGATCAAGCTTGTACTACAGCATCTGGGGATGGATCCCGCATAACTATCTCGTAACACGCCAACCAATACAGAGTTACCTGACACCAGACACCCGTAGCCATTGGCGGACAATCACTGATCCTTTTTCGCCGACTTTGTAATATCTCGTGAACAATTCTTTACCAAAGTTTGCTAGAACCCCACAGCACCGGGATAATGCGCGCCACTCGGCCATCGCGCCATGTCCCGTCGTGGCGGGGCAATTTGCAGCACAAGGAAGCCCGCAGGGGCGGGAAATCTTCTCAGTGATCAACTTCAACATCGCCCAATGGCGTGCCTGGGCCCCTGGGCTCGACAGCGAGGATGCCTGGCGCGACTGGTGCCAGGCCAAGGTGTTGCTCGCCCAAAGCGATGCCGCGCCCGATGTGTCGTTCCTGCCGGCCATGCAGCGCCGGCGCCTGAGCCGCCTGGCGCGGATGGCCTTCAGCGTCGGCTGGCCATTGGCCGAAGGTTTGCACGATCTGCCGCTGGTGTTTGTTTCACGTCACGGCGAAACCCCGCGCACCCTGGATATTCTCAGCGACCTGGCCAATGACCAGCCCCTGTCGCCCACCCAGTTCAGCCTGTCGGTGCACAACGCGGTAATTGGCCTGTGGTCGATCCTGCGCAATGAAACCAGCGAAATGACTGCCCTGGCAGCCGCGGGCGACGGCCTGGAGCACGGCATGCTCGAGGCCGCCGCCCTGCTCAACGAAGGCGCGCCAGCGGTATTGCTGGTGATTACCGAAGAGCAGCCACCTCCAGCCTACGCACGCTGGATCGACGACGTGCCGTTCCCCTACGCCCTGGGCCTGCTGCTGACCCCAGGCGACGAATGGCAACTGGCGCTGCACACCGCGACTGTCCAACCTGCCAAGACCCAGTGGCCCCACGCCCTGAACCTGCTGTGCGCCCTGCTTACCGAGCAGGGTGCCTGCCAACATGCCTGGAAGAACCGAGTATGGAACTGGCAACGCAAACCCTGACCGACAAGCCCCGGGACGCCTATTACTGGCGCCTGTTCGCCACGGCGGCCAGCTTCGTGCTGTTCGGCCTGGGCGGCCTGTGCCTGCGCCTGCTGGTGTTTCCCCTGCTCAGTTGCCTGCCGGGGGATGCGCAGCAGCATCAGCGACGTGCGCGCCTGACCATCGGCCGCCTGTTCTGGTTCTTTATCAACATGATGTACCGCGCCGGCATTCTCACCTACAGCGTCGAGGGTGCCGAAAAACTCGGGCGCCCCGGGCAGATGATCATCGCCAACCACCCGTCGCTGATTGACGTCGTCGTGTTGATCGGCCTGGTGCGCGATGCCAATTGCGTGGTCAAGCAAAGCCTGTGGCATAACCCTTTCACCCGTGGCCCGGTGAGCGATGCCGGCTATATCAGCAATGACGGCAGCATCGACATGCTGGATGCCGCCGCAGGCGCCCTGAGGGGCGGCCAGACCCTGATTATCTTTCCCGAAGGCACCCGCACCGTACCGGGCAAAGCCCCGGCCTTTCATCGCGGGGCCGCCGCCATCGCCCTGCGCGGTGCGACAATCATCACCCCCGTGGTGCTCAAGGTCAGCCCGACCACGCTGACCAAGGCCGAGCCCTGGTATCGCATCCCCCACCGCCGCTTTCACTTCAGTTTGCAGGTGGGTGCCGATATAGACCCACAGGTGTTTGCCTCACAAGGGCCAGCGCCTCAGGCCTCACGCAAGCTCAACGATTACCTGCATCACTATTTCATTAAGGAGCTCGCCGAAGATGAGCAACCCAAACAGCCTTGAGCACGAAATCAAAACCCTGATCATCGAGGCCCTGGGCCTGGAAGATATCGACGCCTGCGACATTGGCAGCGAGCAAACCCTGTTCGGCGAAGGCCTGGGCCTGGATTCGGTAGACGCCCTGGAACTGGGCCTGGCGATCCAGAAAAAGTACGGCATCAAGATCGACGCCGACGCCAAGGACACCCGCAATCACTTTATCAACGTGGCCAGCCTCGCGGCGTTCGTCACGGCCAGACAGGCAGCTTGAGACCCAACCATGCAAACTCGTGACGATATCTTCAACACCCTGCGCGACGCCCTGGTGGAACTGTTTGAACTGGACCCGGCACGGGTCACTCTCGACGCCAACCTGTACCAGGACCTGGAAATCGACAGCATCGATGCCGTGGACCTGATCGACCATATCAAGCGCCAAACCGGCAAGAAAATCGCCGCCGAAGAGTTCAAGGCCGTGCGTACGGTCAATGACGTGGTCGAGGCGGTCTACCGCCTGGTCCAACCGGCCGCATGAGCCGGCTGATCGGCCTTGGCCTGTTGCTGGTAGGGCTGCTGTACCCTTTTGCGGTGTATTACGGCACGGAGCATTTCGCTCCGTGGCAATTCGGCCTGCTGCTGGCCAGCCTGTGGCTGCTGCGCGCGCTGACCGGCCCGCGACGCCCTGGCAGTGGCTGGATGGCGGTGGCTGCAATTGTGTTTTGCCTGCTGCTGGCCTGGTTCGACAACCCGCAACTGCTGCGCTGGTACCCGAGCCTGGTCAGCGTGTTCATGCTGGCGCTGTTCGGCCTGAGCCTGAAATACGGCCCGCCGATGGTCGAGCGCCTGGCGCGCCTGAGCGATCCGCAATTGCCCGAAAAGGCCATTGCGTACACACGCCAGGTCACCGTGGCATGGAGTGTGTTTTTCTTGTGCAACGGCCTGCTCGCCGCCGCGCTCACCCTGTGGGCACCGCTGAGCTGGTGGACGTTGTACAACGGTCTGATCGCCTACGGCTTGATGGGGCTGTTGTTTGCCGTGGAATGGCTGATACGACAAAGGGTTCGAGGCCGCGTATGAATTGGGTCAATCTTGAGCATCTGTTGCTTGAGCCTGTGGAACTGCGTTTGGTCACTACCGAACCGTCGATGAATCACGCGCAACTGTGCGAGCGGGCCCTGAGCCTGGCGTCCGGCCTGCAAGCCCGTGGCATCCAGCGCCTGGCGGTGCACCTGAACGATGCCGGCGAGCTGGCGATCGCCTTGCTGGGCGCCTGGCAGGCCGGGGTCAGCGTGTTGCTGCCCGCCGACCTGCAACCCCAGACCCGCCAACGCTGGGCCGCTGATGTTGACGCCTGGCTGACCGAAGCGGGCGACCTTGACGCGCTCTACCAGCCCCCAGTTGCCGCCGCCGCCCTTGACCTGGATACCTGCCAGTTGAGCCTGTGCACCTCCGGCTCCAGCGGCGAGCCCAAGCGCATCGACAAAACCCTGCGCCAGCTGGCCAATGAGGTCCAGGCCCTGGAAGCCTTGTGGGGCGCCGACCTGGGCCAGGCCTGCATCATCGGCAGCGTCGCCACCCAGCATATCTACGGCCTGCTGTTCCGCGTGCTGTGGCCGCTGTGCGCTGGCCGCACGTTTGTACGTGAGCAACTGCCGTTCCCCGAAGACTTGCAGCGCGTCAGCCGCCAGCACCCGCACTTTGCCTGGGTGGCCAGCCCGGCCCTGCTCAAGCGCATGGGCGACAATCTTGACTGGGCCGCCTTGAGCACGGTCAAGCGCGTGTTCTCCTCCGGTGGCGCACTGCCCGGCGACGCGGCCGACAGCCTGCATCAACGCCTGCAGCAGTGGCCGACGGAGATCCTCGGCAGCTCGGAAACCGGCGGCATTGCCTGGCGCCAGGGCCACGCGCCGTGGCAGCCGTTTGCCGATGTGCAACTGAGCCAGGATGCCGACGGCGCCTTGCGCATTGCCTCGCCGTACCTGCCAGCGGGGCATGTCGAGCAGACTGCCGATGCCGCCCAGATCCACGCCGACGGGCGCTTCGAACTGCTCGGGCGCCTGGATCGGATCGTCAAGCTGGAAGAAAAACGCATCTCCCTGCCGATGCTCGAACAAGCCCTGGCGGATCACGCCTGGGTCGCCGAAGCGCGCCTGGGCGTGGTCCAGGAAAACCGCGCGTCCCTCGGCGCCCTGGTGGTGCTCAGTGGCGACGGCCTGCACGCCTTGCGCAACCAAGGCCGACGGACCGTCACCCAAACCCTGCGCCAACACCTCGGCCAGCATTGCGAAGCCCTGGCCCTGCCCCGCCGCTGGCGCCTGTTGCGGCAGTTGCCGCTCAACCCCCAGGGCAAGCTGCCCCAGGCGCACATCGAAGCCCTGCTGCTGGCGCCGCGCCCCAAGGCGCCGGACGTCCTGGGGCAGGTCGAGAGCGACGGCGAATGGACCCTGCAACTGAGCATTCCGCCGGACCTGGCCTACTTCAGCGGCCACTTCCCCCACACCCCGGTGCTGCCAGGGGTGGTGCAGGTGGAGTGGGCGTTCAATCTGGGCCAGCAACTGCTCGATCTCCCGCCGACCTTTGCCGGCATGGAAGTGCTCAAATTCCAGCAACTGGTGCGCCCGGGCGATGTGGTCGAGTTGCACCTGCGTTTTGATCGCGAGCGGGGCAAGTTGTATTTCGCTTATCGCAATGACAGTGCGGCGTGTTCCAGCGGGCGGGTTTTGCTGGAGAATTCTCATGCATAGGTTGGGTGAGCGCTGCGCGCTCAATCGCGGGCAACTCGGTTCATCAGGTGTCCGCCACCATGCATAACCCCTGCGCCCTGATCCCGGTCTACAACCATGAAGCCGCCGTGCCCGCCGTGGTCCGCAGCCTGCTGGAGCATGGCCTGCCCTGCCTGCTGGTGGACGATGGCAGCAGCCCCGCCTGCGCCGCCGTACTGGCGCAACTGGCCAGCCTGGACAACGTCTCGCTGATCACCCTGCCCACCAACCAGGGCAAGGGCGGTGCGGTGCAAGTCGGTTTTCGCGAAGCCGCACGCCTGGGCTTTACCCATGCCCTGCAAGTGGACGCCGACGGCCAGCACGACCTGCGCGAAGTCGCCCTGTTTATCGACGCCTCGCGCACTCACCCCGATGCGGTGATCTGCGGCTACCCCGAATACGACGATAGCGTGCCCAAGGGCCGCCTCTACGCCCGCTACCTGACCCATGTCTGGGTGTGGATCAACAGCCTGTCGCTACAGATCCGCGATTCGATGTGCGGCTTTCGCATCTACCCGCTGGCACCGGTGCTGGCGCTGATGGACTCGGCGCGGATCGGCAAGCGCATGGATTTCGACTCCGACATCCTCGTGCGCCTGTCATGGCGCAACCAGCCGATGCGCTGGCTGCCGACCAAGGTGCATTACCCGGCCGATGGCCTGTCGCACTTTCGGATGTTCCACGACAACCTGCTGATTTCGTCGATGCACACCCGGCTGTTCTTTGGCATGTTGCTGCGCGCGCCGCTGATCCTCTGGCGACGGTGGCAGGCATGAGCGAAAACACCCGACATTGGGCCGACCGCCAGGAGCGCGGCAGTTTCTGGCTGATGAAGCTCACCGCGTTCGCCGCCAAGGTCCTCGGGCGCCGGGTGCTGAGCCCACTGCTGTATGGCATCGTCCTGTACTTTTTCGTGTTTGGCCGCGCTGCGCGCCAGAGCATCTGGCAATACCAGCAGCGCCTGGCCGACTGGAGCGGGCGCGACGAGTTGCGCCCCAGCCACAAAAAGGTCTTCGGCCAATTCATGGCCTTCGCCGACGCCTTGCTGGACAAGCTCGACGTATGGAACGGCAAGCTGCGCCTGGAACAGATCGAGATCATCGACCCGGCCCAGTTGCGCGGGCAACTGCGCGGCGAACGCGGGCAGATGCTGGTGGGTGCGCACCTGGGCAACCTGGAAGTGTGCCGGGCCCTGGCGGAGCTGGGCGAGAAAGTCACCATGAATGTGCTGGTGCACACCAAGCATGCCGAACAGTTCAACCGCCTGCTGGGCGAAGCCGGGGCGAGCAACTTGCGGCTGATCCAGGTCAGCGAACTGGACCCGGCGGTGATGCTGCTGCTCAGCCAGCGCCTGGACGACGGTGAATGGCTGGCAATTGCCGGCGACCGTATCCCGCTGCATGGCGGGCGCACCGTGCGCGTGGATTTTCTCGGCCATAGCGCGGCCTTCCCCCAGGGCCCGTGGTTGCTGGCCGGGCTGCTCAAATGCCCGGTCAACCTGCTGATGTGCCTCAAGCACCAGGGCCGCTATCGTTTGATCATCGAGCCCTTCGCCCAATTGATCGAATGGAAACGCAGCGACCGCCCGCAAGTGATCGCCCACTGGGCCGCCCGCTACGCCGAACGCCTGGGCCAGTTCTGCCTGGAAGCGCCCCAACAATGGTTCAACTTTTACCCTTTCTGGAAGACCGATGACGACGCATCTGCTTGAGCCGGTAACCTTCGGCGAACTCCCTTTGCGCATCGAAGATGTGCTGGCCCTGGCCAACCGTCAGGCGCCCACTCGCCTGCAAGACGATGCCGGGTACCGTCAGCGCATCGCCAAGGGCGCGCAGTTCCTCGATTCGCTGCTGGACAAGGAAGGCGTGATCTACGGCGTGACCACCGGCTATGGCGACTCGTGCGTGGTGGCGGTGCCGTTGCAGCATGTCGAGGCATTGCCGCGCCACCTGTACACCTTCCACGGCTGCGGCCTGGGCAAGTTGCTCGACGCCCAGGCCACTCGTGCGGTGCTGGCGGCGCGTTTACAGTCGCTGTGCCATGGCGTGTCCGGGGTGCGGGTTGAACTGCTGGAGCGCCTGCATGCGTTTCTTGAACACGACATCCTGCCGCTGATCCCGGAAGAAGGCTCGGTCGGTGCCAGCGGCGATCTGACGCCGCTGTCATACGTGGCCGCGACCTTGTCCGGCGAGCGTGAAGTGCTGTTCCGTGGCGAGCGCCGCCAGGCTGCCGATGTGCATCGCGAGCTGGGCTGGACCCCGCTGGTGCTGCGACCCAAGGAAGCCCTGGCGCTGATGAACGGCACCGCGGTGATGACCGGCCTGGCCTGCCTGGCCTTCGCCCGCGCCGACTACCTGCTGCAACTGGCCACACGCATCACCGCGCTGAACGTGGTGGCGTTGCAAGGCAACCCGGAGCACTTCGACGAACGCCTGTTCGCCGCCAAACCACACCCCGGGCAGATGCAGGTCGCAGCCTGGCTGCGCAAGGACCTGGCGATCGACGCCCCGACCGCGCCGCTGCACCGCCTGCAAGACCGCTACTCGCTACGCTGCGCACCCCACGTCCTCGGCGTGCTGGCCGACAGCCTGAACTGGTTGCGCTCGTTTATCGAGATCGAACTCAACAGCGCCAACGACAACCCGATCATCGACGCCGAAGCCGAACGCGTGCTGCACGGCGGGCACTTCTACGGCGGGCATATCGCCTTTGCCATGGACAGCCTGAAGAACCTGGTGGCCAACGTCGCCGACCTGCTCGACCGGCAACTCGCGCTGCTGGTGGACGAGCGCTACAACCATGGCTTGCCGAGCAACCTGTCGGGCGCCCCGGCGGACCGCGCAATGATCAACCACGGCTTCAAGGCGGTGCAGATCGGCACCAGCGCCTGGACCGCCGAAGCGTTGAAAAACACCATGCCGGCCAGCGTGTTTTCGCGCTCCACCGAATGCCACAACCAGGACAAGGTCAGCATGGGCACCATCGCCGCCCGCGATGCGATCCGCGTCTTGGAGCTGACCGAACAAGTGGCCGCCGCCACCTTGCTCGCCGCCAACCAGGGCGTGTGGTTGCGCGCCCAGGTCAAGGATGCACGGCCGTTGCCGCCAGCCCTGGCCGCGATGCACGAGGCACTGGCCAAGGACTTCCCGCCGGTGATCGAAGACCGGGCCCTGGAGGGCGAACTGCGCCTGTGCCTGCAACGCATCGCCGCGCAACACTGGAGGCTGCATGCGTAGCCCCGGCGTATTGCACAGCGACACACAAATCCTCGTACCGTTCTTCGACATCGACACGATGAACGTGGTCTGGCACGGCCACTATGTGAAGTACCTGGAAATCGCCCGTTGCGCGTTGCTCGACAAGCTCGGCCACAACTACACGGCAATGCTCGAATCCGGCTATGCGTGGCCGGTAATCGACATGCAACTGCGCTACGTGCGTGGCGCCACCTTTGGCCAGACCCTCAACGTCCGCGCCAGCCTGGTGGAGTGGGAGAACCGCTTGAAGGTCAACTACCTGATCACCGACCTTGCCAGCGGCGAGCGCCTGACCCGCGCCAGCACCGTGCAAGTGGCCGTAGAAATTGCCAGCCGCGAGATGCAACTGGCCTCGCCAACCGTGTTCACCACCGCCGTCGAAAGGGCCTTGAAATGCTGACCCCTGTGGGAGCTGGCTTGCCGGCGATGGACGTCAACGCTAACCCAGGGGCCCTGACACTGCGCAGCGCCCTGAGGTTTTTTGCGAGCAAGCTCGCACCTACAGCGGCAGGGTTGTTGCTGAGCTTCGGGGCTTATGCTTTTGACCTGCAACAGCTCAGCGATCAACTGGCCAAGCCTACGGTGATCCACGGCAACTTCATCCAGGAAAAACACCTGCGTGCCCTGCCCCAGCCGCTGACCAGCACAGGTACCTTCGTCCTGGCCAAGGACCACGGCCTGCTCTGGCTGCTGAAAACCCCGCTGCAGCAGGACTACCGCATCAACGCCCAGGGTATTGCCCGCCGTGATGCAAACGGTTGGCAGCCGCTGCCGAACAAAAGCGCCGGCGCCGAGCAGAACCGTTTGTTCCTCGCCGTCCTGCAAGGCGACAGCAGTGGCTTGCAGCGCGACTTCGAGTTGCAGCTGCAAGGCGAAGCCAAGGCCTGGAAACTCACGTTGATCCCGCGCTCGCTGCTGCTCAAGCAAGTGTTCACCCAAATCAATATCGACGGCGGCGAACTGGTGCACACCATCGAGTTGCTGGAAACCCAAGGCGACAGCACCCTGTTGCGCATGCAGGACAGTACCAGCACGCAACCTTTGAGCGACGCGGAGCAACACGACTTTGCCCAGTGAGCGTTGGTTGCCGCGCCTGTTCCTGATCCTGCTGGTGGCCGTGCTGGCCCTGGCCGGCTGGCAATGGCGCCAGGGCGCGCCGTTGTCGGCCAACCTGATGGAACTGGTGCCGGGTAACACCCCGGACGCCCTGGAGCTGGCGGCCGAGCAGCGCATGCAGGAACCCCTGAACCGCGAGATGCTGGTGCTGGTCGGGCATGCCGAGCGTCAGCAGGCGGTGGCCATGGCCGAACAATTGGGCGAGCGCTGGCAGGCCAGCGGTCTGTTTGAAAAAGTCACCTGGACCCTGCAAGCCGACCTGCCCGCCCTGCGCCAGCAATTGCTGCAAGGGCGCCTGGCGATGCTGTCGACCAAGGACCGCGAACAGTTGATCGGCGAGCCTGCGGCGTTTATCGCAGAGCGGGTACACACACTGTTCGATCCCTTTACCGGCTTCAGCCTGGTCCCCAGCCAGGACGACTGGCTGGGCCTGACCGGACGCATCCAGAGCAGCCAGCCACAACACGGCGCGGTGCAACTGGACATCGGCAGCGGCGCGCTGATCGCCGATGCCGACGACAAGAGCTGGGTACTGCTGCGTGCGCGTACCCAGGGCAATGCCTTTGATATGAAGCTGCCGCTGCAAGTCGCCGACTTGCTGCAAGCCAGCCGCGAACAGGCCGCCCAGCACGGCGTGCAACTGCTCGCCGCCAGCGGCCTGTTGTACGCGGCCAACGGTCAACAACAAGCCAGCCGCGAGATGACCTGGGTCGGCGGTGGCGCAACAGTGGGGATCCTGTTGCTGTTGCTGCTGGCGTTTCGTCGCTGGCGGGTGTTGCTGGCGTTTGTCCCGGTGCTGGTGGGCATGCTGTTTGGCGCGGTGGCCTGTGTGGCGCTGTTCGGCCATATGCATGTGATGACCCTGGTGCTGGGCGCGAGCCTGATCGGCGTGGCCGTCGACTACCCGCTGCACTACCTGTCCAAGAGCTGGAGCCTGCAACCCTGGCGCAGCTGGCCAGCCTTGCGCCTGACCCTGCCGGGCCTGAGCCTGAGCCTGGCCACCAGTTGCATCGGCTACCTGGCCCTGGCCTGGACGCCGTTCCCGGCGCTGACCCAGATCGCCGTGTTCTCCGCCGCCGGCCTGGTGGGCGCCTACCTGTCGGCGGTGTGCCTGTTGCCGGCGCTGCTCAACGGCATGGACCTGCGCCCGGCGCAATGGCCGCTGCGGGTCGCCGAGTTCCTGCTGGGGGTGCGTGAGTCGCTGCTCAAGCGCCTGCCGAGCCAGGCATTGCTGGTGCTGGCCCTGCTGTTCTGCGCCGGTGGCCTGTGGCAGCTGAACAGCAAGAACGATATTCGCCAGTGGATCAGCGCGCCGCCGCAACTGCTGCAAGAAGCCCAGGCGATTGCCCGCATTACCGGCTACCAGCCCACCAGCCAGTTCTTCCTGGTACGCGCGGACAATCAACAGCAGTTGCTGGAACGCCAGGCGGCGTTGAGCCTGCGCCTGGATCAACTGGTGCACATGGAAAAACTGCAAGGCTACCTGGCGCTCAATCAACTGGTCAGCACCCCCGGCGAACAGCAGCAATTGCGCGAAGCCCTGAATCAACTGCCCGCCCTGTGGCAGCCGCTGCTCGACCTCGGCATCCCCGCCAGCGCCCTGCAAGCAGAGCTGGCGCAGTTGCAGGCGCTGCCCACCGCCGACATCGACGCCGCCCTGGCGGGCCCGCTGGCCGAGCCGTGGCGCCTGCTGTGGCTGGGCAATGTCGATGGCGGCGTGGCGGCGATGGTCAGCCTGCAAGGCTTGAACAACCCGGCGCTGCTGCGCATCCAGGCCCTGGACCTGCCGGGCGTGCAACTGGTGGACCGCCTCGGCGACTTGAACCAGGTATTTGCCGCAACCCAGATCAGCGCTGCCGAATTGAAATTATTGTCCTGTGTACTGATCGTCTTGCTGCTAATCCTGCCCTTTGGCCTGGGCGGCGCGCTGCGGATTGTCGCCCTGCCGCTGCTGGCTGCGCTGTGCAGCCTGGCCAGCCTCGGTTGGCTGGGGCAGCCGTTGACCCTGTTCAGCCTGTTCGGCCTGCTGCTGGTGACGGCGATCAGCGTCGATTATGCAATCCTCATGCGCGAACAGATCGGCGGTGCCGCTGTCAGCCTGCTGGGGACGTTGCTGGCAGCCGTCACCACCTGGCTGTCCTTTGGCCTGCTGGCGGTGTCCAGCACCCCGGCGGTGAGTAATTTCGGCCTGTCGGTCAGCCTGGGCCTGGCCTTCAGCTTTATGCTGGCGCCATGGGCCGGCCGCCAGGAACATGCGCAATGATGCCCACTAATTTTTTTGAGTTGAATGTGATGATCGCCAACCCGGCAAGGAGCCACAGTGCCCACAGTTGAAATGGAACGCCGCCAGGTCGTGGTGATCGGTGCCGGCCCGTCCGGTGCCATTGCGGCCGCGCTGCTCAAGCGTAACGGGCATGATGTATTGATCATCGAGCGCGAGCACTTCCCGCGTTTTTCCATCGGCGAGAGCCTGCTGTCCCACTGCATCGACTTTATCGAAGAAGCCGGCATGCTCGAGGCCGTCAACGCCGCCGGTTTCCAACTGAAAACCGGTGCCGCGTTTGCCTGGGGCGAGCGCTACAGCGCCTTTGATTTCGGTGACACGTTCAGCGACGGCAAGCCCACGACCTTCCAGGTCCAGCGCGCCGACTTCGACAAGTTGCTGGCCGATCAGGCGGCGCTGCAAGGCGTAGAGATCCGTTACGGCCAGACCCTGGTCGGGGTGGATTTCGCCGCCGGCCACCGCTACCTGCATGTACGCCGCGAAAACGGTCGCGAATACCACATCAAGGCCGGCTTCGTCCTCGACGCCAGCGGTTACGGCCGCGTGCTGCCACGCCTGCTGAACCTGGAGGCGCCGTCGAACTTCCCGCTGCGCCAGGCGGTGTTCACCCACGTCGAGGACCATATCGAACATCCGGGCTTCGACCGCAGCAAGATCCTTATCACCACCCACCCGACCCAGCGCGATATCTGGTTCTGGACCATCCCGTTCAGCAACGGGCGCTGCTCGGTGGGCGTGGTCGCGGCCAAGGAGCATTTCGCCGGCTGCGATGGGGATCTGGATGCCTGCCTGCGCCGCTTTATCGAACAAACCCCGAGCCTGTCCAGCGTGCTGGCGAATGCCGTGTGGGATACCCCGGCCCGGACCATTGGCGGCTACTCGGCGAACGTCACCACCCTGCATGGCCCGGGGTTTGCGCTGCTGGGCAATGCCGCGGAGTTCCTCGACCCGGTGTTCTCGTCCGGCGTGACCATCGCCATGCGCTCGGCCAGCATGGCCGCCGGCCTCTTGCACCGCCAGCTCAAGGGCGAAAGCGTGGACTGGCAAACCGAGTTCGCGGTGCCGCTCAAACGCGGGGTCGACACCTTCCGCTGCTACGTCGAAGGCTGGTACGCCGGCACCTTCCAGGATGTGATCTATCACCCTGGCAGCTCGCCGGAAATCCGCCGCATGATCAGTTCGATCCTCGCCGGCTACGCCTGGGATGAACGCAACCCCTTTGTCAGCGAACCCAAGCGCCGCTTGCGGATGCTCTCGGAAATTTGTGCGGCAGAAAACCTATGAGCAGCCCACCAGTGTCAAAAGAGTACTTGAGCAAAAACTACGTCGAAGAAACCAAATTCGGCTTCTGGTTCCTGCGCAGCCACACCTGGCAGCATCATGTGCTGCGCGTGGCAATCAACGACCTGCGCAGCCTGTTCAGCACCCCGCTGCCGGAAGCACCCGTGCTGCTGGATGCCGGTTGCGGCCAGGGCAAGTCGTTCCGTTACTTGCAGCAGGTGTTCGCCCCCCAGCGCCTGATCGGCCTTGACGCCGACCCCCACAGCCTCGACCTGAGCCGTGCCGAAGCGGCGCGCCAGGGCATTGATATCGAGTTGATCGGCAGCGATTGCGCAACCCTCAAGGTGGCCGATGAGAGTGTCGATATCCTGTTCTGCCACCAGACCTTCCACCACCTGGTGGAGCAACAGCGGGCACTCACCGAGTTCTATCGGGTGCTCAAGCCGGGCGGCTACCTGCTGTTTGCCGAGTCCACCGAAGCCTATATCGACACCTGGGTGATTCGCTGGCTGTTCCGCCACCCGATGCATGTGCAGAAAAGCGCCGCCGAGTACCTGGAGATGATCCGCGACCAGGGTTTCGAGTTTGGCCCGCAGAATGTGTCGTACCCGTACCTGTGGTGGAGCCGCTCGGCTGACTTCGGCCTGCTGGAGCGTTGGGGCCTGCGTCAGCCCAAGCCGTTTGGCGAGCGTGAAGAGACCCTGGTGAATGTGGTTGCACGCAAGCCACTCGCAGGCCCGCCAGCATGATCCGCGCGTTGTTGATCGGCTGCCTGTTGCTGCTGGCCGCGTGCGCCAGCCAGCCGCCACTGCCGGTGCATACACCGAGCCTGGCCTTGCCCCTGCAATTGCATATCGAGCGCGAGCAGGACGGCCAGCGCCAGGACTGGTTGCTGGTGATCCAGCGCGAAGGCGAGGCCCTGCGCTGGTCACTGATGGACCCGCTGGGCATCCCCCAGGCCAGGCAAAAGCTGGTGGCCGGCCGTTGGCAGGCAGATGGCCTGCTACCGCCCAACCCCCAGGCCCGCGAGCTGTTTGCGGCGCTGCTGTTCGCCCTGACCCCGGCCGCTGAAATGCCCGGCAACTACCCCCAAGCCCGTGAAGACGATGGCGTCCGGGTACTCAAGCCGCACTGGCAGGTGATCTACCGCGCCCCCTTGACCTTCAGCGTGAACATGCCCGGCCAGCACCTGAACTATCGCGTCACCGCGCTTGAGAACAGCCCATGACCGCCTACCTCAATGCCCTGGGGATCATCTGCGCCCTGGGCCGTGGCCAGCAGGCCGTGCGGCGCAATCTGTTCGCCGGGGATTGCTCGGGTATGCGCGCCGAGAGCGGCTGGGTGCCCGAGCGAGTACTGCCGGTGGGCAGCGTGCCTGGCGAACTGGCGCCACTGCCGCCGCACCTGGCCCAGCAGAGCAGTCGCAATAACCAGCTGCTGCTGGAGGCCGCCTTGCAGATCGAAGGCCCGATCCGGCAGGCGATCGACACCTTTGGCGCCTCGCGTATCGGTGTAGTGCTGGGTACCAGCACCTCGGGCATTGATGAAGCCAGTCGCGGCATCGCCCATTACCTGCGCGAAGGGCAGTTCCCCGAGGCCTATGACTACCGGCAACAGGAACTCGGCGCCCCGGCCAACTTCCTCGCCGACTGGCTGCAACTGAGCGGCCCGGCCTATGTGATTTCCACCGCCTGCACTTCCAGCGCCCGCGCAATGATGAGCGCACGCCGCCTGCTGGACCTGGGCCTGTGCGATGCGGTGCTGTGTGGCGGGGTCGATAGCCTGTGCAAGCTGACCCTCAATGGCTTTACCTCGCTGGAAGCGGTCTCCAGCGAACGCTGCAACCCGTTTTCGGTGAACCGCAACGGCATCAATATCGGCGAGGCGGCGGTGCTGTTCCTGATGAGCAAAACCCCGGCGCCCATCGCCCTGCTGGGTAGCGGCGCCAGTTGCGATGCGCACCATATTTCTGCGCCGGAACCCAGCGGTAAGGGCGCATTGCAGGCCATGAGCAAGGCCCTGGCCAGCGCGAAACTGGCGCCGGCGCAGATCGGCTACCTGAACCTGCACGGCACCGCCACCCAGCATAACGACGCCATGGAAAGCCTGGCCGTGGCAAGCCTGTTCCCCGCCGGTGTAGCCTGTTCCTCGACCAAGCCCATGACCGGCCATACCCTCGGCGCCGCCGGGGCGCTGGAGGCGGCGTTCTGCTGGCTGAGCCTGATGGAAGGTGCTGTGCCGCCCCATATCTGGGACGGCCAAGCCGACCCGGCGCTGCCCGCCCTGCGCTGGGCCAAGGTCGGCGACCTCCTGGAAAAACGCTGCCTGATGAGTAACTCGTTTGCCTTCGGCGGCAATAACGTCAGCCTGATTATCGGAGACGCCCTATGAGCCATTGGCCACTCGCCGAACTGCTGCCCCACGCCGGGGACATGATCCTGATCGACCAGGTGTTGGCGTTCGATGAAGAACAGATCCGCACCCGCGTCACCGTCAAGCCCGGCGGCCTGTTCAACCGCCCTGACGGCAGCCTGCCGGCCTGGGTCGGCGTCGAGTTGATGGCGCAAAGCGTGGCCGCCTATGCCGGCTGCCGCGCACGCCAGAACGGCGAAGCAGTGGAGTTGGGCTTCCTGCTGGGCACGCGCAAATTCGAATGCAATGTCGAGCACTTTCCCGCCGGCAGCGAACTGACCATCCACGGCCTGCGCTCCCTGGAAGACGACAACGGCATGGGTGTGTTCGAATGCCACCTGACCGGCGACGGGATCCAGGCCAGCGCCCGCCTGAACGTATTTCGACCGCCCCAGGCGGCCAACTATTTAGCTGAATCGAAGGACACGCGTCATGACTGAATCCGTACTGGTCACCGGCTCCAGCCGGGGTATCGGCCGCGCTATCGCCCTGCGCCTGGCCCAGGCCGGCCATGACATTGTGCTGCATTGCCGCAGTGGCCGCGCCGAGGCAGACGCCGTACAGGTCGAAGTCGAGGCCCTGGGCCGCAAGGCGCGGGTACTGCAATTCGACGTGGCGGACCGGGCCACCTGCAAGCAGATCCTTGAAGCCGACGTAGAAACCCACGGCGCCTACTACGGCATGGTGCTGAATGCCGGGCTGACCCGCGATGGCGCGTTCCCGGCGTTGTCGGAAGACGACTGGGACGTGGTGATGCGTACCAATCTCGATGGTTTCTATAACGTGCTGCACCCAGTGATGATGCCGATGATCCGGCGTCGTGCGGCCGGGCGCATTGTGTGTATTACCTCGGTCTCGGGGCTTATCGGCAACCGTGGCCAGGTCAACTACAGCGCGTCCAAGGCCGGCCTGATCGGCGCCGCCAAGGCCCTGGCCATTGAGCTGGGCAAGCGCAAGATCACCGTCAACTGCGTGGCCCCGGGCCTGATCGACACGGCAATGCTTGATGAGAATGTGCCGGTGGAAGAACTGATGAAAATGATCCCCGCGCAACGCATGGGCACCCCCGAAGAGGTCGCCAGTGCGGTGAACTTCCTGATGTCAGCCGAAGCCGGCTACATCACCCGCCAGGTCCTGGCCGTGAACGGGGGCCTGTGCTGATGAAACGTGTGGTAGTCACCGGCATGGCCGGCATGACCTCCCTGGGTAGCGACTGGGACACCATCGTCGCCAACTTCCGCGCCCGGCGCAGCGGTATCCGGCGCATGGACGAGTGGGATCGCTTCAGCGAACTGAACACCCGCCTGGCCGGGCCGATTGACGACTTTGTGGTGCCGGCCCACTGGACCCGCAAACAGTTGCGCAGCATGGGCCGGGTCTCGCGCCTGGCGGTGTGGGCCGCCGAGCAGGCGTTGCAGGACGCCGGCCTGCTGGGCGATGCGTCGATCAAGGATGGGCGCATGGGTGTGGCCTGCGGCTCATCCACCGGCAGCACCGACGAGATCAAGGCATTCGGCAATATGCTGCTCAACTCAGTGGCCGAGGGTCTGAACGCCAACTCCTACGTGCGCATGATGCCGCACACCACGGCGGCCAATATCAGCATCTTTTTTGGCCTCACCGGGCGCCTGATCCCCACGTCCAGCGCGTGTACCAGTGGCAGCCAGGGCATCGGCTATGCCTATGAAGCGATCAAGTTCGGCCGCCTGCCACTGATGCTCGCCGGTGGCGCCGAAGAACTGTGCCCCACCGAAGCCATGGTATTTGACGCGCTCTACGCCACCAGCCTGAAAAACGACGCGCCGCAAACCAGCCCACGGCCCTACGACAGCGGTCGCGACGGCCTGGTGATCGGCGAAGGCGGCGGCATGCTGGTGCTTGAGGAGCTGGAACATGCCCTGGCCCGTGGTGCGCATATCCATGCCGAAATCGTTGGTTTTGGCAGCAACGCCGACGGCCAGCACACCACGCGGCCTGAACAGACCACCATGCGCCGCGCCATGGAGCTGGCCCTCGAAGATGCCGGCCTGGCGCCGGATGCCATCGGTTATGTGAACGGCCACGGCACCGCCACCGAACAAGGCGACATTGCCGAAACCCAGGCCACCAGCAGCCTGTTCGGCAGCCGCATGCCCATCAGCTCGCAGAAGAGTTTCCTCGGCCATACCCTGGGCGCCTGCGGGGCGCTGGAGTCGTGGTTCAGCATCGAAATGATGAACCGCGACCAGTACGTGCCGACCTTCAACCTCGATCAAGTGGATCCGCGCTGCGGCGAGCTGGATTACCTGCGCGGCGAGTTCCGCCAGATGCACAACGACTACGTGATGAACAACAACTTTGCCTTTGGCGGCGTCAACACGTCGCTGATTTTTCGCCGCTGGCAGTAAGCCTTTTATTTGATTGGAGAGAACGCAATGTCTTTGTTGCTACGCGCCACCCTTATCGCCCTGACCCTGCTGACCGCTGCCGGCTGCACCAGCAAGCCGGTGCTCAACACCCAGCACGCGCTTGCCGCCAACGAGCAGGTCAGTGAAGAGAAAATGAAACAGAGCATCCTCACCGCCCTGGACAAGCGCAACTGGACCGTGCAACGCGCCGACCCACGCCTGATCCAGGCCCAGATCAACGTGCGCAACCGCTACTACGCCGAAATCGACATTCGCTACACCGGCACCAGCTACGCCATCACTTATCGCGACAGCCAGGAACTGGGCTACAAGAACGGCAAGATCCATCGCAACTACAACCGCTGGGTGAGCATGCTCGACCGCGACATCATGGCCGCGTTGCGCTCTAACGGCGCCGCGCAAGCGGGTACCGCGGCGCAGTTGTTCAAGGAGACGGGGACGTCGAAGCAGAACTGATCGGCGCCTGAAAAACCGGCATCTACCTAGCACCAGAAACAACAAAGGGCGCCTTTCGGCGCCCTCTTCACAAGCAGGCTGGCTTGGCCTTAACAGCTAAAAACTGCTCACTGGAAAGTTCAGCGATTTTGTAAGTTCGTTTACCAGGCCGATCCTTACGCTTGATTCGATCAAGTCGTCCAAGGCTGACGGTGGCAACGATGTCGCATTTCGCCCAGCACACTGGGTTCGCTTTCAAGCTGCAAGTGGTGTGCGAGTACCGTCTGCGGCGCCGTGGTACTTAGGGGCACAACCGTTACCAACAGCTTATTGGTCCTGTGCCTGCGTATCACAATGACGGGTCTGATCTTGATGATTTCCGGCACCTCATAGCCTCGAAAATCACAAATCAACACACTGCCTTCTTTGGGCTGATAGAGAAGTGTCATCCATGTCACTCAGTGAAAAACAAACGGTTCCGGTACCTGATATGTGAACGCCGCTACACCAACGCCTTACGCGTCAGCAGCTCGACAAACGCCTTGGCCATGGGTGACTGCTGGTCCTTGCGCTGCACCAGCCACACTGCCGTTACCGCCTCCGGGTCGAGCAAGGTGCGGTAGACCACACCGTCGATGCGGATGCGCTGGTATGACGCCGGCAATACCGACACTCCCAACCCCGCCGCCACCAGGCCAATGATGGTCATGGCCTCGCCCGCCTCCTGGGCGAAGTGCGGGCTGAAACCGGCATCGCGGGCCAGGTTGATCAACTGTGCGTACAAACCACTACCGTAGGCCCGTGGGAAGAATACGAAGGGTTCTTCAGCCAACTGCGTCAGGTGCAAACCGCGCTCGCTGCCTTGCGCCAACGGATGCCCGGCACTGAGTACCGCCACCAGGGGCTCACGCATCAGCTCTACGACACTCAATGCATCGGGCAATGGCAACGGGCGCATCAAGCCGACCTGGATCGTTTCATCCCCCAGCGCATCAGCCACCTCGGTGCTGCTCATCTCCTGCAAATTCAAATGCACTGCCGGGAAGGCCTGGCGAAAAGCAAAAATCGCCTGTGGGATGCTGGAGTTGAACGGCGCCGAAGAGGTGAAGCCAATCTTCAGTTCCCCCAGCTCCCCCAACTGCGCTCGGCGTGCCACATCCGCAGCCTTGTCGACCTGGGCCAGTACCAGGCGGGCTTCCGTGAGGAACAAGCGCCCGGCCTCGCTCAGCTCGACCCGACGATTGGTGCGTTCGAACAACCGGGCGCCGACCTCCTGCTCCAGCGCCTGGATCTGCTGGCTCAAGGGCGGCTGAGAGATGCCCAGGACCTGGGCGGCCCGGCCGAAATGCAGCTCTTCAGCCACGGCGATGAAGTAGCGCAAGTGGCGTAATTCCATGAAAACCTCATTAGGTCGTAAAAGCTATCAAACAGGTCGAACAATATATTGGAAAGAATCATTAGCCAGCTATATTCTTTTTTGCATGGCCAGTCCTGGCTGCCTTTGCTTCCCGAGGTCCCGCGTGAAAGCTGCTGTCGCTCCGCTTGCCCAAGAACGTCCGCCCACTGCCCTGGATGAGGTGGTGGCGCAACTCAACGACGTGTACATCGAAAAAGGTACGCCGTTGTTTATGCGTACAGTGCTGGCGCTGTTTTCCGGGGGCTTTGCCACCTTTGCCCTGCTGTATTGCGTACAGCCGATGATGCCGGTGCTGTCCCACGAATTTTCCATCAACGCCGCGCAGAGCAGCCTGATCCTCTCCGTCTCCACCGCGATGCTCGCCTTTGGCCTGCTGATCACCGGGCCGATTTCCGACCGCCTGGGGCGCAAACCGGTGATGGTCACCTCGCTGTTCTGCGCAGCCGTGTGCACCATCGCCAGCGGCCTGATGCCGACCTGGGAAGGCATCCTGTGGATGCGCGCGCTGCTCGGTCTGTCCCTCAGTGGCCTGGCGGCCGTGGCCATGACCTACCTCAGCGAAGAGATCCACCCGCAGCACATCGGCCTGGCCATGGGCCTGTACATCGGCGGCAATGCGATTGGGGGCATGAGCGGGCGCCTGATCACTGGCGTGTTGATCGACTTTGTCAGCTGGCACACGGCAATGCTGATCATCGGCGCACTGGCGCTGATTGCGGCGACGGTGTTCTGGAAGATCCTGCCGCCCTCGCGCAACTTCCGCGCCAGCAGCCTCAAGCCGCGCAACCTGGTCAACGGTTTCGTCATGCACTTCAAGGATGCCGGCCTGCCCTGGCTGTTTCTTGAGGCCTTTGTGTTGATGGGGGCGTTTGTCACGCTGTTCAACTACATCGGCTACCGCTTGCTGGCCGATCCCTATGACCTGAGCCAGGCGGTGGTGGGCCTGCTGTCGGTGGTGTACCTGTCGGGCATCTACAGCTCGGCGAAGATTGGCTCGCTGGCCGACCGCCTCGGCCGCCGTCGCGTACTCTGGGCCACGATTGTGCTGATGCTGGCCGGCATCACCCTGACCCTGTTCAGCCCGCTGCCACTGATCATCATCGGCATGCTGATCTTCACCTTCGGCTTCTTCGGCGCCCACTCGGTAGCCAGCAGTTGGATCGGCCGCCGCGCCCTGAAAGCCAAGGGGCAGGCGTCGTCGCTGTACCTGTTCAGTTATTACGCAGGGTCGAGCATTGCCGGGACGGCCGGTGGGTTTTTCTGGCATTACGCCGGATGGAACGGGATTGGCGGGTTTATCATCGCGCTGCTGATCGTGGCGCTGCTGGTGGCGTTGAAACTGGCCAAGTTGCCACCGCTCAAACTGTAGGCGCTGGCTTGCCAGCGATGTGGCCCGAAGAATCACCACAAGGCTCAGGCATGTCATCGCCGGCAAGCCGGCTCCTACAACAATCGTCAGCCAATAAAAAACCGGCCTGAGCCGGTTTTTTATTAGCTGATGCTTACTCGTGATACTGCGCCGACAACTCATGCACCGCACGCAGGAACGCGCCTGCATGCTCTGGGTTCACTTCCGGGGTGATGCCATGGCCGAGGTTGAACACGTGGCCGCTGCCCTTGCCGTAGCTGGCGAGGATGCGGCCCACTTCGGCGCGGATCGCTTCCGGCTTGGCGTAGAGCACGGTCGGGTCCATGTTGCCTTGCAGGGCCACCTGGTTGCCGACGCGGCGACGGGCTTCGCCCAGGTCGCAGGTCCAGTCCAGGCCCAGCGCATCGGCGCCCGCATCAGCGATGCTTTCCAGCCACAGACCGCCGCCCTTGGTGAACAGGATCACCGGCACTTTGCGGCCTTCGTGTTCGCGGATCAGGCCGCTGACGATTTTGCGCATGTAGGCCAGGGAGAACTCCTGGTACGCCGCCGCCGACAGGTTGCCGCCCCAGGTGTCGAAGATCTGCACCGCTTGCGCGCCGGCCATGATCTGGCCGTTGAGGTAGGACACGACCGACTGCGCCAGCTTGTCCAGCAGCAAGTGCATGGCTTGTGGGTTGTCGTAGAGCATGGCCTTGGTCTTGCGGAAGTCTTTCGACGAACCGCCTTCGACCATATAGGTGGCCAGGGTCCACGGGCTGCCGGAGAAGCCGATCAGCGGTACGCGGCCATTGAGTTCACGGCGGATGGTGCTGACGGCGTCCATCACGTAACCGAGGTCTTTGTGTGGGTCCGGGATCGGCAGGGCTTCGATGTCGGCCAGGGTGCTGATCACTTTCTTGAAGCGTGGACCTTCGCCGGTTTCAAAGTACAGGCCTTGGCCCATGGCATCGGGGATGGTCAGGATATCGGAGAAAAGAATGGCCGCATCCAGTTGTGGATAACGGTCCAGCGGCTGCATCGTGACTTCGCAGGCGAACTCCGGGTTCATGCACAAGCTCATGAAATCGCCCGCGTTGGCGCGGCTGGCGCGGTACTCCGGCAGGTAGCGACCGGCTTGACGCATCATCCACACGGGGGTGACGTCTACGGGTTGCTTGAGCAGGGCACGAAGGAAACGGTCGTTCTTGAGGGCAGTCATGTCGGCATCCGCAAAAAAAGTGCGGGCATTTTCTCAGAGCCGGACGCAAAAGGCACGGTTACAGGTCAGCCTTTTGTCTATCGGGTCAATTTGTCGCGGACATGAAAGCACCGCAAAACAAATGTGGGAGCGGGCTTGCTCGCGAATACGGGTTGTCAGTGGACATATCTGGTCACTGTTAGATCGCATTCGCGAGCAAGCCCGCTCCCACATTTTTGATCCCATTCCAGGGGGATCAGTATTAGACCTGCAAGTAGTCCAGGATGCCCTCGGCGGCGTTGCGGCCTTCGAAGATCGCCGTCACCACCAGGTCAGAGCCGCGCACCATATCGCCACCGGCGAAGATTTTCGGGTTGCTGGTCTGGTGCTTGTACTGGCCTTGTTCCGGGGCCACGACGCGGCCCTGGCTGTCGGTCTGGATCTGGAACTGCTCGAACCACGGCGCCGGGCTTGGGCGGAAGCCGAAAGCGATGACCACGGCGTCAGCCGGGATGATCTCTTCGGAACCCGGGATCGGCTCGGGGCTGCGGCGGCCACGGGCGTCCGGTTCGCCGAGACGGGTCTCGACCACCTTCACGCCTTCGACGCGGTCTTCACCGACAATCGCGATCGGCTGGCGGTTGTAGAGGAATTTCACGCCTTCTTCCTTGGCGTTCTTCACCTCTTTGCGCGAGCCCGGCATGTTGGCCTCGTCACGGCGATAGGCACAGGTCACCGACTTGGCGCCCTGGCGGATCGACGTACGGTTGCAGTCCATCGCGGTGTCACCACCGCCCAGTACCACGACCTTCTTGCCTTTCATGTCGACGAAATCTTCCGGCGACTTTTCAAAGCCCAGGTTGCGGTTGACGTTGGCGATCAGGAAGTCGAGCGCGTCATACACGCCCGGCAGGTCCTCACCGGCAAAGCCGCCCTTCATGTAGGTGTAGGTGCCCATGCCCATGAATACCGCATCGTATTCTTCGAGCAGTTGCTCCATGGTGATGTCTTTGCCGATTTCGGTGTTGAGACGGAACTCGATACCCATGCCGGTGAAGACTTCGCGGCGATTGCTCAGCACGGTCTTTTCCAGCTTGAACTCGGGGATGCCGAAGGTCAGCAGGCCACCGATTTCCGGGTTCTTGTCGAACACCACCGGGGTCACACCGCCACGCACCAGCACGTCAGCACAACCCAGGCCCGCCGGGCCCGCGCCGATAATCGCCACGCGCTTGCCGGTCGGCTTGACCTTGGACATGTCCGGGCGCCAGCCCATGGCGAACGCGGTGTCGGTGATGTACTTCTCCACCGAGCCGATGGTCACCGCACCAAAGCCGTCGTTGAGGGTGCAGGCACCCTCGCACAGACGATCCTGGGGACAAACCCGGCCGCAGACTTCCGGCAGGGTGTTGGTCTGGTGCGACAGCTCGGCGGCGGCGAGGATATTGCCCTCGGCCACCAGCTTGAGCCAGTTGGGAATGAAGTTGTGCACCGGGCACTTCCATTCGCAATACGGGTTACCGCACCCCAGGCAGCGGTGGGCCTGATCGGCCGAGTGCTGGGGTTTGAAGGGTTCGTAGATCTCCACGAACTCTTTCTTGCGTTGACGCAACAGTTTCTTCTTCGGATCTTTGCGCCCGACATCGATGAACTGGAAGTCGTTATTCAGACGTTCAGCCATGTTAAAACCTCATCAAACTCTTCAGGCGCATATCACTGCGGGTTGGCACGGATGCTGGAAAGCAACGATTTCAGGTTGGCAGCCTTGGGCTTGACCAGCCAGAAACGACGCAGGTAATCATCGAGGTTCTCGGCGAGGTTACGACCCCATTCGCTGCCGGTTTCCTCGACGTACTCGTCCAGCACGTGCTGCAAGTGGTTCCGGTAGGACTCCATGGCCTCGCCGCTGATCCGCTGGATCTCGACCAACTCGTGGTTGACCTTGTCGACGAAGGTGTTGTCCTGGTCCAGCACGTAGGCGAAACCGCCAGTCATGCCCGAACCGAAGTTGTAACCGGTCTTGCCCAAGACGCAGACGAAACCACCGGTCATGTACTCGCAGCAGTGATCGCCAGTGCCTTCGACCACGGTGTGGGCACCGGAGTTACGCACGGCGAAACGCTCGCCGGCCGTACCGGCAGCGAACAGCTTGCCACCTGTAGCGCCGTACAAGCAGGTGTTGCCGATGATGGCACTGTCCTGGGTCTTGTAGATGCTACCCGCTGGCGGAACGATCACCAGCTTGCCGCCGGTCATGCCCTTGCCCACGTAGTCGTTGGCGTCGCCTTCGAGGTACATGTGCAGGCCGCCGGCGTTCCACACGCCAAAGCTCTGGCCCGCAGTACCCTTGAAGCGGAAGGTGATCGGCGCCTTGGCCATGCCCTGGTTGCCGTGTTTGCGGGCGATTTCGCCGGAGATCCGCGCGCCGATGGAACGGTCGCAGTTGCAGATATCCAGGGCGAACTCGCCACCGCTGGCGTCATTGATCGAGGAGCCGGCCATGTCGACCATTTTCTCGGCCAACAGGCCTTTGTCGAACGGCGGGTTGCGATCCACCTGGCAGAATTGTGGCTTGTCTGCCGGGATGTGATCGCTGCCCAACAGCGGCGTCAGGTCCAGGTGCTGTTGCTTGGCGGTCTGGCCTTCGAGGATGTCCAGCAGATCGGTACGCCCGATCAGCTCTTCCAGGGAGCGCACGCCGAGCTTGGCCAGCCATTCACGGGTTTCTTCGGCGACGTAGGTGAAGAAGTTCACCACCATGTCGACGGTGCCGATGTAGTGATCCTTGCGCAGCTTCTCGTTCTGCGTGGCCACGCCGGTCGCGCAGTTGTTCAGGTGGCAGATGCGCAAGTATTTGCAGCCCAGGGCGATCATCGGTGCGGTACCGAAGCCAAAGCTTTCGGCGCCGAGGATCGCGGCCTTGATCACGTCGAGGCCGGTTTTCAGGCCGCCGTCGGTCTGCACCCGGACCTTGCCGCGCAGGTCGTTGCCGCGCAGGGTCTGGTGAGTCTCGGCCAGGCCCAGCTCCCACGGTGCGCCGGCGTACTTGATCGAGGTCAGCGGCGAAGCGCCGGTGCCGCCGTCGTAGCCGGAGATGGTGATCAGGTCAGCATAGGCCTTGGCCACGCCAGCGGCGATGGTGCCGACGCCGGCTTCCGCGACCAGCTTCACCGAGACCAGGGCCTGCGGGTTGACTTGCTTGAGGTCGAAAATCAGCTGCGACAAGTCTTCAATCGAGTAGATGTCGTGGTGCGGCGGCGGCGAAATCAGGGTCACGCCCGGCACTGCATAACGCAGCTTGGCGATCAGACCGTTGACCTTGCCACCTGGCAGCTGGCCGCCCTCACCGGGCTTGGCGCCCTGGGCGACTTTGATCTGCAGCACTTCGGCGTTGACCAGGTATTCCGGGGTTACGCCGAAACGGCCAGTGGCGACCTGCTTGATTTTCGAACTCTTGATGGTGCCGTAGCGCGCCGGGTCTTCGCCACCTTCGCCGGAGTTTGAACGCGCACCCAGGCGGTTCATGGCTTCGGCCAGGGCTTCGTGGGCTTCGGGGGACAAGGCGCCCAGGGAGATACCGGCAGAGTCGAAACGCTTGAGGATCGACTCCAGTGGTTCGATCTCGCTGATAGCCAACGGCGTGTCCAGGGTTTTCACCTGGAACAGGTCGCGGATCATCGACACCGGGCGGTTATCCACCAGCGCGGTGTATTCCTTGAACTTGGCGTAGTCGCCCTGCTGCACAGCGGCTTGCAGGGTGCTGACCACGTCCGGGTTGTAGGCGTGGTATTCGCCACCGTGCACGAACTTGAGCAGGCCACCTTGCTGGATCGGCTTGCGCGCGCTCCAGGCCTCCAAGGCCAGGGCTTTCTGTTCGGCTTCGATGTCGACGAAACGCGCGCCCTTGATGCGGCTTGGCACGCCACGGAAACTCAGTTCACAGACCTCTTCCGACAGGCCGATGGCCTCGAACAACTGCGCGCCACGGTAAGAGGTGACGGTGGAGATGCCCATCTTCGACAGGATCTTCAGCAAGCCCTTGGTGATGCCTTTACGGTAGTTCTTGAATACCTCGTAGAGGTCACCCAACACTTCACCGGTACGGATCAGGTCGCCCAGCACTTCGTACGCGAGGAACGGGTACACTGCCGAGGCGCCAAAGCCGATCAGCACCGCAAAGTGGTGCGGGTCGCGGGCGGTGGCGGTTTCGACGAGGATGTTGGAGTCGCAGCGCAGGCCTTTTTCGGTCAGGCGATGGTGCACCGCGCCGGTAGCCAGGGACGCGTGGATCGGCAGCTTGCCCGGGGCGATATGGCGGTCGGTCAGCACGATCTGGGTACGACCGGCGCGCACGGCTTCTTCAGCCTGATCGGCGACGTTGCGCACAGCGGCTTCCAGGCCGAGGCTCTCGTCGTAGTTCAGGTCGATGATCTGCCGGTCGAAGCCTGGACGCTCCAGGGTCATCAGCGAACGCCACTTGGCCGGGGAAATCACCGGCGAACTGAGGATCACGCGCGAAGCGTGCTCTGGCGATTCCTGGAAGATATTGCGCTCGGCACCGAGGCACACTTCCAGGGACATGACGATGGCTTCACGCAGCGGGTCGATCGGCGGGTTGGTGACCTGGGCGAACTGCTGGCGGAAATAGTCGTACGGCGTGCGCACGCGCTGGGACAGCACGGCCATCGGCGTATCGTCGCCCATGGAGCCGACCGCCTCGTAGCCTTGCTCGCCGAGTGGGCGCAGCACCTGGTCGCGCTCCTCGAACGTGACCTGGTACATCTTCATGTACTGCTTGAGCTGGTCGACGTCATAGAACGCCGAACCGTGGTCGTTGTCTTCCATGGTCGCCTGGATACGCAGGGCGTTCTTGCGCAGCCATTGCTTGTACGGGTGACGCGACTTCAAGCGGTTGTCGATGGCATCGGTGTCGAGAATCTGCCCGGTTTCGGTGTCCACGGCGAGGATCTGGCCAGGGCCGACGCGGCCTTTGGCAATCACGTCTTCAGGCTGGTAGTTCCACACGCCAACTTCCGAAGCCAAGGTGATGAAGCCGTTGGTGGTGGTCACCCAACGCGCCGGGCGCAGGCCGTTACGGTCGAGCAGGCACACCGCGTAGCGACCATCGGTCATGACCACGCCGGCCGGGCCGTCCCACGGTTCCATGTGCATCGAGTTGTACTCATAGAACGCCCGCAGATCGGGGTCCATGGTCTCGACGTTCTGCCACGCAGGCGGAATGATCATGCGCACGCCACGGAACAAGTCGATGCCGCCGGTGACCATCAGTTCGAGCATGTTGTCCATGCTCGAGGAGTCGGAACCCACACGGTTGACCAGTGGGCCGAGCTCTTCGAGGTCCATCAGGTCGTTGGCGAACTTGGTGCGACGGGCCACGGCCCAGTTGCGGTTGCCGGTGATCGTGTTGATCTCGCCGTTGTGGGCGAGGAAGCGGAATGGCTGGGCCAGCGGCCATTTCGGCAGGGTATTGGTGGAGAAGCGCTGGTGGAACACGCAGATCGCGGTTTGCAGGCGCTCATCACTCAGGTCCGGATAGAAGGCGGTCAAGTCCGCCGGCATCATCAGGCCTTTATAAATGATGGTCTTGTGGGAAAAGCTGCAGATGTAGTGATCGGTGTCCAGGGCGTTGGCCACGGACGAACGGCGACGCGAGGTGAACAGCTTGATCGCCATGTCCTGGTCGCTCAGGCCGTCGCCTGCGATAAACACTTGTTCGATCTGCGGCAGGCGCTCATGGGCCAGGCGGCCGAGCACGCTGGTGTCGATCGGCACTTTGCGCCAGCCAACGAGTTGCAGGCCGGCGGCGAGGATCTCGCGGTTCATGTTCTCGCGAGCGGCCTCGGCTTTGACCGGGTCCTGGTTGAAGAACACCATGCCCACCGCGTATTGCTTGGGCAAATCGGCGCCGAAGGTTTCCTTGGCGACAGCGCGCAGGAACAGGTCGGGCTTTTGAATCAGCAAGCCACAACCGTCACCGGTTTTGCCGTCGGCGTTGATCCCACCGCGGTGGGTCATGCAGGTCAGGGCCTCGATGGCCGTTTGCAGAAGGGTATGACTGGGTTCGCCCTGCATATGGGCTATCAGGCCGAAACCACAGTTATCCTTGAATTCGTCGGGTTGGTACAGACCTGCTTTCATAGACACTTTCTCACCAGGCTGCCTCTTATTTCGAGGCAAATTTCTTTTCAATTCAACCGGTTACCTTCCACGCCGAACGTACGCCGGCTTAGCGGGGGCAAAAGGGAGGTCATTGTACACACCGACACAGACGCCCACAAATTTGGCGACGAACTGTCGCAAATCTATGTCGCATTTATGAAAGGTTTAAAGCGATATGCTGTGCTAGTCAAAACTTTTTTAATTCTGACTGCTACTACTCAAAAGCCACTGTGGCGCAGACACCACAAAGCGCGCGGCCTTCAGGGCTGCACGCTGTTGTAGTTTTTTTGAGGTGCTGGGAGGGCGACCTGGGTAAGGTCGCCGGTTCTTCAGCGAGTTGTTGCGAGTTCTTGTTGAACGCTGGCAACAGTGCGAGGCCAAGGTTTACCAGCCTGGACCTTCGCTGGCAAGGCTTTGATAGCGGAATCGGCAGCCGCACGGCTCGGGAAACTGCCGTAGGTGATCACGTAGAGAGGCTTGCCGTTGAGCACTTTCTTGAAGTAACGGTACTCGCCGCCGTGCTCTTTGACGAACGCCTGGGCGTTGCCTTCGGAGCTGGTGCCGAGGATCTGCACCACATAGTTCTTGGCCGGTTGGCTGCCGTACCAGCCGCTGCCGGCAGCAGCCTTGGCCACGGTCACCGGTTTTTCAGCAGGCTTGGCGGCTGGCGCGGGCTTGGCCACCGGGGCTGGCGTCGGCTTGACCACTGGCGCCGGGGCTGGCTTGGCGGTGGCAACCTGGGTCGGCGCAGGCGTTGGCTTGGCCGCCGGCACAGGTGCCGGGCTGGCTGTTTCACCAGGTGGCGGAGCTACGGTGGTAACGGTCGGCGGCGTGGCGCTGGAGCCTTCTACCGGCACACCGTCGTCGCCTTCGGAGATGGCGCCGGCTTCTTCTGCCAACGGGCCACGCATGACCGGCTGGCCAACCATCGGCAGGTTGGTAGGCTGGCCGGAACCGGCAAACTCAACGGCAGGTGCGCCATTGGTGGTGGGCTTGCCCAGTGGCAGTTGTGCCTGCTCGGTAGGCGCGCCTGGTGCGGTCGGTGCCTTGCTGCGGCCAGGAATCAACCAGGCGGCGGCTACGGCAACCACGACAACGGCAGAAATCGCCAGTACGTGTTTCTTCGGCATGGTGAACCCCATCTTTGGACGCTTAACCGCAGAGCGGCTGGCAATCATGGCTTCGATCATTGCATCGCGGGCAACCTGGTTGATGGTGCCAGGCCAGCCGTCGGAGCTTTCGTGAATATCAGAGATCTGCTGGGCAGAGAAAAGTTCGATGCCCTGGCCGGCACCTTCAAGGCGCTGGGCCAGGTACTCGCGGGTTTCTTCTTCTTCGTAGGGCTGCAATTCGATGACGTGAAACAGCTCTTGCTCGCCACTGAGCTGCTCCAGATCGGCAATCAGCGACGCCTCACCGAACAGGAAGACATGGGGACGACCTTCCGGCGTACCCGCCGCCAGGGCCAGCAACGCTTCCAGAGCGGACTCGTCGAGCTGCTCGGCATCGTCCACCAGCAGGTAGACTTCCTGGCCGGTCAGGCCCAACTGCACCACTTGCTTGAGAATGGCGGTGGGCTCGGCATTCGCCACGTCCAGCGCCTGGGCAACCTGGCGCAGCACGCCTGCCGCATCGCCGGCACCACGGGCGGAAACCACCACGCTCTGCACCGATTGCTTGTTGGTGCTGGCCACCAGGGCCTGGCGCAGCAAAGTCTTGCCGCTGCCCAGGGGGCCAGTGACCACCAGCAGCAACTGGCTATAGCGCGCCAGGTGATGCAACTGCCCGAGCACCGGCTTGCGCTGCGCAGGGAAAAACTTGAAACCGGGAACCCGTGGCGCAAAAGGGTCGTGGCTCAACTGGTAATGGCCGAGGAAAGCCTCGTCGGCATGCAAACTAGTCATCGGGATCTGGTTAACCTTTCAGCTGGGCCAGGGCGCGGTAATCCGCTCCCAGCGTGGCCTGTAGAATCTCTTTCGGATAATCGTCGGTCACTACCGCTTCGCCCATTCGGCGCAACAGCACCAGACGCAAACGACCATCGATCACTTTTTTGTCTATCGCCATATGTTCAAGGAAATCAGCCTCGGTCATCTCCTCAGGGGGGATGACCGGCAACCCGGCGCGCTGGAACAGGCGGATACCGCGATCACGCTCTTGGACACTGATCCAGCCCAGGCGTTGCGACATCTCCAACGCTATCACTGTGCCAGCCGCTACGGCCTCTCCATGCAACCAGACACCATAGCCCATGTGAGTTTCAATCGCATGGCCGAAGGTGTGGCCCAGGTTCAAGGTGGCACGCACACCAGACTCACGTTCGTCGGCATTGACCACCAGCGCCTTGGCCGCGCAGGAGCGGGAGATGGCTTCGGTCAGCGCCACCTGATCCAGGTTGCGCAAGGCATCGACGTGCTCTTCAAGCCAGGTCAGGAACGGCTCGTCGCAGATCAACCCGTACTTGATGACTTCCGCCAGGCCCGCCGACAGCTCGCGGGGCGGCAAGGTGTTGAGGGTAGCGGTGTCGATCAACACAGCATTGGGCTGGTAGAACGCGCCAACCATGTTTTTGCCCAGGGGATGGTTGATCCCGGTCTTGCCGCCCACCGACGAATCGACCTGGGACAGCAGGGTGGTCGGCACCTGGATAAAGTCCACACCACGCTGGTAACAGGCCGCCGCAAAACCGGCCATGTCGCCGATCACGCCGCCACCAAGGGCCACTACCGTGGTCCGCCGGTCGTGGCGCGCGGTGAGCAGGCCGTCAAAAATCAGCTGCAGGGTTTCCCAGTTCTTGAAGGCTTCGCCGTCGGGAAGAATCACCGAGATCACCGAATACGCCGCAAGGCTGCGACTCAGGCGCTCAAGGTAGAGCGGCGCCACGGTCTCGTTGGAGATGATCGCCACTTGTCGCCCGGCAATGTGCGGCGCGAGCAACTCGGGCTGGTCCAACAAACCCTCGCCAATATGGATCGGGTAGCTACGCTCGCCAAGATCGACCTTAAGTGTCTGCATGTGTCCCCGCGCTGAAGATGGAAGCAGGCGTCCTGCCTTGTATTAACGTTGTCGGCACCGTCGAGATCGGACGCTGCCTGATGGCTCTACGCCACACCTCGGACGGCTGTAACGCGCTGCCGAGGATAGCGCATTTCGGCCCTGGCTTTAACGGGGCGGCAGTTGCTGCAGGCGCTCGAGAATGTCGATTACGACCATGCGCGGTGGCCGTTCATCGGTTTCCACCACCAGATCGGCGATTTCCCGATAAAGCGGATCGCGCAGCGCCAGCAAGTCACGCAGGGTTTTCTCGGGGTTGGCGGTGCGCAGTAATGGCCGGTTGCGGTCACGTGCGGTGCGCCCGACCTGCTGCTCGACCGACGCATGCAAATAGATCACCCGACCGCCAGCATGCAGCGCCCGCCGATTTTCCTCGCGCATCACGGCGCCGCCGCCGGTGGCCAATACCACGCCATCGCAGCCGCACAGCTCGGCAATCATTGCCTGCTCGCGATCACGAAAGCCCAGCTCGCCTTCCTTATCGAAGATCCACGGGATATTGGCGCCCGTGCGCAATTCAATTTCCTTATCGGAGTCTTTGAATGGCAGGCGCAGCTCTTTGGCCAGCAAACGGCCGATGGTGCTTTTTCCAGCCCCCATCGGCCCTACAAGAATCAAATTTCGCACAGAATCAACGACTCACAGCAATCGCCTGGTTATTCATAATACGCGGAGTCAGGAATACCAGCAGCTCGGATTTTCTTTGGGCAACCACATCACGCCGGAAAAGGCGGCCAAGATACGGCACATCGCCCAAAAATGGCACTTTATCTACCACCTTGCTTTGGTTTTTGGAGAAAACCCCACCGAGGACGATGGTCTCGCCGTCCCTGACCAGGACCTTGGCGTTGACCTCGTTCTTCTTGATCGGCGGCACATCGTTGAGTTTGTTCAGGTAGTCGGGCTCATCCTTGGTCACCCGAACCTCCATGATCACCTGGTCATCGGGGGTGATTTGCGGCGTCACTTCCAGGGACAGCGAGGCTTCCTTGAACGAGACCGAGGTCGCCCCCTCGGACGTGGCTTCCTGGTAAGGAATCTCGGTGCCCTTGAGAATCCGCGCGGTTTCCTTGTTGGAGGTGACCACCTTGGGCTGGGAGATCACTTCGCCATTGCCGCCTTTTTCCATGGCCGTGAGTTCCAGGTCCAGCAGCACGTTATCGGTGATAAAGGCGATGCCCAGGCCGGAGCTCGGGCTTACCACGCCCAGGTCAACGAACGGTGAGCTATCGGGCGACTCGCCCTCACCGGACGGTTTTTTATCGACCCCGCCCCCACTCCAATTACCTTTACTGCGCAGCAACCCGCCCCAGCGCACCCCCACGCTTTTGTCATAGTCGACATTGGCCTCGACTATCCGCGCCTCGATCATCACCTGGCGTACCGGCACATCCAACTGACTGACGATGCGCCGCAGCTCCTCCAGGCGCTCGCCCGTCTGGTAGGCGATGATGTTGTTGGTGCGGTCATCCACCGTCACCGAACCGCGCTCATCGGTCGCCCCCTCCAGCCCGGTCACCGACTGGAACAGCTTGGCCAGCTCAGACGCCTTGGCGTAATTGACTTGCAGCAGCTCCCGACGCAGTGGCGTCAGCTCGGTCATCAACTTGCGCGACTCCAGGGCCAGCAACTCCCGTGCGGCCAGTTCCTCGGCCGGGGCCACCAGCAGCACGTTGGCGGTCACCCGCCGGTCCAGGCCCTTGGCCTGCAACACCAGGTCCAGGGCCTGGTCCCACGGCACATCCTTGAGGCGCAGGGTTATCGAGCCTTGCACATCATCACCGGCCACCAGGTTGAGCCCGGCCACATCGGCAATCTGCTGCAAGACAGCGCGCACCTCAATGTCCTGAAAGTTGAGGGACAGCCTGTTGCCGGTAAATGGGCCACGCGCTGTGTTCAAGGGCGAACTACCGGGAGGAGGCAATTGAATCAGGTCGATTCGCTTGGGCACAGCCTCAGTCATCGGTGCTGTGAACGCTATCCATAGCGCCACACCGAAGGACGAAATAATCCTTTTCATTTTTTGCTTCCGTTATGAGTTCACGTTCAATACCAAAGTGCGCGGACGCTCAAGCCAGGCGCCCTCACCGTCGGGGAAAAGCTCGACCAGCTCCAACTGCCCCTCATGGATCGCCACGACGCGCCCATGATCAGTCCCCAGGTAATCCCCCACCGCCAGGCGATGAACACCCGCCGCGCCGCGTAGCAGGGCAAACGTCTGCGCGCCCAGCGACAGGGTGCCGACCATCTGGAACTGATCCACGGCAAACCCTTCGAGAAACTGCCGGGGGCGGTCGAGGTCCGGCGCAGCTCCAGGCTTGCCGGTAGGACGACTGGCGGGCTGGTCCGGCGGCTGGAAGGGGTCACGCAGGGGTGGCGAACTGGAGACAAACCGTGGCCCCGGTCTCGCCACGGGTACCTCATCCGCCATAGGCAGCGCTTGCTGGCGAATCGTTTGCAACTCGTCATTCAGTGCCTGCAACTGCGGGTCACTGTCGCATCCAGCAAGCAATACCAGGCCCAGGCCCACAACCTTGAGACGGCTCATGGCAATGGTCCCTGGTCGCTGTACCTGTAGGTTTTGGCGAGCATCGTCAGGCTCAGCAATGCGCCGCCCTGGGGATCCGCAGGACGAATGACAAAGTCATGCAGGGTAACGATCTGCGGCAACCCGGCCACGCCACTGACGAAGGCCAGGAGGTCGTGATAGGTGCCTAGCAGCTTGAGCTGCATCGGCCGCTCGACGAACACCGGCTGCACGTGTTCATCCAGCACACTGAGCTGCTCCACCAGTACCCCGCTGAGCTGCCCCAGCCGAGTGAAGTCGTCCAGCAGACCGGGCATTTGCCTCAGCGTCGGCATTTGGCGCAACTGTTCAGTGAAGGCGGTGCGCAGGGTTTCAAGCTCGCGCACCACGCTGTCATGCTGCGCGGCTTGCCGGGCTTTGGCCGCAAACTGCTGGCGCAGGCTTATCTCTCCCACCTCGTGACGCTGCAAGACCTCGCGCGCGCTGCTCAGGTAGACAGCATTCCCGACCATCAGCACCAGCAAGGCAAGCACCGCGCCCACCACAATCCGGCCAGCCAAAGGCCAGTGGGCGGTGTTGCGGTACAGCGTGGAGAGTTGCGGGAGTGCCAGCCCTGACAGGCTGGACCCAAGGCTCACCGCAGCGTCTCCTGATGCTCCCCATGGTCCACCATCAACTGGAAGGCGCTACCCGCACCGCCCTCCTCGGCCCGTACATGGCGCAGATTAGGCGCACGCAGGGTATTGGAGGCTTCCAGGCTCCGCATCAGCCGGGCGACATCATCGCTGGACACCGCCGTACCAGTGACCTCCACCGATGCGCCACTGACGCTGACCTCGCTCAGTTGAACCCCATCTGGCATGGCGCGGGCCAACTGGTCGAGAAACTCCTGGCCCGATGTGCGATGGCCCTGGAGGTCTTCGACCACCTTCATCCGCTCCATCAACTGCTGACGCTGCTCACGCAACTCGTCGATGGTCTTGATACGCGAATCCAATACCGTGACTTGCTTGCTCAAGTGGTTGTTACGAGCCACCTGCCGATCAATCGCGCGGTCGATGACCCGGTCGGCCAGCCAGACGGCGACCAAGGCAATAGTGGTAATCACCAACAGGAAAATCAGAAAAAATTTGCGACGGCGCTCAGCGCGTTCTTCACGCCAGGGTAAAAGGTTGATTCTTGTCATCAATCGAAACTCCTGAGGGCCAAACCGCAGGCGACCCGCAATCCCTGGGCATCGGCAGCCCATTGTGCACTATTGATCCCACTCCCCGGCACTATCCGGGCGACCACCTGATCGGTCATCCGCGCCAGGGCAAACGCCTCTACATCCACCACTCGAGCAACCAGGCCGGCCATGGCCAGCACCGCTTCGCGCGCTTCTACCTGCTCCTTGAGGCATGCCACAAGCAGCACATCAACATAACCGGGTTCACGACTCGATGGGCCCTGGACCTGAAAATCAATTGCAACCTCATCCAACGGATAAGGAATGTACTGGTCAGCTTCGCAGCGCAGGCGCTGCTCCATCTCGCCTGCTTCAAGCCCCGCCTCCAGCGCAACCACCCGGCTGATCACCGAAGGGCCCGCCACGGCAACCGCCGCATGGGCGACCTGGGTCCGCGCCCGGAACAATGCCTTGGAAAGGGTCTGCGCGACAACCTCCAGATCAACGATATTACTGTCGACCACCGCATGCCCCGGTAAAGGCTGGCTCGCATACGCGTGCACTGCATAGCCATCGCCGGCGCGGGCCAGCTCCAGAACCTTCACGCCGCTGTCCTGGATGTCCACACCCAGCACGGTATCGGCTTTTTGCCTGAAAAATCCCTTTCTCATAAAACTCCCTAAAGCTTTGCCTGTCTCAGGGCTGGTCAGTTCCGGGCTTGATGCATTCGGTCGGCTCGGTTGAGCGGCGCCCATGACGCCCCGAGGCGAAAAATGCTTTAATGCCCAGCGTTTTTTCCCGCTTTTTATCTGCAGGTCGGGTCGATACATCCTTAGTCATGCCTATCCCGACACCTAACCCATTCTTTTCTCTGGAAATCCAAAAGCCTTGATTCGTCTGCTGAAGTTTTTCGGGTACTCCTTCGTCGCTATCGTTTGCGGGCTGCTGCTCGTGTTCAGCGGCGCCTATCTCTACCTTAGTCCGGGATTGCCCTCGGTAGAGGCCCTGAGAAGTATCCAGTTGCAGATTCCTTTGCGGGTCTACAGCAGCGATGAAAAACTGATCGCGGAGTTCGGCGAAATGCGCCGCACCCCGATCCGTTTCGCCGACATTCCACCCAATTTCATCAATGCCCTGTTATCGGCCGAAGACGATAATTTTGCCAACCACTATGGCGTGGACCCCAGCAGCCTGGTGCGTGCAGCCACGCAGCTGGTAAAAAGCGGACACATTCAATCGGGCGGCAGCACCATCACCATGCAGGTGGCGAAGAACTTCTTCCTCACCAGCGAGCGCAGCTTCTCGCGCAAAGCCACGGAAATCCTCCTGGCGCTGCAGATCGAACGCCAACTGACCAAGGACGAAATCCTTGAGCTGTACGTCAACAAGATCTACCTGGGCAATCGGGCCTATGGGATCGAGGCAGCGTCCCAGGTGTACTACGGCAAGTCGATTCGTGATGCCAGCCTGGCACAAATGGCAATGATTGCCGGCCTGCCCAAGGCCCCGTCACGCTTTAACCCGCTGGCCAACCCGGCCCGCAGCAAGGAGCGTCGCGACTGGATCCTGGGGCGCATGTACAAGCTGGGCAAGATCGACCAGAGCGCCTATGAAAGCGCAGTGGCCGAGCCGTTGAATGCCAGCTACCACGTGCCGACGCCCGAGGTCAGCGCGCCGTATATCGCCGAAATGGCCCGCGCCGAAATGGTCGGCCGCTATGGCAGCGATGCCTACACCGAAGGTTTCCGTGTCACCACGACCATTCCGAGCAACTTGCAGGAAATCGCCAACCACGCGGTGCATGAGGGCCTGATCGCCTATGACCAGCGCCACGGCTACCGTGGGCCGGAATCGCGCCTGCCAGGCAAGACCCTGAGCGCCTGGACGGTTGAACTGGGCAAGCAGCGCTCCATCAGCGGCCTGGATCCGGCCATCGTCACCCAGGTTAAAAAAGATGGCGTGCAGGTCCTGACCCGCAGCGGCGAAGAACATGTGGCGTGGGACAGCATGAAGTGGGCCCGCCCTTTCCTGAACACCAACAGCATGGGGCCGATGCCCAAGCAGCCATCTGATGTGGCCCAGGTCGGCGACCTGATCCGCGTGCAGCGCCAGAAGGACGACAGCCTGAAATTCAGCCAGGTCCCGGTCGCCCAGGGCGCCCTGGTCTCCCTGGACCCGCAGAACGGTGCGATCCGCGCCCTGGTCGGTGGCTTCGCCTTCGAGCAGAGCAACTACAACCGCGCCACCCAGGCCAAGCGCCAGCCGGGCTCCAGCTTCAAACCGTTTGTCTACAGTGCCGCACTGGATAACGGCTATACCGCCGCCAGCCTGGTCAACGACGCGCCTATCGTGTTTGTCGACGAGTACCTGGACAAGGTCTGGCGTCCGAAGAACGATACCAATACCTTCCTCGGTCCGATCCGCGTGCGCGAGGCGCTGTACAAGTCGCGCAACCTGGTGTCGATCCGCTTGCTGCAGGCGATGGGCGTGGGCAAGACCATCGACTACATGACCCGCTTCGGCTTCAACAAGCAGGACCTGCCGCCAAACCTGTCCCTGGCCCTGGGCACCGCGACCCTCACGCCAATGGAGATCGCCACCGGCTGGAGTGTGTTTGCCAACGGCGGCTACAAAGTCACGCCGTACCTGATCGACAAGATCGAAAGCCGCAACGGCGACACACTGTTTGTCGCCAACCCACCGAGCGTGCCCAACGGCGTCGCCGCCAGCGATGGCCTGGCTGCACCGGCCAACAGCGGTATCACCATCGAACCGACACCCGGTGCTGCACCCACTGATGCCACGCCGGCTCCAGCCGCACCAGCGGTGGCGGAGCGGATTGTCGATGGCCGCACCACCTATATTCTCACCAGCATGTTGCAGGACGTGATCAAGCGCGGCACCGGCCGCCGCGCCCTGGCCCTGGGCCGTACGGACCTGGCGGGCAAGACCGGCACCACCAACGAATCCAAGGACGCCTGGTTCTCCGGTTATAACGCCGACTACATCACCACCGTCTGGACCGGCTACGACCAGCCAGAAAGCCTCGGTCGCCGCGAATACGGCGGCACCGTCGCCCTGCCGATCTGGATGAGCTACATGGGCGGCGCCCTCAAGGACAAGCCGGCCCACACCCAGGCCGAGCCGGAAGGCATCCTCAGCCTGCGCATCGACCCGATCAGCGGCCGCGCCGCCGCACCGGGCACGCCAAATGCGTACTTTGAACTATTCAAGAGCGAAGACACGCCGCCGTCGATGAATGAACTGGGCAATGGCGTGGCACCGGGCAGCCCGTTGCCGGCGGATGAATCTGCGCCGATCGACTTGTTCTGATAAACACAGATCCAACTGTGGGAGCGGGTTTGTGTGGGAGCGGGCTTGCCCGCGAAGACGTCGGCCCAGCAAACATTGATGTTGACTGAGCCACTGCTTTCGCGGGCAAGCCCGCTCCCACATTGGACGGTGCACACTCCCCCGTTTTGCAGCCACAAAAAAAGCCCCGACTCGCAAGAGCCGGGGCTTTTTGTTGGTGCGCTACAACGGTTTAGCCGTTGAACACATCATCCACGCTTTGCAGCGGGTAGTTCTTCGGATACGGCAGGGTTGCCACACCTGTCTCGATGGCGGCCTTGGCCACGGCATCGGAGATCACGGTGATCAGGCGCTTATCCATTGGTTTTGGAATGATGTACTCACGGCCGAATTCCAGCTTGGCGCCACCGTAGGCGTCGCATACGTCCTGAGGCACTGGCAGCTTGGCCAGTTCACGCAGGGCGTTGGCGGCAGCCACCTTCATCTCTTCGTTGATGCGCTTGGCGCGAACGTCCAGGGCGCCACGGAAGATGAATGGGAAGCCCAGTACGTTGTTGACCTGGTTCGGGTAGTCCGAACGGCCAGTGGCCATGATCACGTCGTTACGGGTGGCGTGTGCCAGTTCCGGGGCGATTTCCGGATCAGGGTTCGAGCAGGCGAACACGATCGGGTTGGCCGCCATGGACTTCAGGCCTTCAGCGCTCAGCAGGTTCGGGCCGGACAGGCCAACGAACACGTCAGCACCATCCAGTGCGTCAGCCAGGGTGCGCTTGGAGGACGGGTGGGCAAACATCGCCTTGTACTGGTTCAGGTCGGTACGCTCGGACTGGATCACGCCCTTGCTGTCGACCATGTAGATGTTTTCAAGGCGCGCGCCCATGCTCACGATCAGCTTCATGCAGGAGATAGCCGCTGCACCAGCGCCCAGGCAGACGATTTTCGCGTCGGACAGGGTTTTGCCAGCGATTTCCAGGGCGTTGATCATGCCGGCCGCAGTAACGATCGCGGTGCCGTGCTGGTCATCGTGGAATACCGGGATGTCGCACTGTTCGATCAGGGCCTTTTCGATCTCGAAGCACTCAGGTGCCTTGATGTCTTCCAGGTTGATACCACCAAAGGTGATGGAGATGCGCTTGACGGTGTCGATGAAGGCTTGCGGGCTTTCGGAGTCGACTTCGATGTCGAATACGTCGATGCCGGCAAAGCGCTTGAACAGTACGCCCTTGCCTTCCATCACTGGCTTGGAAGCCAATGGGCCGAGGTTACCCAGGCCGAGAATCGCGGTGCCATCAGAAATCACTGCAACCAGATTGCCCTTGCCGGTGTATTTGTAGGCCAGTTCAGGATCGCGGGCGATTTCACGCACGGGCTCGGCTACACCGGGGCTGTACGCCAGCGACAGGTCGCGTGCGGTAGCAGTGGCTTTGGTGAGCTCGACACTCAGCTTTCCTGGACGAGGATGGGCATGATATTCGAGAGCGGCAGTTTTCAAATCAGACATATCGGCATTCCGCTTTTTACTGTTGGACGACGGACCGCCGAGGATACTCGCCTCGCAAAGTCCCTACAAGACTGGGTAGTCACCGGTGTCAAGGGCCCTACCCTACGACTTTCGGCCAAGAGCCACGGGATACAAGGCCTACAACTGTTCACAATCGACAGAAAAAATGTCTACAATTTTTCTTATTGTGCCAATTGCAGCATGCCGGGATCGGTCAAGGGGAGCAGCCAGCGCGCCTGGCCACTTTTCAGGCCGCCACGCCGGGAGCGATCCAACACCCAGCCACGGGCCTCGATATCCTGGCCTTGCAGGCGCTTGAGCAGGGCATTGTCGAATTGCCCGACCAGATTGGGTGCAACCCGTAATACCAAGGAGTCCTGCAGTTCGATCCAGATCCCGCCGCGATTGCGTTCGACCTTGCTCACGCGACCGCTGACGACGGCGAAGCCCGACTGCTGGATTTGCCCGGCTTTTTGCACAGGCGACTGACGCCACAGGCCCAACCTGGCTGCGCGCGCACTGCGCTCGGCAGCTTGCTGGCAGGCGACCAGGTCAACATTGGGGGCCACCGCCACCAGGAACCCGAGCCCCTCGGCGAGCAGTTGGGCCTCCAGATTCGCGCCGTTGGCCCCATACAGATGGGCCAGGGTTCGCCCATAACGGTCCTTGCCCTCGCGACCCGGCACGACCCCGACCCGACCGTCGCTGGCATCCACCAAGCCTTGCAGGCGCTGGCGCGCAGCCACGGCGAACGGCTCGTCCGGGCGGCCTTTCTTGCCGGTCTCAGGCGCGTTGACGCCGATCATGCGCACACTGCGCCCGTCCTTGAGACGGACGGTGTCGCCATCCACCACGCGCTGTACCTCGAAGGTGCTGACCGCCGCAGGCGCAGGGCAAAACACCTCGGCTTGAGCGGCCGACAGCCAGATCGCAGGCACAAAAAAGGCGCCCGCAAGGGACGCCTTCTTCATAAGCAGGTAAAAGCCCATCAGGCTTTCGAACCTTACTCTGCAGCAGCTGGAGCTTTCTTGCCGAAAGCACCGAAACGGTCGGCGAAGCGCTGTACACGGCCGCCAGTATCCAGAGTCTTCTGCTTACCGGTGTAGAACGGGTGGCACTCGTTGCATACGTCAGTGCCCAGTGGCTTGCACAGGTTCGAACGGGTTTCGAACTTGTTGCCGCAGCTGCAAGTAACTTGGATGGTTTCGTACGCTGGATGGATATCGGCTTTCATGGTGTCTTCCTCAGGCTAGCGTGCCGCCACTCGACACTATTGTCGAATACCGCACGTAATTAGGCCGCGGATTCTACCAGAGCTTTTTAAACGCGCAAGCGCCGCCATGCCCCCTTTCATCAGAAACTGTGGCAGGACACTCCCCTGCGGGTCTGCTAGGCTCGCGCCCTTCTCCACCGCCTGCCATATGAGAACCTCCCGCGTGCCCGACGCCATTTTGCGCCTCGCCCTGCCCTCGCCCCTGCGCCGTCTGTTCGATTATCGGGCGCCTGCGGGTGTCGTGCGGTCGCAGTTGCAGCCGGGGATGCGCGTGCGCGTGCCGTTTGGCCGAAGGGAGATGATCGGGATTCTGATCGAGGTCGCGGACCACAGCGAAGTGCCGGCAGAAAAGCTCAAGCCGGCCCTGGCCATCCTCGATGCCACGCCACCGCTGCCGGCGTCGCTGTTCAAGCTGTGCCTGTGGACCTCCCAGTATTACCAGCACAGCCTGGGCGATACCTTGAGCTGGGCCTTGCCGGTGCTGTTGCGCCAGGGCGAGTTGGCCGAGGCCCGCCAGGAGCGTTTCTGGTCGATGGCCCCCGGCGCGCGCCTGGACGACCCACGCATCGCCCGCGCCCCGCGCCAGCGTGAGGCCCTGGCCACCCTGGCGCAGCATCCCCATGGCGTTGCTCACCAGTTGCTGAGCAAGCTGATGTTGAGCAAGGACAGCCTCGACCTGCTGCTGGCCAAGGAGCTGGTGCAAGTGGAAATCCGCCGCCACGCCCCCGGCGAACGCCATGAACACTGGCTGGCCCAACCGGAATTGCCGCTGAACCCGGAACAACGTGCGGCCTTTGAGGCCATCAGCGCCGGTGCCGACAGCTTTCACGCGTTCCTGCTGGCCGGTGTCACCGGCAGCGGCAAGACCGAAGTCTATTTGCAACTGATCCGCGAAACCCTGGAAGCCGGCAAGCAGGCACTGGTGCTGATCCCCGAGATCAACCTCGGCCCACAGACCCTGGCGCGCTTCGAGCAACGGTTCAATGCACGGATTGCCCTGGTGCACTCGGCCGTCAACGACCGCGAACGCCTGGAATCCTGGCTCGCCGCCCGGGACGGCGAAGCCGACATTATTATCGGCACCCGCTCGGCGCTGTTCACGCCGATGAAAAACCCCGGCCTGATCATCATCGACGAAGAACACGACGGCTCTTATAAGCAGCAGGAAGGCCTGCGCTACCATGCCCGCGACCTGGCCCTGGTGCGTGCGCGCCAGGAAAACATCCCGATTGTGCTGGGCTCGGCCACCCCCTCCCTGGAAAGCCTGCACAACGCCTACACCGGGCGCTACGGCCTGCTGCGCCTCAACGAGCGCGCGGGCGGCGCCAAACAACCGCGCTTCCTGCGCCTGGATGTGAAAAGCCGGCCACTGGACAGCGGTATTTCCGGGCCGATGCAACAAGCCATCGGCCAGACCCTGGCGGCCGGCCAGCAAGTGCTGGTGTTCCTCAACCGCCGGGGCTTTGCGCCGACCCTGCTGTGCCATGACTGCGGCTGGATGTCCGAGTGCAACCGCTGCGATGCGCGCATGACGGTGCACCAGCGCTCAGGCGAGTTGCGCTGCCACCATTGCGGCCATGTGGAGCGAGTGCCACGCCACTGCCCGCAATGCGGCAAAGTCGACCTGCGGCCGGTAGGCGCCGGCACCGAGCGCGCCGAGGAGCGCCTGGGGATTCTGTTCCCGGACTTCCCGGTACTGCGGGTGGACCGCGACAGTACGTCGCGCAAGGATGCGATGAACCAGCTGTTCGCCACGATCCAGAAAGGCCAGCCGTGCATCCTGGTGGGTACGCAGATGCTTGCTAAAGGTCATCACTTCCCCCGCGTGACCCTGGTCTCGATCCTGGATGCCGATGGCGGCCTGTTCTCCGGGGACTTTCGCGCCAGCGAACGCATGGCGCAGCTGATCGTGCAGGTCGCAGGCCGCGCCGGGCGTGCCGAAGAGCCTGGCAAGGTGATCATCCAGACCCACCTGGCCGACCACCCATTGCTGATTCAACTGACAGAACAAGGCTACTTCGCCTTCGCCGAGCAGGCCTTGAGCGAGCGCCGCTCCGCCGGTTTGCCCCCCTTTGCGCACCTCGCGCTGTTGCGCGCCGAGGCCCATAAACCGGGGCAGGCCGAAGGTTTCCTGGATGAAGCGTGCAGCGCGGCTGAACGTTTGCTCGGCGAGCTGGGTCTGAGCGGCATCGAGTTGCTGGGCCCTGTGCCTGCACCGATGGAGCGCCGCGCCGGGCGTTATCGCGCACAGCTCCTGTTGCAAGCCACCGCCCGCGCGCCGCTGCATCGGCTATTAAGTAGCTGGTTGCTTGCTCTGGAGCAAATGCCCAGCGGGCGACAGGTGCGATGGTCACTGGATGTCGATCCGGTGGATTTGTACTGATAGGTAAATCGCTATCGCCGGCAAGCCAGCCTACATTTTGAACGGTGGGCTTGCCCGCGATGAGGCCCGCAGGTCCAGTAACCGACCTTGATGGTTGGCAAGCCCGCCCTCGCACCGGATAATGTCCAGTTTTTCCACCTGCGCATCGCGCGCCGCCGCATGCGGTCGAAAGAGAACACCATGAAAGACACAATTCGCCAGTTGATCCAACAAGCCCTCACCCAACTCGTCAACGAAGGTGTGTTGCCTGAAGGCCTGACGCCGGCGATCCAGGTGGAAAACTCTCGAGACAAGACCCACGGCGACTTCGCCAGCAACATCGCGATGATGCTGGCCAAGCCCGCGGGCATGAAACCGCGCGACCTCGCGGAAAAAATCATTGCCGCACTGCCATCTGATCCACAGGTCAGCAAGGCCGAAATCGCCGGCCCCGGTTTTATCAATATTTTCCAGAATACCCAGGCCCTGGCTTCGCGCCTGGACGCAGCCCTGGCCGACGCCAAGATCGGCGTGCGCAAGGCCGGCCCGCTGCAGCGTGTGGCCATCGACCTGTCGGCCCCCAACCTGGCCAAAGAGATGCACGTCGGCCACCTGCGCTCGACCATCATTGGCGACGGCGTGGCGCGGGTCCTGGAGTTTCTCGGCGACACCGTGATCCGCCAGAACCACGTAGGCGACTGGGGTACCCAGTTCGGCATGCTGATGGCGTACCTGCAAGAAAACCCCATCACCAGCAACGAGCTGTCGGACCTGGAAAACTTCTACCGCGCCGCCAAAAAGCGCTTTGACGAATCCGAAGAGTTCGCCAACCGCGCCCGTGGCCTGGTGGTCAAGCTGCAGGCCGGCGACCCGGAGTGCCTGGAGCTGTGGGCACGTTTCCGCGATATTTCCCTGTCCCACTGCCAGAAAATCTACGAGCTGCTGAACGTCAAACTGACCATGGCCGACGTGATGGGCGAAAGTGCCTACAACGACGACCTGATCAACGTGGTCAACGACCTCAAGGCCAAGGGCCTGCTGGTTGAGAGCAACGGCGCCCAGTGCGTGTTCCTCGAAGAATTCAAGACCGCCGACGGCGAGCCGCTGCCGGTGATCATCGTCAAGGCCGACGGCGGCTATCTGTACGCCACCACCGACCTGGCGGCCGTGCGCTACCGCAGCGGCGTGCTGAAAGCCGATCGCGCGCTGTACTTCGTCGACCAGCGCCAGTCCCTGCACTTCCAGCAAGTGTTCGAAGTGGCGCGCCGCGCCGGTTTCGTCACCCACCCGATGCACATGGAGCACATGGGCTTCGGCACCATGAACGGCGCCGACGGCCGCCCGTTCAAGACCCGCGACGGCGGCACCGTGAAGCTGATCGACCTGCTGAACGAAGCCCAGGAGCGTGCCTACAACCTGGTGAAAGAAAAGAACCCGGAACTGGCCGAAGCCGACCTGCGCAATATCGCCAAGGTAGTGGGTATTGGCGCGGTGAAATACGCCGACCTGTCCAAGCACCGCACCAGCGACTACAGCTTCAACTTCGAGCTGATGCTCAACTTTGAAGGCAACACCGCGCCGTACCTGCTGTATGCCTACACCCGTGTGGCGGGCGTGTTCCGCAAGCTGGGCAAGGATTTCAGCGAAGTCGAAGGGCAGATCGTGCTGGACGCGCCCCACGAGCAGGAACTGGCGGCCAAGCTGGCGCAGTTCGGCGAAGTGCTCAACAGCGTGGGCGAGAAAGGTACGCCACACATTCTGTGCACCTACCTGTATGAAGTCGCCGGGTTGTTCTCCAGCTTCTACGAAAACTGTCCGATCCTGAGCGCCGACGACGAAACGCAAAAGCAAAGCCGCCTGCGCCTCGCCGCACTGGCTGGACGGACCCTCAAGCAAGGCCTGGAACTGTTGGGCCTGGAAACTCTGGAGCGTATGTAAGTTGGCAGCCAAGAAAAAACCTGCACCCAAGCGCGGCGCCAGCCGCTACCAGGCACCGGCAAAACAACCGATCCCGGGCTGGATGTGGCTGGCCATCGGCCTGTCGGTCGGTGCGTTTATCGTGTTCCTGATGAAGCTGGAGCCGGGCCAGGGCGAAGACGTGAAGCGGGTCAAGCAGGAGCAGCAGAAGGCCAGCAAGATCGCCGAAGCGAACAAGACACCGCCGAGCCCGACCGCGCCGGTGAAGCCGAAGTACGACTTCTACACGTTGCTGCCGGAATCGGAAGTGATCGTGCCGCAAGACGCCGTGCCAGAGAAAACCCTGCCGACCCCGCAAGTACCGACCACCCCGGTGACCCCGGCAGAAGCGGCGAAGATCGACACCGCACGGGCCCAGGCCGCACTGGCCGGGATTACCCCGCCACCGGCCCCACCGGTCGCCACCACCAAGGCGGCGCCGGTGACCAAGTTCTTCCTGCAAGCGGGCTCGTTCCCCAAGCAGGCGGATGCGGACCGGGTGCGGGCGCAGATTATCCTGCTGGGGCAAGCGGTAACGGTGGAATCCGGGACGGTGAAGGAAGCGACCTGGTATCGCGTGCTGGTGGGGCCGTTCAGCAACCGTGAACAGCTGACCGTGGCGCAGAAACAACTGGCGGGCGCGGGCTTTAGCAACCTGTTGTTACAACAACGCCAGAGCCGCTGAGCCGCAGCCAACACGGATCAACTGTGGGAGCTGGCTTGCCGGCGATGACGGTGCATCAGTCAATATTTTCAGTGACGGGTGCACCGCTATCGCAGGCAAGCCAGCTCCCACATTGGTTTTATAGGGCTCTCGAGCCTGTGCCAGTGCGCTAGACACCACTCGTCCGCGCACCCTTCCTACGGTTGAAATCTCCCCCGCCACCCCCATATGAGTTCCATCAGGGCATTTTCGCCCCGCAGCGTGGAGACTCTCCCCTTGACCACCATCGTTTCAGTTCGTCGCCACGGCAAAGTCGTCATGGGCGGCGACGGCCAGGTTTCCCTTGGCAATACCGTGATGAAAGGCAACGCGAAAAAAGTGCGTCGCCTGTACCACGGCCAGGTCCTTGCCGGTTTTGCAGGGGCCACCGCTGACGCCTTTACCCTGTTCGAGCGTTTTGAAGGCCAACTGGAAAAACACCAGGGCCATCTGGTGCGTGCCGCCGTCGAACTGGCCAAGGAGTGGCGCACCGACCGCTCCCTCAGCCGCCTCGAAGCCATGCTCGCCGTCGCCAACAAAGACGCGTCCCTGATCATCACCGGCAACGGTGACGTGGTTGAGCCCGAAAACGGCCTGATCGCCATGGGTTCCGGTGGGGGCTATGCCCAGGCCGCAGCCAGTGCCTTGCTGAAAAAAACCGACCTGTCGGCCCGGGAAATCGTCGAGACCGCCTTGGGTATCGCCGGCGATATCTGCGTGTTCACCAACCACAACCTGACCATTGAGGAGCAGGACCTCGCGGAATAAGCCGTCGGCTTTTTCCTGCTTGAGGACCACACACCACTATGTCCATGACTCCCCGCGAAATCGTCCATGAACTCAATCGCCATATCATCGGCCAGGACGATGCCAAGCGCGCCGTTGCCATCGCCCTGCGTAACCGCTGGCGCCGGATGCAACTGCCCGAAGAATTGCGCGTTGAAGTAACCCCCAAGAACATCCTGATGATCGGCCCGACCGGTGTCGGCAAGACCGAAATCGCCCGGCGCCTGGCCAAGCTGGCCAACGCACCGTTCATCAAGGTCGAAGCCACCAAGTTCACCGAAGTCGGCTACGTGGGCCGTGACGTCGAGTCGATCATCCGTGATCTGGCCGACGCCGCCCTGAAGTTGTTGCGCGAACAGGAAATGACCAAGGTCAGCCATCGCGCCGAAGACGCTGCCGAAGAGCGCATCCTCGACGCCCTGCTGCCACCGGCACGCGCGGGCTTCAATGAAGACGCCGCTCCTGCCTCCGATTCCAACACGCGCCAGCTGTTCCGCAAGCGCCTGCGTGAAGGCCAGTTGGACGACAAGGAAATCGAGATCGAAGTCGCCGAAAGCGCTGGCGTCGATATCTCGGCGCCGCCTGGCATGGAAGAAATGACCAGCCAGTTGCAGAACCTGTTCGCCAACATGGGCAAGGGCAAGAAGAAAAGCCGCAAGCTCAAGGTCAAGGACGCGCTCAAGCTGGTGCGTGACGAAGAAGCCGGGCGCCTGGTCAACGAGGAAGAACTCAAGGCCAAGGCCCTGGAAGCCGTCGAGCAGCACGGCATCGTGTTTATCGACGAGATCGACAAGGTGGCCAAGCGCGGCAATTCCGGCGGCGTTGATGTCTCCCGCGAAGGCGTACAGCGCGACCTGCTGCCGCTGATCGAAGGCTGCACGGTGAATACCAAGCTGGGCATGGTCAAGACTGACCATATCCTGTTTATCGCATCCGGCGCGTTCCACCTGAGCAAGCCAAGCGACCTGGTGCCGGAGCTGCAAGGCCGCCTGCCGATTCGCGTGGAACTCAAGGCGCTGACCCCGGGCGACTTCGAACGCATCCTCAGCGAGCCACACGCTTCGCTGACCGAGCAATACCGCGAGCTGCTGAAAACCGAAGGCCTGGGGATCGAGTTCCTGCCAGACGGTATCAAGCGTTTGGCGGAAATTGCCTGGCAGGTCAACGAGAAGACCGAGAACATCGGTGCCCGTCGCCTGCACACCTTGCTTGAGCGTCTGCTGGAGGAAGTATCCTTCAGCGCCGGCGACATGGCGGGCGCGCAGAATGGCGTGGCGATCAGGATCGACGCCGACTACGTCAACAGCCACCTGGGCGAGTTGGCGCAGAACGAAGACCTGTCTCGTTATATCCTGTAAGACTTGCACAGGAACCGCTCTGCTTTAATGTGGGAGCGGGCTTGCTCGCGAATGCGGTGGGTCAGTCACAGTTGCATAAACTGACCCACCGCATTCGCGAGCAAGCCCGCTCCCACATTTTAAAGCCGGTTCCTTCAGGATCATCCACGAGCGGTTCCCCCAATGTCTAAAATGCCCACCGCCATCAATCTGCACAAAGCCTCCAAGACCCTCTCTCTGACCTACGGCCCCGACGAGGTCTATCACCTGAGCGCCGAACTGCTGCGGGTGCACTCACCTTCCGCCGAGGTCCAGGGCCACGGCAAACCGATCCTGCAATTCGGCAAGCTGAATGTCGGCCTGACCAAGATCGAACCTGCCGGGCAGTACGCACTGAAATTGACCTTCGACGACGGTCATGACAGCGGACTGTTCACCTGGGACTACCTCTACCAACTCGCCGTACGTCAGGACGCGCTGTGGGCCGATTATCTTGCCGAGCTCAAGGCGGCCGGAAAAACCCGCGACCCGAGCCAGTCCGTCGTCAAGCTGATGCTCTAAATCAAGCCTCTTGCTCATTAGTGGGCATTTTCTAATTTCATCTGCTTGAATGCCCTGTGGTGTGACCAAAGATTGGTCCGCTTGCGCATTAAATAAAACTCGGGTAACCAATGGAGTTGGCAAGTTCCCTGCATTTTACGATGCGGTATCAACGGTCACCCGAGCAGCAGTACCAGGCTTGTGTTGTGCCTCGATAATTGGGTGCACAGCGGTACCCGGTACTCGTCTTTCGGACAATGGAGCGTCGTGGATGAGTAACAAGAATAACGATGACTTGAAACGCCAGGCCTCGGAAAACACCCTGGGGCTGAACCCGATCATCGCATTACGGAAAAAGGATTTACTGGCTTCTGCACGCATGGTGCTAACCCAGGCCATCAAGCAACCCCTGCACAGCGTCAAGCACGTCGCCCACTTTGGCGTCGAATTGAAAAACGTGGTGTTCGGCAAGTCCGAGCTTGCCCCTGAAAGCGATGACCGTCGTTTCAACGACCCGGCCTGGAGCCAGAACCCGCTCTATAAGCGCTACCTGCAAACCTACCTGGCGTGGCGCAAGGAACTGCACGACTGGATCGGCGACAGCAACCTGTCGGAGCAGGACATCAGCCGTGGGCACTTCGTCATCAATCTCATGACCGAAGCCATGGCCCCCACCAACAGCGCCGCCAACCCGGCAGCGGTCAAACGCTTCTTTGAAACCGGCGGCAAGAGCCTGCTCGATGGCCTCTCGCACCTGGCCAAGGACCTGGTGCATAACGGCGGCATGCCGAGCCAGGTGAATATGGGTGCCTTTGAAGTGGGCAAGAGCCTGGGCACCAGCGAAGGCGCGGTAGTGTTTCGCAATGACGTGCTGGAGCTGATCCAGTACAAGCCGATCACCGAACAGGTGTACGAACGCCCACTGCTGGTGGTGCCGCCGCAGATCAACAAGTTTTATGTGTTCGACCTGAGCCCGGACAAGAGCCTGGCGCGTTTCTGCCTGCGCAATAACCAGCAGACCTTTATCGTCAGTTGGCGCAACCCCACCAAGGCCCAGCGCGAATGGGGCCTGTCGACCTATATCGAAGCGCTGAAAGAGGCGGTCGACGTGGTCACGGCGATTACCGGCAGCAAAGACATCAACATGCTCGGCGCCTGCTCGGGCGGCATCACCTGCACCGCGCTGCTGGGCCACTATGCGGCGCTGGGCGAGAAGAAGGTCAACGCCCTGACCTTGCTGGTCAGTGTGCTGGACACCACCCTCGACACCCAGGTAGCCCTGTTCGTCGATGAGCAGACCCTGGAGGCGGCCAAGCGCCATTCCTACCAGGCCGGCGTGCTGGAAGGCCGGGACATGGCCAAGGTGTTCGCCTGGATGCGCCCCAATGACCTGATCTGGAACTACTGGGTCAACAACTACCTGTTGGGCAATGAGCCACCGGTGTTCGACATCCTGTTCTGGAACAACGACACCACGCGCTTGCCGGCGGCCTTCCACGGCGACCTGATCGAACTGTTCAAGAACAACCCGCTGATACGGGCCAATGCCCTGGAAGTGTGCGGCACCCCGATTGACCTCAAGCAGGTGACGGCCGACATCTACTCGCTGGCGGGCACCAACGACCACATCACGCCCTGGCAGTCCTGCTACAAGTCGGCGCAACTGTTTGGCGGCAAGGTCGAGTTCGTGCTGTCCAGCAGCGGGCATATCCAGAGCATCCTCAACCCCCCCGGCAACCCCAAGGCGCGTTACCAGACCAGCGAAAGCATGGGCGAGAAGGCATTGGACTGGCAGGAAAACGCCACCAAGCATACCGACTCGTGGTGGCTGCACTGGCAGGGCTGGCTAGGGGAGCGTTCGGGCAAATTGAAGAAGTCGCCTGCGAACCTAGGCAATAAAGCCTACGCGGCGGCGGAGGCTGCACCAGGGACATACGTTCACGAGCGCTAAGGCCACACTTTTGTGTGATTGCAATGAGATCAAATGTGGGAGCTGGCTTGCCTGCGATAACGGTGGGTCAGCCAACACATGTACTGACTGACCCGCCGCTAACGCAGGCAAGCCAGCTCCCACATTGACCGCAGTAACACTTCACAGGGCTTGAGCATGCCGCAACCGTTCATCTTCCGTACCATCGACCTGGATGGCCAGACCATCCGCACGGCGGTACGACCGGGCAAGTCTCACTTGACGCCACTGCTGATTTTCAACGGCATCGGCGCCAACCTTGAGCTGGTGTTTCCGTTCGTCCAGGCCCTGGACCCGGACCTGGAAGTGATTGCCTTTGATGTACCCGGAGTGGGCGGGTCATCGACACCCAGTCGCCCCTATCGCTTTCCCGGCCTGGCCAAACTCACCGCGCGCATGCTCGACTACCTGGACTACGGCCAGGTCAATGCCGTCGGGGTTTCCTGGGGCGGCGCCCTGGCACAGCAATTTGCCTACGACTACCCGGAGCGCTGCAAGAAGCTGATCCTGGCCGCCACCGCTGCCGGTGCCTTTATGGTGCCCGGCAAACCGAAGGTGTTATGGCTGATGGCCAGCCCGCGGCGCTATATCCAACCGTCCCATGTGGTGCGCATCGCGCCGATGATTTACGGCGGCTCGTTCCGCCGGGATTCAAAACTGGCCGCCGAACACGCAAGCAAAGTGCGCTCGGCCGGCAAGCTGGGCTACTACTGGCAGCTGTTTGCGGGCCTGGGCTGGACCAGCATTCACTGGCTGCACAAGATCAAGCAGCCGACCCTGGTGCTGGCCGGCGACGACGACCCGCTGATCCCCTTGGTCAATATGCGCATGCTGGCCTGGCGCATCCCTAATGCGCAGTTACACATCATCGACGACGGCCATCTGTTCCTGATTACCCGGGCCGAAGCGGTGGCACCGATCATCATGAAGTTTCTCCAGGAGGAGCGCTTGCGCGCGGTGATCCATCCGCAGCCGGCGCCCCATAGCCACACCTGAGTGGTATCGGGTCAGGACGACCCCTACGCGCAACTTGGCCAGAACCGACTATGGTTCTGAATTGGCGTGCTTGTTGGCGAATTGACGAAGGAGTGTTGACCCATGCGTGACAGACCCGTAAACGTCCCGGCGCCTACACCCGCCGCGTTCATCAATGCACAAAGTGCAATCACCGGCCTGCGCGGCCGGGATCTGCTATCGACCCTGCGCACTGTCGCCGCCCACGGGTTGCGCAACCCGTTGCACAGCGCCCGGCATGCGCTGGCATTGGGTGGGCAACTGGGCCGGGTGCTGCTGGGTGAGACCGTGCATGAACCCAACCCCCACGACAGTCGCTTCGCCGACCCTACCTGGGCCCTCAACCCCCTGTACCGGCGCAGCCTGCAAGCGTATTTGAGCTGGCAGAAACAAACCCGGCACTGGATCGACGACAGCAGCCTGAGCGACGACGACCGCGCACGGGCGCACTTTGCCTTCTCGTTGCTCAACGATGCAGTGTCACCGTCCAACACCCTGCTCAACCCGCTGGCGATCAAAGAGCTGCTCAATTCCGGCGGCCACAGCGTGGTGCGCGGCGTAAGCAACCTGTTCGATGACCTGCTGCACAACAATGGCCTGCCACGCCAGGTCACCAAGCAGGCGTTCGAGGTGGGCAAGACGGTAGCGACCACGCCCGGTTCGGTGGTGTTTCGCAATGAGCTGCTGGAGCTGATCCAGTACAAGCCCATGAGCGAAAAACAGTACGCCAAGCCACTGCTGGTGGTGCCGCCGCAAATCAACAAGTACTACATTTTCGATTTAAGCCCGGCCAACAGCTTCGTGCAGTACGCCCTGAAAAACGGCCTGCAAGTGTTTATGGTCAGTTGGCGCAACCCGGACGTGCGCCATCGCGAATGGGGCCTGTCGACCTATGTGGCGGCGCTGGAGGAAGCATTGAATATCTGCCGGGCGATCAGCGGCGCCCGCGAAGTGAACCTGATGGGTGCCTGCGCCGGCGGCCTGACCATCGCCGCCCTGCAAGGCCACCTGCAGGCCAAGCGCCAACAACGGCGGGTCGCCAGTGCCACTTACCTGGTAAGCCTGCTGGACAGCCAGATCGACAGCCCCGCCACGCTGTTTGCCGACGAACAGACCCTGGAAGCGGCCAAGCGCCGTTCCTACCAGGAAGGGGTGCTGGATGGTCGCGACATGGCCAAGGTCTTTGCCTGGATGCGCCCCAATGACCTGATCTGGAACTACTGGATCAACAATTACCTGCTGGGCAAGGAGCCGCCGGCGTTCGACATCCTGTACTGGAACAACGACAACACCCGCTTGCCGGCGGCCTTGCATGGCGATCTGCTGGATTTCTTCAAGCACAACCCCTTGAGCCATCCCGGTGGCCTGGAAGTCTGCGGCACGCCCATCGACCTGCAGAAGGTTACCGTCGACAGCTTCAGCGTGGCCGGGATCAACGATCACATCACCCCGTGGGACGCGGTCTACCGTTCGACCTTGCTGCTGGGCGGCGACAAACGTTTTGTGCTTTCCAACAGCGGGCATATCCAGAGCATCCTCAACCCGCCGGGCAACCCCAAGGCGAACTTCGTCGAGAACCTCAAGCTGAGCAGCGATCCACGCGCCTGGTACTACGACGCCAGCCACATCGAGGGCAGTTGGTGGCCGCAGTGGCTTGAGTGGATCCAGCAACGCTCCGGGGTGCAGCGCGAAACCCTGACGGCCCTGGGCAACCAGAACTACCCACCGATGGAAGCAGCACCGGGCACCTATGTGCGGGTGCGCTGAGCTCAACGATCAGATTAAGAAGACTGGATGAAAACCCGCGACCGGATCCTTGAATGTGCCCTGCAGTTGTTCAACCACAAGGGCGAGCCAAATGTTTCAACCATGGAGGTGGCCAATGAAATGGGGATCAGCCCCGGCAACCTCTACTACCACTTCCATGGCAAGGAGCCCCTGGTACTGGGGCTGTTCGAGCGCTTTCAGGGGGAGTTGGCGCCGCTGCTCGACCCGCCGCCGGATGTGCAGTTGGCGCCCGAGGATTACTGGCTGTTCCTGCACCTGATCGTCGAGCGCATGGCGCACTATCGGTTCCTGTTCCAGGACCTGTCGAACCTGGCCGGACGCTTGCCCAAATTGGCCAAGGGGATTCGTAACCTGCTGACCGCGCTCAAGCGCACACTGGCCTCACTGCTGGCACGGCTCAAGGCACAAGGGCAGTTGGTCAGCGAGACCCAGGCACTGGGACAGTTGGTGGAGCAGATCACCATGACCCTGCTGTTCTCCCTGGATTACCAGCGGATCCTGGACCGCGAGGCCGAGGTGCGGGTGGCGGTGTATCAAGTGATGATGCTGGTGGCACCGCACCTGTTGATGCCGGCACGGTTGGCCACCGAGCGTTTTGCACTACGCTACCTGGACGACACACAGCCCGCGTAGGCCGGCGACTTACAAGTCTGCAACCAAGGTTGACAGACTTACATCGTCATCTATTGCTGTTGCAACTTCCCGCTATTGCTTTTCTCACTTGGCAATTATCACGGGCGCCAATGTATTACGCCGGCAGCCTCTTTGAAGTAACCATCACCGAAAACCCTGATCGACGAATAGCGCATAACGATATGGGTAACTTTGAATATGATCTCAAACACACTCTTGAGCACTGCGATCACCGACGCTTTCTTTTCCTTCTCAAGAGCCCCCGAGCCCCACGCTACCTGATGCAGACGGCCAGGGCAGTGAACCACGGGCAGGGTTTCAAATTCGTGCAAATACCTAACCAGACCGATAGGTGGCACCATCAAGCTCTGTAACATGATAGGTAATACGAAAGATTGACCGCATGTAACATGCCCGGGTTTTATAATGACGATTAAAGAGTAACGACGTAGCATCATTATAAAAAACCGTATTACATATCTCTCAGCGAAAGGGATTCTTGTGGATATCAGATTTCTCGAAAGTTTGATTGCCGTCATCGAGACGGGCTCAATCGCCGCAGCGGCGCGCAGGGAAAACCTTACCGCCCCGGCGATCAGCCAGCGTATCCAGGCGCTTGAACGCTCTCTTTCCTGCGGATTGCTCAACCGAGCGGCCCATTCTGTCGGTCCTTCCGAGCAGTGCCTTGTACTCTTGCCGAGCATTCGCGCCCTGATTCAGGGCTGTGCACAACTACACGACGAACTGGATGCGGGCGGGCTGTCCGGCGACCTGCGGCTGGGAGCCGTGTCCACGGCATTGACCGGTATCCTGCCGCAGGTCATGGAACAACTGCTGGTCGCGGCACCACGCTTGCGCCTGCGGATCACTCCGGGCGATTCGCGCAACCTTTATGAACAGGTCGTCGCCGGCGAGTTGGACGCTGGCATCATGGTGCGACCGCCCTTTGCATTGCCTAAAACCCTGACCCTGGAAGTGTTGCGGCGCGAGTCATTGATGATTCTTACAAAAGCGCCTGTCGAACCCGGTGAAATTGCCTCGACCATTCTTTCCCACCCGCTGATCAGCTATGACACCAATGCCTGGGGCGGCCAGATCGCCCAGCAGTACCTTCAAGACCACCAATTACAGCCAGATGTGCTGTGCAATCTGGATGCCTTGGAGGCGATATCCCTGATGGTCGCCAAGGGCATGGGCGTATCCTTGGTGCCGGCATGGGCCGGGTTGAAGACCGACGATGTGTACGCAACACCAACAAGCCACACGAACACCTACCAGCGGGAGATTGTTCTGCTCTACCGATCAACCCCGAGGCGGCCCCAGGCATTGAAGGTACTCAACAACCTGCTGATGCAAACCTGCCGCGAATCCGAGGCCCCAGGCGAGCCCGACCGTTAGACGTGTATCACTGTCGGTATTCCACCCGCCAAAAAAAACGCCCGGCCTTTAAGGCCGGGCGTTTTTACACGTCCCCCGAAAATCAGGACTGACTGGATGGCGTCGGGGTTGCCGGCGTTACAGTCGGGGTAGCCGCGGCCGGCGTCGGCGCAGTGGCCGAGTTGGTCGCAGGTGCCGGGGTTGCAGGCTTGGCCGCGACAGCTGGCTTGGGCGCTGCAGGCTTCTTGGCTACGGCGGGTTTCTTCGCCGCGGGCTTTGCAGCAGGTTTCGCGGCCGGTTTCGCGGCAGCCGGTTTGGCAGCGGGTTTGGCTGCAACTGGCTTGGTCGCCGGCTTGGCGGCAGCGGTTTTGGCCACTGGCTTGGCGGCAGGTTTAGCTGCCGGCTTGGCCGCTGGTTTTGCCGCAGCTTTGGCCGCTACCGGCTTCTTGGCTGCTGGTTTGGCTGCTGCCGTTTTCGCCGCGGGCTTGGCTGCTGCCTTGGCCGCAGGTTTAGCTGCTGGCTTGGCTGCAGGTTTGGCTGCGGCCTTGGCCAATGGCTTGGCCACGGTTTTCGCTGCTGGTTTGGCCGCAGCCGTTTTCGCGGCCGGCTTGGCCGCCGCTTTGACTGGAGCGACTTTAGCGCCGGTCAGCTTTTCGATTTGCTTGGTCAGGGTATCGACCTTGCTGTGCAGCGCCTTGACTTCATTGCGGCTAGGCACACCCAGGCGCGAAATAGCACTGTTCAGGCGCTTGTCGAGTGCGCCTTCGAGTTCGCCCCAAGTACCCAGTACCTGTTTTTTTGCATCACTGATTCGGGACTTGGCAGAGCTCGCGCTCGCCTTGGCCGCATCGACTTGCTTGCCCACTGTGCTCTTGGTCAACTTCTCGGCCTTCTCGCCGTCTTTAACCAAAGTCTCGAAGAGTTTGCTACCGTCACTGTCGATCTTCGAGTACACGCCTAAACCAGCCAGCCAGATCTTGCGGGAGTATTCTTCAACTTTCCCGACCCAAGAGCTGCCTTCTTTCTGAGTAGTCTTTTTAACAGCCATCCGATGTCTCCTTAGTGTTTACGCGCGACACGTTCGAGCAATGCCGTTAGCTCATCGAGCTTAGCAGAGAGTGTCTCCACGTCATGTTTAGACGCAATGCCGATTCGATTCAAGGCACTTGCAACACGCTCGTCAAAAGCCTTCTCGACTTTATCCAATTGCACTTCGACGCAACCTTTGACGCTGGAGACATTGCTCTTAACGTAATCAATCTGACTGTTGGCGGCATCAAGTTGTTCATTCACAACTTTTTTGCCTTTACTTTCAACATGTTGACCCGTCTTAACGAGTTCCTTGAAGTACTCGCTGCCTTCGCTGCCGACCTTCGCGTAAGCCCCCAAACCCGCCAACCAGATCTTGCGAGCATAGATTTTAACGTCGCTCAGGGCGCTGATTTGGGTGTCGATTTTTTTCTTCAAAATAACTTTGGCCATGGTGCACCTCACGCATAAAAGGGTGGAGGAACTGCCCACAGGAGTTGAGGGCTGAGTACAAAGTAGGGAGAAAAATTAGAATCGGCACCCTAAGAACGGCGCAATCGACCAGCACCCAATGCGGCGCGCGGTCGCAGATCAGGCCAGGGCCTTATCCAGGGCCTTCTCGATTTCGGACTTGATAGTGCCACTCATGGCCGACATCAACAGACCCAGTTCCACGTCGATCCGTAACGAATCCTCGGCCACTTTCAGTGTGCCTTTGACGCCGGAACGCTTGAGGTTCAACGTGTCGCCAGACCAAGACGGCTCCAGGCCATATTGTTCCTTGAGTTTATGCGCCAACTTCTCGGCTTTCGCCCTGGCAGCTTCCTTACCCAGTGCGTGGGCACGTTCAATCTGAATGCGGGCCATTTGAATGACTCCTCGTTATAAAGACGTATTGAGCACCCTACTCACCCGCCATGCGGCAAAAGGTCTCGGTGGCCACCCATCTTACCTTCAGCCTTGCCAAGACAAAGCATGCCTTGGGGATTAGAATGCCCCCATTCTCTTTTGGTGACAGCGATATGACTGATCAGCGCAAAGGCAGCGATGCCGAACCCACCACTCACTTCGGCTTCAAGAACGTCCCGGAAAGCCAGAAAGCGGAAAAAGTCGCTGAGGTGTTCCACTCCGTGGCCGCCAAGTACGACCTGATGAACGACGTGCTGTCGGGTGGCATGCACCGCCTGTGGAAACGCTTCACCATCGAATTGTCGGGCGTGCGCACCGGCAACCGGGTGCTGGATATCGCCGGCGGCACCGGCGACCTGGCGGCCAAGTTCTCCAAGCTGGTTGGCCCCACCGGCCAGGTGGTATTGGCCGACATCAACGGCTCGATGCTCAAGGTCGGCCGCGACCGCCTGCTGGACAAGGGCGTGGCGGGCAATATCGAGTTCGTCCAGGCCGACGCAGAAAAGCTGCCGTTCCCCGACAACCATTTCGACTGCGTGACCATTGCCTTCGGTCTGCGCAACGTGACCCACAAGGAAGACGCCCTGCGCTCGATGCTGCGGGTGCTCAAGCCGGGCGGGCGCCTGCTGGTGCTGGAGTTCTCCAAGCCGACCAACGCGCTGATGTCCAAGGTCTACGACACTTACTCATTCGCCTTTATGCCGCTGATGGGCAAGCTGATCACCAATGACGCCGAGAGCTATCGCTACCTGGCCGAGTCGATCCGCATGCACCCCAACCAGGAAACCCTGAAGTCGATGATGGTCGAGGCCGGTTTCGACCGCGTGACCTATCACAACATGACCTCGGGCATCGTTGCCCTGCATCGCGGCATCAAGCCCTGATGTTGTTCACCGGCCTTCTCGCCAGCGTCGAACACGGCCTCAACCGTGTCCTGCGCCTGGACAGCACCGCCCTGGCGCGGCTGGCGCACTTGCACGGCAAGATCATTGCCGTCGATTGCAGCAGGCCGGCCTTGCAGCTGTTTATCCTGCCCAGCGATGAAGGCCTGATGCTCGCCGCGCACTGGGCCGCCGATGCCGACTGCACCCTGCGTGCGCCAGCGGCGAGCCTGCTGCGCCTGGCTTTGAGCCGCGACAAGACTGCAATCCTGCACGGCCCCGATGTGACCCTTGAAGGCGACAGCGCGGTGCTGATGGACCTCGCCGCGGTGCTGCAAGACCTCGATCTTGACTGGGAATACGAGCTGTCGCGCTGGCTCGGCCCGGTGGCCACCCAGTTGATCGGCGGGCACCTGCGCAGCCGTTCGCGCTGGTACCAGCAGGGTTTCGCCAGCCTCAATCAGAACCTCGCCGAATACCTGAGCGAAGAATCGCGCACCCTCGTCGGGCAACGGGAAGCCGAAGCGCGCTTTCGTGAACTCGACCAGGCCAAACTCGACCTGGAACGGCTTGAGGCGCGCTTCGAGCGCCTGAGCCGCTCCCTTGATCCAAGCGATAACGCATGAAGCTGCTCGCCGTCCGCCGTTTGTTCCGAATCCAACGCGTCGTCATTCGCTATCGCCTCGATGACCTGCTGTTCGCCCTGCCGCTGCCGTGGTTCCTGCTGGCGGTGCGCTATGTGCTGCCGTGGCGCTGGTTCCCGCGCAAGACCCTGGACCTGAGCCGTGGCGCCCGCCTGCGCTTGGCACTGCAGGACCTGGGGCCGATCTTCATCAAGTTCGGGCAGATCCTGTCGACCCGCCGCGACCTGTTGCCCGAAGACATCGCCGACGAGCTGATGCTGTTGCAGGACCGCGTGCCACCGTTCGACTCCCAGCAGTCGATGAAGCTGATCGAAGAACAGCTGGGCAAGAAAATCAGCGAAGTGTTCAGCCGTTTCGATGTCGAGCCCCTGGCCTCGGCCTCGGTCGCCCAGGTGCACGCCGCACAGCTGAAAACCGGCGAAGAAGTGGTGGTCAAGGTGATCCGCCCCGGCCTCAAGCCGATCATCGGCCAGGACCTGGCGTGGCTGTTCATTCTGGCCCGCGCCGCCGAGCGTTTCTCTGCCGATGCACGCCTGCTGCACCCGGTGGACGTGGTCGCCGACTACGAAAAAACCATCTACGACGAACTCGACCTGTTACGCGAAGCGGCCAACGCCAGCCAGCTCAAGCGCAACTTCGAAGGCTCGACGATGCTGTATGTGCCGCAGGTCTATTGGGACTGGTGCCGGCCAAAGGTGCTGGTGATGGAACGCATCTACGGCGTGCAAGTCACCGACCTGGCGACCCTGGCCGACCAGCGCACCGATATGAAAATGCTCGCCGAGCGTGGTGTGGAAATCTTCTTCACCCAGGTGTTCCGCGACAGCTTCTTCCACGCCGACATGCACCCCGGCAATATCTTCGTCAGCACGGTGAACCCGTGGAGCCCGCAGTACATCGCGATCGACTGCGGCATCGTCGGCAGCCTCACGCCCGAGGACCAGGACTACCTGGCGCGCAACCTGTTTGCCTTCTTCAAGCGTGATTACCGGCGCGTGGCGCAGTTGCACATCGACTCGGGCTGGGTGCCGGCCGAGACCAAGCTCAATGAATTCGAAGCGGCGATCCGCACCGTGTGCGAGCCGATCTTCGAAAAACCGTTAAAAGATATTTCATTCGGCCAGGTGCTGATGCGTCTGTTCCAGACTGCGCGGCGCTTCAATATGGAAGTGCAGCCGCAGTTGGTGCTGCTGCAAAAGACCTTGCTCAACATTGAAGGCCTGGGCCGCCAGCTGTACCCGGACCTGGACCTGTGGAACACCGCGCAACCGTTCCTCGAGCGCTGGATGCGCGAGCGGGTCAGCCCGAAAACCCTGCTGGGCAACCTGCAAAGCCAGGTCGAGCAACTGCCGCACCTGGCCAACATGACCCGCGACCTGCTGGAGCGCATGTCCCAGCCCCACGCCAAGGACCCGGCGCCGCCGTGGCACCAGCGCAAGGACGACTGGTTCCTGCGCCTGCTCGGCGCGGCGCACCTGGGCGGTGGCGCGGTGCTTGCCGCCGGTGGACCGTTGAACGAGCTGGGCCATTGGCCGGCCGGGATCATGGTCGCCGTGGGCCTTTATCTGGTCGTGCGTCGATAGGTCGACCGGTTATACACTGTTGCACATTGCCGGGGCGGGTCGCGCACGGCTGTCGGAGTCGAAGATGAAAGACTGGCTGGACGAGATCAAATGGGACAGTGACGGCCTGGTGCCAGCCATTGCCCAGGACCACAAGACCGGGCGCATCCTGATGATGGCCTGGATGAACCGCGAGGCCCTGAGCCTGACTGCCGCCGAGCAGCGTGCCATCTACTGGTCACGTTCCCGTGGCAAACTGTGGCGCAAGGGCGAAGAGTCCGGGCATGTGCAAAAACTGCACGAAATGCGCCTGGACTGCGACGCCGACGTGATCGTGCTGATGGTCGAGCAGATCGGCGACATCGCCTGTCATACCGGCCGCCACAGCTGCTTCTACCGGGTGTTCGAGAACGGCGCGTGGAAAACCGTCGAGCCCGTACTCAAAGACCCGCACGCCATTTACTCGGCAGGACATTGAACATGAGCGATACCCTGAACCGTGTGGCCCAGGTGCTGGAGGACCGCAAAGGTGCGGACGCCGACAGCTCCTACGTCGCCAGCCTGTACCACAAGGGCCTGAACAAGATTCTGGAAAAACTCGGCGAGGAATCCGTCGAGACCATCATCGCCGCCAAGGATGCCGAGATCAGCGGCGATTACAGCGATGTCATCTATGAGACTGCCGACTTGTGGTTCCATAGCCTGGTCATGCTCGCCCAACTGGGGCAGCATCCACAGGCCGTGCTGGATGAACTGGACCGTCGCTTCGGCTTGTCCGGGCACGCCGAAAAGGCCTCGCGCCCGTCCGCCTGAATAACTTTCTGACTGAGGAATTGCAGCATGGGCATTTTTGACTGGAAACACTGGATCGTTATTCTCGTGGTAGTCGTCCTGGTGTTCGGTACCAAGAAACTGAAGAACCTGGGCACCGACGTCGGCGAGTCCATCAAGGGCTTTCGCAAGGCCATGAACGACGACGAAAAACCGGCCGATACCGGCGCCAACCCGGTCCCGCCGGCGCAGCCTGTGCACCCCCAGGCAGCCCAGCCGATCACCGAGCGCCGTACCTTCGACGTGCAGGCCGAGAAAGTCGAAGAGCCGTCCCGCAAAGACTCGTGAGCACTGACTAATGTTTGGTATCAGCTTCTCTGAACTGCTGCTCGTCGGCCTTGTTGCCCTGTTGGTGCTGGGGCCTGAACGCCTGCCCGGCGCCGCACGCACGGCCGGCCTGTGGGTCGGGCGCCTGAAACGCAGTTTCAACGCCATCAAACAGGAAGTTGAACGGGAAATCGGCGCCGATGAGATTCGTCGGCAGCTGCACAACGAACATATTCTGTCCCTGGAGCAGGAGGCGCGCAAAATTCTCACGCCCCAGCAACAGGCGCCGACACCGGTTGAACCGGTGGCCGAGCAGAGCATTGCACCGATGGCCGAGACGGCCCCGATCGCCACGCCCGCTCCTCCAGCAGAGCCCGCGCCGACGCCCGCCGCGTCGCCCGCGCCCCACGACCCTACATTGCCGCCGCGAGCCCCATGAGCGCTGATAAACCGGAAAACGACCAGCATATGCCGCTGGTCTCGCACCTCACCGAGTTGCGCACCCGCTTGCTGCGGTGTGTTGCGGCGATCTTTGTGATCTTTGCCGGGCTGTTTGCCTTTACCCAGCAGATCTACACCTTCGTCTCGACACCGCTGCGCGAGTACCTGCCGGTGGGCGCGACGATGATCGCCACCGACGTGTCCTCGCCGTTCCTCACGCCGCTCAAGCTGACGATGATGGTGTCGCTGTTCCTGGCGATCCCGGTGATCTTGCACCAGATCTGGGGGTTTATCGCGCCCGGCCTGTACAAGCATGAAAAGCGCATTGCCGTGCCCCTGCTGGTGTCGAGCATCATGCTGTTCTACACCGGCATGGCGTTCGCCTACTTCCTGGTGTTCCCGCTGATCTTCAAGTTCTTCGCCGCCGCCACCCCGGCCGGCGTGGAAATGATGACCGACATCACCAGCTACCTCGACTTCGTGATGACGCTGTTCTTCGCCTTTGGCGTGGCCTTCGAGATCCCGGTGGCGGTGGTGCTGCTGGTGTGGATCGGCGTGGTCGACGTGCAATACCTGCGCAAGATCCGCCCGTACGTGATCATCGGCTGCTTTGTGGTCGGCATGATCCTGACCCCACCGGATATCTTCTCGCAGACCTTGCTGGCCGTGCCGATGTGGATGCTGTTTGAAGTAGGCATCCTGTTTGGCAGTCTGGTGAGCAAGCGTGGCGAACACCCAGATGACCAACCTGCCGATGACGACCAGCCGCCAGCGACCCAACCGTGAACCTGTTGCTGCTGGAAGAGGCCGACTTTATCGCGGCCGACCGGGTGATCCTGCGGGATCGGCGCCTGGTGCATATGCAGGAGGTGCATCGTGCGGCGGTCGGCGACAGCCTGCGCGTCGGGCGCATTGGCGGGCTGATGGGCAATGCCAAGCTATTGCGCCTGGAGTCGGGTGAAGCCGAGCTGCAAATCAGCCTCGACCAGCCGCCACCGGCCAAATTGCCACTGACCCTGCTGCTGGCCCTGCCCCGCCCGAAAATGCTGCGTCGGGTACTACAGACCGTGGCGTCCATGGGTGTGCCACGGGTGGTCCTGGTCAACAGTTATCGGGTCGAGAAAAGCTTCTGGCAAACCCCATTCCTGGAGCCAGAAGCCGTGCGCGAACAACTGATCCTCGGCCTGGAACAGGCGCGGGATACCGTCTTACCCGAGATCATCATCGAAAAGCGCTTCAAGCCCTTCGTCGAAGACCGTCTGCCGGCCCTGGCCCAGGGCACTCTCGGCCTGGTCGGGCATCCCGGCGACTACCCGTCCTGCCCCCGCGGGCTGGATGAGCCGGTGACCCTGGCCATCGGCCCCGAAGGTGGCTGGATTCCCTACGAAGTGGACTTGCTGGCCAAGGCCGGCTTGCAGCCGGTGCAACTGGGCGCGCGAATCCTGCGTGTGGAAACTGCCGTTACCGCGCTGCTCGCTCGCCTCTTCTGATTCCGCCCCTCCAAACACCACAAAGCCAGCTACCACAGGGCTTTGTGTCGCTACAGAATCGCGTTTGCATGCCGATATCCTCAGGATAAGTCCAAGCCTTGTTCAGGGGAGTCCACCGCATGTACCGTTGGTTAGCTGAAAAACTGGGGAATGTAAGCGTCAATCGTAAGCTGAGCGTGGGGTTTGGCCTGGTATTGCTTCTCACCCTTCTAATCACCTTCACCGGCTGGACAGGCCTGAGTGGCGTGATCAGCCGTGGCGATAAGCTGGGCTTTATTTCCAGCCTCAATGAGCTGACCAAAGACCTGCGCCAGGCGCGCCTGGACTATGAAATGCGCCGTGGCGAACAAGGCCCGGGGCTGGTCAACGAGTTGATGGAGAAACTCGACAGCGGCCTGAAAACCGCCCGCAGCCAGATCGAGCAACCGGCAGACGTCGCCTTGATCGACGAGCAGTTGGCCGCGGTTGCCAAGTATCGGCAATCCTTCAGCGCCATGGTCCAGGCCGGCGCCCAACGCGAAGATGCCCGCAGCAAACTCGGCGCTACCGCCGACAACGCCGTCGCACGCATCGCGGAGATCGAAAAAGTCCTGCTGCAAGGTGACAGCGTCACCCAGTTCAACAGCGTGATCGAGCTGAGCAAGCTGATTCAGCAAGCGCGCTTCCAAGTGCGTGGCTACACCTACAGCGCCAAGGTCGAAGCTGAGCAGCCGGCGCTGGAGGCCATCGCCAATGCCCTGAAGAGCGCCGACAGCCTGCGCAGCCAACTGCCTGAGCAGTACGGCGCCAACCTGCAAGAGGCCAGCGACTCCCTCAAGGCTTATCTCGCCGCCGTCAGCCAGTTCCGCGACTCCCAGGTCGCCAGCGCCGCGGCGCTCAAGGCCATGGCTGAGCAAGGCGACCTGCTGTTGGACCGCAGCAAGAAACTGACTGCCTCACAAACCGTGATCCGCGACAACGATGCCGCACAGGCTAAGTTCCTGTTGATACTGGCCACCGCCCTGGCACTGTTCTGCGGCATCGTCGCGGCCTTGGCGATTACCCGGCAGATCGTGATCCCACTGGGCCAGACCCTCAAGGTCGCCGAGCGCATCGCCGCCGGCGACCTGACCCACGACCTGGTTTCGCAACGCCAGGACGAACTGGGCCAACTGCAACGCGCCATGCAAAGCATGACCATGGGCCTGCGCGATCTGATCGGCGGGATCAGTGATGGCGTGACACAAATCGCCAGCGCCGCCGAGCAGCTGTCGGCCGTTACCGAGCAGACCAGCGCCGGGGTAAACAATCAGAAGGTCGAGACTGACCAGGTCGCCACCGCGATGAACGAAATGGCCGCCACCGTGCAGGAAGTGGCGCGCAATGCCGAGGAAGCCTCGGAAGCCGCCGTCGCCGCCGACCAGCAGGCCCGCGAAGGTGACAGGGTCGTCGGTGAGGCCATCGCCCAGATCGAGCGCCTGGCCGGCGAAGTAGGTAACTCCACCGAGGCCATGGGCCACCTCAAGCGCGAAAGCGACAAGATCGGCAGCGTACTGGACGTGATCAAGTCCGTGGCCCAGCAAACCAACCTGCTGGCCCTTAACGCGGCCATTGAAGCCGCACGCGCCGGGGAAGCCGGCCGTGGCTTCGCGGTGGTGGCCGATGAGGTGCGCAGCCTGGCGCAACGCACCCAGAAGTCCACCGAGGAAATCGAAGAGCTGATCGTCGGCCTGCAAAGTGGCACCCAACAGGTGGCGACCATCATGGACAGCAGCCGCAGCCTCACCGACAGCAGCGTTGAGCTGACACGCCGGGCCGGCAATGCCCTGGAAAACATCACCCGCACGGTCTCGGCCATCCAGGCCATGAACCAGCAGATCGCCACCGCTGCCGAGCAACAGAGCGCCGTGGCCGAAGAGATCAACCGCAGCGTGCTGAATGTACGCGATGTGTCCGAACAGACCGCAGCGGCCAGTGAAGAGACCGCCGCCTCCAGTACCGAACTGGCGCGCCTGGGTTCCCATCTGCAGGCGTTGGTCGGGCGCTTCCGGGTCTGACACCTCCCCTTCGCGGCGACCCGTCCGGGTCGCCGCATGCAGCTTGTGAAATTTCCTACATGTTTTTCAGGCCCTGATCGGTACGCCTGGCGCCCAAGGGAACTAGCGTTCAATGGGTTCACTGTGTCCACGCCCCTCGGCGTCCCGGCACGTTGATTTCCTTTGTGCACTTGCCGGAGGTTGGCCATGCTTCGTCGAATGACTCAACTGCTGGGTAACGCCAGCGTCACCCTCAAACTGGTCCTGGGTTTTGCCTTGGTGCTGGCCCTGAGCCTTGTGATTGCCCTGACTGGCTGGCAGGCCCTCGCCGCCTCGCTCTACCGCTCACAGACCCTGACCGTTCTCGCCCAACTGGCGGTCGCCGGCGAGGAGCTAAGGGCCGACCGCATCGTCTACCGCACCCTGGACGACGAGGCCAGCCTTGGCAAACTGAGCCAGTCCATGGAGAAGATCGACGGATATCTGGCCGAGCTTGCACAACGTCTGAAAGCGCCGAAACCCCAGCAGTATTTGCAAAGCATGGGGAACCTCTCCGAGCATTTCAAAACGACGCTCAAGGATGTCCCCGCGCGGGTCAAACAACGGGAAACCGCCCGTGAGCAGCTCAAACAGAGCTCTGTGCGCACCAGTGACGTCCTCGCGCAATTGGCCAGCGACCTGCCGGACCAGGAAGACGAAAAAGCCCTCGATGCCGTCGAAAGCCTGCGCCTGGCCATCGAACAGGCCGAAGACCGCGCCCTGAGCCCGGCCTGGGCCGCCAGCAGCCTGGATGTCTATACCCAGGAGGTCAACGACGCAGAACGCAGCCTCGAACTCGCCCAGTCGGCCGTGGAGAGGCTACCCGTGGACAGCAGCGCATTGAAAAATGCCGTACTCAACATTCGCACGCACCTGACACGCCTGCGGGACACCCAACTGACGACCGAAACCGCGCAAAACCAGCTCGAGCAGCAGTTGGACCAGCTACTGGCACAAAGCGACCTGCTTACTCAGGACCAGACTCAGCGCCGTGACCGGGAAGCCGAACAAGCCCGCACCCAGACCCTGGCCATTACCGGGGCGGCCCTGCTGTTCGGCGCCCTCGCCGCCTGGATAATCTCCGGGCAGATCGTCAAACCATTGCGCAGGGCGCTCACAGTGGCCAATCGCATTGCCGAGGGCGACTTGAGCCACGATGTGCAGACCCAGCGCCGTGATGAACTGGGCCAGTTGCAATGCAGCATGGCGCGAATGACCCTGAACCTGCGGGGGCTGATTGGCAGCATCAGCGACAATGCCCGGCAAATCGCCAGCGCCGCCGAGGAGCTTTCGGCCGTTACCGAGCAAACCCGGGCCGGCGTCAGCAATCAGCGCGACGAAACCGAGCAGGTGGCGACCGCCATGAACCAGATGCTCGCCACTGCCCAGGAGGTCGCCCGGCACGCCGAACAGGCCTCGATCGCCGCCACCCAGGCCAATCAGCAGACCGAACTGGGCGACCAGGTGGTGGCCGATGCGGTGGCACACATAGAACACCTCGCCCACGAAATGGCACGCTCAAGCCAGGCCATGCTGGGCCTGCAGCGGGAAAGCCAGAAGATCGGCAGTGTGCTGGAGGTGATCAAGTCGGTGTCCCAGCAGACCAACCTGCTGGCGCTCAATGCGGCAATCGAGGCCGCACGTGCCGGTGAGGCCGGCCAAGGGTTTGCGGTGGTGGCTGACGAAGTACGCAGCCTCGCCCAGCGTACCCAGCAGTCCGCTGAGGAAATCGAAGAGCTGATTGGCGGGTTGCACAGCGGCACGCAACAGGTCGCCGATATCATGGACAACAGCCGCACCTTGACCGACCGCAGCGTCGGCCTGACCCGCAACGCCGGCGACGCCCTGACGGAAATCGCGCGCACCGTGCTGGTCATCCAGGAAATGAATCCACAGATCGCCGCCGCTGCCGAACAGCAAAGTGCGGTGGCCGAGGAGATTAACCGCAGCGTGTTGAAAGTCCGGGATGTGTCGGAGCAAACCGCCGCTGCCAGTGAACAGACAGCGGCGGCGAGTATCGAATTGGCACGCCTGGGCACGGACCTTCAGCAGTACGTGGGCAAGTTCAAGGTATGAGCATGCCCCTGGGCTTTACAGAACCTGGCGCAAGAACGCTTGTGCCCGTGGATCCTTCGGCGCATCGAAGAACTGCGCGGGCGCAGCATCTTCCAACAGTTTGCCGTGATCAAAAAACAGCACACGGTCCGCCACTTCCCGGGCAAAGCCCATTTCGTGGGTCACGCAGACCATGGTCATGCCTTCCAGGGCCAGGGTTTTCATGACGTCCAGCACTTCGCCGACCATTTCCGGGTCCAGCGCCGAGGTGGGCTCGTCAAACAGCATGACCTTGGGCTCCATGGCCAACGCCCGGGCAATCGCCACACGCTGTTGCTGGCCGCCGGAGAGCCGCGAGGGGAACTCGTTGGCTTTCTGCGCAATGCCGACCTTTTCCAGCAAGGCCAGGGCCTTGGCCTCGCGCTCTTTCTTGCCGCGCTTGCGCACGACTTTCTGCGCCAGGCACAGGTTTTCCAGCACGGTCATGTGCGGGAACAGGTTGAAGTGCTGGAACACCATGCCGACTTCCCGGCGATAGGCGTTCACATCGGTCTTGGGGTCGGCCAGTTGCAGGCCGTCGATGCTCACCGAGCCCGAGTCGAACTCCTCCAGGCCGTTGAGGCAGCGCAGGAACGTCGATTTGCCGGAACCGGACGGACCGATCACCACCAGCACTTCGCCCTTGGCCACCTGGGTGGTGACGTGATCCACCGCGCGCACCACGTGCCCACGGGTGTCGAAGACTTTTACCAGATCGCGGACTTCAATCACTTTGGGCGAGCCTCCGCTCAAGCCGGCTGGCCATTTTCGACAGCGGCAGGTTGATCAGCAGGTACAGGCCTGCGACACAGAACAGGATTTCAAACGGCGAAAACGAGGTGGTGATGACTTCACGGCCGCTTTTGAGCAGCTCGGTGATAGCGATCACCGACACCAGCGAGGTGTCCTTGACCAGGCTGATAAATTGCCCGGCCAACGGCGGCAGCACGCGCTTGAAGGCTTGCGGCAGTACCACGTGGCGCATCGACTGGCTGGCACTCAACCCCAGGGAACGGGCCGCTTCGCCTTGGCCACGGGCAATCGACTGCACGCCCGCGCGCACGATTTCCGCCACGTAGGCGCCGGTAAACAGCGACAGCGCAGCGATACCGGCGAACTCACGCGACAGGTTCAGCACCGTGCCGATAAAGAAGTAGAAAATGAAGATCTGTACCAATAGCGGCGTGCCACGCACCAGTTCGACGTAGATCGTCGACAGATCGCGCAAGGTCGGGTTATTCGACAACCGACACAAACCGGTCGCCAGGCCGATGAACAGGCCCAATACCCCCGACACCAGAGACAGCCACAGGGTGGTCCACAAGCCCCACATCAACGGGCCCAACGCCCAATGCCGGGTCACACCGATCACATCGCCTTCGGCCACATCGTCGCCACGGGCTACTTGCAGGCTGTTTTCGGCCACCGTCAGGTGCTGCTCGGCGCCTGCGTCGTTACGCAGGGTGACTTCAGCCACGTCGCCCTTGCGCACCAACTCGACCACCGTGGAAATATCCGCCGCGCGCTTGGACTCTTCGGCCTGGTAGGCAAAGTATTGCGGCACACGGTTCCAGCGCCATTCGTAGGACATCAGCGAGGTGGCGTAGTACAACGCGCCGGCCATGCCGACCAGCACCAGCACGGTCAGCAGGTGCCAGGGCCATTGGGCTTTTTTCTGTTTCATTGCGAGTTCCGGGAGGTGTATCGGCTGTCAGGCCGCCATCGCGGGCAAGCCCGCTCCCACCTTGGAATGCACTCCAACTGTGGGGGCGGGCTTGCCCGCGATGGGCGCGACGCGGTTGCTAGCTTATTCCATGTCCTTGAGCCACTCGGAGCTCTTGAACCACTTGTCATGGATGCGATCGTAGGTGCCGTCGTGCTTGATCTGGTGCAGGAAGTTGTTGATGAAGTTGATGCTGTCGTAGTCGCCCTTCTTCAAGCCGAATGCCAGAGGCTCATAGGTGAAGGGTTCTTCGAGGTATACCAGCTTGCCGTTGCCGACTTTTTTCTCGGCCACCACGTTGTACGGCGCGTCGTAGACAAAGGCGTCGGCCTTGCCGTTGACCACGTCAAGCACACCTTCCTGCTCGTTGTCGTAGCCGTGGTACTTGGCCTTGGAGATCAGCTTCTTGGCCACCATCTCGCCGGTGGTGCCGAGCTTGGAGGTCAGACGGTACTTCTCGTCGTTCAGGTCTTTGTAGGACTTGATAGTGCCTTCCAGTTCCTTGCGGATCAGCAGGGTCTGGCCCACCACGATGAACGGTTCGCTGAAGTTCAGGCGCAGGTTGCGCTCCTGGGTCAGGGTCATGCCGCTGCCGATCATGTCGAACTTACCGGTCAGGAACGCCGGGATGATCCCGTCGTAACCGGTGGAGACCAGTTCCAGCTTGACCCCCATGGACTTGGCTAGCGCCTTGAGCAGGTCGACTTCAAAACCAATGATTTCGCCGCGCTTGTTGGTCATCTCGAACGGCATGTAGGTCGGATCCATGCCGACTTTCAAGGTGCCGCGCTTGACCGCTTCGTCAATCGCCCCGGCCTGGGCCGTATTGACCGCCAGCAGGGCAGTCACGCCGAGCATCAGCATCGAAAGATACTTTTTCATCACCAAGTCCCCTGACTCATTTTATTTTGATGCGGGCCCCAGCAGGGCTGCACTATTTCTTCGGGGAGCGATGCTAACCCACTCGCCCACTGGCACAAAGGTCTAGCCGGGATTTGTTGGCTGATATGACAGAAAAACCCTACAAAAACCCGGAGAAAGCGCAGTTAGAGAGCTTGCCCTACTGGGCGCCCCCTGTATGAGTTATGTAAGAAGTTGTGACCGTCATTCGATCTCCGACAGCCAGTCCGTGTCCCGGAACCACTTGTCATGCAGCCGATCGTAGGTGCCGTCCTGGGCAATCTGATTAAGGAAGTGATTGATCCAGTTCAGGCTGTCGTAGTCGCCCTTCTTCAGCCCAAACGCCAGGGGCTCATAGGTGAAGGGTTGCTCCAGGGCCAGCAGTTTGCGGTTTTGCGGCTTGGCCAGGGCGATCAGGTTATAGGGCGCATCATGGATAAACGCATCAACCCCACCGCTGACCACCTGGCGGACGCCTTCCTCCGCCGTGGCAACGCTCTGCAGTTGCGCAGCCCCCAGGAAGCGCCGCGCCGCCACTTCGCCCGTGGTGCCATCCGCCGCCGCAATCCGGTAGCCGGCTTCGTTCAAGTCTTCAATGCTGCTGACTTTGCCGGCCAGGCGCGGGTGAAGCAGCACGGTCTGGCCGACAATGATGAATGAATCACTGAAGTTGAGTTTGAGGTTGCGCTCCTGGGTCACGGTCATGCCACTGCCGATCAGGTCGAACCGGCCGGCCAGCAGGCCCGGGATCAGTTCGGTATAAGCCACCGGAACCCATTCCAGGGTCACCCCCAGGGCTTTGCCCATTTCTTCGAGCAGGTCTGCTTCGAAGCCGATGACCCGCCCCTGTTTGTCAGTCATTTCGAAAGGCACATAGTTGGGATCCGTCCCCACCTTCAAGACCCCGCGCCGCACGGCCTCATCAATCGCGCCTGCGTGTGCCATCTGCAGCTGTACCAACGCGACAATGCCCAGCAGCAGCATCGACCAGTAACCCTTGATCATGAAAAGCCCCTTTTTCATTACACAGCCGCACACCGGGCGTTGCGGGTTTAGCGCAAACCAGAGGCGGTCGATTCAGATTTGGGGGGCGATCCTAACCCACCGGCAGGCAGGGCAATACGCCTTGAACCAGGGTCTTTTGTATCGAAGTTAGAAGGGTGAAGCAGAAGCGACAAGCGCTGTAGGAGAGGCGTATCAAGCGCCCCCGAGACAGGTCTCGGGGGCGTCTGAATCAGGCAGGTTGCGCCTGGGATGACAGCGGTTGCAGCGGCAGCAGCGGCGCATGGGGGTCGGCCTTGACCGACTCGCGCCAGGCACCCAGCCATTCGGCATGCCCCTCGCTCCAGACTTGCTCATGCAGGCGTGCCAGGGCTACCGGGTCGCTGAGCAACGCCACGCGCTCGTTGTTGTTCAGGCCGGCAGGGCCGACTTTCAACGCATGCCGCACACGCTCGATACGCAGCCACTCGATCGGCTCTGCCTGACCATGTCGGGACGTTGCCAGGGCACAGGCCAGGGCATTCTGTTGCGGATCGACCACTGCCCGGATAAACCCGTCATTGAGTGCATGCCAACGGTTTTCGTGGGTATAGCGGTCGGTCGACAGCAGCGCCTGCGGCGGATTGTATTCCTCGGGGATCAGGAACAGGCTTTCGTCGCGGGACTTGAGGCCCAGATTGACCCGGCTGGAGATCACCGACACCGGGATCGACAGCATCAGCGAACCGACAATCGGCACCAGCCACCACAGGAAGCTGGGGTTCAACCACACCACCAGCAGCGCCCAGAAGAAGCCCAGCAAGGTCTGCGGACCGTGGCGCTTGACCGCCTCGCTCCAGGGCGTGGAGTCGTCGTCACGTTGCGGCGAGTTCCAGGTCGCGGCCCAGCCGAGGAACGCGGCAAGCACGAAACGGGTGTGGAAAATCATCCGTACCGGCGCCAGCAGCATGGAGAACAACATCTCCAGGAGCATCGACAAGGTCACCTTGAACTTGCCACCGAACTCTTTCGCGCCCTTGGCCCAGATCAGGATGATGCTCAGCAATTTAGGCAGGAACAGCAGCACGATGGTGGTGGAGAACAGCGCCACCGCCTTGTCCGGATGCCATTGTGGCCACAGCGGGTACAACTGGCGCGGCGCCATGAAGTACTGCGGCTCCATCAGGGTGTTGACCGCCAGCAGGGCCGTGGACAGCACCAGGAACAGGAACCACAACGGTGCCGACAGGTACGACATCACGCCGGTGAGGAATACCGCACGGTGTACCGGGTGCATGCCCTTGACCAGGAACAGGCGGAAGTTCATCAGGTTACCGTGGCACCAGCGACGGTCACGCTTGAGCTCGTCCAGCAGGTTGGGCGGCAGTTCTTCGTAGCTGCCCGGCAAGTCGTAGGCAATCCACACGCCCCAGCCGGCACGGCGCATCAGCGCAGCTTCAACGAAGTCGTGGGAAAGAATCGAACCGGCGAACGCACCTTTGCCGGGCAACGGCGCCAGGGCGCAGTGCTCGATAAACGGCTTCATGCGGATGATCGCGTTGTGGCCCCAGTAGTGGGATTCGCCCAACTGCCAGAAGTGCAGACCGGCGGTGAACAGCGGGCCGTAGACGCGGGTGGCGAACTGCTGCATGCGTGCATACAGGGTGTCCATGCCCGAGGCACGTGGCGCGGTCTGGATGATCCCGGCGTCCGGCGTGGCTTCCATCAGGCGCACCAGGCTGGTCAGGCATTCGCCGCTCATCACGCTGTCGGCGTCGAGGACCACCATGTACTTGTAGTCACCCCCCCAGCGACGGCAGAAGTCGTCGAGGTTGCCGCTCTTGCGTTTGACGCGACGGCGACGGCGGCGATAGAAGATCTTGCCAAAGCCACCGGCTTCGCGGCACACGTCGAGCCAGGCTTGCTGTTCGGCGATGCAGATATCGGCGTCGTTACTGTCACTGAGCACGAAGAAATCGAAGCGGTCCAGATCGCCAGTGGCAGCGACCGACTCAAAGGTCGCACGCAAGCCGGCAAACACCCGGGGCACGTCTTCGTTGCAGATCGGCATCACCAGCGCGGTACGGGCCTCTTTCGGGATCGGCTCGTCGCCGGCGCTTTTGCCGGAGATCCGGTACTTGTCGTGACCGGTAAGCAGTTCAAGGAAGCCCATCAGCGCGGTCCAGAAACCTGCCGAAACCCAGCAGAACAGAATCCCGAACATGATCAGGATGCTGGTTTGCAGGGCGTAGGGCAGGACCTGGGTAGCGGTTTGCAGCAGGGTCTGGTTGCGCACCTCGTCAAAGTCGACGAAGGACCAGCCCTGGTAAGGCATGATGCCTTTCATGTACCAGCCGGCCACAATCGTCTGGCCGAGCATCAGCACCAGCAGGATATAGCGGCGGATCGAACCGACCGTGCGCCAGCGCGCAGCCGGCAGCACGCGCTCGTCTTTCGGCGGCGCAGGAGGGTTGCTGCGGCCGGTCAGCCGGCGCCAGCCACGCACCAGGATATTGGTGCGCCAAGGCTCGGGCACCACTTTGGTACGGCGGATCGGCGGCGTGGCCTTGAGGCAAACCCGACCGCTGGCGTCGAGCACCAGCATTTCGGCTTCCTCTAGCTCCTCGGCAGTGTTGAGGGTCAGCCGGCGGCCAACCGACGCCTGCGCGGCGTCCACCGGTGCGTCAAAGGTCGACGACGACAGGCGCTCGTGCAGTTCGGAGAAGGACTTGCAGCCCGCCAGTTCGGCGCGCTGCTCGTCGGTCATCGGAAGATGCGCCAGGTACTCGGCAAGAGTCTCTGGCTGGACTTGAGAGTTACTCATCGGCAGGCAACTGATTGCTCCAGGTTTCGGTCAGGACTTGTTCTGTCTTGACTGGCTCCGGGGTGGCTGGGGCAGCTTCTGGCTGCTTGTCTTGCTTGTCCTTGGCGTCTTTCTTGGCCTGTTTCTCGTGTTGCTTGGCCAAGACTTTGTCAGCCTTCAGGACTTGGGTGGAAGCCTGCTCTGGCTCAGGCTTGACGATGTCCTGGACCAGGGCCGCACGCATTTCGGTCGGCTTGCCAGCATCCTTGATCTTCAAGCGCAGGGTCAGGCGCCAGCCTTTGGTGTGCGGGTTGTAGCGCACGCTGTTTTCCACGACTTCGCCGTTTTCGCCGACGCTGACCTGGCTGCGCACTGCCGCATCCGGCTTCAGGGCCTTGAGGGACGGGCCTTCGAAGTCCACCAGATAGGCCACGCTGCCGTCTGGCTGACGGATCAGGTTGGACTGTTTCACATCACCGGTAGAACGCAGGGTCTGTTTGACCCAGGCACTGTCCGGCGAGTGGAACGGTGCATCGTTGAGAGTCCAGTGCAGACGGTAGGCGATATCCAGCGGCTCGCCGGGCTTAGGCAGTTCGGCCGGGCTCCAGAAGGCAACGATGTTGTCGTTGGTTTCATCGGCGGTCGGAATCTCTACCAGATCCACGGAACCCTTGCCCCAGTCGCCTTCAGGCTCGATCCAGGCGCTTGGGCGCTTGTCGTAGTTGTCGTCGAGGTCTTCGTACTGGCTGAAGTTGCGACCACGCTGCAACAGGCCGAAACCACGTGGGTTTTCTACCGAGAAGTTGCTGACCGACAGGTGTTTTGGGTTGTTCAGCGGGCGCCAGATCCACTCGCCGTTACCGGCATGGATCGACAGGCCGCTGGAGTCGTGCAGTTCACGACGGTAGTTGAGCACTTTGGACGGCTGGTTGGCGCCGAACAGGAACATGCTGGTCAGCGGGGCAACGCCCAGCTTGCTGACCTTGTCACGCAGGAACATCTGCGACTTGACGTCGACAATGGTGTCGGTGCCCGGGCGCAGGATCAGGCGGTAGGCGCCAGTGGCCCGCGGCGAATCCAGCAAGGCGAAGATCACCAGGTGCTTGTCGCCCGGCTTTGGACGCTCGATCCAGAACTCGGTGAAACGCGGGAACTCTTCGCCGGACGGCAGCGCGGTATCAATCGCCATGCCACGGGCGGACAGGCCATAGACCTGGTCCTTGCCCACGACGCGGAAATAGCTGGCGCCGAGCATGGTCATGATTTCGTCTTGCTTGTCGTCCTTGTTGATCGGGTACAGCACGCGAAAGCCGGCATAACCCAGCTGATCGGTGGCTTTAGGATCAAACTTGACGTCGCCGAAATCGAAACGAGTCGGGTCGTACTTGATTTCCTGGACGTCGGTCGCGGTGATTTCGTTGATCTTCACCGGCGTGTCGAAGTGCATGCCCTGGTGATAGAAGGACAGCTTGAACGGAGTTTTCTGCTCGGCCCACTCGGCTTTTTCATTGCGGAAACGAATTTTCTGGTAGTCAGCGAACTTCATTTCGCGGAATTCGTTCGGCAGATTGCTGCGCGGGGCTTCGTATTTCTGCCCGGCCAGCTCTTTTGCCTTGGCCGACACATCGTCCAGGCTGAATGCCCACAGTTGACCCGCGCCGAACAGGCAAAACAGGGCGGAGCCCGTCACCAGTGCGTTTCGTAACCGTTTGGCAGACAATTTTGGTGCATTACAGGGACTAACAATCACGAGCAACCCTCGCCGAAAACAGATCAAAAAACCAACGGCCAGCTATCTATATGCCAGGTTGGCGAGCATTGTTCCGACTCCGATGGGGCTAAATGATTCCCCAAGGGCGACCGGACAAGTCTCTACCTAAATCAAAAATGGACCAATTTACGCTGATCCCCGTAGCGCGCGATTATCTAGTAGCCCGTGAGATAACGCAGCAGGGTCAGCCAAGTATTTGTAGCGAAAACTTGCGTTTTTGCGCATTAAAAGTCGTTTTTCATACAATCAGGTCTGTAAAAGGAAGGTGACCGGCCCGTCATTGACCAAATGCACCTGCATATCCGCGCCAAAACGCCCCGACGCCACCGTGCCATGCAATTGTTGCGCTTGTGACAACAAGTGCTCGAAAAGCGCCTCGCCCAACGCCGGTGGCGCCGCGGTGGAGAAGCTGGGACGCAGGCCGCTTTTGGTATCGGCTGCCAGGGTGAACTGGGACACCAGCAGCAAACCACCGCCAATGTCCTTCAACGACAGGTTCATCTTGCCCTCGTCGTCACTGAACACCCGGTAGTTAAGCAGCTTATGCAACAACTTGTCGGCACTGGCGGCGGTATCTGAAGGTTCAACGGCCACCAGTACCAGCAAACCCTGGTCTATCGCGCCCACCACTTGCCCCGCCACCTCGACCCGGGCGCCACGCACCCGTTGCAAAAGGCCCTTCATGCTTCTTCAGGGGGCAGATCAAGCAGGCGTCGTGCCATCTCGCCCGCCGCACGCACCAGCGCATCGGTGATGCCCGGCTCGGACGCCGCGTGGCCCGCCTCGCGGATCACCTGCAACTCACTGTTCGGCCAGGCCTGGTGCAGCTCCCAGGCATTATCCAGCGGGCAGATCATATCGTAGCGGCCATGCACGATGATCCCCGGCAGATGGGCGATCTTGTGCATATCGCGAATCAGCTGGTTGGGCTCCAGGAACGAGTTATTGGTGAAGTAGTGGCACTCGATGCGCGCAATCGACAACGCGCGCTGGGGCTCGGAGAAGCGCTCGATCAGCTGCGGGCTGGGGCACAGGCCGAGCATGCGGCCTTCCCAGGTGGACCAGGCCTTGGCGGCATGCATCTGGGCGATCTGGTCATTGCCAGTCAGGCGCTTGTGGTAGGCGCTGATCATGTCGTGGCGCTCTTCCACCGGGATTGGCGCGATGTAGTCCTGCCAGTAGTCAGGGAACAGGCGGCTCGCGCCGGCCTGGTAGAACCACTGGATATCCTGGGGGCGGGCCAGGAAGATGCCGCGCACAATCAGGCCAAGCACGCGATCAGGGTGGGTTTGTGCATAGGCCAGGGCCAGGGTCGAGCCCCAGGAACCACCGAACAGCACCCATTTTTCAATTCCCAGGTGCTCGCGGATCCGCTCAAGGTCGGCAACCAGGTCCCAGGTGGTGTTGTTTTCCAGGCTGGCCCGCGGAGTGGAGCGCCCGCAGCCGCGCTGGTCAAAGGTGACGATGCGGTACAGGTTCGGATCGAAATAGCAGCGACTGTTGGCATCGCAGCCGGCGCCGGGACCGCCATGGATGAAGACCACGGGCAAACCTTGCGGGGAACCACTTTCGTCGACATACAGCGTGTGGGTTTCATCGACGGCCAGATCGTGCCGGACGTAGGGTTTGATCTGCGGGTACAAAGTCTGCATTGCGCGCTCCGTAAGGGGTCGGGTCCATCCCTGGGGGGACGTCTATTATTTTGCCGTCTGGCATCATAAACCCGAATTGTGCAATGAGCATGTCCTTGAGGACTTAGACCTGTGTCAGTGATCAGCCAGGAAGGTTCGCGCACCACGTGTGGGAGCGGGCTTGCTCGCGATAGCGGCGGATCAGTCGACATATTGGGAACTGACAGACCGCCATCGCGGCGATGCGGCGACCTGACAAGCCCGCTCCCACATTTTGATCCTTGTTGACTCAGGTGTAGTGCTTCTGGCCCCACGCCAAGAACCCTTCCAGCAGCTGCCTCAACACCACCCGCGTCGGCTCGGCCAGATCCTGTCGATACCTGAACGGCTCAAACTCCTCCATGTACGTGCACTGCCCCAACTCCAACTGCACCGCATGAGTATCCTGCGCCGGGTTGCCGTAGTGCCGGGTGATATGCCCGCCCTTGAAGCGCCCGTTCAGCACATGGCTGTAGTGCGGATGCGCCGCGCAGATGGCTTCCAACTGGCTGGCCAACTCGGGGTCGCAGGCGGCGCCATTGAAGGTGCCGAGGTTGAAGTCCGGTAGCTTGCCGTCGAACAGGTGTGGGATCACCGAGCGGATCGAGTGGGCGTCGAATAGCAGCGCGTAGCCGAATTCGGCCTTGAGCCGCGCCAGTTCCTGTTGCAGGGTCTGGTGATAAGGCGTCCAGATCTGCTCCAGATAGGTCGCCCGCTCCGCCCTCGACGGCTCCTTGCCTTCAATAAACAACGGCACGCCATCAAACAGCGTCGCGGGAAACAGGCCGGTGGTCGCCCCGGCATACAGCGGCTTGTCGTCCGACGGCCGGTTCAAGTCGATGACAAAACGCGAATACTCGGCCGCCAGGGTGCTGGCCCCCAGCTCTGCAGCAAAATCGTACAGCGTAGGGATATGCCAGTCGGTATCCGGCAGGCTTTGCGCCTCGGGGATCAGGCCCGCTGCAACCGCAGGCGTCAGGCGCAGGCCGGCGTGGGGCATGCTGATCAGCAGCGGTGTGCGGCCTTGTTTGAAGTTCAGAACCTTATCCACAGCAGTACTCCTTACTCACAAAGGCAACCTTACACATCGACGTCGACGCCATGGCGCACGACGCGTTTATCCAACTCGCCACCCAGCCAGTAGGCCAGGTCGGCGGGGCGGTCGATCTGCCAGGCGACAAAATCCGCGACCTTGCCCACTTCCAGCGAGCCATGGGTGTCGCCCATGCCCAACGCCGTGGCGGCATGCCGGGTAACACCGGCCAGGGCTTCTTCCGGTGTCATGCGGAACAAGGTGCAGGCCATGTTCAGCATCAGCCGCACGGACAAGGCCGGCGAGGTGCCGGGGTTGAGGTCGCTGGCAATGGCGATCTTCACCCCGTGCTTGCGCAAGGCGTCCATCGGCGGCAACTGGGTTTCGCGCAAAAAGTAGAACGCGCCCGGTAGCAGCACGGCAACAGTACCGGCGGCGGCCATGGCGATGGCGTCTTCTTCGGTCATGAACTCCAGGTGATCCGCCGACAGCGCCTGATACCGCGCCGCCAGGCTGGAGCCGTGCAGCGACGACAGTTGCTCGGCGTGCAACTTTACCGGCAACCCCAAGCGCTGCGCGACCTTGAATACGCGCTCTACCTGCTCGGTGGAAAACGCCAGGTATTCGCAGAACGCATCCACTGCGTCCACCAACCCTTCTGCTGCCAGGGTCGGCAGCATCTCGTTGCAGATGTGCTCGATGTAGTCGTCGGCGCGATCCTTGTACTCCGGCGGCAACGCATGGGCCGCCAGGCACGTGGCGCGCACGCTGACCGGCAGCTCCTGGCCCAGGCGCCGGGCCACCCGCAGCATCTTGCGCTCATTGGCCAGGTCCAGGCCGTAGCCGGACTTGATCTCCACCGTGGTCACGCCATCGCGCAGCAAACTGCGCAGGCGCTTGCGGCTGCTGTCGAACAGCTCTTCCTCGGTCGCCGCACGGGTGGCACGAACGGTGCTGGCAATGCCGCCGCCGGCCGCCGCGATCTCGGCGTAGCTCACGCCTTGCAGGCGCTGCTCGAATTCGCCGCTGCGGTTGCCGCCAAATACCGTGTGGGTATGGCAGTCGATCAGCCCCGGCGTGACCCACGCCCCTTGCAAGTCATGGGTCTGCGCGTAGTCGCCAGGCGGCAGCTCGGCACGGGGACCGATCCACTCGATCAGCGAACCGGCCGTGACCATGGCGCCATCCTCGATGATCGAGTACTCGCCCCGGGCCATGGTTGCGATGTGGCAGTGTTGCCAAAGCGTTTTCATCAACGCCTCCCTAAGTTATCGGTGAGACAAAGCCGGGTCGTAATTGACCTTGGCCGCTTGCCCGGCTGCGGGCTTGACCCACAGCAGGTAGGCGAGAACCAGCAACACGATCCATACGGCGCCCACCAGCAGCGCGGCCTGGGTGTCCGGGAAGTAGCCCAGTACACCAAAAATAAACAGCATGAACACAATGGCCGCCGCCGGCGCATAGGGCCAGAACGGTACCGGGAATTTCAGTTCGGCGATCTGCGCCTTGGTCATCGAGCGGCGCATCGCCACCTGCGTGACCAGGATCATCAGCCACACCCACACGGTAGCGAAAGTGGCAATCGAGGCAATCACCAGGAATACGTTTTCCGGGATCAGGTAGTTCAACACCACGCCGCCCAGCAGCGCTGCGCCCATCACCACCACGGTCATCCACGGCACACCGTGGCGCGACAGTTGCGCAAAGCCCTTGGGCGCCTGCCCTTGCTGGGCCAGGCCGTACATCATGCGGCCGGCGCCGAAGATGTCACTGTTGATGGCCGAGACGGCCGCCGAGATCACCACGATATTGAGGATGGTCGCCGCCGAGCCAATCCCCAGGTTGCTGAAGATCTGCACGAATGGGCTGCCCTGGCTGCCGATCTGCGGCCACGGGTAGATGGCCATCAGCACAAACAGGGTCAGCACGTAGAACAGCAGGATGCGCAGCGGTACCGCGTTGATCGCCTTGGGGATCACCCGTTGCGGGTCCTTGGCTTCACCGGCAGTGATGCCGATGATCTCGATGCCGCCAAAGGCAAACATCACCACCGCAAACGAGGCGATCAGGCCGCCCAGGCCATTGGGCATGAAGCCACCATGGGCCCACAGGTTGCTCAACCCGTTGGCCGGTGCGTCAGCCGCCGAATGCACGCCGAACAGCATGATGCCGAACCCGCCAAGGATCATCGCGACAATCGCGCCGACCTTGAGCAACGACAGCCAGAACTCCATTTCGCCGAACACCTTGACGTTGCACAGGTTCAGCCCGCCGATCAGCAGGACGATGCCGAGCACCCAGACCCAGCGTGCGACCTCGGGAAACCAGAAGCCCATGTAGATGCCGAAGGCGGTGACGTCCGCCAGGCAGACGATGATCATTTCAAAAGCGTAGGTCCAACCGAGGATAAAACCGGCCATCGGGCCCAGGTAAGTGCTGGCGTACTGGCCGAACGAGCCGGACACCGGATTGTGCACGGCCATTTCGCCGAGGGCGCGCATCACCATAAACACGGCGGCGCCGCCGATCAGGTAGGCCAGCAACACCGCCGGGCCGGCCATTTGGATCGCCGAGGCAGAACCGTAGAACAGCCCGGTGCCGATCGCCGACCCCAGTGCCATGAAGCGAATATGGCGGGCGGTCAGTCCGCGTTTGAGACCTTGTGCTTGCTGGTGCATTTCTCGTCCCTAATTATTGTTATCCAGAGAGAATCCGAACCTATGGGCGACCCCATGCGGGAGCCAACTCCCACACAGGATCGGTGTGCTGCTTACAGGCTTGGCAGCAGCTTGGCCGGCACCAACTCGTTCAGGCAGCGGCTGGCCAACAGTTCGCTGGCGGCGTTGATATCCGGGGCGAAGAAGCGGTCCTTGTCATAGAACCCCACTTTGGCGCGCAGGATCCCACGGGCCTTTTCCAGCTTGGGCGAGGTTTTCAGGCCATCGCGCAGGTCCAGGCCCTGGCAGGCGGCCAGCCATTCCACTGCGAGCACCCCCCGGGTATTTTCAGCCATTTCCCACAGGCGCTTGCCGGCAGCCGGCGCCATCGACACGTGGTCTTCCTGGTTGGCCGACGTCGGCAGGCTGTCGACGCTATGGGGATGGGACAAGGCCTTGTTCTCGCTGGCCAACGCCGCTGCCGTCACCTGGGCAATCATGAAACCGGAGTTGACCCCGCCATTGCCCACCAGGAACGGCGGCAATTGCGACATGTGCTTGTCCATCATCAACGAGATACGGCGCTCGCTCAGGGAGCCGATTTCAGCGATGGCCAGGGCCATGTTGTCGGCGGCCATCGCCACCGGTTCGGCGTGGAAGTTACCGCCGGAGATCACATCGCCTTCGGCGGCGAATACCAGCGGGTTATCCGATACCGCGTTGGCTTCGACCACCAACACTTCGGCCGCCTGGCGGAACTGGGTCAGGCAGGCGCCCATGACTTGCGGCTGGCAGCGCAGGGAGTAAGGGTCTTGCACTTTGTCGCAGTTCTGGTGGGACTGGGACACCTGGCTGCTTTCACCGAGCAGGTCGCGATAGGCAGCGGCCGAGTCGATCTGCCCACGCTGGCCACGGGCTGCATGGATGCGCGCGTCGAACGGCGAGCGCGAGCCCAGCACCGCTTCCACGGTCAGGCCGCCACAGGCGATGGCGGCAGCGAACAGGTCTTCGCCTTCGAACAAGCCGCGCAGGGCGTAGGCCGTCGAGACCTGGGTACCGTTGAGCAGCGCCAGGCCTTCCTTGGCAGCCAGGGTCAGCGGCGTGAGGCCGGCGACTTTCAGCGCTTCGGTCGCCTCCAGCCACTCACCTTTGTAACGGGCCTTGCCTTCGCCCAGCAGCACCAGGGACATATGGGCCAGCGGCGCCAAGTCACCGGACGCGCCCACCGAGCCCTTGAGCGGGATATGCGGGTAGACCTCGGCGTTGATCAAGGCGATCAGCGCGTCGATCACCTGCCGGCGAATCCCGGAGAAACCGCGGCTCAGGCTGTTGACCTTGAGCACCATCACCAAACGCACCAGCGCATCGCTGATCGGCTCGCCGACACCGGCAGCGTGGGACAACACCAGGGAACGCTGGAGGTTTTCCAGGTCTTCGCTGGCGATACGGGTCGAGGCCAGCAGGCCGAAACCGGTGTTGATGCCATAGGCGGTGCGGTTCTCGGCGAGAATCTGCTCGACACAGGCCACACTGGCTTCGATCTGCGCCGAGGCGCTGTCATCCAGGCTGAGGGTTACCGGCTGCTGGTAGATGGCCCGCAGTTGGGCAAGGGTCAGTTGGCCTGGAATCAGATTTAGCGCAGTCACATTCATGCTCCTTTTGAAATAGGGTTCAGTGCAAATTCGGTAAAGCGTGGTTCAACAAATCGGTGTTCTTGAGCAGCGCCGCCGTGGTCGCGATGTCCGGCGCCAACCAACGGTCCTGTTCATAGGCCGGGACGTGCTCGCGCAGCAGGCGCCAGGCGGTGTGGGTGCCGGCGCCGAAGCCTTGTGCCTTGAGGAACTCAAAGGCCTGGGCCGCCAACAGGTATTCGATGGCGAGGATCTGGGTGAGGTTTGCCAACACTGAGTGCAGCTTGAGCGCGGCGTTGGTGCCCATGCTCAGGTGGTCTTCCTGCAGGCCCGAGGTGACGAAGTTGTCGAGCACTGCCGGCTGCGCCAGTTGGCGATTCTGCCCACAGAGGGAAGCGGCGACGTACTGCACGATCATCATCCCCGAGTTGACCCCAGGGTTACTCACCAGGAATGCCGGCAAGCCGCTGACGTGGGGGTTGATCAGGCGGTCCAGGCGGCGCTCGGCGATGGAGCCGATTTCCGCCATGGCGATGGCCAGCATATCCGCCGCCAGCGCCACGGACTGGCCGTGGGGGTTGGCCTGGGACACCACGCGGTAGTTGTCCGGCGTGCCCAGCAGCAGTGGGTTGTCGGTGGCACCGTTGAGTTCGGTTTCGATCTGCCGGGTGGCGTGCTCCAGTTGATCGCGGGCAGCGCCGTGGACCTGGGGGATCGAACGGATGCTCAGCGCGTCCTGGGTACGAATGCCACGGCTGGCGGCAATCACCTCGCTGCCCTCGAGCAAGGCCCGCAGGTTACTGCCGACCTGCTGCATGCCGGGGTGTGGCTTAAGGGCGATGATCTGCTCGTCGAAGGCGTCGATCTGCCCGCGTTGTGCTTCAAAACTCATGGCGCCGATCACATCGGCCCATTGCAGCAAGTGGTGGGCATCGGCCAGGGCCAGGCAGCTCAGGCCACTCATGCATGGCGTGCCATTGACCAGGCACAGGCCGTCCTTGGCGCCGAGCACCACCGGCTGCAGGCCTTCGGCGGCGAGCGCTGCCTGGGCCGTCACAATCTGGCCGCGATAGCTGACATTTCCCACACCCAGCAGGGCAATGCCGATATGGGCCATGTGGGTCAGGTAGCCCACCGAGCCCTGGGACGGCACGTGCGGGGTGATGCCATGGTTGAGCAGCGCCAGCAGCGAATGCACCACCTGCGGATGCAGGCCGGACTTGCCCTGGCTGAAGTTGATGATGGCCGCGCAGATGATCGCGCGGGTCTGTTCATCACTCAGCGGCGCGCCCACACCACAGGCGTGGCTGAGCAAGGTGTTGCGCGACAGTTGGCTCAGTTGCTCGCCCTTGAGTGACACATTGCACAAGGCGCCCAGGCCGGTGTTGACGCCATAGGCCCGCTCGCCGCTGGTGACGATGCGTTGCACGATGGCCTGGGCATTGTCGATCCGCGCCCAGGCCGGGCCCGACAGCTCCAGCTCGGCGCCGAAGCGCGCGACGGCAACCACGTCCTGCCAGTGCAGGGGGGTGTCGGCGATGACGATTTTTTTAGCCTGGGACATCTTCATACCTTCTTCAAATTTTTGCGGCCTTGCCGGCCTCATCGCGGGCAAGCCCGCTCCCACATTTGGAATGCGTTCCCCTGTGGGAGCGGGCTTGCTCGCGAAGACGCCAGCCAACTCACCACAACCCCCCGCTCAGACCACCGCCGCCCGCCGCTGAACAAACCGGTCCACATACTCATCCGCCGGCGAATGCAAGATCTCCCGCGGCGTGCCGACCTGGATCAGCTTGCCGTCCTTGAGGATCGCGATGCGGTTGCCGATGCGCACGGCCTCATCCAGGTCGTGGGTGATAAACACGATGGTCTTGTGCAGGGTCTTTTGCAGCTCCAGCAACTGGTCCTGCATCTCGGCGCGGATCAGTGGGTCAAGGGCGCTGAACGCCTCGTCCATCAGGATGATGTCGGTGTCGGCCGCCAGGGCCCGGGCCAGGCCCACGCGCTGGCGCATGCCGCCCGACAACTGGTGCGGGTATTTGTTTTCGTAGCCCTTCAGGCCCACGGTTTCGATCCAGTGCAATGCACGCTCGGTGCACACTTGCTTGGTTTCACCGCGCACTTTCAGGCCATAGGCGACGTTGTCCTGCACGCTCTTGTGGGGCAGCAGGCCGAAGCTCTGGAACACCATGCTGATCTTGTGCCGGCGGAACTGGCGCAGGGCTTCCATATCCAGTTGCAGGATGTCTTCGCCGTCCACCAGGATCGCGCCGCTGGTGGGGTCGATCAGGCGGTTGAAGTGGCGCACCAGGGTGGACTTGCCGGAACCCGACAGGCCCATGATCACAAAGATCTCGCCGGTGCCGATGCTCAGGGACAGGTCATTCACGCCCACCACACAACCGGTCTGTGCCAGCACCTGGTCCTTGGTCTGGCCTTGGCCAATAAGCGCCAGGGCTTCCTGCTCACGCGCACCGAAAATCTTGAATACGTTTTTCACTTCGATCTTGCTGACAGTAGTCATTTGCTCGCCTCATGCCGTGGACGACCATAGGCCTGGGTAATGCGGTCGATGACCACTGCGAGAATCACAATCGCCAGGCCAGCCTCCAGGCCGCGCCCGACGTTAAGGGTCTGGATGCCCACCAATACATCTTCACCCAAGCCACGGGCGCCGATCATCGAGGCGATCACCACCATCGACAGGGCCATCATGGTGGTCTGGTTGATCCCGGCCATGATGCTCGGCAGGGCCAGCGGCAGTTGCACGCCAAACAGTTGCTGCCAGCGGTTGGCGCCGAAGGCATTGATGGCTTCCATCACTTCCCGGTCCACCTGGCGAATGCCCAGGTCGGTCAGGCGAATCAGCGGCGGCGCGGCGTAGATCACCGTGGCGAAAATCGCCGGCACCTTGCCCAGGCCAAACAGCATCAATACCGGGATCAGGTACACGAAGCTGGGCATGGTCTGCATGATGTCCAGCAGCGGCATCAACACCGAGCGCAGGCGATTGCTGCGCGCCGAGAGAATGCCCAGGGGAATGCCGATCAGCACCGAGATCACCGTGGCCACCATCATCAGCGCCAGGGTCTGCATCAGCTTGTCCCACAGGCCGACCGCACCCACCAGGAACAACAGGCCGACGATCACCGCCGTGGTCAGCACCTTGCGGGTGGCGTGCCAGGCAACGCCGCCGACTATCGCCAGCATCAGCCACCAGGGTGCCGCGCGTAGCAGGCCTTCCAGGTTGACGATGGCCCACAGCAAGGTGTCGGAGATCTGCCGGAACACATCGCCGTAATTGGTCACCAGTGCATCGACCCAACCGTTGACCCAGTCGGCGATGGAAAACGTAAAACTCTCAGGAAACATAACGTGCTCTCGATCCAGTGGAGTGTGGCCGGGTGCCCGGCTGCCTGTTCAGGGTAGCCGGGAGCACTGGGCCTACAAGGCCGCGTCGATTTTCTTGGCTGCGTCTTCACTGACCCAGGCGTGCCATACCTGCGGGTGCTCCTTGAGGAAGATCTTCGCCAGCTTCGCCGAGTCAATGCGCTCTTTGCTCATACGCGCCAGGTTCTGGTTGAGCAGGTCTATGGGCAGGTTGACCTTCTCCAGCACCGCCACCAGTTCCGGGGCCTGCTCGTAGAAAGTCTTGGACAGGCCGACCTTGATGGTCACGCGTTTATCCACACCGGGTTTTTCGTCGAGTTTGACCAGGTCCACCTGCCCCATCAGCGGCGTCGGCGACCAGTAGTAGAACAGGATCGGCTCGCCACGCTTGTAGCTCGACAGCACCGCCGCATCCAGCGCCGGGCCGGTGCCAGGGCGGAAGTTGGTGTAGGAACTTTCCAGGCCATAGCTCTTGAGCATTTCGCTGTTGTCCAGCTCGCAGGTCCAGCCGGCCGGGCAGTTGTAGAAGCGGCCTTTGGCGGGCTCTTCCTGGTCCTTGAACACCGCAGAATACTTGGCCAGGTCGGCGATGTTTTTCAGGTCCGGGGCCTTGGCTTCGAGTTTGCGCTTGGCGTCGCCTTCGATCACATAGCGCGGCACGTACCAGCCTTCAACCGCACCGACCACAGGGGCGCCGACACCCACGACCTTGCCGGCCTTCTCGGCCTTGTTCCACACTTCGCTACGGCCAACCCACTCTTCGGCGAAGATCTGGATATCGTTGCTGCCCAGGGCGTTTTCCATGGTGATGGAATTGCCCGGCAGGCTATCGGTTTTGCAGTCGTAGCCTTTTTCCAGGACCACTTGCAGGACGTCGGTCAGCAACATGCCGCTTTCCCAGTTCAGGCCGGCGAACTTCACCGGTTTGCCCGACTCGCACCAGCCGGCCGCCTGGGTGGCGCCAGCACTGGCCAACAGGCCGGCGGCGAGCAATGGGGTCAGCAGGGTCTTATGCATTCTCATTATGTGACGCTCCCAATCATGAAATGGATTACGGCAGTCAAAAGGCATCCTGCCTTGTCCACGTCCCATCAGGCTTGTGTAATCAGCCCGTTGTTTTTAGGGGTAGCTATAGCTGTAGCGCCCTGCTCTATCGGCAAAATCAGTCGTTCAGGCATTGCGCCGTGCCATTTTTTTGCACACACGTAATACAGGGCGGCGGGCAGTACCAGGCCGATGATCCAGGAAATATCCACCCCGCCCAGGCTGGCCACCAGGGGCCCGGTGTAGAACTTGGTGGCGATGAACGGCAACTGCACCAGCACCCCGAACACATAGACGCTGATACCCAGCAGGTTCCAGCGGCCGTAGCGACCGTTCGGATCGGCCAGTGCCGGCACGTCATAGCGGTCGCGGGTGATGCAGTAGTAGTCCACCAGGTTGATCGCGCTCCAGGGTGTAAAGAACGCCAGCAAAAACAGGATGAAGGACTTGAACGCACTGAGGAACGAGTGCTGGCCGAGCAACGCGATCAGGGTCGCCGCGCCGACGATCAGCAGCACGAAAACCAGGCGCTGCAGGCGCGTGACCTCCATGCGCCCACGAAAGCCACTGACGATGGTCGCAATGCACATAAAGCTGCCGTAGGAGTTCAGCGTGGAGATGGTGACCTTGCCGAATGCGATGCTGAAGTACAGCAATGCCGCCGTGGCCCCCGTGCCGCCCAGACCTACGATGTAGGCCACTTCGTTACCGGCAAATTTCCCATTGGACATCGCAGCGGCAAACACGCCGAGGATCATCGCCACCTGGGCGCCAATGACCGAACCTGCGCCTGCGGCCAGAAAGGTTTTCACCGAGGATGTGTTGCGCGGCAGGTAGCGGGAATAGTCAGCCACATAAGGCCCAAAGGCGATTTGCCAGGAGGCCGCGAGCGACACCGCGAGCAGGAAGCTGCTCCAGCTGAAGTGGCGGATTTGCAGGAGCGCGCCAACGTCGGTCTGGCTCATCAGGCGGCTGAACAGGTAGACAAAGGCAATCACGCCAATGACGCTGGCAACACGGCCGATGAAATGGATCACCCGGTAACCGAGCACCGTGACCAGCACGATGACACTGGCGAAAATCAGAATGCCGACACTGTCGCTGACCCCAAACAACTGGCCCAGCGCCTGACCGGACAGCACCGTGCCGGTGGCGGTGAAACCGAGGTACATCAAACACACCAGCACAATCGGGATGGCTGCGCCGTACACACCGAACTGCACCCGGCTGGAAATCATTTGCGGCAGGCCAAGCCTGGGCCCTTGCGCCGCATGCAACGCCATCACGCCGCCGCCCAGCAGTTGACCGATCAACAGACCGATCAACGACCAGAACACATCACCGCCCAGCACCACGGCCAGGGCCCCGGTGACAATCGCAGTGATTTGCAGGTTGGCGCCCATCCACAGGGTGAACTGGCTCAATAGACGACCGTGTCTTTCCGCTTCCGGGATGTAGTCGATCGAACGCCTTTCGATCAACGGGGTGGAGCTTGCACGCGCGTCTTTTGCAGCCATGGGTGTTCAACCTCTAATGGATTGTTTTCGGTGGTGCGGCTCAAACATGTTTCAAATACACAGCAGGTCAAATGTGGGAGCTGGCTTGCCTGCGATTGCATCACTGTGGCCTGCCTCACAGACCCAGTCGCCCGCATCGCAGGCAAGCCAGCTCCCACAGAAACCGAGCCAGGCGTTACTTGATCATCGGGAGATTGAGACCCTGCTCCTTGGCGCAATCAATCGCGATCTGATAACCCGCATCAGCATGACGCATCACCCCGGTGGCCGGGTCGTTGTGCAGCACGCGGGCAATACGCTCGGCGGCTTCGTCGGTACCGTCGCAGACGATGACCATGCCGGAGTGCTGGGAGAAGCCCATGCCCACGCCGCCACCGTGGTGCAGCGAAACCCAGGTCGCGCCGCTGGCGGTGTTGAGCAGGGCATTGAGCAGCGGCCAGTCGGACACGGCATCGGAACCGTCCTGCATGGATTCGGTTTCGCGGTTGGGGCTGGCCACCGAGCCGGAGTCCAGGTGGTCACGGCCGATCACCACCGGCGCCGACAGTTCGCCGCTGCGTACCATTTCGTTGAATGCCAGGCCGAGCTTGGCGCGTTGGCCCAGGCCAACCCAGCAGATGCGCGCCGGCAGGCCCTGGAAGCTGATGCGCTCGCGGGCCATGTCCAGCCAGTTGTGCAGGTGGGCGTCGTCGGGGATCAGCTCTTTGACCTTGGCGTCGGTCTTGTAGATGTCCTGCGGGTCGCCCGACAGTGCCGCCCAACGGAACGGGCCGATGCCACGGCAGAACAGCGGGCGGATGTAGGCCGGTACAAAGCCTGGGAAGTCGAAGGCATTTTCCACGCCTTCTTCCTGCGCCATCTGACGGATGTTGTTGCCGTAGTCGAAGGTCGGTACGCCCATCTTCTGGAAGTCCAGCATCGCCTTGACGTGTACGGCCATCGACTGCTTGGCGGCCTTGATCACGGCAGCCGGCTCGGTCTTGGCACGGGCGCGGTACTGCTCCCAGGTCCAGCCGGCAGGCAGGTAACCATTGAGTGGGTCGTGGGCGCTGGTCTGGTCGGTGACCATATCCGGGCGCACGCCGCGCTTGACCAGTTCCGGGAGGATTTCGGCAGCGTTGCCCAGCAGGGCGATGGAGATGGCCTTGCCTTCCTTGGTGTACTTGGCGATGCGCGCCAGGGCGTCGTCGAGGTCGCTGGCTTGTTCGTCGACATAACGGCTGTTCAAGCGGAAGTCGATACTGACCTGCTGGCATTCAATGTTCAGCGAGCACGCGCCGGCCAGGGTCGCGGCCAGCGGTTGGGCGCCGCCCATGCCGCCGAGGCCGGCAGTGAGCACCCAACGGCCTTTGAGGTTGCTGTCGTAATGTTGGCGACCGGCCTCAACGAAGGTTTCGTAGGTGCCCTGGACGATGCCCTGGCTGCCGATGTAGATCCAGCTGCCGGCAGTCATCTGGCCGTACATGGCCAGGCCCTTGGCATCCAGTTCGTTGAAATGCTCCCAACTGGCCCAGTGCGGCACCAGGTTGGAGTTGGCGATCAGCACACGCGGGGCATTGCTGTGGGTCTTGAACACGCCGACCGGCTTGCCGGATTGCACCAGCAGGGTTTCGTCGTCGTTCAGGTTGGTCAGGCTTTCGACGATCTGGTCGTAACATTCCCAGTTACGCGCCGCACGGCCGATACCGCCGTACACCACCAACTCTTTCGGGTTCTCGGCCACTTGCGGGTCGAGGTTGTTCATCAGCATGCGCAGCGGCGCTTCAGTCAGCCAGCTTTTGGCGGTGAGCGTGTTGCCACGGGCGGCGCGGATTTCAACGTCGCGGTACTTGGTAGGTTTGTTCTGGGAAAAGTCAGTCACAAAAAACTCCTCAGCAATCGATGCGCGAACACGATGGTGCGAAGAGGATGTTTAGCGACTCTTATGCACACACCTTTACTTGTACATACAAGCATATGCAATCTGACTGCCAACTTGGGAAGTCCGTGCTGAAGATTTATTGCCGAGGCGCGTGTAAGCCTTGGAAATAAAGGCTTAAAGGCTTTATGAAATTTCTGAAAGGGGTGATTTGAAGCGCTGGAGGATTGCTACAAAGGCAGGGCATTGCGCCATGCTGGGGCATTCGGTAACAACTTGGTGCGGGCCTGGAAACAGATTGTGCAGCCTCTACATATCCATGTGGGAGCTGGCTTGCCTGCGATGGCCACTTGTCTGACACACCGCAATCGCAGGCAAGCCAGCTCCCACAGGTTTAATCGCGTGCGGTCAGTTCGATCAGGCAGCAGCGGCCTGTCACGTTGATATCCAGCAAGCCACTGTTACCGTCCACCTGCAAACAATCATGATGGCCCAGCACTTCGCCCAGCACCTTCACCTCATCAGCCACACTGAACACCAGCACAGTGTTCGCGGAACTGAAAAACTGCTGCACCCCATCCACCCACTGCAAACGTGCGTGGTAACGCTGGGGCGCGTAGATCAGGTTGAAGTCGCGAATCGGCCCGGTGATCAGGCGGCACACCACCTGGCTTTCACCCTTGAAGGCAAACGGTTGCAGCGGTAACAACCCGCGCTGCTCTTCACCGTCCACGGTCAGCACCATGCCCGCACCCTGGATCACGGTGATGACCCGTTGATACCCGGCAAACGTGGAAAAGCCGCCCGACTCACCGATATCGGCAATCGACAGGCGCCAGCCAAAACCTTCCAGGCCGTGGCCGGCATCACGGGTGATTTCTTCGGTGCTGCCGCCGCCGTTTTTCCACGGCATGCGTACGTAATCGGCAGCACGCCAGACCTTGACTGCACTCATTTGCTGAAACGTCCTTCGAGGCTATGGCGGGAACCGGGGTGGATCAGGCGTGCGGCAGTCACCGGCTGGCGCCCGGACCAGGTGCGCCGGCGAATCAGCAGGCACGGCTCGCCGGTCTCGATCTGCAGCAGCTTGCATTCCTGCGGGTCGGCCAGGATCGCTTCCACCACATGCTCGCCCTCGGTCAGCGGCGCCACCTGGTTGAGATAGGCGTACGGGGTTTGCTGGGTGAAATCCTGTTGCAGGTATTCCGGTGCCACCAACGCGTTGACGAAACGGTCTTCGATTTGCACCGGGATATCGTTTTCGTAGTGCACGATCAGCGAGTGGAACACCCGCCCGCCTTCACGCATTTCCAGGGCCACGGCGCGCTCGGAACCGGCGGCTTCTTCGCCCAGGGTAATCACCTTGCAGGTGTGGCGATGGCCACGGGAGGCGATCTCATCGGCGATGTTATGCACCTCGAACAGCGCCGACTGGCTCTTGGGCTCGGCGACAAAAGTGCCGACGCCTTGCATGCGCACCAGCAGACCTTCGGCGGTCAGCTCCCGCAGGGCCCGGTTGATGGTCATGCGGCTAAAGCCCAGTTGGTTGACCAACTCGCTTTCCGACGGCACGCGATAGTGCGGCGGCCAGTTGCCGTTGAGAATCTGCTGGCTGATCATCTGCTTGACGCGGGCATACAAGGGCGCCGGACTTTCGTCCATGTGGGCAGCCAGCGGGGACTTGGCGGGCGGAGTCGGCACGGGGAATCCTTGCAGGGGGAAAAGATGCATAGATTGCCGGAGTTTACCGAGCAGGCAAACGTCTGTATATGTATATACAAATAAACACACGACCGGGGTGCCTTGATCATGTCCGCTTTCTTTGCCGAACGCGCGCTGCTGCCTAATGGATGGGCCACTGATGTACGCCTTGAAGTCAGCGCCGATGGCCTGCTGACCAACGTGATGGCCAATGCCAGTGCAGACGGCGCCGAGCGGCTGAGAGGCCCGTTGTTACCGGGCATGCCGAACCTGCATTCCCACGCGTTTCAACGGGCCATGGCGGGGCTGGCGGAGGTCGCCGGCAACCCCAATGACAGTTTCTGGACCTGGCGCGACCTGATGTACCGCATGGTCGGCCAGATCAGCCCCGAGCAATTGCAGATCATCGCCCGCCAGCTGTATATCGAGATGCTCAAGGCCGGCTACACCTCGGTCGCCGAGTTCCACTATGTGCATCACGACATCAGCGGCCAGCCTTACGCCGACCCCACCGAACTGTCGCGCCAGATCAGCCAGGCGGCGGCCAGCAGCGGGATCGGCCTGACCTTGCTGCCAGTGCTCTACAGCCACTCGGGCTTTGGCGGCCAGGCGCCGAACGACGGCCAGCGCCGCTTTATCAACAGCACCGATAACTACCTGGAGCTGCAAGCGCGCCTGCAACCGATCCTGGCCGCGCAACAGGCACAGCAACTGGGCCTGTGTTTCCACTCATTGCGCGCAGTCACTCCGCAACAGATCAGCGCGGTATTGGCCGCCAGCGATAAGAGCTGCCCGGTGCATATCCATATCGCCGAACAGCAAAAGGAAGTCGATGACTGCCTGGCCTGGAGCGGCAAACGCCCGCTGCAATGGCTGTATGACCATGTGAACGTCGACCAGCGCTGGTGCCTGGTGCACGCCACCCACGCCAACTCCGACGAAGTGACATTGATGGCCAACAGCCGGGCGATTGCCGGGCTGTGCCTGACCACTGAGGCCAATCTGGGCGACGGGATTTTCCCGGCGGTGGATTTCCTGGCCCAGGGCGGGCGCATGGGGATTGGTTCGGACAGCCATGTGTCATTGAGCGTGGTCGAAGAACTGCGTTGGCTGGAATACGGCCAGCGCCTGCGCGACCAGCGGCGCAACCGCCTGTATCGCAGCGATCAACCGATGGTCGGCCGCACTCTGTATGACGCAGCACTGGACGGCGGCGCCCAGGCGCTGGGGCAACCGATTGGCCGCCTGGAAGTCGGCAAGCGTGCGGACTGGCTGGTGCTGGACGGCAATGATCCGTACCTGGCGACGGCCAGTGCAGACGGGATTCTCAACCGCTGGCTGTTTGCCGGGGGTGATCGGCAGGTGCGTGATGTGTTGGTCAACGGCCAGTGGGTGGTGCGCGATGGGCATCATGCGGGCGAGGAAGAGAGCAGCCGGGCCTTCACGCAAGTCCTGAGAGACTTGTTGTCTTAAGAACAACCCATAACCCATGTAGGAGTGTTGGTCATGGTTTGTAAAGGGCCAGCAAGGCGTGTCCCTTTAAATTGCAGGACGTTTCCGAGACAATCCCTGCCGCCTTGTGCCTGTTGGATTCGATGGCTAGCCTGCGGTCCGTCACTGCTCATCAGTGATCGGGTTTAGTCGCCCGGCACATCACAAGGCGCATGGTCACATGAAGTTTTATGGCGGCTGTGCGCAGGGCACCCTCGGGTGCGCCGGATTCCTTGTGGCCGGTCGACTAACCTGCGTACAGCCGCCACCCTTCGTTTAGTCGCGACGGACCGGCTCCGATTCTCACAAGGAGCTTCACCATGCATAAAATTGTCCCCGACCCACCCAGCGACCCCGCCAAAGACCGCGCCGCCTTCAACCGCGCCATCGACCACTACCTGCCGACCCAAGATGCTCACAGTGCCCGCGACGATTTGAGCTTCGAAGACGCCCTGCTCTACACCGCCAGCCTGCTGGACAGTGCATCAGCGACGGCGCTCGATTGTGGAGAGATGCTGCAAAGCCCCGAACGGGCAAAGGTGTTGGCGGTGTGGCATTTACTGGAGATCGCCAAGACCACGGTTGATCGATCCATTGCACACCTGCACCCCGCCACGGCCAGAACCTGAGGGCAAAAAAAGGGCGGGTTTATTAAAAAACCCGCCCTTTGTTTCGCATTACTGCGAGGTCTTGGCCATCTGCTTGTCCGACGTACGCCAGATCAAACGTGTGGTGTCGTAACCCTGCTGGCGCGCCCTGCTCAGCAAGTCTTCGCGGGTGTCGGCACTGACGGTCGGCGTGCGTGACAGCAGCCACATATAGCGCCGGCTCGGGCTGCCGACGATGGCGGTCTTGTAGTCATCGCTGACGTACAACACCCAGTAATCGCCCTTGGCCACGCCCGGTAGCAACGCGGTGAACCAGTTATTGAATTCGACCCACAGCTTGTCGGTCTTGCCCGGGACCTGCGGCGTGGCCGTGCCCTTGGCTTCTTCCCACTTCCACTCGGTGGTCAGGCAGCGATTGAACACTGACATGTCGCCATCGGGCAGCAGGGAGTAACGGGCCTCGGATTGCGCGCAGTTGCGCTGGAAGTACATGGGCAGGCGGGCCAGTTCGTACCAGGTGCCCTGGTAACGCTTGAGGTTGACGCTGCCGACAGTCTTGGGTTGCAGATCATCGCCAGAATGGCTGGCGCAGCCTGCCAAAAACAGGCTGGCGCAAAGGTATAAAACAAAACGCATCATTCTTCTTCTCCCGCAGGCTTGCGCCCCGGTTTACTTCAGGCCTTGCCCGGAAAACATCAGAACTTTGTCACCGGCGTACTGCACGCTGATAAAGCTGTTTTTATCGCCCCAGGTGCAACTGGACATGCCCAGTGCGCCAGAACAATCGGTGGGCTTACCCAACAGCGACTCCACCTCGGCCTTGGCCATGCCAGCCGAGAGCTTCTGGTAATTTTCCTGGGTGACCTTGCTGCAAGCGGCCAACAGCACGCAAAAGCACAAGAGGGCGAGACGGCGTAACGACATGGTAGAGCTCCTGGAGGGACACGCAGCAGTGGGGGTCTGCCAGAAGCTTAGAAGGGAAAAGGGGGGTCTGGTTCCCGCAAGGCAAAAACAAAAAAAGCCCCGAATCGCTGAAACGTTTCGGGGCCTTGGTCTGGCGCATGATTCATTGTAAAAGCGAGCTGGCTCGCGAAAAACATCCAGCCAACGCAGCGCTGCGCCGGGAATACTTCGCGAGCAAGCCTGCTCCTACAGAAGGCCTTAGGCCTTGTGGTAACCCGTCACACGCGCCACTTCTTCCTTGGACCCCAGGAACACCGCCACACGCTGGTGCAGGCCTTCAGGCTGGATGTCGAGGATGCGCTGGTGGCCGTCAGTCGACGCACCGCCCGCCTGCTCAACCAGGAACGACATCGGGTTGGCTTCGTACATCAGGCGCAGTTTGCCTGGCTTGGACGGCTCGCGGCTGTCGCGTGGGTACATGAACAGACCGCCACGGGTCAGGATGCGGTGTACGTCGGCAACCATCGCGGCCACCCAGCGCATGTTGAAGTTTTTCTTCAGCGGGCCTTCTTCGCCTTCCATCAACTCGTTGACGTAGCGCTTGACCGGTTCTTCCCAGTGGCGCTGGTTGGACATGTTGATCGCGAATTCCTGGGTCGAGGCAGGAATGGAGATGTCTTCGTGAGTCAGCACAAAGCTGCCCATTTCGCGGTCCAGGGTAAAGCCCTTGACGCCATCACCCAGGGTCAGCACCAGCATGGTCTGTGGGCCGTAGATCGCATAGCCGGCAGCAACCTGCTCGGTGCCTGGCTGCAGGAAGGCCTTTTCGTTCAGCGCTTCGTTCTGGCTCAGGTATTCGTTAGGGCAACGCAGTACCGAGAAGATGGTGCCGACTGGCGCGTTGATGTCGATGTTCGACGAGCCGTCCAGCGGGTCGAATACCAACAGGTACGCGCCTTTAGGGTATTTGCCCGGGATCTGGTAGGCATTGTCCATTTCTTCGGACGCCATGCCGGCCAGGTGACCGCCCCATTCGTTGGCTTCGAGCAGGATTTCGTTGGAAATCACGTCGAGTTTCTTCTGCACTTCGCCTTGCACGTTTTCAGTGCCCATGCTGCCCAGGACGCCGCCCAGCGCGCCTTTGGACACGGCGTGGCTGATTTCCTTGCAAGCACGCGCCACCACTTCGATCAGGAAGCGCAGATCGGCAGGGGTGTTGTTGCTGCGGGTCTGCTCAATCAAATAGCGACTCAGGGTAACGCGGGACATGGACGGCTCCGGAGAATGGGGGGGCTAAAAACCCGCGCAGTTTAGCGCGAGTCGGGGCGCATTTCCTCCTATCAGACGAGATAACCCTGACAGAGTTCATGTAGGCCCCGGCTCAGGGCCTGGTAGGCGGCTTGCGCAACAGGTTGTAGGCCATCGCCCCAAGTGCCGCTACGCCCAGCAGCAATACGGCCCACAGGCCGATTGCCTGCCAGTTGATACCTGCGACATTTGGCGCGGCTGGCGGGTTGGCGTGCCATTCGCCATCGACCCGAGCCTGGCCCAGAGCCGCGAGGCGCTGGGGTTGGTAGTCGGGAATCAGGGTCGTCAACGGCAGGTTCGCAGCCTTGGCCGACGGGTTGCCCAGCGCCAGGGTAAACGGCGGTTCGCCCCGCGCCAGGAACACCACTTGCGTGGCCCGCACAGCAAAACTCAACGCCGGCGCCTGCGCCCCCAGGCCTCCGCCCCGCTCGTCTACGTCCAGCTTGAGTTGCCGCACCGGATAGCCCGGCAACTGCAATTGATCCTGGGTGACTTCTTGCCCGCCCTGCGTCAACCGATAGAGCAAACCACGGCTCAATGGCTGCCATGCCTGCTTGCTGTCCTGCCGCCCTTGCAGACCCACCGGCGCCAGGCTGTTGGGCTGGCGCAACTCAACGCGCACCCGCTCGATGCTTAACACGCCAGGCAACTGCCAGCTGTACTGCCCAGGCTCCAGGGTGCTGCCGGCCAATGGCTCGGACCACACCAGCGACAACGGCAGGCTGCTGGTGCTCTGCACTTCAATGGAGGTCAACTCGGGCGCGGCCTGGCCTTGCCATAGCAGGCGCAGGTAGCGCGCCGGCTGCCCTGGCAAGGCGACTTCACGCTGCTCCACCCGTTCGTCGGCAAATGCCAGGCGCGCCACCTGCCCCTCGCCCCAGGGGCGCCAGTGCTGCAAATCATCACTGGCTTCGATACTGAAACGCTGGAAGCCGTCATGCTCGGCAGCCCAATCGAGGATCAGCTTTTGCAACGGCGCCTTGATTGCACTGGCATCCAGCAGCCAGCCGCGTCGCACCTGTGCGCCGGCCGGCGCCTCGCTGGACGGCTGCACCTGCACCAGGGTACCCGTGGAGCTGGATTGCACGCGCACGCTGGGCACACTGTCGCTGGCGTTGTCGGCGGCATACAGCGGGAAGCCCTTCAGCCGGGCCAGGTTGTTTGCGCTTGCGGGCGACTGCCGCACTAATGCATATGCCTGGGGCTCGCCCGCCGCGTTGAACACCCGCAGGTCACTGAGATCGGCCTGACGGGCGCTCAATTGCACCGCCAGCGGCAACTCCAGGCGATACCAGGGGCCTTCGCCGCTGACCGTCAGCGGCACTTGGGCGGTGAAGTCTGCGGGGCCTTCTGCGGCCGACGCCGATAACGCGGCGCACAGGCCCACCAGTGCAATGCTCAGTTTGCCGATCAAGAGGACGCTCCTTGGGTTTGAATCTCAGGTTCGCTGCGTTTGGGCGGCAACGGAGCGAAATAGCCCACCACCAGCAACAGCCCGCCCACGCCGATAAACGACACGATCCGCTCCAGCCCGCCACGGTTGCTCAACTCGACGAGGAACAACTTGGCGACCACCACGCCGATCAGCACCGCGCCGACCAGCCACACTTCCCGGCGATTGCGCAGGTGCCCGCCGATCATCAGGCCCAGGGCAATCAGGGTCCAGACAATCGACAGCCCGGCCTGCACCAGCATCGAGTCAAGCAACGCATCCAGATCAAACGGCACGCCGCCCCAATGGTGCGCCGCGCGCATCACCAGTGCGGTGAAGAAGGCAAACAGCGAGACCCCGGCAACGCCCTGGGCAATCCACGGGGTGCGGCCGCCCAGTTGCGGCGCCGCGCTGCGCGCCCACAGGTACACGCCCAGCAACGCAAACAGCAGGCCAAGATCCAAGGGGTTGAGCAACGGCACATACGGCAATGGCCTGGCCGTGCCGTCGCTGAACATATTCGCCAACCAGAACCACACCAGCATCAGCGCGGCCAACGGCAGCGCGGCCAGCAGGCGATATTCGCGTGGATAAGCCGATAGCGGCCACGGCCACTGGCGCGGCACAGCAATGGCTATCAGGTACAGGCTTGGGAAAATCGCCCAGCCCAGCCAGCGCCAGGCGTTGTATTGCACCGAAAGCACCAACAGGCCGTAGCGCAATTCCAGGGCCAGCATGCCGATCAGCATCCAGCAGCCCAGCACGTGGGCGACGCTCAAGGCTTTTGCCGCCGCCAGGTCGGCCAAATAACGCAGCGCGATGAAATGCACGGCGAACACCGCGAGCCAGGCCAGCCAGCCCCATTCGGCCGCCGGGTGGTAATAGCGATGCAACGACACCAGCACCACCAGCGCCGCCGCCGGCATCAGCAACAGGCAGAGGGTGCCCAGCGCGGCCCAGCGCAAGCGCAACGCCAACAACGTCCACAGCGCCGCACTGGCCGCAGCCGCCGCCAACAGGAAGGTGGCTTGCAGCTCTGGCGGGGTGAAGCGCAGCACTTCGTGGTTCAGCGCCAATACCCACCACGCCGCGCCCCAGGCCAGCAGGCCGTTGGAAAGATGGGGCAACTTGAGTCGTTGATCACTGCCCCGCAAGCGCCAGGCGCCGACAAATGCGGCCAACCCGACCAGCATCGGCGCCCAGAAACCGATATGCCGGAACGCCGGCAGTTCTTCGCCGCCCCAGGATGTCAGCGTAACCAAAGCCCCCGCCAGCACCTGCACGCCGAGCGCGCAGAACAGGAAGGTGCGCGAAGCGATAGATACGCCGACAAACACCGTCACCAGTCCCGCCAGCGCCCAGCTGATCGCAGTGCCCTGCTCGGCCACCAGCAACGGCGCCAGCAGGTACACAAAGCCCAGGCCAAGGCCGGCCAGGACCGGCAAGCCCTGGCGCTCCCACTTCGAGGTCTGCTCCAGCGCGGCCGTGCGCAGTTGCTGGAAGCTGAACAGCAACGCCACGCCGAGCAACAAGGCGCCCAGCGCCGCGCCGTCCAGCAGCGTGTGTTCGCCCACGTCCAGTTCGCTGAGAAACGCCAGCGCCGAGCCCAGTTGCAACAGCAGGCCAAACGCCCGCGCCAACGAGCGTTGCTGACGCAGACCGAGCCAAAGGATGCCGGCGCCTTCCACCGCCCAGGCCGCCGCGGTCCAGCGCGCGTCCAGGCCCAGCGGGATCGCCAGGCTGGCGAAGATCACACCCAGGGCCAGGCAGGTTTCTGCCAGCAACACGGTGCGCCCACCGCTAAGCACCCGCGCCAGGACCATATAGATGATGCCCAATGCCAACGCACTGAAGGCCGGGGCGAAGGCCAGGTGCTGCACCAGGGTGAACTGCAAGCCAAATGCCACAAGCGGCGGGCCGAACAGCAGGCCGCCATCCACATAATCGCCCTTGGCCGCCGACCAGCGCAGCAGCGCGGCACGGCTGTCATCGGCCGGGGCGTCGGCCGTTTCCAGGAGTTTGCGCCGTGCAAACAGCAGGCCGATGGCCAGGTACATCAGGAAAAACAGAATCAGGAACGGCTCGGTACTCCACAGCAGTTCCGGTGTGTAAGAGCGAATACCCCAGGCAAACCCGATACCGAAGGTGCCGGCAAAGCCAATCACATTGAGCAAGCGCCAGGCCTTGAACCAGGCGATGGCGAGGATCCCGGCATTGAGCAGGGCGAAGTAGCTGAACAACGCCACATGGTTGCCCTCGCCGGTGGACGCGAGGATTGGCGCGGCAAACCCGCCGAGCGCGGCGGCGCAGGCCAGGCCGATGGCGTCCTGGGTAATCGCCAGGATCGCCGAAAACACCGTCACCGCCACCAACAGGCCCAGTGCCGCGCTCGGATCAAGCAATGGGTGCAGGCGCATGGCGGCGAACACCGTCAGGTACAACACGGCGATGCCCGCGCCTTGCAGGATCAGCGCATAACTGCCCCGGCGCAGGCGCAGCCACCACCCCAGGCCCAGCAAGCCCAGGGCACAGGCAGCGACACCGGCGTAGCGCAGCTCGATGGGCACCACCATGCCTTCGGTGGCATAACGCAGCAAAAATGCCAGGCCGAGGAACAACAGCACCACGCCGACCCGCAGCACGGTATTGCCGCCCAGCAGCCAGTTGCGCGCGGCACCGATGGCACGTTCGATCAGGGTGGGGCTACGGGGGATTTCGGGTTCAGCTTCGCGGGCAACGGCGGCCGGTTTCCACAGATCGTCCGGCAGCGGCGGGCTCGGTTCGGGAGCCGGGGTGGATTGCAGTTCGGCGGGCAACTCCCAGACCAGCTCTGGGGCGGGCGCGGGTTCGGCCATGGACGGTTCGACCTGAGGCGGCTTTTCCAGCAGCGCGAGGCGTTGCTCCAGCGCCTTCAGGGCACTGCCGAGGTGCGACAGGCGAATGGCCTGGCCAATCCCCAAACCCAGCAGTGCACCGAAGCCTGCATCACTGAACGATTCATCCAGCGCCCAGCCGAGCACCAGGCCAATCAGCATGAACATCCATTGCATGGTCCAAATCCCTAAGCAAACCGAGACCCAGTATATAGACGCATAACCCATGTGGGAGCGGGCTTGCTCGCGATAGCGGTGCATCAGTCACCTATTTGCTAACTGACGTACCACTATCGCGGGCAAGCCCGCTCCCCCATTTTGCTCCTGCGGCGTTTAGTCCAGGGCTTTCCAGATCTCGGTCGCATATTCCCGGATGGTACGGTCCGACGAGAACCACCCGGTACGCGCAGTGTTGAGCACCGCCGAACGCCACCATTCCTTGGAATCATGCCAATGGGCTTCGACCCGTGCCTGGGCGTCCCAGTAGGAATCAAAATCGGCGCACACCAGGAAGCGGTCGTAGTGGATCAACGAATCAATCAGCCCCACATAGCGCCCTGGATCATCCGGCGAGAACACCCCGCCACGAATCGCCTGCAGCACATCGTTCAGGCGATGGGAGGCGGCGATTTCGGGAGCGGCGCTGAATTCACCGGCCTGTTTACGCGCTTCCACCTGTTCGGCACTCAGGCCGAAGATAAACATATGCTCGCCGCCGATGCGCTCATGCATCTCCACGTTGGCGCCGTCCATGGTGCCGATGGTCAATGCACCATTGAGGCCGAACTTCATATTGCTGGTGCCCGAGGCCTCGAAGCCGGCGGTGGAGATCTGCTCCGACAGGTCAGCGGCCGGGATGATGTTTTCCGCGAGGCTGACGTTGTAGTTAGGCAGGAACACGACCTTGAGCAAACCGCGCACGGTCGGGTCGTTGTTCACCGTACGGGCGATGTCGTTGGTCAACTTGATGATCAGCTTGGCCTGGTGATAGCTGGCCGCCGCCTTGCCGGCGAAGATCTTCACCCGCGGCACCCAGTCCACCTCGGGCTCGGCACGAATCGCCTGGTACAGGGCGACGGTGTGCAACAGGTTCAGCAACTGGCGCTTGTACTCGTGGATGCGTTTGACCTGCACGTCGAACATCGCCGCCGGGTTGACCGCGATCCCCAGGCGTTCATGGATGATATCGGCCAGCACGCGCTTGCTGTGCAGGCGTTGCTCGGCAAAGGCTTTGCGAAATGCCTGTTTCTCGGCAAAGGTTTCCAGCTCCACCAGGCGCTGTTCCATATTGTCGAGAATATCCGGGCCCAGGGCTTCCACCAGCATCGCGGTGAGCTTGGGGTTGGCCTGAAACAGCCAGCGGCGGAAGGTAATGCCGTTGGTCTTGTTGTTGATACGCTCGGGGTAGAGCTTGTGCAGTTCGGAGAACACCGTGCTGCGCATCAACTGCGTGTGCAACCCGGACACGCCGTTGACGCTATGGGAGCCGAGGAACGCCAGGTTGCCCATGCGCACACGCCGGCCGTTGTCCTCTTCGATCAGCGAGACGGCGCGCAGTACATCGAAATCGTGGATGCCCTTGGCCCGCAGCGAATCAATGTGCTGGGCGTTGATCAGGTAGATGATCTGCATGTGCCGGGGCAGCATGCGTTCCATCAGGCCCACCGGCCAGGTCTCCAGGGCTTCGGGGAGCAGGGTGTGGTTGGTGTAGGACAGCGTCTCCACCGTGACCTGCCAGGCTGCCTCCCAGGCAATATCGTGCAAGTCGACCAACTGGCGCATCAACTCGGCCACGGCGATGGACGGGTGGGTATCGTTGAGCTGGATGGCCGCGTGCTCGCCCAGGCTCAGGACCGAGCCGTGCATGTTTTTGTGGCGCCGCAGCAGGTCTTGCAGGGAGGCCGAGACGAAGAAGTATTCCTGGCGCAGGCGCAGTTCCTGCCCCGCTTCGGTGCTGTCGGCCGGGTAAAGCACCCTGGAGATGCTTTCGGCACGGGCCACTTCGGCGACGGCGCCCAAATGGTCGCCGGCATTGAAACGCTCCAGGTGCAGGTCTTCCACGGCCCGCGCGCGCCACAGGCGCAAGGTGTTCACACTGGCACCGCGCCAGCCGACCACCGGGGTGTCGTAGGCCACGGCGCGCACGGTTTCATTGGGCGACCAGACCTGGATCGACTTGCCGGACGCATCCAGCACGGTCTCGACACTGCCGCCAAAACCGATCGGGTAGATCACCTCGGCGCGCTCGAACTCCCAGGGGTTGCCGAAATCCAGCCAGCGCTCGGTCTGTTCCTGCTGCCAGCCATCGACAATCGCCTGGCGAAACAGCCCGTGCTCGTAGCGAATGCCATAACCATGGCCGGCAATGCCCAGGGTCGACATGCTTTCCATAAAGCACGCGGCCAGGCGCCCCAGGCCACCGTTGCCCAGGGCCGCATCGGGCTCCAGCAGGCGAATGCGCTCAAGGTCCACACCCAACTCGCCGACAGCTTCGCGCGCCACCTCCCACAGGCCGAGGTTGCTCAGGCTGTCAAACAGCAGACGGCCGATCAGGAACTCCAGGGACAGGTAATACACCCGCTTCTGCCCGCTGCGGTAGATACGCCGGGTGTGGTCCATCCAGTGCTCGACCATATGGTCGCGCGCCGCCAGGGCAATGGCTTCGAACCAGTCGTGGTCGAAGGCGTGATCGGGGTCCTTGCCCACCGCATAAGTGAGTTTGGTCAAGACAGCATCGCGAAACGCGGCTACCTCTGCTTCTCGTGCAAGCGGTTCCTGAGACATCGGTGCAACCTCGGGCGAGATAGAAGAAGGGAAATCCTAGAGCCTAGACGGTCTGACCCATGGCATGGCTGACGGTTCGGCAGTTTTTTCACTCATTCACGCATACCGGTTTTAGATGCAGGGGCCGTGCCCGTTTGCACGTCGGACCGGCCTTTGAGCCGAAACCCGCAAAATATTGTTCAAAAAATCACCAATCCCGGTATCATCGCGCGCCCGGACAAAGCCCCTCTTGGAAACCTGATGAAGCCTCAACTGATCGCCGCCGCGGAACTCGACCGTCTCGAAACGTGGCAGAAATACTCCAGCCACATGTGCGGCGGCTGCACATCCAACTGCTGCACCCTGCCGGTTGAGGTGAAGATCAAGGATTTGATCCGCATTGGTATCGTCGACGAGTTCGAGCGTGGTGACCCGCCGAAGAACATCGCCAAGCGCTTGCAGAAGGAAGGCATCGTCGAGCGGTTCAACTCCAAGTCCGAGATCTTTACCCTGCAGCGCATGAGCAACAACGATTGCCTGTACCTGGATCGTAAGACGCGCTTCTGCACTATTTATGACAAGCGCCCGGATACCTGCCGCAATCACCCGAAAATCGGGCCACGGCCGGGGTATTGCGCGTACAAGCCCAAGGAAGTGGTGCGCGAGACCAAGTTGCGTACGCTCGACAAGTTCTAACCGATGATCGTTCCCACGCTCCGCGTGGGAATGCCTCCTGGGGCGCTCTGCGCCCCGCTGCCAAGGGCAAACGCATAGCGTCCAAGGCTGCAGAGCGTGGGAACGATCACAGGCCAGACACCACACAATCTGCAGGCATAAAAAAACGCCCCCGGCCTTTCGACCGGGGGCGTTTTTTTTCAGCTGGAACTAAGTATCAGTTCTTGGCCTTTTTGGCAGCGCGGGTACGCTCGCCTTCGTCCAGGATCTTCTTACGAAGACGGATGGACTTCGGCGTTACTTCGCACAGCTCGTCGTCCTGGATGAATTCCAGAGCCTGTTCCAGGGTGAAGCGAACAGGTGGAACCAGGGCGATGGTTTCGTCTTTACCCGAAGCACGCATGTTGTCGAGCTTCTTGCCTTTGGTTGGGTTGACGCCCATGTCGTTGTCACGGCTGTTCAGACCAACGATCTGGCCGTTGTAGATCTCTTGACCGTGTTCAACGAACAGCTTGCCACGCGCCTGGAGGGTTTCCAGGGAGTAGGTCAGCGCCTTGCCGGTTTCTACCGATACCAGAACACCGTTCTGACGGCCGGACATGTCGCCGGACTTCATGGTGTCGTAGCGATCGAAGATCGAGGTCAGGATGCCAGCACCGTTGGTCAGGGTCAGGAACTGGTTACGGAAACCGATCAGACCACGAGCAGGGATGTTGTATTCCAGACGCACACGGCCTTTGCCATCCGGCACCATGTTGGTCAGGTCGCCTTTACGCAGGCCCATCTCTTCCATGACCTTGCCCTGGGATTCTTCAGGGGTGTCGATGGTGACGTTTTCGAACGGTTCCTGCTTCACGCCGTCAACGGTACGGATGATCACTTCAGGACGACCAACGCCCATTTCGAAGCCTTCGCGACGCATGGTTTCGATCAGTACCGAGAGGTGCAGCTCACCACGGCCGGAAACCTTGAACTTGTCAGCCGAGTCGCCTTCTTCAACGCGCAGTGCAACGTTGTACAGCAGCTCTTTGTCCAGACGTTCCTTGATGTTACGGGAAGTCACGAACTTGCCTTCTTTACCGCAGAAAGGCGAGTCGTTTACCTGGAAGGTCATGGAAACGGTTGGCTCGTCAACGGTCAGAGGCTTCATCGCCTCGACAGTGTCCGGCTGGCACAGGGTGTCGGAGATGAACAGCGAGTCCATACCGCTTACGCATACGATGTCGCCGGCGAAAGCTTCTTCAACGTCGATACGGTGCAGACCGTGGTGACCCATCAGCTTCAGGATACGACCGTTACGCTTCTTGCCGTCGGCGCCGATAGCCACAACCGGGGTGTTCGGCTTGACGCTACCACGAGCGATACGGCCAACGCCGATAACACCCAGGAAGCTGTTGTAGTCCAGTGCCGAGATTTGCATCTGGAACGGGCCTTCACGGTCAACCTTCGGAGGTGGAACGTGGTCAACGATCGCCTGGTACAGCGGGGTCATGTCTTCCGCCATGGCGGTGTGTTCCAGACCGGCAATACCGTTCAGGGCAGAGGCGTAGATCACTTGGAAATCAAGTTGTTCTTCGGTAGCACCCAGGTTGTCGAACAGGTCGAAGATCTGGTCCAGAACCCAGTCCGGACGCGCGCCTGGACGGTCAACCTTGTTGATGCACACGATCGGACGCAGGCCGGCTTCGAAAGCCTTCTTGGTCACGAAACGGGTTTGCGGCATAGGGCCGTCTTGGGCATCAACCAGCAGCAGAACGGAGTCAACCATCGACATTACGCGTTCTACTTCGCCGCCGAAGTCGGCGTGGCCCGGGGTGTCCACGATGTTGATGTGGTAGCCGTTCCAGTTGATAGCGGTGTTTTTTGCCAGGATGGTAATACCGCGCTCTTTTTCCTGGTCGTTGGAGTCCATCACGCGCTCGTCGTTGAGCTCGTTGCGCTCCAGGGTGCCGGATTGACGCAGGAGTTTGTCTACCAGGGTGGTTTTACCATGGTCAACGTGGGCAATGATGGCGATGTTACGTAGATTTTCGATCACTTGTGTATCTCGATCAGAGGATTCGGTGTGCTGACAGGTCGTGGCAGCGATTAACAGTAGAGTCAGGCCTTGCCGTTACAGCTTGACGGCAGAGTCGGGGGGCCGGTGACGCAGGCCACAGGCAAACAGCCCCGGGCTCTTAGCTCGGTCGATAAACGCGCACATTGGCATATCCCTCACTGAGCAAATGGTGGGCATGCAGGCGACTCATCACGCCTTTGTCGCAATACAGCAGGTACTGACGGCTGTTATCCAGTTCCTTGAAACGCGCGTTCAGTGCATAGAACGGCAGCGTTTGCACGTCGATGCCAGCGATTTCCAGTGGCTCATCTTCAGCGGCATCCGGGTGACGGATGTCGATGACGATCTGGCCGGCCAGGGCTTCGCTGACTTCTTCGATCTGCACATCCTGGCCCAATTCATCGATTACCCGATCAATCGGCACCAGTTTGGCGTTCTCGAGCGCTCGCTCCAGAATCGCCATGTCGAATTCTTTCTCTTCATGCTCCACGCGGTAGCGCTTGGCATGGGTCTTGGGGTTCACCGAGATGACCCCGCAGTACTCTGGCATGTGCTTGGCGAAATCAGCGGTGCCGATTTCGTTGGCCAGGTCGATGATGTCTTGCTTGTGGCTGGCGATCAGCGGGCGCAATACCAGCTTGTCGGTCACACAGTCGATCACGGACAGGTTCGGCAGGGTCTGGCTGGAGACCTGGGAAATCGCCTCGCCGGTAACCAGCGCTTCGATTTGCAGGCGGTCGGCGATTTTCGACGCTGCGCGCAACATCATACGCTTCAATACGACGCCCATATGACCGTTATCGACTTTTCCGAGAATTTCTCCCAGGACTTCCTCGAACGGTACGCTGACAAACAGCACGCGCTGGGAGCTGCCGTACTTCTTCCAGATATAGTGCGCGACTTCCATCACGCCCAATTCGTGTGCACGCCCGCCCAGGTTAAAGAAGCAGAAGTGGCTCATCAGGCCGCGGCGCATGATCTGGTAGGCCGCCACTGTAGAGTCGAAACCGCCGGACATCAGTACCAGGGTCTGCTCCAGCGCGCCCAGCGGGTAGCCGCCGATGCTGTTGTGCTGGCTGTGGATCACAAACAACCGTTGGTCGCGAATTTCGATGCGCACTTCGATTTGCGGCTCTTTAAGCGAAATTCCAGCGGCGCCGCACTCGCGACGCAGCTTGCTGCCGACGTATTTCTCGACATCCATGGAGCTGAACGGGTGCTTGCCGGCACGCTTGCAACGCACTGAAAAAATCTTGCCTTCAAGGCTGTTGCCGAAGTGCAGTTTGCATTTTTCAGTGATGTCGTCGAAGTCGCCCAGCGGGTACTCGTCGACCTGCAGGAAGTGCGCGATGCCCGGCATGCAGCTCAGGCGCTCGGTCATGTCTTTCAAGGCTTTGGCGTCAGTAATGCGGGTTTCCAGCTCGAGATTGTCCCACACACCGTTCACCACCACAGCCGGGTCCAGGTCACGGAGCACGGCGCGGATATTCTTGGCCAATTGACGGATGAAACGCATCCGTACCGGTCGGCTCTTGATGGTGATTTCGGGGAAGACTTTAACGATTAATTTCATGGAAACAGCGCGCGCAGGGCCAGCCGAAAAAGGGGGGCGCGGATTATAGCGGAAATCGCTCAAGGTTTGACCAGTTAATATACAAACGGCACACCATGCACCAAACAGGTGCATTTACGGGCAATTGCGCTACATTGCAGTGCGCAATTTTTGCCGTTTTTTCGATTTGCACCTTTATAGGGGCGATTTTGAGGCAAAAAACCCATGTCGGGGCACTGGCATGCAATTTGCTCTCTTGTGAGGCAGGTTGCCATGGCGGACTATCCGCGCCGGCATCACCCACATTCTAAGGGCTACTCCACTACCCAAGCCCGAAGCCACCCGGAGGACACTATGTCGAAGTCGGTTCAACTCATCAAAGATCATGACGTTAAATGGATTGATCTGCGCTTCACGGACACCAAAGGCACTCAGCACCACGTGACCATGCCGGCTCGCGATGCGCTGGATGACGCCTTCTTCGAAGAAGGCAAAATGTTCGACGGCTCCTCCATTGCTGGCTGGAAAGGCATCGAAGCCTCCGACATGATCCTGATGCCGGACGACTCCACCGCCGTACTCGATCCGTTCACCGAAGAGCCGACCCTGATCATCGTCTGCGACGTGATCGAGCCTTCGACCATGCAAGGCTACGACCGCGACCCACGTGCGATCGCCAAGCGTGCCGAGGAATACCTGAAGTCCACCGGTATCGGTGACACCGTATTCGTGGGCCCGGAACCAGAATTCTTCATCTTCGACCAAGTGAAGTTCAAGTCCGACATCTCCGGCTCGATGTTCAAGATCTACTCCGAACAAGGTTCGTGGATGTCCGACCAGGACGTGGAAGGCGGCAACCATGGCCACCGTCCAGGCATCAAAGGTGGTTACTTCCCAGTTCCGCCGTTCGACCACGACCACGAAATCCGTACCTCCATGTGCAACGCCATGGAAGACATGGGCCTGGTCATCGAAGTGCACCACCACGAAGTGGCCACTGCCGGCCAGAACGAAATCGGTGTGAAGTTCAACACCCTGGTGGCCAAGGCTGACGAAGTCCAGACCCTGAAGTACTGCGTACACAACACTGCCGTTGCCTACGGCCGTACCGCTACCTTCATGCCTAAGCCACTGTACGGCGATAACGGTTCGGGTATGCACGTTCACCTGTCCATCGCCAAAGATGGCAAGAACACCTTCGCTGGCGAAGGTTATGCCGGCCTGTCCGACACTGCCCTGTACTTCATCGGCGGTATCATCAAGCACGGTAAGGCCCTGAACGGCTTCACCAACCCGTCGACCAACTCCTACAAGCGTCTGGTCCCAGGTTTCGAAGCACCGGTAATGCTGGCCTACTCGGCTCGCAACCGTTCCGCGTCGATCCGTATTCCTTACGTGTCCAGCCCTCGCGCTCGCCGTATCGAAGCACGCTTCCCGGATCCAGCAGCCAACCCGTACCTGGGCTTTGCTGCACTGCTGATGGCTGGCCTGGACGGCATCCAGAACAAGATCCACCCAGGCGACGCCGCCGACAAGAACTTGTACGACCTGCCGCCTGAAGAGGCCAAAGAGATCCCACAAGTGTGCGGCAGCCTGAAAGAAGCCCTGGAAGAGCTGGACAAGGGCCGTGCGTTCCTGACCAAAGGCGGCGTGTTCAGCGACGACTTTATCGACGCCTACATCGCCCTGAAAAGCGAAGAAGAAATCAAGGTCCGCACCTTCGTACACCCACTGGAATACGAGCTGTACTACAGCTGCTGATCCGGTAGCGCTGCTTAACGTGGCGTGACAAAAAAAGACCTCCTTCGGGAGGTCTTTTTTTTGCCTGAAACAATGACTATCACCTTTGCAAACCCCATCAGAACTGTAGGAGCTGGCTTGCCTGCGATAGCGGTGTATCTGTCACATCACGACTGACTGAACCACCGCTATCGCAGGCAAGCCAGCCCCTACAGTTTGACTGGGGTTTTTCAGGAAATATTTGATCGCTGAACAGAATGTGGGAATTCGCACTATATTGGTGCGATAGGTTGCACCCTTGCCCACCCATCAACCCATTTTGGGTCGAAATCTCCCGAGAGAGCTGGCCGAACGCCATAGTTTCGCGCCTAAAGCCCCCATTTCAGGGCTTTTACGCTTCTTTTCGGAGCCTTGGTTTGGTTTTTGCATTTTCCTGGTATCAGCGTGTGCCTCAAGCCCACGCCTTGCTCCAAAAGAGGTCCTAATGACCATCAGCGACGCACTGCACCGCTTGCTACTCGACAACCTGACCACCGCGACCATTCTGCTCAATGACGAACTGCGCCTTGAGTACATGAACCCCGCGGCGGAGATGCTCCTGGCCATCAGCGGTCAGCGCAGCCATGGGCAATTTATCAGCGAGCTGTTCACCGAGTCCGCCGAGGCCTTGAGTTCCTTGCGCCAGGCCGTGGAGCAGGCCCACCCGTTTACCAAGCGTGAAGCGATGCTCACGGCCCTCACCGGCCAGACCCTGACCGTCGACTACGCGGTAACGCCGATCCTGAGCCACGGCGCCACCTTGCTGCTGCTGGAAGTGCATCCCCGGGATCGCCTGCTGCGCATCACCAAGGAAGAAGCCCAGCTGTCCAAGCAGGAAACCAGCAAGATGCTGGTGCGCGGCCTGGCCCATGAGATCAAGAACCCGTTGGGCGGGATTCGCGGCGCCGCACAGTTGCTGGCCCGCGAGCTGCCGGATGAGAACCTCAAGGACTACACCAACGTCATCATCGAAGAAGCCGACCGCCTGCGTAACCTGGTGGACCGCATGCTCGGCTCCAACAAGCTGCCGTCGCTGGCGATGACCAATATCCATGAGGTGCTGGAGCGCGTCTGCCAGTTGGTGGAGGCCGAAAGCCAGGGCTGCATCACCCTGGTGCGCGACTATGACCCGAGCATTCCCGATGTCCTGATCGACCGCGAGCAGATGATCCAGGCGGTGCTCAATATCGTGCGCAACGCCATGCAAGCCATCAGCAGCCAGAACGAGCTGCGCCTGGGGCGCATCAGCCTGCGCACCCGCGCCTTGCGCCAGTTCACCATCGGCCATGTGCGCCATCGCCTGGTAACCAAGGTCGAGATCATCGACAACGGCCCGGGTATCCCGGCCGAACTGCAGGAAACCATTTTCTTCCCAATGGTCAGCGGCCGCCCGGACGGTACCGGGCTGGGCCTGGCCATTACCCAGAACATCATCAGCCAGCACCAGGGCCTGATCGAATGTGAAAGCCATCCCGGCCACACGACCTTTTCGATCTTTCTGCCACTGGAACAAGGAGCCCCATCGACATGAGCCGTAGTGAAACTGTCTGGATCGTCGATGACGACCGTTCCATCCGCTGGGTCCTGGAGAAAGCCTTGCAACAGGAAGGCATGACCACCCAGAGCTTCGACAGCGCCGATGGAGTGATGAGCCGCCTGGCACGCCAGCAGCCCGACGTGATCATCTCCGATATCCGCATGCCCGGCGCCAGTGGCCTGGACTTGCTGGCGCGGATTCGCGAGCAGCACCCGCGTTTGCCGGTGATCATCATGACCGCGCATTCGGATCTGGACAGCGCTGTCGCGTCCTATCAGGGCGGCGCCTTCGAGTACCTGCCCAAGCCGTTCGACGTCGATGAGGCGGTGGCGCTGGTCAAGCGCGCCAACCAGCACGCCCAAGAACAGCAAGGCCAGGCCGTGGTACCGACCCTGACCCGCACCCCGGAGATCATCGGTGAAGCACCGGCGATGCAGGAAGTGTTTCGCGCCATCGGGCGCCTGAGCCACTCCAACATCACCGTGTTGATCAACGGTGAGTCCGGGACCGGTAAAGAGCTGGTGGCCCATGCCCTGCACCGTCACAGCCCACGGGCGGCCTCGCCGTTTATCGCACTGAACATGGCGGCGATCCCCAAGGACTTGATGGAGTCCGAGCTGTTCGGCCACGAAAAAGGCGCGTTTACCGGCGCGGCCAACCTGCGTCGCGGGCGTTTTGAACAGGCGGACGGCGGCACGCTGTTCCTCGATGAAATCGGCGACATGCCGGCCGACACCCAGACCCGGCTGTTGCGGGTACTGGCCGACGGTGAGTTCTATCGTGTCGGCGGCCATACGCCGGTCAAGGTCGACGTGCGCATCATCGCCGCGACCCACCAGAACCTGGAAACCCTGGTGCACGCCGGCAAGTTTCGCGAGGACTTGTTCCACCGCCTGAACGTGATCCGCATCCATATCCCACGCATGTCGGACCGCCGCGAAGATATCCCGACCCTGGCCCGCCACTTCCTCAGCCGCGCCGCCCAGGAGCTGGCGGTGGAGCCCAAGCTGCTGAAGACGGAGACCGAGGAATACCTGAAGAACCTGCCATGGCCGGGCAACGTGCGCCAACTGGAGAACACTTGCCGCTGGATCACGGTGATGGCGTCCGGGCGCGAAGTGCATATCAGCGACCTGCCACCGGAGCTGTTGAGCCTGCCGCAGGATTCAGCACCGGTGACCAACTGGGAACAGGCCCTGCGCCAATGGGCCGACCAGGCCCTGGCCCGTGGCCAGTCAAGCCTGCTGGACAGCGCCGTGCCGACCTTTGAGCGGATCATGATCGAAACCGCCCTCAAGCACACCGCAGGCCGGCGTCGTGATGCCGCAGTGCTGCTGGGCTGGGGCCGCAACACCTTGACCCGCAAGATCAAGGAATTGGGGATGAAGGTCGATGGCGGGGATGATGATGAGGGCGAAGAGGGCTGAGTACAGCCCTCCAGCACATGAATGACCTAATGTGGGAGCTGGCTTGCCTGCTCCCACATTTGTTTGGTGTGCACCGCTTCAACGCACCATGAACCGGTATCGCGCACAAAACCCAGGCCACTTTCAAATAAATCCTGAGCCCTGAAAACACCAAAGCCCCGTAATCCGGGGCTTTGCGTTTTATAAAAGAAAACTCTCAGACAATCTCGCCACTCTGGCACGCCCCCTGCAATAACCCTGGTACTACCCAGTTTCGGGGACCTTGGTACAGGCAGGCCGAGAATCCCCTCTTTAATTCGAGCGTCAAACCGTTTTGGGAGCCCTGGTACAGGCAGGCCGGGAACTCCCTCTTTTATTGCTCCAGGAGATGGATCTCCAGTCGCCAGCGGTCATCGACCGCCTTGCCCGACCATTCCCCGCGCAGCGGCCGCGCCGCCACCAGGTTCAGCAGCAAGCCAGCATCGGTCTTTCGCACGCGCCAGTTCACATCCTTGTCATTGACCTTCAATTGCCCCGCCTGGGCCTGGCCCTGGGCGTCGAACAGCAGCGCCACGGTGCCGTCGATATGCTCGCCATGCAGCTTCGGCTCGCTGTTGAACCACACCACCAGGCCATCTGCGGCGGGCTCGACCTGCAGCAAGGCAGTCGGGTCCGGGGTGGTCAGGCGACCGATCATCAAACCCACCATCAGGCCGACAATCGCCAGCGAGCCCAGGACGCGAGGCAATAGCTTCGGCCTGGGGTCGTCTTCAGGGGTAGAATGCGCTGCATCTTTATCTTCGGAGCCGTGCATGTTTCACGTCATCCTTTTCCAACCAGAAATTCCGCCGAATACCGGCAACGTTATCAGGCTGTGCGCCAACAGTGGCTGCCACCTGCATTTGATCGAGCCGCTAGGCTTCGAGATGGACGACAAGCGCCTGCGCCGCGCGGGCCTGGACTATCACGAGTACGCCACCCTGCAGCGCCACGCCGACCTCGCCAGTTGCCTGGAGAGCCTGGGCCAGCCGCGCCTGTTTGCGTTCACCACCAAGGGCTCGCGGCCGTTCCATGATGCCAGCTTTGCCGAAGGGGACGCCTTCCTGTTCGGCCCAGAGAGCCGTGGCCTGCCGGCAGACGTACTCGACGCCCTGCCCGACGGCCAGCGCCTGCGCCTGCCGATGCGCGAAGGCTGCCGCAGCCTGAACCTGTCCAACACCGTGGCCGTCGCCGTCTACGAAGGCTGGCGCCAGCTCGGGTTCAAATAACCCCAAAAACCAAATGTGGGAGCGGGCGTGTGTGGGAGCCGGGCTTGCCCGCGATGCAGGCACCTCGGTGTGTCAGTGACACAGAGGTGATGCTATCGCTGGCAAGCCAGCTCCCACACACGCCCGCTCCCACATTTAGAGCAGCGTCGGGTTCAGCTTACTGAACCGTCGGTGCGCCTTCCTGTTGCATGCGCTGCAGCTCTTGCGCATACAGGGCATCGAAGTTCACCGGGGCCAGCATCAGGGCCGGGAACGAGCCACGGGTGACCAGGCTGTCCAGGGTCTCGCGGGCATACGGGAACAGGATGTTCGGGCAGAACGCGCCCAGGGTGTGGCTCATGGACGCATCGTCCAGGCCCTGGATCAGGAAGATACCGGCCTGCTGGACTTCAGCGATAAATGCCACTTCTTCACCGTTCTTCACGGTGACCGACAGGGTCAGTACCACTTCGTGGAAGTCGCCTTCGAGCTGCTTCTGACGGGTGTTCAGGTCCAGGCCGACGCTTGGGGTCCATTCCTGACGGAAGATCGCCGGGCTTTTCGGCGCTTCGAACGACAGGTCACGCACGTAGATACGCTGCAGGGAAAATTGTGGGCCTTGAGCCTCTTCTGCTGCCGCTTCGATGTTCGGTTGGTCAGTCATCTCGCAGATCCTTCTTGATCTTGGGGTCTTTTAGGTTTTTGGAGTCAGACGTGAAGCAGCGCGTCGAGTTTACCGGCGCGCTCCAGGGCGAACAGGTCGTCGCATCCACCGATATGCTGGGTACCGATCCAGATTTGCGGCACAGAGGTGCGCCCCGCCTTCTGGGCCATCTCGGCACGCACCGCAGGCTTGCCATCGACCTTGATCTCTTCGAAGGCAACCTTTTTGCTCTGGAGCAACTGCTTGGCTCGCATGCAATAGGGGCAATAATCGCTGGAATAAACGACAACCTGGCTCATATCACTTCACCAACGGCAGGTTATCGGCGCGCCAGCTGGAGATACCACCCGACAGCTTGGCGGCGGTGAAGCCGCTTTTCATCATTTCGCGGGCATGGCCACCGGAGTGCTGGCCTTGGGCGTCGACCAGGATAATGGTCTTGGCCTTGTGCTTTTCCAGCTCGGCGATGCGGGCGATCAGCTTGTCCTGGGGAATATTCAGCGCGCCGACGATATGACCGGCGGCAAAGTCCTTGGCCGGGCGGATGTCGACGACAACGGCCTGGTCCTTGTTGACCAGCGCGGTCAGCTCGGCGGTGCTGAGGCTACGGCCGCCACGGCTCACTTCATGAGCAATCAGCAGCGCCAGCAGTACGACGAAGGCACCGACCAGCAGATAGTGAGAGGTAGCAAATGCAATCAGGTGATCAACCATCAAGGAGGTTCCAGGGCGTTAAAATGGCGGTAAGTATACACAGCCGCCATGGGGGGCCAACCCCCGTAAAGCGGTGACGGCATCGGAACTTCGCTTTAAACTGCCACTCCCTTTTCAATCGCCTTCCTTTAATAACGCCGCGAGAGGATCTATGACTACCACGCCTAAACCTTTGGTCCTGATGATTCTCGATGGCTTCGGTCACAGTGAAAACCCCCACGACAACGCCGTATTCGCGGCGAACAAGCCGGTACTGGACCGCCTGTGCGCCAGCGTACCCAATGGCCTGATCTCCGGATCGGGCATGGACGTCGGCCTGCCGGACGGCCAGATGGGCAACTCCGAAGTCGGCCATATGAACCTGGGCGCCGGACGAGTGGTATATCAGGACTTCACCCGTGTGACCAAAGCCATCCGCGATGGCGAGTTCTTCGAGAACCCGACCATCTGCGCCGCGGTGGATAAAGCCGTTGCCGCCGGCAAGGCCGTGCACTTCATGGGCCTGCTGTCCGACGGTGGCGTACACAGCCACCAGGATCATCTGGTGGCCATGGCCGAACTGGCCTTTAAGCGCGGTGCCGAGAAGATCTACCTGCACGCCTTCCTCGATGGCCGCGATACCCCGCCCAAAAGCGCGCAATCGTCCATCGAACTGCTGGACGCCACCTTCGCCGCCCTCGGCAAGGGCCGTATCGCCAGCCTGGTCGGCCGCTACTTCGCCATGGACCGCGACAACCGCTGGGACCGCGTGTCCCAGGCCTACAACCTGATCGTCGACGGCAACGCCGAATTCAACGCTGCCACCGCCCAGCAAGGCCTGGAAGCCGCCTACGCCCGTGGCGAGAGCGATGAGTTCGTCAAGGCCACCACCATCGGCGAGCCGGTGAAGGTCGAAGATGGCGACGCCGTGGTGTTCATGAACTTCCGCGCCGACCGTGCCCGCGAGTTGAGCCATGTGTTCGTCGATGAGGGTTTCAAAGACTTCGAGCGCGCCCGCCGCCCGCAGGTCGAATTCGTGATGCTCACCCAATACGCCGCCAACATCCCGGCCCCGTCGGCCTTCGCCCCGGGCAGCCTGGAAAACGTGCTGGGTGATTACCTGGCGAAGAACGGCAAGACCCAGCTGCGCATCGCTGAGACCGAGAAATACGCCCACGTCACGTTCTTTTTCTCCGGTGGCCGCGAAGAACCGTTCCCCGGCGAAGAGCGCATCCTGATCCCGTCGCCCAAAGTCGCCACCTACGACCTGCAGCCGGAAATGAGCGCGCCGCAAGTTACCGATAAAATTGTCGACGCCATTGAACACCAGCGTTATGACGTGATCGTGGTCAACTACGCCAACGGCGACATGGTCGGCCACAGCGGCAACCTGCAAGCAGCAATCAAGGCCGTGGAATGCCTGGACCTGTGCGTAGGCCGGATCGTCGAGGCCCTGGAGAAGGTCGGCGGCGAAGCGCTGATCACCGCTGACCACGGCAACTGCGAGCAGATGTCCGACGAATCCACCGGCCAGGCCCACACAGCCCACACCACCGAGCCAGTGCCGTTCATTTATGTCGGCAAACGCGACTTCAAGGTGCGCGAAGGCGGCGTGCTGGCGGACGTGGCACCGACCATGCTCATGCTGATGGGCCTGGAGAAGCCTGCCGAGATGACCGGCACCTCGATTCTGGTCTGATTTTAAAACCCACCACCAAACAATGTGGGAGCGGGCTTGCCCGCTCCCACATGGGTAAGTGGCGTTTTTGAAGGTGGCTTTTAGCCACACCCCCGCCACTCGGCACCTAACTTGCCCGCCAGCCTGAATTGGGCGTTTTTTTTGCAGCGTGGGGCGGGCATACTAGGCCGTCCCTTTCCCTGGTGTCGCCCGCCTCTATGCTTCGCGCCTTGATTACCCTTGCTCTTGTCTGCGTGCTCCAACCGGCCTTGGCCGACGAACGTGCGCAAACCCAACAACAGTTGGACGCTACGCGTCAGGACATTACCGAGCTGAAAAAGCTGCTCGGCAAGCTCCAGGAAGAAAAATCCGGGGTGCAGAAAGACCTGCGCGGCACGGAAACCGAAATGGGCAAGCTGGAGAAGCAGGTCCAGGAGCTGCAAAAAGAATTAAAGAAGAGCGAGTCGGAACTGGAGCGACTCGACGGTGAGAAAAAAAAACTCCAGAGCGCGCGCGTTGAACAGCAACGCCTGATCGCGATCCAGGCCCGTGCCGCCTACCAGAACGGCCGCCAGGAATACCTCAAGCTGCTGCTCAACCAGCAGAACCCGGAAAAATTCGCCCGCACCCTGACCTACTATGACTACCTGAGCACCGCGCGCCTGGAGCAACTCAAGAGTTTCAACGAGACCCTGCGCCAGTTGGCCAACGTCGAGCAGGAAATCGCTGACCAGCAAAGCCAACTGCTGGCCCAGAAGAGCAGCCTGGACACCCAGCGCGACGAACTGGACAAAGTGCGCAAGGAGCGCCAGCAGGCCCTGGCCAAGCTCAACAACGACGTAAAAGCCCGTGATGCCAAGTTGCAGGCGCGTCAGCAGGACCAGGCCGACCTGGCCAAAGTACTCAAAACCATCGAGGAAACCCTGGCACGCCAGGCCCGCGAGGCCGAAGAAGCGCGGCAGAAAGCGCTGATCGCCCAGCAGGAAGCAGAAAAAAAGCGCCAGCGTGAAGCCGAGGCGCTCGCCAGCGACGCCCCGCGTAAACCGGCGCGTGCAGCACCTGGCCCGCTGGTTTCCAGTGCGGGCGAATCGTTTGGCGGGCCTTTTGCTACTGCCCGAGGCAAACTTCCATGGCCAGTTGATGGTCGACTACTGGCACGCTTTGGTGAAACCCGTGGCGATGACACCCGTACCAAGTGGGACGGCGTGATGATCAGCGCCTCTGCGGGCAGCCAGGTGCACGCCGTCCACGGCGGGCGCGTGGTGTTCGCCGATTGGCTGCGCGGTGCCGGGTTGCTGGTGATTCTTGACCACGGCAATGGCTATTTGAGCCTGTACGGCCACAATCAGACGTTACTCAAGGCCGCAGGTGATGTTGTAAAAGCCGGTGAATCCATCTCCACTGTCGGTAACAGTGGTGGCCAGGACACCCCGGCGCTGTACTTTGCTATTCGTCAGCAGGGCCGCCCGAGCGACCCTGCACAATGGTGTCGCGCCCAAGGATAGGCCGCACCTACATTAGGAGTTCGTTCGACATGCTGCATTTGTCCCGCCTCACTTCGCTGGCCCTGACGATCGCCCTGGTGATCGGCGCGCCTATGGCATTCGCCGACCAGACCGCACCGTCTGCCATGGCCGCGACCACCAAGGCACCGCTGCCGCTGGACGAATTGCGCACCTTTGCCGAGGTCATGGACCGGATCAAGGCCGCTTATGTCGAACCCGTGGACGACAAGACCCTGCTGGAAAACGCCATCAAAGGCATGCTCAGCAACCTCGACCCGCACTCTGCCTACCTGGGCCCGGAAGATTTCGCCGAGCTGCAGGAAAGCACCAGCGGCGAATTCGGCGGCCTGGGCATCGAAGTCGGCGCCGAGGACGGCATCATCAAGGTGGTGTCGCCAATCGACGACACCCCGGCGTCCAAGGCCGGCATCCAGGCCGGCGACCTGATCGTCAAGATCAACGGCCAGCCGACCCGTGGCCAGACCATGACCGAAGCCGTCGACAAGATGCGCGGCAAGGTCGGCCAGAAAATCACCCTGACCCTGGTGCGCGACGGCGGCAGCCCGTTTGACGTGACCCTGACCCGCGCCACCATCGTGGTCAAGAGCGTGAAGAGCCAGTTGCTGGAGTCGGGCTACGGCTATATCCGCATCACCCAGTTCCAGGTCAAGACCGGCGACGAAGTGGCCAAGGCCCTGGCCAAGCTGCGCAAGGACAACGGCAAGAAGCTCAACGGCATTGTCCTGGACCTGCGCAACAACCCCGGCGGCGTGCTGCAATCGGCGGTGGAAGTGGTCGACCACTTCATCACCAAAGGCTTGATCGTCTACACCAAGGGCCGCATTGCCAACTCCGAGCTGCGCTTCTCGGCCACCGGCAAGGACCTCAGCGAAAACGTACCGCTGGCGGTGCTGATCAACGGCGGCAGCGCCTCGGCCTCGGAAATCGTCGCCGGCGCCCTGCAAGACCAGAAACGCGGCGTACTGATGGGCACCACCAGCTTCGGCAAGGGCTCGGTGCAAACCGTGCTGCCACTGAACAACGAGCGGGCGCTGAAGATCACCACGGCGTTGTACTACACGCCTAATGGTCGCTCGATCCAGGCCCAGGGCATCGTGCCGGATATCGAGGTGCGCCGGGCCAAGATCACCAACGAAAGCGACAACGAGTACTTCAAGGAAGCCGACCTGCAAGGTCACCTGGGCAATGGCAACGGCGGCGCCGACCAGCCAACCGGCAGCGGCCCGAAAGCCAAGCCGATGCCACAGGACGACGATTACCAACTGGCCCAGGCGCTGAGCCTGCTCAAGGGCTTGAGCATTACGCGCAGCCGTTGATATGCGTTTTGCGCTAATCCTTGCAATGTTGTGCAGCCTGGCCGGAGTCGCCCAAGCGACGCCGGCCGACAAGCCCCACAAAGCCTACCTGACCCTGATCATCGACGACCTTGGGCAAAACCTGCCCAGGGATCGTCGTGTGCTGGCCCTGCCCGGCCCGGTGACGGCGGCAATCATGCCCGACACGCCCCACGCTGCTGAAGTCGCCCGCGAGGCCCACCGCGCCGGCAAGATCGTGATTCTGCACATGCCCATGGACCCGGCCACCGGCCCCTTCGCCTGGCACCCCGAGCTGCCCATCGAAGAACTGGGCAAGCGCCTGGATGCAGCGTTCAAGGCCGTGCCCTACACCGCCGGCATCAACAACCACATGGGCAGCCGCATGACCGCCGAGCCTGGCGCCATGGCGTGGTTGATGGGCGAGCTGCAGCGTCGGCACAAGTTTTTCGTCGACAGCCGTACCAGCGCCAAGACCGTGGCGGCCGCCGAGGCTCAGAAAATCAACCTGGCCCACGTCTCACGGGATGTATTTCTGGATGACGAACGGACCGAAGCGGCCATCGCCACGCAGTTGCAGACGGCTATCAAGCTGGCCCACAAACAGGGCTCGGCGGTGATGATCGGCCATCCTTATCCACAGACCCTGGCGGTGCTGGAGCGCGAGCTGCCCAAGCTCAAGGCCCAGGGTATCGAGTGGATTGATATCAAGCTGATGATCAGTGTGCGCAGCAATCGGGCGATGGCTGGGCACGGCAAGGATGGGGTTTACCGCTGAAACCTACAGATAGCGCGCCATGATCTGATCCACCACACCTTCCTTGCGTAGCTGGTCCAGCGCCGCCTGCAGCTTGGCCACCACCTCATCCGGCACCTCCTTGTTCAGCGCCAGGTACAACTGGGCGCTATTGAAGCGCAGCACCGTCTTGAGCCCGGAAACCCCCACCTGGCGCGCCAGATAGCGCCCGGCCGGGTCGCCGGTGGCCCAGAGGTCAATCTGCCCCTCCATCAGCTTTTGCGCATTGTCCTGGTCGCGCAGCACGATGATCGGCTTGAGCCCGCGCTTTTCCAGGGTCTGGGCAATGGCATCGCCTTTGTAGGCACCAATCTTGTAGCTACGGGCGTGCTCAAGGTCGGTCAGCTGGATCTTGCTGTCAGCCTTGGCCAGCAGCACCCAGTCATCCGGGCCGATGGGGCCGACCCACTTGAACAGCGCTTCGCGGTCCGGCAGGCGCGCCATGACGAACACGCCGTAGCCTGGCTTTTCCAGGGCGAGTTTATAGATCCGCTCCCAAGGGAAGCGCAGCGTGAGGTTGTAGGAAATGCCAGCCTGCTTGAAAGTCTCGCGGACAATGTCCACCGCAATGCCTTCGATGTTCTCGTCCTTGGCGAAGTTCTTGCCGTTTTTCGCCATGTTGTAGGGCGGAAAGTTCTCCGTCAGCAGCACCAGAGAAGTGCCAGACGGCTCAGCGGCATTGGCCGAGCCCGCCAACAGAATGGAAGAACTGGCGAGGGCAAGCAGCAGGTCTTTGAGCATGTAGGGGTACCGGAATCCATGGCAGGCCCCAGAGTGCCGCGAGCCTGCCATGGTGTCCAGTGACGTTTAGCGGACGACGATTCCGCGTGCTGCCATGTAGGCCTTTGCCTCAGGCACGGTGTATTCGCCAAAGTGGAAAATACTCGCCGCCAGCACCGCGCTGGCGTGGCCTTCGATAACGCCGTCGGCCAGGTGTTGCAGGTTGCCCACACCACCGGACGCAATCACTGGAATGCCCAGTGCGTCACTGATGGCGCGGGTCACGCCCAGGTCAAAGCCGTTTTTCATGCCGTCCTGATCCATGCTGGTCAGCAGGATTTCACCGGCGCCCAGGCCTTCCATCTTCATCGCCCACTCCACCGCATCCAGGCCGGTCGGCTTGCGCCCGCCGTGGGTGAAGATCTCCCAGCGCGGGGTTTCACCCGGGCCGGAGACTTTCTTGGCGTCGATGGCGACGACGATGCATTGCGAACCGAAGTGCTGCGCCGCTTCGCCGACAAACTCCGGGTTGAACACCGCGGCCGTGTTGATCGAGACCTTGTCCGCACCCGCGTTAAGCAGGTTACGAATATCCTGCACGGTGCGTACGCCACCGCCCACGGTCAGCGGGATAAACACCTGGCTGGCCATGCGCTCGACGGTATGCAGCGTGGTATCGCGGCCGTCGACGCTGGCGGTGATGTCGAGAAAGGTAATCTCGTCGGCACCCTGCTCATCGTAGCGACGGGCGATTTCCACCGGGTCGCCGGCGTCACGGATGTTCTCGAACTTGACGCCCTTGACCACCCGACCGTTGTCGACGTCCAGGCAAGGGATGATGCGTTTGGCCAGCGCCATGGTCAGTCCTCAGCCTTTGTAGGCATCGCAGTAAGCCTGGGCTTCGGCGACGTCCAGGGTGCCTTCGTAGATCGCCCGGCCGGTGATGGCGCCGATGATCCCCGGCGCCTTGGCGTCCAGCAGCGACTTGATATCGCCCAGGTTGTGGATACCGCCGGAAGCGATCACCGGGATTTTGGTGGCGGCGGCCAGCGCAGCGGTAAACGGTACGTTGCAGCCCTGCATCATGCCGTCTTTGGCGATGTCGGTATAAACGATAGCGGACACACCGTCGGCCTCAAACTGCTTGGCCAGGTCGATCACCTGCACGGTGCTGATTTGCGCCCAGCCGTCTGTAGCGACGAAACCATCCTTGGCGTCCAGGCCCACGATGACCTTGCCCGGAAACGCACGGCAGGCTTCGGCGACGAAGGCCGGGTCTTTCACCGCCTTGGTGCCGATGATCACGTAGCTCACGCCCGCCTTGACGTAGTGCTCGATGGTTTCCAGGGAGCGGATACCGCCACCGATCTGGATCGGCAGGTTCGGGTAGCGCTTGGCGATGGCCGTCACCACTTCGCCATTGACCGGTTGGCCTTCAAAGGCGCCGTTCAAGTCCACCAGATGCAGGCGACGGCAGCCGCCCTCCACCCACTTGGCAGCCATGCTCACCGGGTCATCGGAAAACACCGTGGAATCTTCCATGCGGCCCTGGCGCAGACGTACACAAGCGCCGTCCTTGAGATCGATAGCGGGGATAATCAGCATCTGGCAAACCTTATTCGATATTCAGCATTGCTCGGAAAATCAGGGTTTTTCGAGCGCCCACAAGTCGCTTTCGATGCTTTCGAACCTTTCTTTAAGGTGCGTCTGCACATCGAAAATCGCCCTGTTGTAATAGTGCGGAGCAATTTCAGTGGTGAACAGCTCGAGGATCTCAGCCACCTCGAACGACCCGAGACGGAGCTCGAAGCGATCTTCCATGAAACGCTTGATCTTGTCGGTCGCCTCACTCTCCTGCTGGGGAGTGAGATTGAGGATCGGTGGCTTGATCTTCTTGGCCATTACCAGCGCCCGTCCCAACTGGCGAAGTTCTGCAACAGTTGCAGGCCATGGGTATGGCTTTTCTCCGGGTGGAACTGCACGGCAAAGCGCGAACCTTCGGCCAGCGCTGCGGCGAAATCGACGCCGTAGTGCCCGCCACCCACCACCTGGCGCGGGTTACCGGCGGCGATGTAGTAGCTGTGGACGAAGTAGAAACGCGCCATGTCCGGGATGTCATGCCACAGCGGGTGGTCGACGGTGCGGCGCACTTCGTTCCAGCCCATGTGCGGGACTTTCAGATGCTCGTCGTCTTCGTGCAGATCCTTGCCGAAAAACTTCACCGCGCCTGGGAACAGACCGATGCAGTCGACGCCGCCGTTCTCTTCACTGCGGTCGAGCAAGGCTTGCATGCCCACGCAGATCCCGAGGAACGGCCGGTCCTGGCTGACTTCGCGCACCAGGCTGTCAAAGCCCAGGCGGCGGATTTCGGCCATGCAGTCGCGAATCGCGCCCACACCGGGGAACACCACACGGTCGGCTTCGCGGATCACCTGCGCATCGCTGGTGATCAGCACCTTGCCGGCACCGACGTGCTCGAGGGCCTTGGCCACCGAATGCAGGTTACCCATGCCGTAGTCGATAACCGCGACCGTCTGCATTACAGAACGCCCTTGGTCGACGGCATTTGCCCGGCCATGCGGTCATCAAGCTCCACGGCCATGCGCAGGGCGCGGCCGAAAGCCTTGAACACGGTTTCGATCTGGTGGTGGGTGTTGGTGCCACGCAGGTTGTCGATGTGCAGGCTGACCAGGGCGTGGTTGACGAAGCCCTGGAAGAATTCCTGGAACAGGTCCACGTCAAAGCCACCCACCGTGGCGCGGGTGTAAGGCACGTGCATCTGCAGGCCTGGGCGGCCCGAGAAGTCGATGACCACACGCGACAGCGCCTCGTCCAGCGGGACATAGGCATGGCCGTAACGGCGGATGCCCTTTTTGTCGCCGATGGCCTTGGCAAACGCCTGGCCGAGGGTGATACCGACATCCTCCACGGTGTGGTGGTCGTCGATATGCAGGTCACCCTTGCTGACGATATCCAGGTCGATCAGCCCATGACGGGCGATTTGATCCAGCATGTGCTCAAGAAAAGGAACACCGATATCAAATCGGGCCTTTCCGGTGCCATCCAGGTTGATCGAGGCTTTGATCTGGGTTTCCAGAGTGTCGCGCTCGACGGACGCCTTACGTTCGGCCATCACCAGCTCCGCAAAATCATTGGGCGAAAAAGGTGGCCATTATAGGGGCTGCGGGCGCTAAACAGAAACATCGAAGGGGATAAGACTGACGGCCTGTCGGGCATAGACATGTCAGTACAAGTGCGGGAGCTGGCGTGTGTGGGAGCTGGCTTGCCTGCGATGCAGACGCCTGCGTACTACAGATACACCAAGCGGGTTCTATCGCGGGCAAGCCCGGCTCCCACAGGAACCGGGCCCACACGGGTTATGCGGTGTTAGTGGAACAGCACTGCAGTCTTCTGCAAGGTCACCCACACGCCCCACGCCAGCGGAATACCCACCACCAGCCACGCAGCAATTGCCAATGGCACGGTGCCGGAAGCGGCTTTCCACTCCAGGGAAGTGCTGGCATCGGCGCCCTTGTCATGGCCCAGCGCCTGTTCGGCGGCCAGTTCGGCGTCGGTCATGAAGTACTTGTCGGCCACCGGACGCACCAGCAGGTTGCAGATAAAGCCCAGCACCAACAGGCCGGCGAGGATGTACAAGGTGATGTCATAAGCCGCAGCACGCTCCACGCCAATGCTCAGCTGATACTCACGCAGGTAGTTGACCAGCACCGGGCCCAGCACGCCGGCCGCCGCCCAGGCAGTCAGCAGGCGACCGTGGATCGCACCGACCATTTGCGTACCGAACAGGTCCGCCAGGTAGGCCGGCACGGTCGCGAAGCCGCCGCCGTACATCGACAGGATGATGCAGAACGCCGCCACGAACAGCGAGACGTTGCCCAGGTGGCCGAGGTTCGGGATCAGCGCATACAGGGCAAAGCCCAGGGCGAAGAACACGAAGTAGGTGTTTTTACGGCCCAGGTAGTCAGAGAACGACGCCCAGAAGAACCGCCCACCAATGTTGAACAGGCTCAACAACCCGGTGAAACCGGCAGCGATGGCTGCGATGGAGGCCAGTTGCCCGGCATCCAGTTGGCCAAATGGCACATCCACACCCAGCAACTTGCCACCAAACACTTCCTGCAACAGCGGCGACGCCATGCCGAGAATGCCTATACCGGCCGATACGTTCAGGCACAGCACCAGCCACACCAGGCGAAATTGCGGGGTTTTCCAGGCCACGTTCACGTGCACATGGCGATGGGTAATCATCGCGTTGCTGGCTTTTTTCGCCGGCGCGGTCCAGCCCTCAGGCTTCCAGCCGGTCGGCGGGACGCGGTAGGACAAGGCGCCGCCGATCATGAACACGAAGTAGATCGCGGCCATCACCAAGAAGCTCTGCCATACGCCTACGCCCGTCGGCGAAGCGAAGTGGCCCATCAGTGCCGCTGCCAGGGGGGCGCCGACCATCGCACCACCACCAAAGCCCATGATCGCCATGCCGGTGGCCATGCCGCGCTTGTCCGGGAACCACTTGATCAGGGTCGAGACCGGCGAGATATAGCCCAGGCCCAGGCCGATACCGCCGATGACCCCGGAGCCGAGCCACATCAGCCAGATCTGGTGGGTATAGATCCCCAGCGCCGAGATCAGCAGGCCACCACACCAGCACAGTGCCGAGACCACACCGGCCTTGCGCGGCCCGGCGTGTTCCAGCCAGCCGCCCCAGATCGCTGCCGAGCAGCCCAGGAAGATGAAGAACAGGGTGTAGATCCAGCCCAGCATGGAGATCGGCCAGTCGCAGGACGACGAGAAGATCTGCGCGATAAAGCTCATGTCCGGCGCGCACGCCACCGGCGCGGTGACGCCCAGCGCCTTGGACAGTGGCAGCCAGAACACCGAAAAGCCGTAGGCCATGCCGATGCACAAGTGGATAGCCAGGGCGGCCGGCGGAACCAGCCAGCGGTTAAACCCTGGCTTGGCGATGATGCGTTCCTTGGACAGGAACGCAGGCTGCGCAGCAGGAATGCCGGCCGCAGTGCTAGTGTTCATTGGTGTTTCCCCCAGTTGTTGGTCTGTGTTCGCCAGGCGCTCTCCTCCTCGGCCTTTGCACGCAATGCGTGGCCGTTTTGTCGAGTGAAGCTCCCTGTAAGCGCGACGTTTCGTCGCAGAAGGCGGGCGAACGCGCAAAGATTAGCATTTGGCGCCGCGAGAAAAACCAAACTGACACTACCTTTTTCGGCTCATCTGTTTTGTTTGACACTATGTAACGATGCGTAAACAGCCGCAGGTCCAGCGGCGTTATACTCTGCGGCTAAATTTTGAAATCGACATACAAGGACTCGCCCATGAAAGCGTTCGGCAAAATCCTGGGTCTGGTACTTCTCGGGCTGTTGCTGATCATTGTGGCTCTGGGCTTTGCCCTGACCCACCTCTTCGATCCCAACGACTACAAAGACGAGATTCGCCAGATTGCCCGCGACAAGGCCCACATCGAGCTGACGCTCAATGGCGATATCGGCTGGAGCCTGTTCCCGTGGCTGGGCCTGGAGTTGCATGAAGCCAGCGTGGCCACCCTGAGCAATCCTGCCCAGCCGTTTGCCGACCTGCAGATGCTCGGCCTGTCGGTACGGGTGCTGCCGCTGCTGCGTCGTGAAGTGCAGATGAGCGATGTGCGCGTCGAGGGCCTGAACCTGCGCCTCAACCGCGACAAGCAAGGCCACGGCAACTGGGAAGATATCGGCAAGGCACCGCCCGTTGCAGCCACCGGCACCGCCGAGGCACCCGTGACGACTGCGCCAACCACGGCGCCAGCGCCGGACAAACCGGCTCAGCCGATCCGCCTGGATATCGACAGCCTGACGGTCAACAACGCCCGCATCGAGTACAACGACGAGCAGACCGGCAAGCAATTCAGCGCCGAGAGCATTCAGTTGAGCACCGGTGCCGTGCATGAAGGCGCGAGCATCCCGGTCAAACTCACTGCCTTCTTCGGCAGCAACCAGCCAGTGATGCGGGTCAAGAGCGAACTCAGCGGCGAGCTGCGTTTTGATCGCGCCCTCAAACGCTATCAGTTCGAAGACATGAAAGTTGCAGGCGAAGCCACCGGCGAGCCGCTGCAAGGCAAGACCGTGACCTTTGCCACCCAGGGCCAGTTGCTGGTGGACCTGTCGGCGAACATTGCCGAGTGGACCGGCCTCAAGCTGTCGCTCAACCAACTGCGGGCACTGGGCGAAGTAAAGGTCAACGACCTGGATAAAACCCCACAGATCAGCGGCGCCCTGTCGATTGCCCAGTTTGACCTGGCCAAGTTCCTCGACAGCGTCGGCCAGCCCCTGCCGGCCATGGCCCCAGGGAGCCTGAGCAAGGTCGAACTGGTCAGCCGCCTGCAAGGCACTCCGTCGAGCATGGCCCTGGAAGACCTCAACCTGAAAGTCGACGGCAGCACCTTTACCGGGCGCCTGGCGGTGGAGGACTTTGCCAAGCAATCCCTGCGCGTGCAGCTCAAGGGCGACACGTTCAATGCCGACCATTACCTGCCCGCCAAGTCCGAAGCAGCCAACAGCGCCGCCGTCGCACGCCAGGCCGAAGTGCAAAGCAGCGAAGCCGGGGCCATGGCCGCCGGTGGCACCACGCCGTTGCCGGACGCGCCGACCAAAGGCGCCTGGAGCACCGACAAACTGCTGCCCCTGGCGCGCCTGCGCAGCCTGGACGTGATTGCCGACCTGTCCTTCGGCCAACTGACCCTGAGCCAGTTGCCCATCGAGAATGCAGCCCTCAAGGCCTCCGGCCAGGGTGGCCAGTTCAAGCTCGACACCTTGAGCGGTGGCCTCTATAACGGCACGTTCCAGGCCAACGGCAGCCTCGATGCACGGGAAGATGTGCCGGTGCTGGCGTTGCAGACCAAAATCAAGCAAGTACCGGTCGAGCGCATCCTGCAAGCCCAGGGGCAAACCCCGCCGGTCAAGGGCCAGATCACCCTCGACAGCAACCTGAACGGGCGTGGCAACAGCCAGAAAGCGCTGATCGACAGCCTCAACGGCACCGCCAGCTTCGTCATCAACAATGGTGTGCTGCTCAATGCCAACCTTGAGCAACAACTGTGCACGGGTATCGCCCTGCTCAACCGCAAGACCTTGGCCACCACACCGCGCAGCAAGGACACACCGTTCCAGGAACTCAAGGGCAACCTGACCTTCCGTAACGGCGTGGCGAGCAACCCGGACCTGAAAGTGCGCATCCCCGGCCTGACCGTCAACGGCAATGGCGACGTGGACCTGCGTGTACTGGGCATGGACTACCGCGTGGGCATCATCGTCGAGGGCGACAAGCGCGACATGCCGGACCCGGCCTGCCAGGTCGGCTCGAACTTCCAGGGTATCGAAGTGCCGCTGCGCTGCCGTGGCCCGCTGGAACTGGGCGCCAAAGCCTGCCGCCTGGACAAGGACGGCCTGGGCCAGGTGGCCGCCAAGATGGCGGGCAACAAGCTCAGCGAGAAACTTGAAGAGAAGCTCGACAAGGTCAACCCCAAGCTCAAAGACGCCCTCAAAGGTTTGTTCAACCGATGAGAAACGAGCAATTTTCAGCGGCCGTGCTCGACTGGTACGACCGCCACGGTCGCCATGACTTGCCCTGGCAACAGGGCATCACCCCGTATCGGGTGTGGGTCTCGGAAATCATGCTGCAACAGACCCAGGTCAGCACCGTGCTCAATTACTTCGACCGCTTCATGGCTTCGCTGCCTACGGTCGAGGCCCTGGCGGCCGCGCCGGAAGATGAAGTACTGCACCTGTGGACCGGGCTGGGCTACTACACCCGGGCGCGCAACCTGCAGAAGACTGCCAAGATCGTGGTGGCCGAATACGGCGGCGAGTTTCCCCGCGATGTAGAGAAACTCACCGAACTGCCGGGCATCGGCCTGTCCACCGCCGGTGCCATCGCCAGCCTGAGCATGGGCCTGCGCGCACCGATCCTCGACGGCAACGTCAAGCGCGTGCTGGCACGTTTTACTGCCCAGGAGGGCTATCCGGGCGAGCCCAAGGTGGCCAAGCAGTTGTGGGCCACTGCCGAGCGCTTTACCCCCCACGACCGCGTCAATGCCTACACCCAGGCCATGATGGACATGGGCGCCACCCTCTGTACCCGCAGCAAGCCCAGTTGCCTGCTGTGCCCCCTGGAAAAGGGCTGCGAGGCGCACATGCTGGGCCTGGAAACCCGCTACCCGATCCCCAAGCCGCGCAAGACCATCCCGCAAAAGCGCACGCTGATGCCAATGCTGGCCAACCAGGAGGGCGCGATCCTGCTTTACCGTCGCCCCTCTACGGGCCTGTGGGGCGGGCTGTGGAGCTTGCCGGAGCTGGACGACCTGAACGACCTGGAACACCTGGCCAACCAGCACTCACTGGCGCTGGGCAAGCATCAGGCGCTACCTGGGCTGGTCCACACCTTCAGCCACTTCCAGCTGGCTATCGAACCCTGGCTGGTGCAGGTCGAGGAATCGGCCCATCACGTGGCCGAGGCCGACTGGCTCTGGTATAACCTCGCCACCCCGCCGCGCCTGGGCCTTGCCGCCCCGGTGAAAAAACTGCTGAAGCGCGCGGCCGACGTATTGAACGCAGGAGTTTCGTCATGACCCGCACCATCATCTGCCGCAAGTATCACGAAGAACTGCCAGCCCTGGAGCGCGCCCCATTCCCGGGCGCCAAGGGCCAGGACATTTTCGACCACGTCTCCGCCAAGGCCTGGGCCGACTGGCAGAAGCACCAGACCCTGCTGATCAACGAAAAACGCCTGAACATGATGAACGCCGAAGACCGCAAATATCTGCAGGGCGAGATGGACAAGTACTTTTCCGGCGAGGATTACGCCAAGGCCGACGGCTACGTGCCGCCTGCTCAATAATTGAGCAAAAACCGGGGTTGGCACGTAAGCGACGGTAATAATTAAATATTTTTTGAAAACTTGCTTGACGACCCCCTGAAAAACCCGTTTAATGCGCCCCGTTGCCCAGATAGCTCAGTCGGTAGAGCAGGGGATTGAAAATCCCCGTGTCGGCGGTTCGATTCCGTCTCTGGGCACCACTTATTAGTTTCAGGTGGTGCAAAAATCATCTGGAACACCCAAGAAACCCGCCTAGTGCGGGTTTTTTGTTGCCTGCGATTTAGTATCGCCAGCGCCCCTCTGGTTACTTTTAGGTTAACGCCAAGCCTTGCTGGCACCTGATGTGTTATTTATTTCCCTGCTCAACCGTCTAGCCTTAATCCAATCTTCAACAAGGTAGTTACGTCATGACCCGGTACTTGTTATGCACGCTGTTAATGCTGACAGCGCTGCTCAGCGGATGCGCTACTACGATGGACGTCGCGATCAACGCAACCCCTGACCCGGACTATCACTTTGACCGACAGGCGACGGTGCTGGTGACGTCGGTCGGCGGCAATGCCGAGAACGCGCTCAATGCCCGCTACTACCTGCGCGATATGGTCAGCGCCATGAAGGACCAGGGGTTTCGCGAGGTGTATACCGACGTGTCCCTGCCCAAGAACCGCACGCCGAAAATCACGATCACCCTCGACATCGACAGTCACCAGGTGACCTACCGCTATACCGCCACCGAGTATGGGCAGGTGCCAACCAGCACCTCCACCGTGTGCAAGAACAGCAAGAAAAAAAGCGACCAGATGATCTGCACCAGCACGCCAAACACCACCTATGGCCCGGTAGGCAGCTCGGAGCGCACCGGCTACACCACCCTCACCACCTTCACCGCCACGGCCCGGGATGAAGCGAGCAAACGCGCGGTGTACCTGCTGCGGGTAACGTCCTATAACGAGGACTGCCAGGCCGCCAAAGTCGAAGCCTTCTTGGTGCAACAGGGCCTGCAGAACCTGAACTTCCAGGATCGCGTGCAGCGCAACTACACCGTCACGATGCCCGAGGGGTATCGCTGCAAATAGTTCGCCGCCCCCCCTCCAGATAGTTCAGGACGAATGTCACTTCGCACTCCTGCCTGACTGCCAGCCTTGATTGCCACTCCCCGCTCAGGGCGACCCCACCCGGTCGCCCGCATCAAACACCCCCGCCAAAAAGCCAGGCTCGACTGAAGCTCATGGTTGCTAATAGCAATTATTATCATTTAAGCTGGCGCGCAAAATCCCCCCTGCCCCACTAACAATAATCAAGGAGCTGCGATGCCCTCTGCACGCGAGTCAGGTTCATGGTTGAAGGCGTTTGGCCTTGCCCCCTTCGGATTCGCTTCGATGCTTGTCCCGGTCGCAGACGCGTCCGAGAAAACAGGCCAGCTCGAACTGCCCAGCCAAAGTATTACGGCAACTGCCTCAGAAGAAACGGCCGACGGCCCGGTCAAAGGCTACGTCGCCAAGCGCAGTACAACGGGGGCCAAGACCGACACCCCCATCACTGAGATCCCCCAGTCGATTTCCGTCATCAGCGCCGACCGCATGCGCGATCAGGGCGCGCTGACCGTGCAAGACGCATTGCGTTATGTTTCCGGGGTTCGGGCCGAAACCTTCGGGCTCGATAGCCGCGGAGACTGGTCGAAAGTGCGAGGCAGCTCGCCGGCCCTGTTCCTTGATGGTTTACAGCAGAGCTTCGGCACTTACACCAACGTGCGCACCGACCCCTTCACCCTGGAACGCCTTGAAGTGCTCAAGGGTCCTGCGTCGATGCTGTATGGGCAAAGCCCGGTGGGCGGCCTGATCAACCAGGTCAGCAAACGCCCCAAAGCCGAACAGCACACCGAACTGCAACTGCAATACGGCAATTACAACCGCAAGCAGGTCGCCGTCGACACCACCGGCGCCCTGAACCCGCAAGGCACGCTGCTGTACCGGCTGGTGGCGATCCAGCGCGACAGCGACACCCAGGTTGATCATGTCAAAGACAACCGCCAGGTGCTGATGCCATCGCTGACCTGGCGCCCCAACGAAGATATCGACTGGACCGTCATGGCCAACATCCAGCGCGATGACAGTGGCTCCACCACGCAGTTCTTCCCACACAAAGGTACCGTCTGGAATGCGCCATATGGCCGGATCCACAGCAACCGGTTTGCCAGCGAGCCAGGGTTCGACGAATACGACAGTGACCAGACAGCCCTGACGTCGCAATTCTCGTGGCACCTGAACGACACATGGACGCTGCGCCAGAACCTGCGCTGGCAGAAAAGCAAAGTCAGCTACCAGTCGATTTATGCGAAATTCGCAAGAAACCCACCGTTTAACGCCGATAACCAGACCCTCGACCGTGTCTATTACGTTTCCAAGCCAGAGGTCAAAGTCTGGGTTGCCGACCAAAACGCCGAGGCCCGATTTGACACCGGCCCGCTACAGCACACGCTGCTGCTGGGGGGCGACTACCAGCATGCGGTCTCCAACCGGGAAGGTGCCAGCGGTAACGCAACACCACTGAACGTGTACGAACCGGTGTATGGCACCTTTGATCCCTCGGTCATTCGCCTCACCGCAGACCCGGAACAACGGGTCATGCAACAAGGGCTGTATGCCCAGGACCAGATCAAATACGAACAGTGGCTGCTGACCCTCGGCCTGCGCAAGGATTGGGCCGCCAGCCAAACCCAAGGCAGCGCCCGGCAAAAAGACGACAAGGTGACCGGCCGCGCGGGCCTGACCTACCTGTTCGACAACGGCATAGCGCCCTACTTGAGCTACAGCGAATCATTCCAGCCCCAAATCGGCCTCAACCGGCGAACGCTGGAGCCCTACGTACCGCTCAAGGGCAAACAGTGGGAGCTGGGGGTGAAATATCAGCCGGTTGGCAGCAACAGTCTCTACACCGCAGCGGTGTATGACATTCGCGAGCAGAACCGCCGCATGCCCGACCCCCTGGATGCGATGAATACCCTGCAAAGTGGTGAAACCCGCGCCCGTGGCCTGGAGCTCGAAGCGCTGGTGACGGTCACGCCCGACTGGGACCTGATTGGCACCTACAGCTACACCGACACCACCGTCATCAAGGGCGCGCCCGCCGAGCAAGGCAAACGCCTGTCCAGCGTTCCAGAGAACATGGCCTCGGTATGGAGCCAACATCGGTTCAGTATCGGCGACATTTCCGGGTTCAGTGTCGGTGCCGGTATTCGCTATGTGGGAACCAGCTGGGATGGCGCCGACCGCCTGAAAACGCCGTCTTCTACCCTGGTGGATGCGATGCTCGGGTACCGCTACCAGAACTGGAACCTGACGCTCAACGCGACCAACCTTGAAGACAAGACCTACTACACCACATGCCTGGCGCGAGGCGACTGCTTTATCGGCAACCGTCGTACGCTCGTCGGTACGCTGGCCTACAACTTTTGATTGAGCTGTAAATCCACGGCGGCGGCTGATCATGGCACCCGGAACACCAGCAACGGGTTGTCATTAAGCCGCCCATTAAAAGCCGGTACCAGATGCTGCAGCGGCGTGCCCTGCAGCAGTTCGGTTTCCTTGCGCGCGACAATCACCCAGGACGAGCGCGGCAGTGCGTTCAGGCGCGCAAGGTTATCGCGCCCGATAAACAGCGGCTGCTCGTCATGATCCAGGTTCATGATGTAGCGAATGGCCCAGGTGTCTTTGCCAAGGTTGAGAAACACCAGCGGCCCGGGGTGCTCGGCCCGCAGGGTTTCCACTGCACCCACAAAGTTTTTGGTGTCGAATTGCAGATCCTTGGCCGGCTCCACGACCGTCACCAGCACCAGCCATTGGGTGGCCAGCGCGATCAGGCTGAGCACCACCAGTCGCGCCCCCACACGGCTGCGCCAGCGACGCCAGGCCACCACCGCCGCCAACTGCAGGGCGATCAGCAGCGCAATCAACCCCGGCACTGAAACATCAGGCCAGTAACCGTGTTTGCTCCACAACTGGCGGCAGACCAAGACCACGACAACCCCCAGCAGCGGCAGGATCGCCACCAGCCACTCATAACCCCGACGCACCCCAAGCAACCAACCCCGGGCCTGAAGCAGCCCATAAGCCGCCACTGCGGCAAACATCGGGACCATCGGCAGGATGTAGTAGGCACGCTTGAAGTTCGGCACCGACAACCCCAGCAGGATCATCAGGCCACAGCCGCCCAGGCGCAGCATCAGGCGCACATCGGCATCATCATTGCGCGCCGACCAGGTGTGGCGCAGGGCAATCAACGTCGCCAGCGCCAGCGGGATCACCGGGAAATAGCGATACAGGCTCAGCTTGAAATAGAAGTAGAACGGCTCGCCGCTTTCATCCAGGCGACCGGCCACCTGCATCTTCATCACCTCGTCGGCAAAAGCATCACCCCCGCTGATCCGCGCCAGCTTCAGCAACACCCACCAACAGGCAAGGAGCAGGACCAGGCCGATCACGCCGTGGGCAAGCACCTTTTTCAGCAAGCCAATCTTCTCTTCCCGCGTGCGGGCAGGCCCCAGCGCCCAGTACACGCAAGCAACCCCACAGACCTCGATCAAGCCCAAAGGCCCACGCATGGCAAACGCCGCCACGAACAAGGGAAAGATTGCGTATTGGCGCAGCCGCGAGCCCAGGCGCTCGCCGGTGTGCAGCAAGTAGAAACAGCCCAGGCACAGCAGGGAGACCATCTGATCCAGGCAGACTGAGCGCGACTTCTCCAGCCATTGCGCGGTCAATGCCGTCAGCACTACCGTCAGCAACGCCCAGGTCCGGCCGCAGGGCACCAGCAAGCGGTAGACCAGGGCCACGACCCCAGCCGACGCCAGAGCGGTGGGCAACACGTTAGCCAGGTCGTTAGGCACACCGAACAGCCGGGCAAAGAGCAGGCTGAAATAGGTCGCCGTGCCCGGATAATCCGGGTAAGGCTCACCGTAGGTGGTGGGGAAGAGGCTCGCGCCGTGGCGAAACATCTCCTGCATAAACACCGCCCAACGCCCGTCAAACCCTTGCGGCGACTGATCCCAGATGCCCAGGGTAAATAACAACAAGGCCACCAGGAAAACACCCAGGGCCTCCACACGAAAACGGTTGCGGTGTTCCATGGTTTAACCTGCCAGGGCGGGGGAGATGCTGGCGTATATTGCCGGCAGCACGGCTGAATCACGCCTGAACCGAATGCAACATTTACCTGTACACACCTGTGGCGAGCGAGCTTGCCCGCGCGGGGCTGCATGGCTGTCCCATTTTTGGGGCCGCTGCGCGACCCAACGCGGGCAAGCACGCTCGCCACAACCGCCTTTTTTACGGGATTGGCTGGCAGGTATTGCGCGCCTTTGGCTGGCGATTTTGTTAGTGTCAGCCTCCAATAAGAACTGCGCACGGGTCGTCACCCCCCATCGAAAGCGCATGGATCGAGGCCAGTGATGAACCTGCCCAGCCGCCCACACCCCGAGACATTCCACGAGCCCGCCGCCGACCACTACCCCATTGGCGGCTTCACCTGGCGCCATATCCGCAGCGATATCGAACGCCCAGTGGTGATCATCAACGCCGCCACCTCAGTGCGCTGCCGCCACTATTCGCGCTTTGCCGAGTACCTGTTTGCCAAGGGTTTCGATGTCATCACCTACGACTATCGCGGCATCGGCGAGTCGCGCAGTGGCTCGTTGCGTGGGTTCAAAGCCTCGTGGTCAGACTGGGGCCGACTGGATTTCGAGGCCATCCTGCGACGGGCGCAACGCGAGTTTGCCGGGCAGCCCATTGATGTAGTCGGCCACAGCTTTGGCGGCTGCGCGGCCGGCCTCGGGGCCTCCGGCGCCGCGATCAGGCGCCTGGTAACGGTGGGCGCGCAGTTCGCCTACTGGCGTGACTATCAAGCGAGCGGGCGCTGGCGGATGTTTGCCAAGTGGCACCTGGTAATGCCGCTGGTGACTGCTGTATGCGGGTATTTCCCGGGCAAGCGCCTGGGCTGGCTGGAAGACACGCCCGCCGGCGTGGTGCGGGACTGGAGCACGCCCACCCCCACCTACGAGACACGCCCCAGCGGGCGGGCCTTGGACGAGCTGCCCTTTACCCGGGTGCAGGCACAGATCCTGGCGATCAGCATCAGCGACGACCCGTTTGGCACCGTGCCCGCCATTGAGCGTCTGCTGAATTACTTCCAGGCCAGCGAGCGCACGCACCTGCGTATCGCGCCGGGGGATATTGGCGAAGAGGTCGTCGGGCATTTCGCGTTTTTCCGCAGTGAATATCAGGATCGGTTGTGGCCGATTGCACTGGCGTGGCTGCAGCACGGCCAACTGGCGCCCGACACACCGGGCACCCGGCTGTAGAAACCCTTGGGATTTCGCCAGACCTGCGCTTCAATACGCCACCCAGATCCTGAACCAAGGACGTGAGCCCATGGCTTCGCCAGACAAGCAGCAAAAACGTGCCCAACGGGCAAAAGCCAAGGCCAAGCAGAACCGCACCCAGCGCGCCAATGCGCCGAAGCCGGATGCGTTTGCCGGTGACGACGACCGCATTGACCTTGAGTCGGTGGACTTGACCGAACTGTTCGTGGAAATGCGCGCGGCCGGCGAGACCAGCCAGCAGGCGCTGTGTGCGGCATTCCTGGCGCACCCGTTGCTGGCGCTGGTGCTGGAGCAGGAAGGCGAAGAAAACGCCACGGACTTTATCCTGGCGGCGCTGATCGAGTATCGGCAGTGGTCCACCGGCAGCGATGATGAAGCGGCGGCGTTGGCCTGGATTGAATCGCCACAGTTCCAGGCGGACTACGTGGCGGCATCCCAGGCGCTGACCAGCGCGCAGGATTGATACAAAACCAATGTGGGAGCCGGGCAAGCCCTAATGCCGATCAGTTAAGCGAACGCAATGCTCAACGTAGTGAAGATCAAATGTGGGAGCGGGCTTGTCGGATCGCCGCATCGCCGCGAAGACGTCGGCCCAGCCAACATTGATGTTGACTGACCCACCGCTTTCGCGAGCAAGCCCGCTCCCACAGGGGATCTGCGCTTAACTGCCCGGCTCCCACAGTGCTTTGTGGTGCCAGGCAGCAAGCATTTCAACTCGTCAGTTGAGTACCGCAGCCCCCAACTTCTGGGCCCGGCGCCGGCTCGCCACCAGCAACCCCGCCAATACCACCAGCAGGCTCAACACACCGGTCGCAATAATCTCCACCCGGTGCGCTTCCTGGAACAGCATGATGGTCAACGCGCCGACGATAAACACGATCACCGCATAGGTCAGGCCCGGAAACAGCCACATCTTGAAGGCAATCTGCTCGCCCGCCGCTGTACGCTTCTGACGCATGCGCAGTTGCGACACGGCAATCACCAGGTACACCAGCAGCGCAATCGCGCCGGAGCTGGCCAGCAGGAATTCAAACACCGCCGCCGGGGCCACGTAGTTGGCGAATACCGCGAGGAACGCCGCGCCGGTAGACAGCATCACCGCCCAGTAAGGCGTGCCGCTCTTGTTGGTGCGTTTGGCCACTGCCGGCGCATCACCACGACGGCCCAGGGAAAACAGCATGCGCGACGCGGTGTACAGCGCCGAGTTCAAGCAGCTGGTTACGGCGACCAATACCACCAGGTCGACGATCAGCTTGGCATTCGGGATGCCCATGCGTTCCAGCACAGTCTGGTAGGAACCAACGGCTGCCAGGGTCGGATCGTTCCATGGCACCAGGGCCACGACGATGAAGATCGACACCAGGTAGAACAAGCCGATCCGCCAGATCACCGAGTTGGTGGCCTTGGTGATCTGCTGGCCAGGGTTCTTCGACTCTGCGGCCGCGATGGTCACGATCTCGGTGCCCATGAACGAGAACATGGTGGTCAGAATCGCCGCCAGCACCGCGCCCATGCCGTTGGGCAAAAAGCCTTGGGTGTCGAACAGGTGCGAGACGCCGCTGACCTGGCTGCCCGGCAGCAAGCCAAAGATCGCCAGCACGCCGAGGATCACAAAACCGATGATCGCCACCACCTTGATCAGGGCAAACCAGAACTCGAACTCGCCGTAGTTCTTTACGCTGAACAGGTTGGTCGCGGTCAGCAGCAGGGTGATGACCAGGGTAAAGGCCCAGATCGCCACATCAGGGAACCAGGCATGCAGGATGGTTGCGGCGGCGTTGGCTTCCAGGGGAATCACCAGCACCCAGAACCACCAGTACAGCCAGCCGATGGTAAAGCCGGCCCAATGGCCGATGGCCCGGTCGGCGTAGGTGGAAAATGAACCGGTGTCTGGCGAAGCAACGGCCATCTCGGCAAGCATGCGCATCACCAGCACCACCAACGTACCGGCTGCGGCATAGGCCAGCAGCACGGCAGGCCCGGCTGCCGCAATCGCGTGGCCGGAGCCGACAAACAAACCGGCGCCGATCACACCGGCAATCGACAACATGGTGACATGCCGCGGTTTGAGCCCCTGTTCGAGGTCATTGGAGCTTTGCGTACTACTCATTGACACACCTTTGCGAGGAATTGCGTATTCGGTCCACCCGGTTTGCTGAGTCTTCGTGAAAAGAAACAAACGGGGCGTTCTTTATTTTTTACGCAAGATTTGCGCCAAAATGTTACAAAGCCAAGGTTGACGCGGCCTGTAGGACAATCCATCAGCGCTCGCAAGCCATTGAGATTACTGGCAATCCGCCACAGCGTTACCGCTCGACTCACTTCAAGAACGAATGAGTGCACCAAAAACACACACAAAAAGTCAGTGACGCCCAATTAAAGGGCCGATAGGTGCCGTTTACCCGTTTAACCCTTCCAACACCCGACCAAAGCTGGCACCATCGCGCCCTTTTTTACGCGACTGCCACGGGTTTATCGGTTAAAACGGCTGTTCGGTTGTTGATGGCGCGACACGCTACTGTGCCGATGCGACAACCTGTCACACACCGCCTGTTTAACGCCCGTGGCGCTGTTGGCTGTCATCCGAACGCTATGCTAGCTTGGCGCCACGCCAGGAAGGCGACCCAACAGCAGGAACGCAATGAACACAATGAGGACCGCACATGGCTTTGGCCGCGCCCGCGCTTGAAATCCGCAACTTGCATAAACGCTATGGTGAGCTGGAGGTGCTTAAAGGCATCTCGCTGACCGCTCGCGACGGCGATGTGATCTCGATCCTGGGTTCGTCCGGTTCCGGCAAGTCCACATTCCTGCGCTGCATCAACCTGCTGGAAAACCCGCACCAGGGCCAGATCCTGGTGGCCGGCGAAGAGCTCAAGCTCAAGGCCGCGAAAAACGGCGAGCTGATGGCCGCCGACGGCAAGCAGATCAATCGCCTGCGCAGCGAAATCGGTTTTGTCTTCCAGAATTTCAACCTCTGGCCGCACATGAGCATCCTCGACAACATCATCGAGGCCCCACGCCGCGTGCTCGGCCAGAGCAAGGCCGAAGCCATCGAAGTGGCCGAAGCGCTGCTGGCCAAGGTGGGCATTGGCGACAAACGCCACGCCTACCCGGCGCAATTGTCTGGCGGCCAGCAACAACGCGCGGCCATCGCTCGCACCCTGGCGATGCAACCTAAAGTCATTCTGTTCGATGAGCCCACTTCGGCACTTGACCCGGAAATGGTTCAGGAAGTACTTAATGTGATCCGCGCGCTGGCCGAAGAAGGCCGCACCATGCTGCTGGTCACCCACGAAATGGGCTTTGCCCGCCAAGTGTCCAGCGAAGTGGTGTTCCTCCACCAGGGGCTGGTCGAAGAGCAAGGATCGCCACAGCAGGTGTTTGACAACCCGCTTTCGGCGCGCTGCAAACAATTCATGTCCAGCAACCGCTAACGGAGCAACATGCATGCAGAACTATAAAAAATTCCTCCTGGCCGCCGCCGTTTCCATGGCGTTCAGCGCCACGGCCATGGCCGAGACTTTGAAAATGGGGATCGAGGCGGCTTACCCGCCGTTCAACAATAAAGACGCCAGCGGCAACGTTGTCGGCTTCGACAAAGACATCGGCGACGCCCTGTGCGCCAAGATGAAAGTCGAGAAGTGCGAAGTGTATGTCTCGGACTGGGACGGCATCATCCCGGCCCTGAACGCCAAGAAGTTCGACTTCCTGGTGTCGTCGCTGTCGATCACCGACGAGCGCAAGCAGGCCGTTGATTTCACCGACCCGTACTACTCCAACAAGCTGCAATTCATCGCGGCCAAATCCATCAAAGACTTCAAGACCGACGCCGACTACCTCAAAGGCAAGATCATCGGTGCCCAGCGCGCGACATTGGCCGGTACCTACCTGGAAGACAAACTGCCAGACACCACCGCCAAGCTCTATGACACCCAGGAAAACGCCTACCTCGACCTGACGTCCGGCCGCCTGGACGGGATGCTCGCCGACAAGTACGTGCAATACGAGTGGCTCAAGAGCAAAGACGGTTCGGCCTACGAGTTCAAAGGCGATCCGGTTGTAGAAAGCGACAAGATCGGCATCGCCGTGCGCAAAGGCGACCCACTGCGCGAGCGCCTGAACAAGGCCCTGGCGGAAATCAAGGCCGACGGCACCTACAAGAAGATCAACGACAAGTACTTCCCTTTCAGCATCGAATGATCCTGATTGGCCAGTCCGGCGCGCTCGCTTGAGCGCGCCGGCTTTTCGCAAGCCTTGCGCGATATGAAAAAACCATGAATTTCGATCTCTACGGATTCGGCCCCGCACTCGCTGCCGGCGCGCTGATGACCGTCAAACTGGCACTCACGGCGTTATGCCTGGGGCTGGTGCTCGGCCTGGCCGGCGCCTTGGCCAAGACTTCCCCGTACAAGTTCCTGCAATGGCTTGGCGGCGCTTACTCGACCATTGTCCGGGGCATTCCCGAACTGCTGTGGGTCCTGCTGATTTATTTCGGCACGGTCAATATGATGCGTGCCCTCGGGGAGTTCTTCGGTAACCCCGACCTGTCGCTCAGCGCCTTCGCTGCCGGCGTGATTGCCCTGGGCCTGTGCTTTGGCGCCTACGCCACCGAAGTGTTTCGTGGCGCGATCCTGGCGATCCCCAAAGGCCATCGTGAAGCGGGCATCGCCCTGGGCCTGTCGAAGCTGCGTATTTTCACCCGGTTGATCATGCCGCAGATGTGGCGCATCGCCCTGCCGGGCCTGGGCAACCTGTTTATGATTTTGATGAAGGACACCGCGCTGGTCTCGGTGATCGGCCTGGAAGAAATCATGCGCCACGCGCAAATCGGCGTGACCGTTACCAAGCAGCCTTTCACCTTCTTCATGGTCGCGGCCTTCATGTACCTGGGCCTCACCGTGCTGGCCATGGTCGGCATGTACTTCCTGGAAAAACGCGCCGCTCGCGGCTTTGCGAGGAGCACGCAATGAACGGCGACTACAGCTGGCTGTCGCATTTCGACCTGGGCCTGAACTGGGCCGTGATCATCAAGTGGCTGCCACGACTGGCCCAGGGCGCGACTCTGACCCTGGAACTGGTGGCCATCGCGGTCATCGCCGGGCTGCTGCTGGCGATCCCCCTGGGCATCGCCCGCTCTTCGCGCCTGTGGTACGTGCGCACCCTGCCCTACTGCTACATTTTCTTCTTCCGTGGCACACCGTTGCTGGTGCAGCTGTTTTTGGTCTACTACGGCCTGGCGCAGTTCGACGCCGTGCGCGAGAGCGCCCTGTGGCCCTACCTGCGGGACCCGTTCTGGTGCGCCACCGTCACCATGACCCTGCACACCGCCGCTTACATCGCGGAGATCCTGCGCGGCGCGATCCAGGCCATCCCGCCCGGGGAAATCGAAGCGGCGCGGGCACTGGGCATGTCCAAGCCCAAGGCGCTGTTCTACATCATCCTGCCGCGTGCCGCGCGCATCGGCCTGCCGGCCTACAGCAACGAAGTGATCCTGATGCTCAAGGCCAGCGCCCTGGCCAGTACCGTGACCTTGCTGGAACTGACCGGTATGGCCCGCACCATCATTGCCCGCACCTACCTGCCGGTGGAGATCTTCTTTGCCGCCGGGATGTTCTACCTGCTGATGGCCTATGTGCTGGTGCGCGGCTTCAAGCTGCTGGAACGCTGGTTGCGGGTCGATGCCTGCCAGGGACGCTGACAGCGGGTTGACGGGCGAGCGACTGCTGGCCCGTTTTCTCGCGCTGGATGCGTTCCTCACCGAACATCAAGGGCTGTGGCGACCACGGCCCTTCACCCATCTGCAATTGCCTTGGGAAGCCCAGCATCCAGCGCTGGCCCAATGGTTGCGCCGGCGCTCCCTGGCAGAAGCCGAAAGCAGCCATAACCTGCCCACCGAACTCCAGGCCCCAGCGCCGTTTCCCCAATGGGCGCAGCTGGCCGCCCAGCTCAGTGCTGTGGATAAGTTACCGGAGGGCGCGCTGCATGCGCCGTCGGCACGCCTGAATGTCGATGTACCGGGCCGCAAATGGCAGCAAATCGAGGCGTTTGGCAGCGCTCTGCAGTTTGCCGAGCGCCCCACCCATTGGCTCGACTGGTGCGCCGGTAAAGGCCACCTCGGCCGGCGGCTGCTGCAACCGGGGCAACACCTGACCTGCCTGGAGTACGACCCGGCGTTGATCGACGCAGGCCAGGCCCTCAGTGACCATCATCAAATGCCCGCCCGCCACCACCCGCAAGACGTGATGGCCGAGGACGCCGTGCAACAACTGCGCAGCGAACACACCCCCGTCGCCCTGCACGCCTGTGGCGATCTGCACGTACGCCTGCTGCAATTAGCCAGCGCCGCCGGCTGCAAGCACCTGGCCGTGGCGCCCTGCTGTTACAACCGCATCAGTAGCGAGCAGTACCAGGCGCTGTCGGCCCCGGCCCGCGCCTCGGCGCTGCGTTTGTCGCGGGAAGACCTGGGCCTGCCCCTGAGCGAAACCGTCACCGCCGGCTTGCGGGTACGCCTGCAACGCGACACCTCCATGGCCCGGCGCCTGGGTTTCGATCAGTTGCAGCGGCAGCTGCGCGGGTGCGATGAGTATCTGCCCACGCCTTCGTTGCCCAGCGAATGGCTGCATCGGTCCTTCGCTGACTACTGCCAGCACCTGGCGGCGCTCAAGGGGTTATCCACAGGCGAGCAGGACTGGGCCGCGCTGGAGCAGCACGGCTGGCAACGCCTGGCACAGGTACGAAACCTGGAGTTGGTGCGTGGGCTGTTTCGCCGCCCGTTGGAAATGTGGCTGGTTCTGGATCGGGCACTGTTTCTTCAAGAGAACGGCTACCAGGCTCAAGTAGGCCGCTTCTGCGAAACAGCACTGACCCCGCGCAACCTGATGGTGCTCGCCGAGCGCGATTAAAGGGCAGAACGCCCTGTGGATAAGTCTGTTGATGAAATTCTGTCGAGTGCCGTAAAGACGGGCGCCACAGGCACAAATGCTGACTGGTCATTATTTGTTCACAAAATAAAACGCACGCAAAACAGGCAGTTGCAGCGTAATGAGAACATCTTCACAAAATGGCTGTTTCAACACTTGTGCGACCAACAAATTGTGCATAAGCATTTGCGCCTAACCGTATAAGACGTGGTTCAGGCCGCGCCTGGAGGGCCATCCAGTAACTGGCACAGCCCATGGATATCGTCACAGGCCAGGCTCGCGGCCTCGTTATCCAGGGGGTCCTCGCCAAAGGCCAGCGCCTCGCTGATCTGCGGGTCACGATGGATCACTTCCACGCCACCTTCCCCAAGACGCTGCTTGAACAGGTCCAGCATATCCAGGCTGAAGGCACTGCCCTCATCCAGCTGGTTGACCAACACCAGGCAACGTGGCGCCGACGGGCGCGCAAGATACGGCGCCAACAATCGCTGCATCTGCTCCAGCGTCCCCAGCGACGCCGCGTCTGCCAGGGCCAGCACCACCACGGTATCGGCGACGTGTAAGGCCTGGTGCAGGTAAACATTATTGCCGGCAGGGGTGTCGATGATGACCGTGTGTTGCTCACTCAAACCCAGGCGTGACAAGTGCTGGGCCAGCCACTCCGGGTCCTGCTTGAGCCAGCGCTGCAGGTCTTCCTGCTGCTGCATATCGGTCTCGCCGAAGACCACCACCTGGCAGCCGCAGAAACCGGGCTGGGCGAGCTGATCCCAAGGTTGATTACACAGGCTGGCACGACCGAGGCCCGGGGTGCCTTGGGGCAGGTCAAAGTGCAGGTACAGGGCGTTTTGCGGATCCAGCTCCAGCACCGTCACCGCCCGCCCGAGACGCTGCAAGCCGCTGCCCAGTGCCGTCGCCAGCGTGCTGCGGCCCACCCCACCATTGACCGAGGCCAACACCACCACCCGTGGGCGTTTTGCTGAAGCGTCGATTGGCTGGGGTTGTTCCGCAGGGGAAGGCGCGTCGTCGATGGGGGTGTCTTCGAAGAACTGCAATGTCGCCGTCATCGGGTGATCCTGACGGATAGCATGCGTTGCAAAACCTTCGTCGGCCTGGCTCACAGCCCCTCCTTGTCCCGGCACCGCTTGCAGAGCATGGGCGCACATGTTGTTCAGGCAGTCTGGGACAGGTCGGTGGAGGTGTCATTATTTTGGTGTTTTTTATCATGTTCATTTAGACGAGCGGTCGAAAGTCAATCTAGTGACTCTGCTTTATGCGCTCCCACTGCTGCGCAACGTGCTCGGCACTGGACGCACTCACCCGCGCCAGGTCGACGGGATACTCCCCCCCCTGATTCTCGACAAACCGCGTCGCGGTAAATTGACCATTACTGGCACGCAGTATGTAGCCCGTGTCCTGGCATTGCACCGACGCCAGGAACACCACCCCCGGCGCCACCCATTCCGGCTTGAGATTGTCCGGTTCCCCCTCGATGCCCCACATGCGCGTCTTGGCCACCGGCGACACCGCATTGACCAGGATCCCGTCCTTCGCGCCTTCCATACTCAGGGCATTCATGATGCCCAGTTGCGCCATCTTGCCCGCCGCATAGGCCACCAGCCCGGGCTGGGCATATTGCTGGTACATCGCCCGATCAGACGACGTCAACACCACCCGCGCGGCAGCGGATGGCTTGAGGTATTGCCAGGCATGTTTGCATAGCCAGATGGGCGCATAGACATTGATACCCAGCGCACGCCCGATAAACGCCGCGTCCGCCTCCTCAATGGATTGATAACCCACCCAACCGGCGTTATGAATCAGGATATCCAACTGCCCAAACGCCGCGATGGCCGTCTCGACCAATTGCCGACAGCCTTGCTCGCTGGACAAGTCACCCTGATGAGCAACCGCGCTCAACCCCTGGGCCTCAAGGCGGCGTGCCGCGACCAGGGCGATGGCGTTGTCGCTTCCCGAACCGAGGTTATCGGCGCCGATATCACTGATCACCACATTGGCCCCGCGCTGGGCCAGTGCTTGTGCATAGATAAACCCCAAGCCACGGCCTGCGCCGGTGATAACGGCGGTTTTCCCTGCGAAATTCATTGGCTTTTCCTCATTGAGTGCCACCTCAACTTAGCAATGAACAACGGCGTTGTTTAATACTGATCAAGGGGCGGTTTGATACCTTCTGCGTATCAAGCCCCACGCCACCCCAAGGCCTCGGCACCGGCACGCATCACCCTTTGCCAAAGCGCTGGAGCGTGCGACCGGCAGCGGAAAAACCACGTTCTGAAAAATAGTCAGAATTCAGGGGTTTACAGAACCTTTCCAATCGCTATAATCGTCGCCCTAACACGCCGGTATAGCTCAGTTGGTAGAGCAACTGACTTGTAATCAGTAGGTCCCGGGTTCGACTCCTGGTGCCGGCACCATACAAAACGAAGCCTCCACAGAAATGTGGGGGCTTTGTTGTTTCTGGGGTTTGGTTTTTTTTCCACTCTGCCGTTTACGCCCTCGCCGTCCTCACCTGGCTATTTACCACCCGACGTACTCACTGCCTGCATATTACGGGTGAAAATAAATCCGTCCCCTTTTCCATTGTGCAACCTCGCTGCATTTTTCTTCCAAATTTTGCAATTTGTGAAATTGCCGGTCGGCGGAAGAGACGCCCTGCCCGCCTGGTCTGCAGGGGCAGTTGCACTACATCTGGATTTGCACAAAAAAACGACGCAAACCCCGTCGGCGGGAGGGGGATAAGTGCTTTTTCGTTGGTTTTTTCTTTCGCCATGATTTTTTTTACTAGAAGGCAGCATACTGTCACCTGATTAGAGGATCCGCCGCGCTCCGTCGATGGCGGAAGAAATGCCAGTGAGGGCCAGTCATGCAAGCTGTCGACATCCTGCTAGAAGTAAAAAACCTTCTGGATGAGATATTTTCTAACCAAGCGGTGGTTGCTTTTGTATCTGCTTTATTAGGTGGTTGGTTTACAAGCAATGCCACTAAAAAGGCGCATAAATTCAATGAGGACAAAAGCAAGAAAGAACTGATAGAGAATACAAGAAACTCGCTAAAACTCATTAAAGTAGAATTGCTTTCCGCGTGGACGATATTCAATCAGGAGTACTCGCCGGAGTTAATGGCGTTGCCTGATGGGGAACCCTACATATGTGATTTTGCAATTGGGGACAATCCATTCCCTATCTTTGACTCTTCTCCTTCGTGCCTAGCTAATATTGATCCGGAAACATCTGAAAAAATAGTGCGTGCATACATGCGAGTGAAAGGTTTAATTGCGATGATAAAGCACAATAATGAAAATTCAGAAGTGGTAGCACTAGCCGGGCGCGTCAAACTCGATGCTGTTTTAAACAGCAATATCAGCCTTACTGAAAAAAGCATAGAAGAACATCAAAAATACTATGACAGCTATGTCCACTGGGAGGCAAAAAAAATCGGAATGGGTGAGTATGCCAACGCGATGAAACTTTTAACGAGTGAGCTTATTTCATTACATGAAAGTCTTTTTGTAGATATTGAAAATACCATACAAGAGCTCTCCTAAATCAATAAAACAGACATCAAAAACACATCAGGTGCAAAATGGATTTGTTTTGGTTTTTTTTAGCAATAATATCTCCCGCAGCAGTACCGCTTTTAATTATGATATTTCTAGAGCCTGGCGAAAGCTTTTTGAGTAAGTGTCAATCAACCCTAAAACTAAATTCCCAGGCAGGGTTGCTAGAGCAGAAGATCTTCTGGTTAAGCATCTCAATACCCACATGCTACTTTCTGATGTTCGGAACAATTATCTGGAAAGACTATGTTCCTGATCTATCCAGCACAGGACTAAACGTTTTTATTGGTATCAGTAAATTTCCATTAGCGATGTTATCCATAGCAGTACCACTAGCGGTTACTGTGGCGAGCTTTCACTCAACGCAACAAACCGCAGAGCAAATATCTATTGCAATGAGAAAAAGCAATTTGGAATCGTATTACTTGCATAGAACTGAATTCTTTTCTTATTTTGAGAGATACAAAAAGGCCATATATCTAGATTGCCTCGTAGCAAACTTCGAAGTTAACCCTCGATTATACGACAATTGTTTTAAAGGGAGGCCTGAGGAAGGAACACCAGAAGTCGAAAACGACTTCTTTGTCAGGATTGAAATTTCATTTATGACATTTGAAAAGCATATGGATACAGCAATAAGAGGAAAGCGAGATGAAAGGCAAGTTATCGGTAGCTATTTAATCAACGCATGCCCGAATCTACTCTACCTTAGTGTTACGCTTGGTCTCTCTGAGATATACGAAACGTTATCAGAGAAAGTAAAACTCATCCCGGTCAGTCTAGAGTCAAACGAGGCAAGGCTACATGCTACCTTAGGTGACAGCACCAAAGAGGCCATTGCTGCATATAGATACGCTCGGGATTACTACGATATTTTATGTAAATATGCTGGCAGAGAACTTTATCAACAGGTAGAAGAATATAACTACTTGGCCTGGGGAAAACACCCTGATTTAGAGGGAGGTAATATTGAGTGGTTTCACCGTGAGGTCGCACCTCGCATGCACGCACACGCACAAGTATTAGGTTTAAAAACCAATACAACTCACTTCAATCAAACTATAAAGTAACTGGGGCCAGGGCTCGATACCGTGCCATCAACCTCTCGGCACTATTTGTGAAATAAACTGCATTTTCCGGAGGTGGTGTCGGTCCGTGCGTGTGTCCCGCCGATATTCAGGAGAACTGCTCCACCAGAAAAATCCCACACCCTGCAAGTTGCACCCCATACGCCGGCGCGCTAACCTCCCCAACGTCGCTGCTCATCAGTGACCGGGCGTGGAATCCCGAGTAAGAAGACGCTACAGCGTCGTCAAGCAATCAGCGGGCGCTTTTTTTGTGCCTGTTTTTTGTGCTTTTTTGGCGGCTGTACGTGGGAGGCCCCGTGCCTGCCGAGTCGCTTCTTCTCGGATTCCAACCTGCGTACAGCTGCCACCCTCACGCTTGGAATCGTGACTGGCAGCTCTTTTTGGTTGTACCAAAGGAGCAAGCTTATGCCGTACGAAAAGACCTCAAGACACACTGCACTCCCCGCTTATGGCCTTCCGTATTCCGGAGGCCAGCAATGAACACCTCACCCCCAGCAACCACCCTCGGTGCCGTAACCTTCGCAGACTGTGGCGAAAGCAAACACGATATGAAGGTCTTCCGCGTCAATGCCGGCATTCCCTTCCAGGAAGCCCTTGAACACGCCTCCCACCTGCTCTACTACGCCAATGTTCTCTCGCTCGATGCCGCCATGGATGTAGACGGGGAAAAGTATGCGTTTTCTTCGCACTACCTGGGCGAGATGGGTAAAGCGATCCTCGACGATGTGCTCCTGGCCATGCAGCCCGAGGGGCCTGAGCCGCAGTAAGCCGTTCACGCCCGATGCTGTGCGTCGGGCGCCTAAATGCTCATTAGGCCTGAGCCCAAGCAACCGAATCCTTCGCAAAATACCGACTAGGCACCTCCCCCAACACCCGCCTGAAAACACTCGTAAACGCACTCGAGCTGCTATACCCCAAATCAATCGCCACCCGCGTCACCGACTCCCCATTCCCCAACCTGGCCACCGCCGCCAACAGGCAGGCTTGCTGGCGCCATTCCACAAAGCTGATGCCCGTCTGCTGGCGAAACAAGCGGGTGAAGGTGCGGCGGCTCATGCCGAGGCGTTGGGTCATGTCGTCGATGCTGGTTTCCAGTGATGGCTGTTCCAGCAGGTGACGGCAGATGTTGGCCAGCCGGGGGTCGTTGGGGAGTGGGGCGTTGAGTGACAGGGGGCGCATGTCGGCTATTTCGTCGAGCAGCAGGGTCATCAGGCGGCCATGCAGATGGTCCTTTTCGTACAGCGCCGGTATGTCGATGGCGCGGGTCAGCAGCTCGCGCAGCAGCGTCGATATGCCGAATACCTGGCACTGCGCGGGCAGGTTCAGGCGGGTTGCAGCGTGGGGGCGGATGTAGGTGTTGAGCATGGTCACCGGGCCGCTCATGCTCATTTCGTGGGGCACGCCCGCCGGGACCCAGATGGCGCGGTGGGGTGGCACCACCCAGTTGCCCTGTTGGGTGAAGACGGTGATCACGCCGCAGGCGGCGTAGGCGAATTGCCCGCGGCGATGGGTATGCACCGCAAAGTGCTGGCCATCGGCATAGTCGTTGGCGGTGACTACGGCGTCGCGGGGGGTGTTTTCGTAGGGGTCGATGTCAGTTTGGCGCATGGCCCGAATTTAATGATTTATGACCTGATAGTGCAAGCGAGCCATCGCGCCTATTGCGCATAGTTGCGCCTTGGCTGGCGCACACAGGTGCCGGCGCTGCTTTGTGGAATCAGAACACCATGCAAAAGAAGCATCTGGCCCTGGCCGTGTTGGTGACGGCTGTCTGGGGGCTGAATTTTCCGATTACCAAGTTGGGGCTGGCGGGGGTTGATCCGCTGTTGTTGACTGCACTGCGCTTTACGTTGGCGGCGTTGCCGTGGGTATTTTTTGTGCGGCGCCCGGCCATTGCCATGAAGTGGTTGGTGGCCTACGGGCTGATTTTCGGGGTGGCAATGTGGGCCTTGATCAACCTGGGGATTGAATGGGGTGTACCGCCAGGCACGGCAGCCTTGTTGATCCAGTTCAGTGCGTTTTTTACCCTGGGTTGGGGGGTGTTGTTGTTTCGCGAGCAACTGAGCGTCGGCCAGATCCTCGGGGTGGGGCTGGCGGCTGTAGGACTGGTCGGTATTATCGCCAGCAGTCCGGGCGAGGCGACAACCCTGGGTTATGGCCTGTTGCTGGTAAGTGCGTTCAGTTGGAGTGTGGGCAACGTCATCATCAAGCAATCAAAAGTGCGCGAGATGTTTGCCTTTGTGGTGTGGGCCAGTCTGTTCCCGCCGCTGCCGTTGTTACTGCTGACGTGGCTGGCCCATGGATCGGCGCCGTTCACTGCGCTGGTCACCCATATGGAGTGGTTGACGGTGTTCTCGCTGTTGTTCCAGGTGTACGCGGCCACGCACTTTTGTTACTGGGGCTGGAACCTGCTGCTGCGCGAGTACCCGGTCTCCAAAGTGGCGCCGTTGTCGTTGCTGATCCCGGTGTTTGGCGTCACCGGCTCCATGCTGTTGCTGGGGCATCAGGTCGATCTCAACGAGGGAATCTCGATTGCGCTGATTTTGTCGGCCTTGGCAGTAGGGCTGGTGAAATCGCGCCCAGCGAGGACGTCATCTGCCGCTTGATGCCAAGGGCGATGCGCGCGAGATGGCATTTAGCCATATTTCTAATTGACACCCCCCTCCCCGTCCTTTAAAACCCATGCATTCGCTGCGGGAACCCTGCCCCCAACAGCACCCGCCGTTTTTTATCGAGACATGGATGTCGAAGAACCCGCCGCTTTTTAATCGTCGTCGCTATTTGCTCGCGTTTTTTATCGTGTTGCTGGCGGTGCTCGACCCTTTCGGCCTGGCCAGTTCCAGTGACAAGGCATCCGCCCAGTGGCTCAACCGGATGTTCTCCAGCAATTACCCGAGCACCGGCCAGCAACATATCACCGTGGTGTTGATCGACGACGCCTACCTGATGCGCAACAACACCTCATGGCCGATGCCGTATAGCGAGCAGAGCAAGTTGTTCAAGCGCTTGCTGGCCTACAAGCCCAAGGCGGTGTTTGTGGATTTGCTGTACAGCCACGATCACTCCCTGGGCGACCCGACGCGGGGCAGCCAGTTGTTGGCGAATGTGTTCGAGCGCTATCAGCGCCGGGGCATTCCGTTGCTGCTGGCCAACACCGGGGTGACACGGGGCGAGAATGGGCAGGCCAATACCCTTGAGCAATTTGCCGCGTTCAGCCAGCCAGGGCTGGTGGTCTGGGACGGTGTGGACGACAAGTACCCCTTGGCGATGCCGACCGCGCTGGGGGTAATGGAAACCCCGGCCCTGGCGCTGTACCGCCAGTTCTGCAAGGGCCAGCCGTGTGCCGACCAACTGCCGCGGGATGCTGAAGCCGCTGCACAGCTACAACCGATCGCCGTGCAGTGGGGCTTGAAGCTGGCGCCGCAGCAGGCGCAGATCGCGGATATCCGGCACTGCGCACCACCGCGCAACTTTGTGCTGGATGGGGTGGCGCAATTGTTCCAGGCGGTGTTCTGGAAACTCGACGACTCCGCCCAGGCCCGCTGCCCGTATAGCCTGACCCTGTCGGCCAGCGACCTGGAGGTCAGCTCGCCGGAAGACCAGGCGTTGGTGGCCGGGTTGCTGCGCGACCGGCTGGTGATGGTCGGGGCCAGTATCACATCCACCGGCGACCTGGTGCAGTCGCCCGTGCATGGCCTGATCCCCGGGGTGTACCTGCATGCCATGGCTTTGGACAACCTGATCAACAAGGGCATGGATTACGACCGCGAGCCGGCCAATTTCCCGAGGTTGAACCTGCACTGGGTAGACGTCCTGGAGCTTGGGCTGCTGGCGCTGATTATCGTGCTCAAGGCCCTGCATGCCCGGCGCCTGGCCGGTTTGCAAACCTGGACTCGCTGGCGGGATCAAGAAACCCGCTTCTTCACCTCGCCCTACCCGTCGTGGGGGCTGGTGATGCTGGTGCTGCTGGCTGTGTGCGGGGTGCTGTATCTGAACCACATCACCCTGGTCAACGTGCTGGGTATTGTTTTGCTGTCATTGGCGCTGTTCAGCGAGCGGATCGAAGCTTTCTTCGACCGTGGCCGCTGAGGGTGCCGCCATGTCGTCTCACTCAAGGAAACCAAGGATGAACAGAATCCTCATCGTGTTACTCGCCGCGCTCTACAGCCAGGGTGTACTGGCCGAAACCCACGTCATCAAGGAGTTCCTGGCCGACCCGGTGGAGGTGGTGGACGAGCAGGGCAAGCTGCAGCGGGAAATCGCCCGCAAAGACACCCCCAAGCAACCCGTTCAGGTGTTGAAACTCAACAAGGAACTGGAACTGGTCCAGGTGGAACTGGCTGGGCAGAAAGTCTGGCTGGATACCGGGGACCTGCGCATCGAGCCGCCCTTCCACGTCACCGAACTGCCGTGCCAGCTCATGCCCCAAAGCCTGGCCAAGGACAGTAACAACAAGTCCACCCTCGGCTACGGTGCCGGCTGCAATCAATAAGGGAGTATCGCGGTGAAGGGATATCTATTGCTGGCCAGTGCATTGCTCAGCGGCTGCGCCACCTTGAAGGGGGCAGACCAGGCGTTTATGAACCTGGTGGGGCCATCGACGCAGTCGCGCGTCGAAGGCCACTATGTGGATAACGCCGACGTGCGCCAGTACTACAAGCTCGACCCGCAGCGCGCGGGCCAGCAGCGCTTGAGCTACGACGGGCGCACCGTACCTGCCGCCGAGGCACGCCAGCAGAACCTGGTGGATATCCCGATGCTGCAGGTGTACTTGCAGGGCATCGTCACGCGCCTGGCCAAGGGCTGGCCGGGGCAGTTGCCGCTGTTGCAGGTGAAGATCACCGACAGCTACACCTTCGGGCCGTCGGCGGACCCGTACGGCAATATCTTCGTGCCCCTGGGCATGCTGGAGAACGTCGGCAGCGAAGATGAAATCGCCGCCATGCTCGGCCATGAAATGAGCCATGTGCTGTTGCATCACCATGACCGCGCCGCTGCCTTCCAGCAGCAGAAGGATATGTTCACCACCGTGGCGTCCACAGTGGCCCTGGCAACCGTGGCGGCCAACACCGGGGTGGACCGCAGTTCGGGCACCATGAAACTGTTCAGCAAAGACCCGGCCGGCACGCAAAAAACCATCGGCAATACTGTGCTGTATACCTCGCTGGCCAACAGTTTTTCCGACAACGTGTGGAGCACTGCGTGGGGCCGCAGCCAGGAAGACCAGGCCGATCTGCTCGGCACCGACCTGATGATCCGGGCCGGCTACGCGCCCCGTGCGGCCACCCACAGCCTGGAGCGCCTGAATGATTTCCAGGGCAAGCAGAAACCATTGCTGACGGGCTTTCTCACCGCCCGCAAGGACGCGATGCAAGACTCATTGCAGCAGTTCAACCTCGACCGCTTTACCAAGGAGCTGGACGTGCTGGTCAAGGACGGCCTGACCAATACCATCACCGCTACCACCGATTACTTCAACCGCTCCCACATGTCCGCCATCGACCGTGACACCGAGCTGCGCCAGTACCTGCAACGCGAGTACCGCAAGGAGCGCCGCGCCCGGGTCAACACCACGAACTGGCCGAAGGTGCGTGACGCCGCCCCTGTGGCCAAGGCCATGCAGGGTTACAAGGACGCCTACGCCGCCACCGCCGCCCTGGCAAAAAACAAGGTGCCCGAGGCCGATGCGTTTATCCGGCGCGCCTTGAGCTCGCCGGTCAAGGACCAGCCGAACATCCGCCGCACCGCCTACGCCGTGCGCCTGGCCCAGGGCAAAAACGCCGAGGCGCTCCAGCAATTGCAGGCGATCAGGGACTGGTCCCTGGCCGGGCCTTCGACCTATGACTTGATGATCAGCTACTACCTCAAGCGCGGCGATGGCAAGGCCGCGCTGGCCATGATCGACACAGCCGAGCGCCACCTGGGTTCGGAAGAGTTGTTTATCACCGAGAAGCTGCTGGCCAATCAGCAACTGCAGAACACCCAACAGGTGCAAAGCGTACTGCGCAAATGCGGGCAGTACCCGACACGCAAGGCCAACTGCCAGAAGTTGGCGCAGGTCAAGGCGTAGGGTTTCAGGCAGCCATAAAAAAACCCCGACACGTCGGGGTTTTTTATTGCCTGGTATCAGGCACGACGCACGATCTTAGAACACGTTGATCGGGTAGTCGGCGAACAGACGGATTTCGTTACCACCAACGTTGTAGTTGTTGGCGTTGGTCGAAACACGCAACCAGGAGGCACGGGCACGCAGGCTCAGGTCTTTAGCCGGGCCGCTCTGTACCACGTACTTGAACTGGTTGAAGATTTCACGCTCGGTGCCATCGCCACGGTTGCTACCGTCGTCGATGTTGGTGCCGCGCACGTAAGCGATGTTGTAGCTCAGGCCCGGTACGCCAAAGGTGCTGAAGTCAATGCCGTAGCCGACCTGCCAGGAGCGCTCGTCTTTACCGTTGAAGTCAGACCAGAAGGAGTTGGCCAGCAGGATGGTGTTACCACCGTCGCCGATACCACTACCCTTGGTGTTGTTACGGTAGCCGCCGTACATGTAGCCGGTGTCACCGGTGCTGCGCTGGTGTGCCAGGGTCAGGCTGTGCGGACCGAAGGCCCAAGTGGCGCCCAAACTCCAGATTTTATTGTCGCGAGCGTCGGCATCACCTTGAGTCAGCTGGGCGAAGCTCTTGTCCAGCTTGGTCTTGTAGCCGTTGAAGTCAAACGTCAGGGACTGCTCTTGCGGCAGGGCCAGCACGTAGTTGACATTGACGTATTGCTTCTTCAGCACGTCTTCCATGTCGGATGCGTACAGCGCGGCCGACAGGCTTTCGGTGAATTTGTAGCTACCGCCCAGGTAAGCGATGTTTTTCAGGTTGCCGCTGTCGGTGCCTTCGGCGCCTTTTTGGGCTTCCTTGGTGAAGTAACCGCCTTGCAGCTCCAGACCCTTGATCTCTTTGGAAACGATCGAGGTACCGGTGTAGGTTTCCGACAACAGACGGGAGTTGTCGTACTGCAGGACCGGCACGGCTGGCATCTGGTCACCGTACTTCAGTACGGTGCTGGAGATGCGTGCCTTGACGGCTGCGCCGCCCTTGGCCAGGTCGTGTGGTGCTGCGCCGCTGTCGCCTTGCTTGAAGAAGTTGATGCCACCAGCGCCGCTGCGACCTTTACCACCGTCCAGACGGATGGCGTATTGGCCGATCACGTCCACACCCACACCGACGGTGCCTTGGGTGAAGCCGGACTCAAACTTACCGATAAAGCCTTGGCCCCATTCAGCTTTATCTTTACCGCCGTCTTTGTAATCGCGGCTGATATACGCATTACGCGCCGCGATGTTCAGGTGGCTGTCTTCCACGAAGCCCTTGGATTGCTCCTGGTCGTTTGCCATTGCCTGAGTAGCGCTCAAAATCCCCAGAGCAATCAGACCCATCCGTTTATTCAACATTTTCTTATTCCTTATTACTGGTTGAGTACGCGCTGTGACACCTGGCTCCATTTGGCTTTTTTGGTATCAATTTTCCCCGGATAAAAAAAGGCCCGCGGACGACCGAATATGCCGCGGGCCTTTTTTTATAGGGAAGTCATGGCGGTTAGCCACAGGCGTTGAGGCGAATCCTATCCGCGCCCTCAGCCGCATGTCAATTTCGTGAATCGTCTGTATTTAGGCAAAAAAAGTCTAAGCGATATTATTTAGCCATTATTTACGCGATATATACGCTCGGCCAATTCATCGCCTGAATAAGCCGCTGGTGGGTAACGCATTTTCCCCTGCGGCGTAAAATTCCATAAAAAACACATCTTGAAACATTTGTTTTCGCGGAAGGTCGAGGAATGATTAACGCGCGCAAATAGCAAGCATTATCATTCGCGCGTTTTCTTCCTCCTTCTTACGGATGCGCCCCTCGATGCCTGCCTCTCGCCTGACGCCCATAACCCTTGGGCTTTCCGCACTGCTGTGCGCCGGATTTGCCTGCGCCGCGACCACACTGCCCGCCACCTCCATCAGCGCCGAAGCTGACGAGGACGACCCGCGCGTCAAAGACACCAACACCGCCACGCGCACAAGCACGCCGGTGCGCTACGTGCCCCAGGCGATCGACTCGGTAAAGACCGAGAACCTGCGCGCCTACGGCACCAACGACCTGGGCCAGGCCCTGAGTGGCATCCCCAACGTCAGCAGCGGCGCCGACACGCGCTTCGACAGTTTGCGCATCCGTGGCTTCGAAGCCAGCAACGACTTCTACCTCGATGGCATTCGCGACGACAGCCAGTACGTGCGCGACCTGCACAACATCGAACGCATCGACGTGCTAAAGGGCCCCGCCGCCGTGTTGTACGGCCGTGGTGGCCAGGGCGGGATCGTCAACCGCGTCAGCAAATTGCCCCAGGCCGGGCGTGCTTCCAGCCTCGAGGCCCAGGGCGGCACGAACGGGCTGCGCAGTCTGTACACCGACTTGAGCGCTGACCCGACCGAGAACATCAGCCTGCGCCTGAACATGGGCAACGAGGACACCGACAGCTTCCGCGACGGCATCAGCGGCAACCGCAAACTGTTCGCGCCGTCGATAAGCTGGCAACTGACCCCGCAACTGAACTGGCTGGTGCAATACGAATACAGCCGCTACGACCGCACCCCGGACCGTGGCATCCCCGGCGTGCGCGGGCGCCCGGCCGATGTGAGCCGCGACACCACCTACGGCGACCCACGGGACTATATCGACGACACCACCCAATCCCTGCGCTCCAAGCTCGCCTATGAACTCAACGACAGCTGGCAACTGCGCCACACCCTGGGCGTGTTCAAGCTCGACAGTGACTTCGACAACACCTACCTGACCGGCTACAACCCCGTGACCAACATGGTCGGGCGCCAGCGCTGGCAGCAAGACCTGACGACGCGCAACGTATTCAATAACGTCGAACTCGAAGGTGGCTTCAATACCTTTGGCCTGGAACACCGCCTGCTGACCGGCGTGGAGCTGGGCAGCCAGCGCCGTGATCCGAAGTTGTACAGTGGCCAGGGCGTCCCGGCGCTGGATCTGAACCACCCCAACCGCCACCTGAGCCATACCGGGCCGATGACGATCTCGAGCAACAACCACACCGAGGTCGAAAGCCAAGGCCTGTATGTGCAGGACCAACTGCGCCTGAACGATCAGTGGCAGTTGCTCGCAGGTTTGCGCTACGACCGTTTTGAAGTGGACACCACCAATAAAATCATCAACCTGCGCAAAAAGGTCGACAGCCACAACACCAGCCCCCGGCTGGGCGTGGTGTGGACGCCGGTGGAGAACCATTCGTTCTACGCGTCATGGAGCAAGACGTTTTCCCCCACCGGGGGCGGCCTGATCGGCATCACCCCGAATGCGACGGACAATACCAATGACCTGAGCCCCGAGCTGACCAAGCAAAAGGAAATCGGGGTCAAGAGCGACTGGCTCGACGACCGCTTGAGCACCACCCTCGCCGTGTATGAACTGGAGCTCTACAACCGCCGCACCCGCGACCCGGAGAAGCCACTGATCACCCTGCTCAGCGGAATCCAGCGTTCCCGTGGTATCGAGCTGACCACCACCGGCAAAATCGTCGGCAACTGGTATGTACGCGGCGGCATCGGCGTGCAGGATGCCAAGGTGGTGAAAGACAACAATGGCTTTGAAGGCAAACGCATCAGCGACGTGGCCAAGCGCAACGCCAGCCTGTTCGTTACCTGGAAACCGGAAATGGGCTGGTACGCCGAAACCGGCCTGACCCTGGTGGGTGATCGTTATGCCGATAACGCCAACACCGTGGTGTTGCCGGGCTATGGCCGCTGGGACGCCCTGGCCGGGTTCCGGCACAAGGACTGGGATGTGGAGGCGGCGCTCAATAACATCAACGACAAGACGTACTACGCGTCGGCGACCAGCGCCAACCAGATCCAGTTTGGTGAGCCGCGCAGCCTGGTGGTAACGGGGACGTACAACTTCTAAGCCACATGCGGCTCATGGGGGAGCGGGCTTGTCGGATCGCCGCATCGCCGCGAAGACGTCGGCCCAGCCAACATTGATGTTGACTGACCCACTGCTTTCGCGAGCAAGCCCACTCCCACAGAGGATCTGCGCTTAACTGACTGGCATTAGGGCAAGCCCGCTCCCACACTTGCAGATCAGTGTCAGTCAGTTGCGGATCAATTCGCACAGCACCTGCACTTCATCCTCACTGAACAACCCCAGCGGGTAGCGCTCACTCATCACCCTGCGTGGATCAGCCTGCCGGATCCGGCGCGAGCCGTTTGCCTTCAACCAAAGTGCCAGCGTGTGAATCGCGTCACCTCGCACGACCGAAGGATGGGGCGCGCGTGTATAGACCAGGTTGATATCGGCGTTCATTTCAGCGCTCTCTCCTACTGCTTGAGCGGCTAACTTACTCAAGGTTTATGACAGAACTGTGCAGTCACAAACCCCGATCACTGTCACCACGCCGATACAAGAGCTATGCCAATAAGCCCGATTTACGGGCTTGCACACACAAAAAAGCCCACGGCCCCAATGGGCCGTGGGCTTGCTGTTATTGCCCAGTGCAGTGGCTGGCGATCAGCCGTCGTACGGCGAAATCGCCTGTTACAAGTGCACTCAGTTTTTGTGCGGCGCGGGCTGTTGTTGGGTCAGACAGTGGATATTGCCGCCCCCCAGTAACAGTTCACGACCTGGCACCATCACCACTTCATGTTGCGGGAACAGACCCTGAAGGATTTCCTCGGCGCGACTGTCCAGCGGGTCGTCAAAACTCGGCGCGATGATGCCGCCGTTGACGATCAGAAAGTTGACGTAGGAACCGGCCAAACGCACGGTCGGATTACGCTCCTGGGAACCGTCCACCGGATCGACACCGGCGCACTCTTCCTCAGTGGCGTACAACGGCCCCGGGATCGGCATTTTATGTACGATAAACGCGCGGCCCTTGGCGTCTGTGCTGTTTTGCAGCACGTCCATGGCGGCATGGCAGCGCGCATAGTTCGGGTCTTGCGGGTCGTCGGTCCAGGCCAGCAATACTTCGCCCGGGCGCACGTAGCAGCAGAAGTTATCCACATGGCCGTCGGTTTCGTCGTTGAACAGACCGTCGGGCAGCCAGATGATCTTATCCACAGCCAGGTTGGCGCTGAGGACCGCTTCGATCTCTTCGCGGCCCAGGTGCGGGTTGCGATTACGATTAAGCAGGCATTCCTCGGTGGTGATCAGCGTGCCTTCACCATCAACGTGGATCGAGCCGCCCTCCAGCACAAAACCTTCGGTGCGATAACGCGGGCTGCGCTCGATCTCAAGGATCTTGCCGCCCACCTGGGAATCGCGGTTCCACGGCGCATACAAGCCACCGTCAAACCCGCCCCAGGCGTTGAAATCCCAGTTCACGCCACGCACTTCGCCCTGGTCATTGATCACGAAGGTCGGCCCGCTGTCGCGTACCCACGCATCGTCGCTGGACATCTCCACCACTCGGATATTCGGCACATCCAGGCGCGCCCGGGCGTTTTCGTACTGGCCGGCGGAGACCGCAACCGTCACCGGTTCAAAACGCGCAATGGCCTTGGCCACTGCCGCATGGGCCGCCTGCGCCGGCTTGCCGCCCAGGCGCCAGTTGTCGGGGCGCTCGGGCCAGATCATCCAGGCCTGGGTCTGGGGCGCCCACTCGGCTGGCATATAAAAGCCGTCAGCGCGAGGCGTGCTGTGCAAAGTGGTCATGGCGATCAGGACTCCAGGGAACCGTCGAGGGTCTTGAGCGCGCCGTACAGGTTCGGCCGGCGATCACGGAACGAGCCCCACGCGCTGCGGATGTGCTCCAGCTCATCGAGGTCGAAGCTGTGCACCAGGATGCCTTCTGCGGTTTCGTTGAGCTCTTCGACTTTTTCGCCGAACTGGTTGGCAATGAACGACGAGCCGTAGAAGGTAATGTCGTAGCCGTCCTGCTCTTCGTTGCCGATGCGGTTACTGGCGATCAGCGGCATCAGGTTGGCGCCGGCATGGCCTTGTTGCACGCGCTGCCAGTGGTCGCGGGACGAAATGGTCTTGTCGTGTGGCTCGCTGCCGATGGCGGTCGGGTAGAACAGGATCTCTGCACCTTGCAGCGCCATGCTGCGGGCGCATTCCGGGAACCACTGGTCCCAGCAGATGCCCACGCCGATCTTCGCGTAGCGGGTGTTCCACACTTTGAAGCCGGTATCACCCGGGTTGAAGTAGTACTTTTCGTGGTAGCCAGGGCCATCCGGGATGTGGCTTTTACGATAAATCCCGAGGTTGGAGCCGTCGGCGTCGATGATCGCGATGCTGTTGAAACGCGCACGGCCAGCCAGTTCGAAGAAGCTGATCGGCAGCACCACTTGCAGTTCCTTGGCGATTTTCTGGAAGTGCTTGATGGCCACGTTGTCGTCAACCGAGGTCGCCAGTTGCAGATAGTCCGGGTTAGGCTTCTGGCAGAAGTACGGGCTTTCGAACAGTTCCTGGATCAGGATGATCTGCGCGCCTTTGGCGGCGGCCTCACGGACCAGCTTTTCAGCGGTCTCGATATTGGCTTCGAGGTCCCAGGAACAAGCCATCTGGGTAGCGGCGACGGTAACGATACGGCTCATGAATCATCTCCTGGGCGGTGGTCAGCGGCCAGGATAACCAGGGCCGATGACAGAAAGGGGAATGCTGCGCGACTTTATAGCGGATAAAAATCGGCTTTTAAAGCACGCAAACATCCGACTATCTAAAAAACTCAAAATATTCCCGATAACAATCGGCTTTAAAAGTGAAACCCCAATCAACTGTGGGAGCATTTCAATTTATTGAAGGGGGTTACAACCCTTCATCCAGCACCTTCGACAACATGTCGACAAAGAAATCCACACTGCGTTTAGACGTGACCATCGGCGGCTTGATCTTGAGGATGTTCAAATAGTCCCCGGTCGGCTGCATAAAAATCCCCAGCTCACGCAAGCGATCACACAGCTTGGCGGTTTCTTGCGTCGCCGGCTCCAGAGTCTGCCGGTCCCGCACCAACTCCAGCCCCAGATAAAAGCCCGAGCCATGCACCGCCCCCACCAGCGGATGGCGCTCGATCAGCGCCTCGAGCCGCGCCTTGAAGTGCCCGCCGACCACCTGGGCGTTTTCCCAGAGCTTTTCTTGCTCCATCACATCCAGCACCGCCAGACCAATCTGGCAACTGACCGGGCTGCCGCCGGAGGACGAGAAGAAGTACCCTTCGGCCTCCAGCGCTTCGGCGATTTCCCTGCGGGTAATCACCGCACCCAACGGCTGGCCGTTACCCATGCCCTTGGCCATGGTGATGATGTCCGGCACCACGCCCTGCTCTTCAAAGCCCCAGAAGAAATGGCCCATGCGCCCATAGCCGACCTGCACTTCATCGGCGATACACACCCCACCCTGGGCGCGCACCAGGGCATACACCTGCTGCAAATAGCCCGGTGGCAGGGAGATGCCACCGGCATTGCCATATACCGGTTCGCAGATAAAGCCCGCCAACTGGCGCTGGCTGGCGGCGATTTTCGCCAGGTTGTGCTCAACGCTGCGCACGTAATCCGGTGCAGTGTCCGGGCCACGGAATTCGCCGCGATAGGTATTGGGCGCGGTCACGGGGTGCACCCAGTCGGGCCGGCTGCTCAGGGCCTGGGGGTTGTCGGCGATCGAGGTGGACACCGCATCGGCCGCCACCGACCAGCCGTGATAGGCCTCCAGCACACTGAGCATGTCGCGCCCGCCGCTGTAGGCCCAGGCCAGGCGGATCGCCAGGTCGTTGGCTTCGGTGCCACTGTTGACCAGGAACACGCGGTCCATGGACTCGGGCGCCAGCGCCAGCAGACGCTCGGAAAACTCGGCAATTGCGGCGTAATGAAAGCGTGAGTTGGTGTTGAGCAGCGACCACTGCCGCGCCGCCACCTGGGCCATGCGCGGATGGCCGTGGCCCAGTACCGCGACATTGTTGAGCATGTCCAGGTACGAGCGGCCCTGCATGTCGATCAGATGATTGCGCCAGCCACGCTCGATGCGCGGCGGGTCGACGTAATAGTGCTTCTGCGAGCGGGCGAAGCTGGCATCGCGCCGGGCCAGCAAGGCTTCTGGATCCACCTCCGGCTCGGCGTCACAGGCCAGGCCCAGCAGCGTCGCCGGCGATGGGCACAACGCCTGCCAGGCCGCAGCGCGGGACGGCGTGCAGAACAATGGCGGATCAAGGTCAACCCGGCACAGTTGCACGGTCAATGCCCCGCACGCCTCCCCCAGGACCTGGCCTTTGAGCACCGCGGCACCGGGTTGCAAGGCATTTTTCAGGCCCTGTAGCCGTACATTCAGTTGCGCGCTATGCAGACTTAATACGCCATCGGCGGTGCAGCGCAGGATGCCGGCGAACGGCGCCTCTACGACGCTGCCCTGGGGCACATACAGTTCGACGTGCAGAGCGAACGTGTGCGGTTCGCTCGCGCAGTCCGGGCGCGTGCGGGACAAGCGATACTGGCCATAACGACTGGCCGCCAAGCCGTGGACCGTTGCAGCCTGCTGCAATAGATGTTGGTCGATGCCAGGGGTTTCCCAGTTTCCGGCTTCGAAATGTTCACTGAGTACACCCAGGTCGATCAGCGCGAACTCGCGCCCCACCAGGCCCGGCAGCAGCGGGGCAAAGCCTTCGCCGGCCACTGGTTTGGGGGTTGCACCGACGCACGCCTGGATCGCCGCCTCCATCAATTCAAACGGCACCGAGGTGGCAACGTGGAAAATTTCCCACTCGTGCTCGGCATTCTTCAACAGGTAAGAGTTATCTGGGTCCAGGCGCTGCTGCTGTTCGCTGCTCAGGACTAGAACCGCCGCACGGGCCACAATCAGCGGCCACAACGCCTGCAATTCCTGGGGTTGCAAAGGGGTCAATGCGTGACAGGCCTGGATCGCCGGCAGGATCGCAAACGGGTCGCCGTCAGCGTGGTGCAGTAAAGCGGCGCAGGTCACCGACAGGTCGGCAATCCGCCAGGTATGCACCAAATCACCGAAGTCGATAACGCCCTGCACCTGCCAATGCCGCTCGGCATCCCGCTGCCACACCACGTTGTCATCGGTGATATCCATATGCACCGCCTGCCACGGCAATTGCTCGGCCAGGGGGCGCAGGCGCTGCTCGACCTGGGCGGCGACCTGTTCCAGGGCCGTACGCTGGGGCAGGTTGTCGAGTGTCGAGAGTAAATGACGGATCAGTTCCAGGGCGTGGCGCGGGTCCCACTGCAGGGTGCGCTCCAGGCCCTCATGGGCGAGCCCGGCCAATGCACGGCTCATCTGCCCGCACAGCTGGCCAAACCCGGCGATCAGCTCACGGCCCAGGTGCGGCAGGTGGGTCAGCGGCTGGCCGTCGATATAGTCCAGCACCCGCAGGTGCACCGCCTGCCCGGCCACCGTCAGGCTCAGCAGTTGCTCGCCATCAAGGGTACTGATGACCGTGGGCACCCGAACCGCCGCCTGTGCCTGCAGGTGCGCCAGGGCGGCGTGCTGGGCGTGCAGCTCGACGGCAGCATACTCGCCACGGCAGATTTTCAGGACGAAGCGGCCCCGGTCACTGTCGACCCGGTAATTGAGGTCTTGCTGGCTGCCCAGGGACTGCAGCGTGCCACTGAGGCCGTAATGTTGCTCAAGCAACTGCAAGGCTTGCTCCGGCCCGACTTGAGGGCACGGCAAACTGGCGCGGTGGATCAATGTATCGAGCAACATGTGACGGCCCCTGGTTTTTTTGTCCGGCGCTTATATCGCCATTGTTAATAGGTCGGATGCAACCCTAGCCCATTGTGATGGTCTTCTTTGAGCACGCAAGCCGGGCCAATCTGACCACCGCCCCTTGCACCGCCCATCGCAAGCCCGCAAGCTATGCCCCATTCGCTCAATGTCCGTCTAAGGAAAAGGCCTCTCGACATGCGTATTCTTGTTACCGGTGGTGCCGGTTTTATCGGTTCCGCACTGATCCGCCATTTGATTCAAAACACTGAACATGAAGTTCTCAACCTCGACAAGCTGACCTACGCGGGCAATCTTGAGTCGCTGACCAGCATCGCGACCAACACCCGCTATGAGTTCGTCCAGGCCGATATCATCGACCAGGCCACCGTCAGCGCAGTGCTGGCACGCTTCCAGCCCCAGGCCATCATGCACTTGGCGGCCGAGTCCCATGTCGACCGTTCCATCGACGGTCCGTCGGACTTTATCCAGACCAACATCGTCGGCACCTACAGCCTGCTGGAAGCCACTCGCGCCTACTGGCAACAGTTGGCAGAGCCGGCCAAGAGCGCCTTCCGCTTCCATCACATTTCCACCGACGAAGTGTATGGCGACCTGCATGGTGTGGATGACCTGTTCACCGAAACCACGCCTTACGCGCCCAGCTCGCCTTACTCTGCGAGCAAGGCCGCGTCCGACCACCTGGTTCGCGCCTGGCAGCGCACCTACGGTTTGCCGGTGCTGCTGACCAACTGCTCGAACAACTACGGGCCGTTCCACTTCCCCGAGAAGCTGATCCCGCTGGTGATCCTCAATGCCTTGGCAGGCAAGGCCCTGCCGGTGTACGGCGATGGCCTGCAAGTACGTGACTGGCTGTTTGTCGAAGACCACGCCCGCGCACTGCTCAAAGTAGTCACCGAAGGTGTAGTGGGCGAGACCTACAACATCGGCGGGCACAACGAGCAAAAGAACATCGACGTGGTGCGTGGCATCTGTGCACTGCTCGAAGAGTTGGCGCCACAGCGTCCGGCCGGCGTTGCCCAGTTCACCGACCTGATCACCTTCGTCAAGGACCGTCCAGGCCATGACCAGCGCTACGCTATCGACGCCAGCAAGATCGAGCGCGAACTGGGTTGGGTCCCGGAAGAAACCTTCGAGAGCGGTCTGCGCAAGACCGTGCAGTGGTACCTCGATAACCTGGAATGGTGCCGCCGGGTCCAGGACGGCAGTTATCAGGGCGAACGCCTCGGCAACACCGAAGCGAAGGACCTGATTGCATGATGAAGGGAATCGTACTGGCCGGTGGCTCCGGGACGCGCCTGCACCCCATTACCCTGGGGGTTTCCAAGCAGTTGCTGCCGGTGTACGACAAACCGATGATCTACTACCCGATTTCCGTGCTGATGCTCGCCGGAATCAAGGAGATCCTCGTGATTTCTACGCCGGTGGACTTGCCGCAATACCGCAACCTGTTGGGCGACGGCAGCCAGTTCGGCGTGCAGATCAGCTATGCCGAGCAACCCTCGCCCGATGGTTTGGCACAGGCCTTCCTGATCGGCGAAGCGTTCATCGGCAATGACCCCGTATGCCTGATCCTGGGCGACAACATCTTCCACGGCCAGCATTTCAGCGAGCAACTGCGCGCCGCCGCCAAGCGTCCATCCGGCGCCACGGTGTTCGGCTACTGGGTCAAGGACCCGGAGCGCTTCGGCGTAATTGATTTCGACGGTGAAGGCCGCGCGCTTTCCATCGAAGAAAAACCCGCCAAGCCAAAGTCCAGCTATGCCGTGACCGGCCTGTACTTCTATGACAACGATGTGGTCAAGATTGCCAAGGCCGTCCAGCCCTCGCCACGCGGCGAGTTGGAGATCACCGACGTCAACAATGCCTACCTCAAGCGCGGCGACCTGCATGTCGAGCGCTTCGGCCGTGGCTTCGCCTGGCTCGATACCGGCACCCATGACAGCCTCCTGGAAGCCTCGATCTATGTGCAGACCATCGAGCACCGCCAGGGCTTGAAAGTGGCTTGCCTGGAAGAAATCGCCTACGAAAACGGCTGGATCGACCGCGACCATCTGCTGGAGCGGGCCAAATACTTCGGCAAGACTGGCTATGGCCAGTACCTGTTCTCCCTCGCAGGGGAAACCCAATGAATGTGAGCGGTACACCGTTGAAAATCCTCATCACCGGCCAACACGGCCAGGTTTCCCGCGAGCTGCAACAGCGGCTCCAGGGCCTGGGTGAACTGGTCGTGCTCGGTCGCGACCAGCTCGACCTGGCCAACCCCGAGCAGATCCGCCAACAGGTGCGCAGCCATCGCCCTGGGTTGATCATCAACGCGGCGGCCCATACTGCTGTCGACCAGGCCGAGAACGAGCCCGATGTGGCCTTCGCGATCAATGCCACAGCGCCCGGCATCCTCGCCGAAGAAGCCAAGGCCCTGGGCATCCCGTTGATCCACTACTCCACCGACTATGTGTTTGACGGCAGCAAGCCGGCGCCCTACACCGAGGACGATGCGCCCAACCCGTTGGGTGTCTACGGCCAGAGCAAGCTGGCGGGCGAGCAGGCCATCGCGGCGGTGGGCGGTCAGTACCTGATCCTGCGTACCAGTTGGGTGTATTCGAGCCATGGCAAAAATTTCCTGCTGACCATGCAGCGCCTGCTCCAGGAAAAACCGCAGATGCGTATCGTCGCCGATCAGATCGGTGCGCCGACCTGGGCCGGGACCATCGCCAACAGCACCCGGGCACTGATCGAGCGCTGGCAGGCTGGCCAGGCCGGGGACTGGGGCGTCTATCACTTGACGGCCCAGGGCGAGACCTCGTGGTTCGGCTTTGCCCAGGCCATTGGCGAGCAACTGCTGGCCGAAGGCAAGGCGTGCGCCGAGCTGGAAGGGATTCCCGCCAGCGACTACCCCACGCCCGCCAAGCGCCCGTTGAACTCGCGCCTGGACTGCAGCCGCCTGCAACAACAATGGCACGTCGGCCAACCGCAATGGCGCGAAGCATTGCGCGAGTGTCTTGCACTGCAGCACTAGGCATAATGCGCCTGTACCCACAGGCGCAGACTTACATGACTCCACCCCTTCCACGAAGACCCCGCTGGCGCAGCCTGGCGTTGCTGGCGTTATGCCTGGCACCGCTGCTGTGGCCGCTGGAGCATCTGGCCGAACGTTACTACCGCAGCGAGCTGGCCGGGCAGAACCGCCAGACCCTCGACCTGTACGTCGCCAACCTGCTGGGCACCCTGCACCGCTACGAAGTGCTGCCGCAAATCCTCGGCGAATTGCCGGCCTTGCGTACCGCCCTGGAAGCGCCTCACATCAGCACCAACCTGGTCGCCGCCAACCAGTTGCTCAAGGAGGTGTCAGCCCAGGCGGGCGTGGAAGTGATGTACCTGATGGACACCCGTGGCAAGACCCTGGCCGCCTCGAACTGGGACAAACAGGACAGCTTCGTCGGCCGCAACTTTTCCTTCCGTCCGTATTTCAGTGAGGCCATGGCCGGGCGCCTGGGGCGTTTCTTCGGCCTGGGCACCACCTCGGCCAAGCGCGGGTATTTCTTCGCCGCTGCGGTGCGCGAAGACGAACATGTGATTGGCGTGCTGGTGGTCAAGGTCGACCTGGACCACACCGAGAGTCTCTGGGGGCAGACCCCCGAGCAGCTGCTGGTCACCGACCACAACGGCGTGGTGATCCTGACCTCACGCCCACAATGGCGTTTTCGCGCGACCCGGCCACTGACCGAGGCCGAGCACCAGGCGATCGTCGCGATCCAGCCCTACCCGACCCGCGATCCACAGCCCCTGACTTTCAGCTCCAATGCCTGGCTGCGCCAATCCACCGAAATCGCCGAAACCGGCTGGAAGGTGGAGATTCTTGCGCCGCGCACCCTGATCGACCGCCCTGTGCGCACGGTGGTTGCCGTCGGCGGCGCGACCTTACTGGTGCTGATGCTGCTGCTCGGCCTGATGATGCAGCGCCGTCGCCACTACCTGGAACGCATCGCCTTTGAAGCCAAGGCCCGGCGCGAGCTGGAAATGCGCGTGGCCGAACGCACCAGCGACCTCGAAGGCCTCAACCGTCGCCTGCGCCAGGAAGTGCTGGAGCGCGAAAATGCCCAGCAGGAATTGGTGCGCGCCCAGGATGACCTGGTGCAGGCCGGCAAACTGTCGGCGCTGGGCACCATGTCGGCGAGTATCAGCCATGAACTCAACCAGCCCCTGGCGGCCATTCGCAGCTACGCGGAAAACGCCGAGATTCTCCTCGACCACCAGCGCACCGACGACGCGCGGGGCAACCTCAAGCTGATCAGCGAACTGACCGGGCGCATGGCCTCGATCATCGCCCACTTGCGCGCCTTTGCCCGCCGCGACCGGCATGCCCCGGAAAGCGTGGCCCTGCAACCGGCCCTGGACGATGCGCTGGCATTGCTGGCCAAGCGCCGACGGGCCATGGAAGTGGAGCTGATCCGCGACTTGCCAGAAGCCTCCCTGTGGGTGGAGGCTGGGGAAACCCGTCTGCGCCAGGTGCTGGGCAACCTGCTGGCCAATGCCCTGGATGCGTTGACCGAAAAGGGTCCGCCACGCAAATTGTGGCTGAGTGCCGAATCCACCGAGCAGGGCGTCAACCTGTACATCCGCGACAACGGGCCGGGGTTCTGCATGGAAGCCCTGGGCCGCGCCGGCGAGCCCTTCTACACCACCAAGACCCGCACCCAGGGCCTGGGGTTGGGCCTGGCCATTTGTGACACCCTGATGCGTGCCTTTGGTGGTGAACTGCTGTTCGCCAACCACAAGGAAGGCGGCGCACTGATAACCTTGAAACTGCGCGCCGGAGCACCCGGCGTCAGTCTGCAACCGTCCGAGGACCGCAGTGTATGACTATCGAAAACCAGATTCAGGTGGTGTTGATCGACGATGATCCGCACCTGCGTCAGGCCCTGTGTCAGACCCTGGACCTGGCCGGGCTGAAAGTCCTGCCCCTTGGCGAGGCCACCGGCCTCACGGCGCGCCTGTCGCGGGATTGGCCAGGGGTGGTGGTCAGCGATATCCGCATGCCCGGCATGGACGGCCTGGAGCTGCTCACCGAACTCCACAGCCTCGACCCGGAGTTGCCAGTGCTGCTGATCACCGGCCACGGCGATGTGCCACTGGCGGTGCAAGCAATGCGCGCCGGCGCCTATGACTTCCTCGAAAAACCCTTCGCCAGCGACGCACTGCTCGACAGCGTGCGCCGCGCCTTGTCGCTGCGCCGGCTGGTGCTGGACAACCGCAGCCTGCGCCTGGCCCTGAGTGACCGCCAGCAATTGAGCACGCGCCTGGTCGGCCAGTCGGCGCCGATGCTGCGCCTGCGCGAGCAGATTGGCGCGCTGGCGGCGACCCGCGCCGACGTGCTGATCCTCGGCGAAACCGGTGCCGGCAAAGAAGTGGTGGCGCGCGCCCTGCACGACCTGTCGAACCGCCGCACCGGGCCCTTCGTCGCTATCAACGCAGGCGCCCTGGCCGAGTCCGTGGTCGAAAGTGAGCTGTTCGGCCATGAGCCAGGGGCGTTTACCGGTGCGCAGAAACGGCGCATCGGCAAGTTCGAATTTGCCAACGGCGGCACGTTGTTTCTCGATGAAATCGAGAGCATGAGCCTGGATGTGCAGGTCAAGTTGTTGCGTCTGCTACAAGAGCGGGTGGTCGAGCGCCTGGGGGGCAATCAGCAGATCCCGCTGGATATCCGCATCATCGCCGCGACCAAGGAAGACCTGCGCCAGTCCGCCGACCAGGGGCGCTTTCGCGCAGACTTGTACTACCGCCTGAACGTCGCGCCGCTGCGTATTCCGCCGCTGCGCGAGCGGGGCGAAGATGCCCTGATGCTGTTCCAGCACTTCGCCGACGAGGCCAGCAGCCGCCACGGCCTGCCGCTGCATGAGCTGCAGCCGGGCCAACGGGCAATGCTGTTGCGCCATAACTGGCCGGGCAACGTGCGCGAACTGCAAAACGTCGCCGAGCGCTTCGCCCTTGGCCTGGAACTGGCCCTGGACAACGCACCGGACGGCCCGGCGCCGGGTGTACCGATGTCGACGGGGGGGTTGAGCGAGCAAGTCGAGCACTTTGAAAAAGCCCTGATCGCGGCCGAACTCGGCCGCCCCCACAGCTCTGTGCGCAGCCTGGCCGAAGCCCTGGGCGTGCCGCGCAAAACCCTGCATGACAAGTTACGCAAGCACGGCCTGAACTTTGCCGACAGCGGCAACGCCCACGCTGACGACGATTGACCTTTTCCCCTGCCAAGAGACTGCCATGAGCCGCGATAGCCGTTACCTGGAATCCATTCTGCACCATGACATCCCCCTGACCCGGGAGATGGGCCTCAAGGTGCTCGACTGGCAGGACCGGCAACTGCGCCTGCACTTACCGTTGCAAGCCAATATCAACCACAAGAGCACCATGTTCGGCGGCAGCCTGTATTGCGGCGCGGTCTTGGCGGGCTGGGGCTGGCTGCACCTGCAATTGCGCGAGGAAGGGATTGAAGACGGGCATATCGTGATTCAGGAAGGGCAGATCAGCTACCCATTGCCTGTCACCCAGGACGCCACGGCGATTTGCCAGGCCCCGGAGGACAAGGTGTGGAAGCGCTTTTTGGCGACGTACCGGCGCCATGGCCGGGCGCGGCTGGCGTTGCAGGCGTGGATCGTGAATGAGGGCAGTGAAGCGCGAGCGGTGGCGTTTACCGGGCAGTACGTGTTGCACCGCTAGGCAAGATCATCCAAGGCCTATCTGGGAGCGGGATTGTGTGGGAGCAGGCAAGCCCGCTCCCACATTTGATCTGCATTGCCTTCAAGAACGGGCCAGAGTCAGCAAACGCTCGCGCCAGGCGGCCTTGGCCGGCAAGGCCAGGAAGAACGGGTTCAACAGCGACTCGCGTGCGGGATAGCTGAACGGCTGGCCATTCAACTCCAGCACTTCGCCGCCAGCACCTTCCAGCACACCCTGGGCGGCGGCGGTGTCCCACTGCGACGTCGGCGCCAGGCGCGGATAGCAATCGGCGCTGCCTTCGGCCAACAGGCAGAACTTCAAGGAGCTGCCGATATTGGCCAGCTTCAACTCCCCCAGCCCTTCACTCAACCCATCGAGCAAGCGCTCCTGTTCGGGGCTGGTGTGGCGACGGCTGGCAACCACGGTGAACGCCTCGCCTACGGCCGGCTTCTGGCGCACCTGAATCGGCCGAGGTGCGGCATTCACGTCGGAGCGCCACGCCCCAAGCCCGGCGCCGCCGAAGTAGCAGCGGCCACTGGTGGGCATCGACACCACGCCAAATACCACCTGCCCCTGTTCGATCAAGGCGATGTTGACGGTAAATTCTTCGCTGCCGCTGATAAATTCCTTGGTGCCGTCCAGCGGGTCCACCAGCCACCAGCGTTGCCAACCGGCACGCACGCTCTGGTCGATATCGGCATCTTCTTCCGACAGCACCGGGATGCTTGGGTCCAGCGCAGTGAGGCCGGCGAGAATCAGGTGATGGGCGGCCAGGTCGGCGGCGGTCACCGGCGAATCATCCGCCTTGGCCGTCACGGCTACATCGGCGCGCCAGTACGGCAGGATGACCTCGCCGGCCTGGCGGGCCAGTTCAATCACCGGGGCAATGTACGGGTGGCCGAGGAACAATTCGCTCATGGCTGGAAGGCTCCACGCTGGGTCAACAAGTCCCGCACCAGGTACAACGCGGCCAGGGCCCGGCCTTCGCTGAACTGCGGGTTCTGCGCCAGTTGTGCCAGCTCGCGCAGGTTGACCCGGTCCACGCGCATCGGCTCGGGCTCGTCGCCTTCCAGGCGCTCTTCGTACAGCTCGGTGGCCAGCACCACCTGGATTTTCTGGCTCATGTAGCCAGGGGACAGGGACAGTTCGGTCAGGTGCTCCAACTGCCGGGCGCCATAGCCCGCCTCTTCCTTGAGCTCGCGGTCTGCCGCCGCCAGCACGTCTTCGCCCGGCTCGATCAGGCCCTTGGGCAATGACAGTTCATACTCATCCGTACCACCGCAGTATTCTTCCACCAGCAGCGCGTGGTCAGCGTCGATCATCGCCACGATCATCACCGCGCCATACCCTGCACCCCGGCCCACCAGGCGCTCGTAGGTCCGTTCAACGCCATTGGAAAAGCGCAGTTGCACTTCCTCCACGCGGAACAAACGGCTACTGGCGACAATTTCGCGGGCGAGGACGGTGGGTTTCTGGCGCATAGAGGGCTCCTTGGCGTGATCGGGTTACTATACCGTGGCTTTTCCGATTGTCTGTGTCGGATATATTTACTTACCTGCTTGAGAACCCACCATGCCGCCACTGCCCTGGTCCGATATCGACACCGTCCTGCTGGACATGGACGGCACCCTGCTCGACCTGCATTTCGACAACCACTTCTGGATGGAACACCTGCCCCGGCGCTATGCCGAACTGCACGGTGTGAGCCTTGCCCTGGCGGAGATGGAGTTGCAGCCACTGTTCGAGCGTAACGCCGGCCAGTTGCAATGGTATTGCCTGGATTTCTGGAGCACCGAACTGAAGATCCCGGTGCGCGAACTCAAACTGGAAACCGCCCACTTGATCGCCCTGCGGCCGGACGCCGATACCTTTCTGGCGGCCATCAAGCAGGCCGGCAAGCGCGTGATCCTGATCACCAACGCCCACCGCGATTCACTGTCGTTGAAGTTGGAACGCATTGAGTTGGCGCCGTATTTCGAGCGGCTGATCAGCTCCCACGACTATGGTTTTGCCAAGGAAAACCCGCAGTTCTGGGACGCCCTGCAAGCGGACATCGACTTCGACCCGGCGCGCAGCCTGTTTATCGACGACACTCTGCCGATTCTGCGCAGTGCGCGGGATTTTGGCGTGGGGCATTTGCTGGCGGTGAAAGAGCCGGACAGCCGCAAAGGGCCGAAGGATACGGCGGAGTTTGATGCAGTCGGGGATTACCGGGAATTGATCAGCGGGCTCTAAAACTAGATGTGGGGCCCCTTTGGGAGCGGGCTTGCCCGCGATAGCGGTGGGTCAGAGCTAGATCTGCTGACTGACACACCGCAATCGCGGGCAAGCCCGCTCCCACATTATTCAGTTGCTCCGGGTATTACTCAGGAATACGCAGCGTCTGCCCTGGGTAGATTTTGTCCGGGTGCGACAACAGCGGCTTGTTGGCCTCGAAGATTTTGTTGTACAGATTGGCATTGCCGTAGACCGACAGGGAAATCGCGCTGAGGGTGTCGCCCTTTTTCACCACGACAAAACGGGCAGCCGCAACAACAGGGCCCGACACAGTGATCTGGTCATCCACGGTCGCCACGCCGGCAATGTTGCCCAGCGCCAGCAGAATCTTCTCTTTCTCCTCCTGGGTGGCGACTTCACCGGTCACCGTCACCTTGTCGCCCTCCACGGTGGTCTGCACATTCGGGTTACCCAGGCCGACCTTGGCAACGTGATCCTTCAACTGCTCACTCGCGTTTGCATTACCCGGCGTCAACAGATCAACGATTTTCTCGCCGGCTTCTTTGATAAAGCTAAAAAGACTCATAGTGCGCTCTCCTTGGGATTGGGTTTCCAGATGCCAAAGACTAGACCAGTCTTACAGACCTTGGTTCCAGCCCGACCAATGACGCAAACGCGCTAGAATCCCTGCGCCATTGGAATAAGCCCCCGGAGCGAAGATGGACATCAAACAACTGAAATTCCTCATCGCCCTCGACGAAACCCGTCACTTCGGCCAGGCGGCCGCGCGCTGTCACATCACCCAGCCAACCCTGTCGATGCGCCTGCGCAGCCTGGAAGAAGAGCTGGAGCTGCCGCTGGTCAATCGCGGCCAGCGTTTCGAGGGTTTTACCGCCCCTGGCGAGCGGGTGCTGGCGTGGGCGCGTACGGTGCTGGCCGCCTATGACGGCCTGCAGGCCGAAGCGGCCGCCTGCCGAGGCAACCTGGTGGGGACATTGCGCCTGGGCGTGGTGCCGCTGTCGAGCTTTGATCCGCTGGCCTTGATGCAACAGTTGCACAGGCAGCACCCCAGCCTGCGCTTTGAGCTGTCGGCGTTGAGCTCCGAGCAGATCCTCGAACAACTGGCGAGCAATCGCCTGGACCTGGGGGTGTCCTACCTTGAACGCCTCGACAGCGAGCGCTTTGACTCCCTGGCCCTGGACGAAACCCGCATGGGCCTGTTGTACGACCAACGCTTTTTCAGCTTTGGCGAAAAGCCCCTGAGCTGGGAGGCGCTGATCGAGCTGCCCCTGGGCATGCTCACCAGCGGCATGCATTTTCGCCAGTCCATCGACCATAACTTCCACAGCCGCGGCCTGACGCCACACCCCTTGCTGCAAACCGATGCCGTCCATCAGTTGCTGCAGGCCGTGCATGGCGGCCTGTGTTGTGCGGTGATGCCCCTGGACGGCGGCCTCGACGCCCTGACCGAACACCTGCGCCTGCAACCTATCGAAAACGCGCAAACCCTGGCCAAGCTGGGGCTGATCATGCGGCGCAGCGCGCCACGTTCGGCGTTGGCCGAGGCGTGTTTCGCGCTTTATCAGTAATCGCTACCGGAGCGTTGATCGACGTCATCTATCGGTAGATCAGTATTGGCGATTAGACGCGACCCTTTGTCGCGCCTAGTCTTCACTCTGAACACTTCGCCGGTGACTAGACTTGATGAACGCCCAGCGCCCAGCGTGCGCGGCGCCTGCCCTGACAACGCCCGCGCCTGCCGCCAGCCAGAGTTATCAATATTGCAGCCTCGACCACACGGAACCGGCCAGCACCGCGCTGGCCGAGGAAGTTGCGTTGGCGATTGCCTACAACGACATCAGCCAGGCCGTGATGCTGGTGACGCCCACCGATCTTGAAGACTTTATCGTCGGCTTCAGCCTGGGCAGCGGCATCATCAGCGACATCAGCGATATCTATGACCTGCAACTGAGCGGCGCAGGCTCGGCCCAGTACGCCCAGGTGCAGATCTGCAGCCGCGCCTTCTGGAACCTCAAGCAACAGCGCCGGCAACTGGCCGGCACCAGCGGCTGCGGCCTGTGTGGCGTGGAAGCCGTGGAGCAGGCGTTGCCGGACCTGCAGGTTTTGCCGGGCGCACCGCTGCCGCCTGCCGCCTGGCTCGAGGGCTTGCGCCAGCGCATCAGCGCCTTCCAGCCGTTGGGCCAATACAGTGGCGCGGTGCATGCAGCGGTGTTCATGAATAACCAGGGCGAACTGCTGCTGGGCCGCGAAGATATCGGCCGGCATAACGCCCTCGACAAACTGATCGGCGCCCTGGTGCGCCAGCGCATCCCGACCGAAGGCGGCGTGGCGATTGTCACCAGCCGTTGCAGCCTCGAATTGATCCAGAAAGTCCTGCGCGCGGGCATCCAGACCCTGGTCAGCCTGTCGTCACCCACCGGCCTGGCCCTGCAATGGGCGCGCCGGCACAACCTCAATCTTATCCACCTGCCGCAAAAAAGCGCGCCGCGGGTCTACAGCCCTGCGATGGAGTACCAGCCATGAGCAATCATCACCAAGCCGACCAAACCCCGACCCCGCGCTACAAGCCCTACAAAGGCCCGGCGGGCGGCTGGGGCGCGCTGATCAGCGTGGCGCAGGCGTGGCTGACCAGCGATAACGCGCTGAAAAACCTGCGCATGATGCTCAAGACCAACCAGAACGGCGGCTTCGACTGCCCGGGTTGCGCCTGGGGTGACTCGCCGGAAAGCGGCATGGTCAAGTTCTGCGAGAACGGCGCCAAGGCGGTCAACTGGGAAGCCACCAAGCGCCGGGTGGATGCGGCGTTCTTCGCCAAGCACAGCGTCAGTTCCCTGCTGGAGCAAAGCGATTACTGGCTCGAATACCAGGGCCGCCTGACCGAGCCGATGAGCTATGACGCCGAGACCGACCGCTACAAGCCAATCAGCTGGGAGTCGGCCTTCGACCTGATCGGCAAGCACCTGCAAGCCCTGCCAAGCCCGGACATGGCCGAGTTCTACACCTCGGGCCGCGCCAGCAATGAAGCGGCGTACCTGTATCAGCTGTTCGTGCGCACCTATGGCACCAACAACTTCCCGGACTGCTCGAACATGTGCCACGAAGCCAGCGGCGTAGCCCTGGCGCAAAGTGTGGGGGTCGGCAAAGGCACCGTGACGTTTGACGACTTCGAACACGCCGACGCGATTTTCGTCTGGGGCCAGAACCCCGGCACCAACCACCCACGCATGCTTGAACCGCTGCGCGAAGCAGTGAAACGCGGTGCCCAGGTGGTGTGTATCAACCCGCTCAAAGAGCGTGGCCTGGAACGCTTCCAGCACCCGCAACATCCACTGGAAATGCTCACCAACGGTGATAAACCGACCAACACCGCATATTTCCGTCCGGCGCTGGGGGGCGACATGGCCATCCTGCGCGGCATGGCCAAGTTCCTGCTGCTGTGGGAGCGCCAGGCCCAGGCCGAAGGCAAAGAGGCAGTGTTCGACCACGACTTCCTCAATGAACACACGGTCAACGTGCTGGATTACCTGGCCAAGATCGACGACACCTCCTGGGATGAAATCGTCGAACAGTCCGGCCTGAGCCTGGTGGAGATCGAGCAAGCGGCGCGCATGTACGCCAAAGGCAAGAACGTGATCATGTGCTGGGCGATGGGCATCACCCAGCATCGGCATTCGGTGCCGACCATCCAGGAAATCGCCAACCTGATGCTGCTGCGCGGCAACATCGGCCGCCCAGGTGCCGGCCTGTGCCCGGTGCGTGGCCATAGCAACGTGCAGGGCGATCGCACCATGGGCATCAACGAACGGCCGCCCGTGGCCTTCCTGGATGCCCTGGAGCGTCGCTTCCAGTTCAAGGTGCCCCGTGATAACGGGCATAACGTGGTCGAAGCCATTCACGCCATGCTTGAGGGCCGCGCCAAGGTGTTTATCGGCCTGGGCGGCAACTTCGCCCAAGCCACGCCTGACAGCCCCCGCACCTTCCAGGCCTTGAGCAACTGCGACCTGACCGTGCAGATCAGCACCAAGCTCAATCGCAGCCACTTGGCCCACGGTAAACAGGCTTTGATCCTGCCGTGCCTGGGTCGTACCGACATTGATATCCAGGCCGATGGCCCGCAAGCGGTGACGGTGGAAGACTCGTTCAGCATGGTGCACGCCTCCAACGGCCAATTGCAGCCGCTGTCGAAGCTGATGAAATCGGAACCGGCCATTGTCGCCGGCATCGCCGCCGCCACCCTGGGCAGCAAACCGGTGGACTGGAACTGGCTGGTGGCCGACTACCGCCGCATCCGCGACTTGATCGCCGACACCATTCCCGGCTTCAAGGACTTCAATGAGCGCGTGCAGCACCCAGGCGGTTTCTACCTGGGCAACAGCGCAGGCGCCCGCCGCTGGAACACGCCGTCAGGTCGCGCCAACTTCCGCGCCAACATCCTGCCCAAGGACCTGGTGCATGAACGCACCCGCGCCACTGGCCAGTTACCCGACCTGATCATGCAATCCATGCGCTCCCATGATCAGTACAACACCACTATCTACGGCCTGGATGACCGCTATCGTGGGGTCAAGGGCCAGCGCGACGTGTTGTTTGTCAACGAAGCCGACATCATCCGCCTGGGCTTCAAGCCGGGGCAGAAGGCCGATATCGTGTCGATCTGGGATGATGGCCGTGAACGCCGGGTCAAGGGTTTTACCTTGCTGGCGTTCGATATTCCGGCGGGGCAGGCGGCGGCCTATTACCCGGAGGTCAACCCGCTGGTGCCGTTGGAAAGCACTGGGGATGGTAGCCATACGCCTACTTCCAAGTTCGTGGCGATTCGCCTGGAAGCGGCCAGCGACAATGGTCTGATCATGGCCCGGACCGCCTGATCGTCTCCATGTCTGGGAACGATTTTTACGGGCACAAAAAAGGCCGCTTTTGTATAAAAGCGGCCTTCCCGAAGTAGCTAAGGACCGGCAAAAACGACTTAAGTTCCCTAGATAAAACAGTAACTTAGCTAATTGTATACAACCTGCACCACTGGTCGGAATTCGATTGTAAGAATATTCCGACAACCTCAGGATCGCGCCGTCATCCCCTTGAGGTTCACCTATGAAGTTCTCCTCGATTCTCTTGTTGTCCCTTGGCCTGGTCAGTGGCGCAGCCATGGCCGGTGGCACCACCGAAGCCGGTGTAGGCGGCGCATTGGGCGGGGTTTTAGGTTCGGTCGTCGGCCAGCAGATCGGCGGCAATACCGGTTCGGCCATTGGTGCGGCCCTGGGCGGCGCCGGCGGTAGCGCAGTGGGCGCAGACAAACGCAGCCGTGGCGAAGCAGCCATTGGCGGCGCACTGGGCGCAGCAGGCGGCAACGTGGTCGGGCGCAGTGTCGGCGGTAGCACCGGCAGCCTGATCGGCGCGGCAGCCGGCGGTGGCGCGGGCGGCGCGCTGGGTAACTATATGGGCAATAAGAGCGATGACGACGACCGTCGCTATCGCGGGCGTGATAACCGCCGCTATGACCGTGATGATCATCGTGGCCGTGGGCATGCTTATGGCCATCGCAAGAACAAGCATCACTACCGTCACCGGTAAACACAGCAAACTCAATGTGGGAGCTGGCTTGCCTGCGCTAGCGCAATGCCAGCAACCAATAGGTGGCCTGACACTGCGCTAGCGCGGGCAAGCCCGGCTCCCACATTAGCTCTTCATTGTTTCGCAGGCCGCCGTCAGACCGCCAGGTGTTGCAGTGCTTCGCGCAGTACCTGTGGAATCGTCACCGGCTGGTTAGTCGCCCGATCCACAAACACATGCACAAACCGCCCCGCCGCACAGGCCTCATCTTCGCCGGCCTTGAACACCGCCAATTCGTACTGCACTGAACTGTTGCCCAATTTGCCCACCCGCAGGCCAATCTCGATACGGTCGGGGAAAGCAATCGAGGCGAAGTAGTCGCACGCCGAACTCACCACAAACCCCACCACTTCGCCGTCATGGATATCCAGCCCGCCCTGTTCAATCAGGTATGTGTTCACTGCCGTGTCGAAGAAGCTGTAGTAGGTGACGTTATTCACATGGCCGTACACATCATTGTCGTGCCAGCGCGTAATGATCGGCTGGAAGTGACGGTAATCGGCACGCTGCGGCATTGAGTCAGGCATGGACAAGTCTCGTTGAAGTGAATTTACAGGTCGTTCAGGTGGGCCTCGGCCCAATCCCGCACCTCGGCATACGGATACTCTTCCAGCACCGCAAACCCTGGAATCCCCCGGGCCTTGAGCTTGGTAAACAGTGGCACGCTGATCCCGCATAAAAACCGCGTCAAGCGCTCGGCCCCTGGCAAGCTGCCGGTGTGCTGATGATGCCTGTGGATAAAATCCCCGCACAGCCCCTGGAAGTTTTTATCCACAAGCGGTGCCAGGCCCGGTGGTGCGGGCAGATGGGCGACCTGTCCAGAACAAACCGAGCAATGCCCACACTGGCGGGGGGCGGCTGCATCGCCAAAATACTCGGCCAACCGAAAGCCCAGGCAACGCTCACTGGCGAACAACGCCAACATCCCATGGATCCGCGCCACTTCCGTGGCTTCGTGCTGCTTGAAGCCTGTGTATAACTCGGCGCTCAAGGCCTGGGGATCAAACCGGGTATCGAGCAGGCTATAGACCTCGGTCATCTGCTTGCTCTCCAGCTCGATCAGGCCCTGCTCCTGGAAATAATCCAGCGCCTTGACCACCCGGCCGCGTTCGGCCTGGTGCTGTTGATAAAGCGCATCAAAGTCCACGGTGGCCCAGCTCCTGGCCCGTTTGCACGCTTGGATAATCGCGGCGACAAACTGCTGCCGCTCACCGGAAAAACGCGCCAGCAATACCTCCGGCTCTACCAGGTACTTGAAGCGATACTCGGCATAAAACGCATAGCGCGGTGCAATCACCCCCTTGAGCTCCAACTGCACCAGCAAAGTCTTGAGCGGTAGCTCGCGGATATTGCTCAGTTCCGCTAACGAGCGCAGCAGAAACTCCCATTGCCCGTCATCACCGGCCGCCAGCAGTTCCTCCAGCACCAGGCGGATGCCTTCCTGCTCCGGCGTATCGCCGTACACAAAGTTCTCCAGCACATTGAGGCTGTCGCGGTTGGCCAGCACCAGGCACTCGGAAGGCTGGCCATCGCGACCGGCACGCCCGATTTCCTGGCTGTAGTTCTCGATGGATTTGGGCAGATCGAAATGCACCACATTGCGGATGTCGCTCTTGTCGATGCCCATGCCGAAGGCAATGGTAGCGACGATGCAATTGGACTGGCCGCCCATGAACCGGCGCTGGATGCCTTCGCGCTTATCATGGGGTAAACCTGCGTGATAAGCCTCGGCCTGGATGCCATGGCGATTCAGGTGCTCGGCGATCTGCTCGGCAGTCTTCTGCAAGGTGACATAGACGATGCTCGGCTGGTTGGCCCGCTCGCCCATCCACTCCGCCAGGCGCCGGCGCTTGTCGGCGCCGCTGACCGGCTCCACCCACAGGTTGAGGTTGGGCCGGTAGAACCCCGTGGTGATCACGTCGGCGGGGGCGATGGCGAACTTGGCCTGCATGTCCGCAATGACCTTGGGCGTGGCGGTGGCCGTCAACAGCAGCGCCTGGGGAATGTTGAACTGGTGTTGGTAGTCGGGGAGTTTCAGGTAGTCCGGGCGGAAGTTGTGGCCCCACTCGGAAATACAGTGCGCCTCGTCCACCACCAGTAGCGAAATCGAAACGCTGTGCAAAAAGTTGCGAAAGCGCTCGTTCTTCAGGCGCTCTACGGAAATCATCAGGATCTTCAATTCGCCGGAGCGAGCGCGGGCCATTACGTCATTGGCCTGCTCACGGCTTTGTGTCGAATCAATGCTGCCGGCCGAAATGCCATGGCGCTGCAAAAAGTCCAGTTGGTCCTGCATCAACGCCAACAACGGCGACACTACCAGTGTCAGGTGCGGCAGCAACACGGCTGAGAGCTGATAACAGAGGGATTTGCCGGAGCCGGTGGGAAAGATCGCCGCCGCCGAGCGGCCGGCCAGCACGGCGCTGACAGCCGCCTCCTGGCCTGGGCGAAACTGTGGATAACCAAAGACCTGCTGGAGGGTGTCGTGCATAAGCTGTCACTCCATTGACCGCTGAACAGGCCTAAAACATAGCCCGGGATTTTCAGCGAATCGAGAAAGGTCGCGTGGAAAAGAGAGACAGGATGATACACAGGCGGCGAGGGCGAAGCCGGTAGCAAACGGCAATCTATAAAACACCCCAAAACAAAAGTGGGAGCGGGCCTGCCCGCGATGGTGGTGCCCCAGTCGATACTGCTGTTGACTGTTACACCGCTATCGCGGGCAAGCCCGCTCCCACATTTTCAGATCTTTGCTACAGCTCAATCAGCGGTTTTGCACACGCTCAATGGCTTTGTCATACACCGGGTTGGCCTTCTGTTCCTTGGCCAACTGATAGTGACGCAGCGCATCGGCAAACTGCCCGGCCGCTTCGTAGATTCGCGCAATGTTGTAGTAGGAACCGGCGCGCACGGTGGCCGCTGTCGGGCCACTGGCCAGGGCGATCGCCTTGCGGTTGGCCCAGATCGACTCGGCGGTGTTACCGGCTTTCTGATAGGCCAGGCCGAGGTTGCCGTAGGCTTTACCGAAGGAATTGTCCAGTTCGATAGCCTGACGGAAGTAGTCGATTGCCTGGTCCAGGTTACCGGCCTGGTAGGCCGCTTCGCCTTTGAGGTTCAGCTTCTTCGCATCGCCCTGTACCGCAGAACTGACCACCACCGCATCCACGGCAACGCTGTCGTTGAGCAGGGGTTTGACTTCGTTGAGCACATCCTTGGCTTCGACCAGCACGCCGGTGAAGGTATTGATGTCCTGGAAGTCGCCGCTGCCGGTCATGCGGAACACGGTCCACAGGTTACCGGTACGGTTGGTCGGCACGTAGTAGGTGCGAACCAGGGACTGGCCCATGTACACAAACACCTTGGCCTGGCTCTCGGACAGTGCAGTGGAGCCTGTGTTGGTGCGGTTGGAGAAGTCATGCACGGCGTAGACGTAGCTTTCGCCGTAGTGTTTTTTCTGCAGCGTGATGGTTTCCGGGCCGTAGCTGTCGGTGTCATCCACATCCAGCTCGGCATCGGTGCCGGTCTTGCTGTTGAAGTAGATGTTGTTGCCGGGGAAGATCATGTGGGAGTCGAGGTCCGAAGGCGATTGCCCCCAGGTCAGCACTACACGCAGGCCGTCGAGGTTTTCCATCACCGGGCTGATGGCGTATGTCATGCCTTTGCACGGGCACTTCACCACCAGGTTGGAATAGCCGGGCTTCTTGATGATCAGCAGATTGTCGGCGCCATCGGCAACTTCGCTGGTGAGGGTGACCTGGCCCTGGGCGTTGGTGCGCCCCACCACGTTCTGTGCGCCGTTGCGTTGCAGCAAGACTTCAGCGTCGGCGATTTTCTGGTCCTTGACCACCGCACTGAGCACTTCAATTGGCAACTGCTCGGCCTGGACAGAAAACGCCACCGCACACAATGACATCGCCGAGGCGATACGAAGCAAACCCATGCTTAACTCCCTTTAAGTAGTGGGCGGAATTGCCCTACAAGATTTTGCGGTGAAACATACGCTGAATTCAGGGGTTTTGCCGGGATTTTATACAAAATGTGACGTGGTTTTTATCCCGCCTGCGCCAGGGTGCCCCACAGCCAAATTGCCAATATCAGAAGACTCTGTAGGAAATTGCTTGGTCGGGCACCATACGCTTCCCAAACTGCCTCAGGTGCCCACTCAACCCTCTACAGAATCGGCCGAGACTGACCGAAACTAGCGCCCTCGCAACCTTCTCGGCAAGAAATCCGTGAACCTTGAAAGGACTCAGTACATCGGCCATTACGGCATCACGTTCAGCGTGATTCGTTTCACTGTTTTCCCTGGCGATCGGCAGGGGCTATCCAGCCTGTATCTGCTAGAAGCAGGCATCTGCGCAAACCAGCTGCGCTATCAACTGATGGATCTCTACGAAAAAATGCTCGCACGTGATTTACCCTGCAAAATGGCCGTCGCGATTTGCAAGCCACTCACTCGGCGACAGGCCGACTTACTCAATGAGCGCGGGACTATTGTTGCAGGACTAATTAGTAGCGCCTTTTCCGCCCCCATAAGCCTGGTATCGCCTCTGGTTGGAGGCGCGGTGGGAGGCACTCTTGGCCTGATAATTAAGGGCGCTATTCGCAGTTACCACGCCGGCGATGTTGTTATCGGCCTAGACGCTCAGGTCAATGGCGGGATCGGCCCTCAGCGCTCATTGTCGGCCTTGGTTCGACAGTTTCAGGGCGGGTAATACGATGACCGAATACGCCCCCTGGATCACTCTCTCCATTCTCGTCGCCCTTACCGCTCTGCTCGACAAGAGAATCAAGTGCTCCATACTCAGAACATGGATTGGGTTCGCTCTCGTCGCTATCGGACCAACGCTTTTGTTCGGCGCAACCCGATGGATTAGAGAGTTACAATTAGACAGCCTTCCGATTCTGTCTTTTCTTATAGGCATCGGTTTGCTGCTCACTCGAAACAAATACCATCAGCAACACCTCCCCCCTCACCCACTCCTGCGTGCTCCCACCATGAACCTGGCCCCCCACTTCCCCGAAGACCCTGTCATGCAGCAGCTCCTGCAATTGCTGCATGAAGAAATCGGCCTGCCCAAGCACAAGACCCTCCGCCTTAAAACCTCGCTTAACTTCGACCTCGGCTGCGACGGCGCCGAAGCCAGGCAATTTATGGAGGCGCTGGAGCAGACATTCGATCTCGACCTGGGTGACTATGATGCTTATCGTTACTTCAACCCGCCGGTCTTCGATGTATTCCTCAAACACCGCGCCAAGGGCCGGGGCGAGAAAATGCCGCTCACCATCGGCATGCTCTACCTGGCGATCAAGACTCATAGCTGGGATACACAGACGCTGGAAAATCTGAGCTAAAGAACACTGAGTGGTTAATGTGGGCCTTTTTGCCGCCCTGCTCTACGCTCATCGAGATTTCCACGCGCACAAAAAAGCCGCCCACTAGGGGCGGCTTTTCAACAGCTAGCGAATCTTACAACTTCGGACCCGCTGCCTTGATCGCGTCGCTCACTTCAAATTTCTTGAAGTTCTCGACGAACAGGCCGGCCAGGGCCTTCGCTGCTTCGTCGTAGGCAGCCTTGTCAGCCCAGGTGTTGCGTGGGTTCAACAGGCCGGTCTCAACGCCCGGTACGGCCAATGGCACGTCGAGGTTGATGGTGTCCAGGTGCTCGGTTTGCGCACCGATCAACGCGCCGCTCTGGATCGCTGCGATCACCGCACGGGTGGTCGGGATGTTGAAGCGTTTGCCGACGCCGTAGCCACCGCCGGTCCAACCGGTGTTGACCAGGTAGACCTTGGAGCCGAAGCCACGGATGCGCTTGATCAGCAGCTCTGCGTATTCGCCAGCCGGACGCGGGAAGAACGGTGCGCCGAAGCAGGTGGAGAAGGTCGATTTGATGCCGCTGCCCGACCCCATTTCAGTCGAGCCCACCAGTGCGGTGTAACCAGACAGGAAGTGGTAGGCCGCTTGTTCTTCATTGAGGATCGACACCGGTGGCAGTACGCCAGTCAGGTCGCAGGTCAGGAAGATCACCGCGTTTGGCTCGCCGCCCAGGTTCTTCTCGGAACGCTTGGCAACGTGCTCCAGCGGGTACGCCGCGCGGCTGTTCTGGGTCAGGCTGACGTTGGTGTAGTCGGCGTGCTTGGCATCGTCGATCACCACGTTTTCCAGGACGGCGCCGTGCTTGATGGCTTTCCAGATGACCGGCTCGTTCTTCTCCGACAGGTCGATGCACTTGGCATAGCAACCGCCTTCGATGTTGAACACCACGCCTTCGCCCCAACCGTGTTCGTCGTCACCGATCAGGTAGCGGCTTTCGTCGGCGGACAGGGTGGTCTTGCCAGTGCCGGAAAGGCCGAAGAACAAGGTTACGTCGCCTTCCTCACCGATGTTGGCAGCGCAGTGCATTGGCAGCACGTCAGCGGCCGGCAGCAGGAAGTTCTGCACCGAGAACATGGCTTTTTTCATCTCGCCGGCGTAACGCATGCCAGCAATCAGGACTTTTTTCTGGGCGAAGTTGAGGATCACGCAACCATCGGAATTGGTGCCGTCACGCTCAGGCACACATTCAAAGTTGGCAACGTTGAGCACTTGCCACTCTTCACGCCCGGCCGGGTTGTACTGGGCCGGGTTGATGAACAGGCAACGACCGAACAGGTTCTGCCAGGCAGTCTGAGTGGTCATTTTCACGGCCAGGTAGTGTTCTTCGGCAGAACCTACATGCACGTGGGAAACGAAATGCTCTTGCGCGTTGTTGAAAGCCTCGACGCGAGCCCACAGGGCATCGAACTTGTCGGCCGGGAACTTGCGGTTGATCGGGCCCCAGGCAATAGCGGCCTGGGTGGATGGCTCTTCAACGATGAAACGGTCGACCGGCGAACGACCGGTACGGTGACCGGTTTCTACGACCAGCGCGCCAGTATCGGCAAGCACGCCTTCACCGCGCTGCAGGGCTTCTTTGACCAGATCGTCAACACTCAGATCGGTGTATACGGCGTTATTGGCTTGCGTCATGAGGTTCCCCGTCGGCCTATGGCCGAGTGCTCCAAACGTTTTGTAGTAGAAAGTTGCGCACTACTACCGCGAAAAAAGTGGGCCGGATTATGCCAGAAAAGCCCAAAAAAAGTAGGGCCCTCCCGTCAGAACACCTCTAATCCGGCGTTTGTCAGGTGATTTACCTGTGCTTAAACGTTTTAGTGGTGGGTACCAGAAGGGGTGTCAACGCCAGCGCCAGCGAACAATTGGGCGATATCGGCAGCGTCGAACAGGTAGCGCTGGTTGCAGAACTGGCAGTCGATCTCGATTCTGCCACCGTGCTCCACCGCCAGATTCTGCGCATCCTTAAGGCCCAGGCTCACCAGGGCATTGCCCGAGCGCTCGCGGGAGCAGCTGCAATGGAAACGCAGCGATTGCGCATCGAACAGGCGCACTTCCTCTTCATGGTATAGGCGGTGCAGGATGGTTTCGTTGTCCAGGCCCAGCAGCTCTTCAGCGGTCAGGGTACCCGCCAGGGCAGTGAGGCCACGCCAGCTTTCCTCGCGCTCATCCTCGTCCTTGATACGGTCCGCCGGCAGCTGTTGCAACAGCAGGCCACGGGCGCGCTTGCCGTCCGCATTGAGCCAGAAGCGGGTGCCCACTTGCTGGGACATGACGAAATAGTTGGTGAAGCAGTCGGACAGGGTTTCCCCGTCCAGATCGACAATGCCCTGGTAACGCTGGCCAACGGTCGGGTCGATGGTCAACGCCAGCACGCCGTTGGGCATCAGGTCGGCCAGGGTCGCGTCCGCCGGGATCTGGTCTGCGTCATAACGTGCCAGGCCACGGATTTCCCGCTCACTGGAGCACTCGATCATCAGCATCGGCACCGGGCCTTCGGAGCGCGCCTGGAGGATCAGCAAGCCATCGAACTTCATGGTGCCCACCAGCAGCGACGCGGCGGCCATCAGTTCGCCAAGCAACTGCGCGACCGGCTCCGGATAGGGGTGCTTGGCAAGGACTTCGGCATAGCTGCGCTCCAGGGCAACCAGCTCGCCACGAGCGTCGTTGTCGTCAAAGAGGAAACGTTGGGTGAAGTCGGTATCCGGTAGATCAGTCATAGGTCTGGGTATCTGAATTGATGACAAAGTGATGACAATGTTTCTAAAATTATGCGCTTTAGCACCAATTTGGTGCGCTTTTCTTCTGATAGGTGAAGAGAGTTTAGAGCGAAGAGGAAACAGTTTATGAACAATCCGGGTTTGTTCCAAGCCAAGTGGAACCTCGGGCGATTGGCCCTGTGCAATTTACTCGCTCTGGGGCTGCTGTGTTTTTGGCTATGGCCCGCAGGCCAGATGCTTTGCGTGATATTCGACGAATGGCTGTTTCATCTGCTCAACGACCCGCTGGCCAGCAACTCGACCTGGCTGCATATATGGGCGATCGCCAGCCTGCGGCCATTTGATGCGGTGGTCGGGGTGATCCTGCTGATGCTGCTGATTCGCGGCGAATGGGTGTTCAAGGCGATTGAAGTGCGCCAGGCGTTTTTCGGTTTCCTCGCGATTCTGCTGTTACTGCTGTTTATCCGTATGCTGTTTTCCAAGCTCGCGGCGCAGATGGGCTGGCAGCACAATAGCCCGTCGATGGTGATCAGTGGAGCGATCCATATGAGCGATTACTTCCCGAACCTGGAAAAAACCTGGGAATTGAAAGACCGTTCCAGCCAGAGTTTCCCCGGTGATCATGCTTCAGTGTTGCTGATCTGGGGGATGTTCATGAGCGTGTTTGCCAAGCGGATCGGCCAGGTGGTGCTGATCTGGGGCCTGGCACTGCTGTTTATGATGCCGCGCCTGGTGGCAGGTGCTCACTGGGGGCAGGACGACTACATCGGTGGCGTACTGCTGGCGCTGTTAGCGCTGGGTTGGGGTTATTACACACCGTTTGCGGCGAAGGTCTCGGCTTGGCTGCTACGCATAACCGAACCGCTATTCCGGCTGCTCCAACGGGTACCCGCGATCAATCGCCTGAGCGTGATCCGCAACGCCTGAGCCCAGGTGCAGGAGCCTGATCGGCTCCTGCACGTAACCCCTCAATCATCATTGCCGCTGCCGCGAAACTTGAACAGGTCGCGGCGCTGTTTCTTGCTCGGTTTGCCGTCGGTGCTCATACCCAAGGCTCCGGCCTTGCGCATGGCCGCCGCATTCTCGCGCTTGGCAATACTGGCGGGGGTCTCGGTGTACAGCGCCTGGGCTTCAGGCGCGCCTCGGCGGACGATGGAGAGCGCCTCCACCAACACGGTTTTCTCATCAAAGCCGATGCGAATCTGCAACTCGTCGCCAACACGCGGTTCCTTGCCCGGCTTGCAGCGCTCGCCTCGGCAATGCACCTTGCCGCTCTCGATGGCGGCCTTGGCCAAGGCCCGGGTCTTGTAGAAACGTGCGGCCCACAGCCACTTGTCCAAACGGACTTTTTCGTCCTCTTCCTGCTTTTGAGCCACTTGAATTCCTCGCTCTGAAAAATGTCGCAACTTAACAGTCGAATCCCTTCGACGCACAAACGCCAAGGCTCACCTAAGATACGCCAGGTGTCAGGCAGTTTCCCTTCAGCCGTGGTTTTTTATGGTGTGAAGATATCTGTCGCCATTTGGTGAATATTCTGCGTGAATACCGCGAATTCGGCGCCAAGCGCTCGTCAACGGTCCTGGGTTGTCACAATCCGTGAGCTATTGGACGCTAGTGTCGTATGACGTAGAAACTTCCCTGATTGCCGGTTGTTCATATTGAAGACATTTGACCATTTGACCGTTGTCGGTCTGCGTGAATGGGTGGCGCTTCCCGATTTGGGTGTGGCGGGCCTGCGCGCAAAGATCGACACCGGCGCCAGTACCTCCAGCCTGCATGCCACCGAGATCGAGCCTTTTGAGCGTGACGGTGAAAAATGGCTGCGCTTTACGGCGCACCTGGGCAGCGTGGTGCAACTGCGTCACCGGCGCTGCGAAGCACCGCTGGTGGCCATGAAAACCATTAAAAGCTCCAACGGCCAGGCGCAGGTGCGCTACGTCATCAGCACCACCCTGGCCCTGGGTGATCGGGTATGGAGGGTGGAGTTCACCCTGGCTTGCCGCAAAACCATGCGTTACCGCCTGTTGCTAGGTTCCAAAGCCCTGATCGACGGCCAGTTAGTGGTCAACCCGGGGCTCAAGTACGTTCAAGACAAGCCGGTGTTCCCGGTCTCCACTATTGCTGCCACAGGTGTTGCATGAAGATCGCTGTGCTGTCGCGTAACCCGCGTCTGTATTCCACCCGCCGTCTGGTCGAGGCCGGCACCGAACGGGGCCATGAGATGGTGGTGATCGATACGTTGCGCGCCTATATGAACATTGCCAGTCATAAGCCGCAGATCCACTACCGGGGCAAACCACTGGAAGGCTTCGACGCGGTGATCCCGCGTATCGGGGCCTCGGTGACGTTCTACGGCTGCGCGGTCCTGCGCCAGTTTGAAATGATGGGGGTGTTTCCGCTCAACGAATCGGTGGCCATTGCCCGCTCCCGGGACAAGCTGCGCTCCCTGCAATTGCTGTCGCGCCGGGGCATCGGCTTGCCCGTGACTGGTTTTGCCCATTCCCCCGATGACATTCCCGACCTGATCGAGATGGTCAACGGTGCGCCATTGGTGATCAAGGTGCTGGAAGGCACCCAGGGCATTGGCGTGGTGCTGTGTGAAACCGCCACGGCGGCAGAGTCGGTTATCGAAGCGTTCATGGGCCTCAAGCAGAACATCATGGTCCAGGAATACATCAAGGAAGCCGGCGGGGCCGATATCCGTTGCTTCGTGGTGGGGGACAAGGTGATTGCCGCGATGAAGCGCCAGGCCAAGCCGGGGGAGTTTCGCTCCAACCTGCATCGGGGTGGCAGCGCCAGCCTGATCAAGATCACCCCGGAAGAACGCATGACCGCCCTGCGCGCAGCCAAGGTCATGGGCTTGAGCGTGGCGGGCGTGGATATCCTGCGCTCGAACCACGGGCCACTGGTGATGGAAGTCAACTCGTCACCAGGCCTGGAAGGAATTGAGACCACCACTAACAAGGATGTGGCGGGGATCATCATTCAGCATCTGGAGAAGAACAGCGGGCCAAATCTGACCCGGACCAAAGGCAAGGGCTGAAATACGCCCTTTAGAGCAGCACAAACCAGTGTGGGAGCTGGCTTGCCTGCGATGACTGACTAACATTCAACATCACTGTTAGTTTTTTCGCAGGCAAACCAGCTCCCACATTTGATTTTCGTCGTGGCTTAGACCGCATCCCTTGGCAACATCAGCCCCAACGGCAAGCGCACCCGCGCTTCCAGCCCGCCATCGGCACGGTTGCGCAGTTCAACATTGCCACCATGCATCGAGGCAATCCGCCGCACAATCGCCAGCCCCAGGCCGGTGCCTTTGCCACCACGGGCACGGTCGCCACGGGTGAAGGGGTTGAAAATGCCCTCCAGCTCCGCCGGATCAATCCCGGCGCCACGGTCCATGACACTCAGCACCACATAGGGCGCGTTGGTGTCACCAGACACATAGGCGGCGACTTCCACCTCGGTGCCCGCATGATGCAAGGCGTTGCCGATCAGGTTGTTCAACAGGCGCTTCATCGAGACCCGGCGCAACGCAAAGGGCTGGATCGGCTCCAGGCGCATGTGTACCTGCTCGCCATTCTGGTTATAGGGCGCCACGACCTCGCGGACCAGGTCGGTCAGGTCCACTTCTTCCACCACTTCATCGCGACCATCGCGGATAAACGCCAGGAACTGGTCGAGAATCGCGTCCATGTCTTCGATATCACGGACCATGTCATCGGTCAGGTCGGTGTGGTTACCCATCAGTTCCAGGGACAGGCGCAAGCGTGTCAGCGGCGTGCGCAGGTCGTGGGACACCCCGGCCAGCATCAGCTCACGCTCGCGACCGGCCTGTTCGACATCCTCGGCCATCTGGTTGAACGCGCTATAGACCTCGGTCATTTCGCTGGGCGTATCGCTGATCGGCAGGCGCACGCTGCGCCCCTGCCCCAGTTGCCTGGCGGCGAACACCAGGCGCTTGAGCGGCTGGTTGAGCTGGCGCACGAAAATCCAGGCCGACGCGGTGGAAAGCAGGCCGATGGCCAGGAACCAGCCGAGTACGTTCCAGATCTTCTGCCCCCGCAGCGGGTGCGGATACAGCGGAACCTTGATCCATGCATCGCCCAGGCTCGGCGCGCGCACCCAGAGGGCGGGTGATACATGCATGCGCAAGCGCACCTCGGTGTCTTCACCCAGTTCGGCCTGCATCTGGCGCTGGTAGATCTCGCTGTAAGGCCAATGCTGCTCGCCTTCCGGCACGCCAGCCCCATCCACGCGGGTCAACGTCGACGCCTTGGCGACTTTTTCGCGGTTCTCGGGATCCACAGCCCAGTAGCCACGCAATGTCAGCGCAACACCATGGCTGTACTGCCGGTCCACCAGCACGTCTTCGTTCATCAACAGATAAACGAGGGTCAGCGCCTTGGAAAACAGCACGACGATCAGCACCAGCCAAAGGGTGCGGGAGAAGAAACTTTGAGGGAACCACAGCGGGGTTTTCATAGAAGACAGCTAGACACCTTGCAAGAGCGAGCCACGCTCGCAGAATTGCAGACGCCGGGCATCCGGCCGACCCCTTGGGATCGAACTCCGGAATACCCGCATGTGCAAATCATCGATTACTTGGTTGCCGTGCCGTCCGGCACAAACACGTAACCCACGCCCCACACTGTCTGGATATAACGCGGCTTGGACGGATCCGGCTCGATCATCCGGCGCAGACGGGAAATCTGCACATCGATGGAGCGCTCCAGGGCGTCCCATTCACGACCACGGGCCAGGTTCATCAGCTTGTCACGGGTCAGCGGTTGGCGAGCGTTCATCACCAGCGCCTTGAGCACCGCGAATTCGCCCGTGGTGAGCATGTGGACTTCTTCGCCACGCTTGAGCTCACGGGTAGCCAGCGACAGTTCGTAGTCACCAAAAGTCACGCTTTCATCTTCGCTGCCTGGCGCGCCCGGTACGGGAGCCGCCTGGCGACGCAATACGGCCTTGACCCGCGCCATCAGCTCGTCGGGGTTGAATGGCTTGGCCAGGTAGTCGTCGGCGCCCAGTTCCAGGCCCTTGATACGGCTCAGCTCATCGCCCTTGGCGGTCAGCATGATGATCGGGATCTGGTTGTTGGTGCTGCGCAGGCGCTTGCAGGCGGTCAGGCCGTCTTCGCCGGGCAACATCAGGTCAAGCACGACCAGGTTGAAGACTTCGCGCCCGAGCAGGCGGTCCATCTGCTCGGTGTTCGGCACCGCGCGGGCACGGTAGCCCTTGGAGGTGAAGAACCGCTCCAGCAGGCTGCTCAGCCCCGGATCGTCATCAACGATGAGAATTTTTTCGCCTTCAGCAGTTTGTGCAGTGCTGCTCATTGGATGCTCCTCTTATCTGGCGCGCATTATGGCTTAGCTGCCGTTATACGCACGGTACGCATTGTTAGCAGATTTTTCTCCAACCACCAGTGCGCCGGCGCCTGGCGCAATCCCCCCAAGAACGGATCGCTGGTTATAATGCCGCGCCTCAGTGCCGGGCAATACCGTGGCCGGCCTGGTGTTTTTTCATCTGCTTGTCGTGACTTTTTCGATTTCGAGGGTCAATAGGCTGCCTCTTGACCCAGGCAGCGGCGCCAGTCGGGCCGCTCAACCAGCCGCGCAGAGCCTTGTTTTCCGGGCCTGCGCACTGCTTTCAAGAATTTCAGGTGGTTTTATGGACAGCATCAACAGCCGCATCGCCGAGGAACTCGGTGTACGCCCACAACAGGTCGAAGCGGCCGTCGCTCTACTGGATGAAGGCTCCACCGTGCCCTTCATCGCCCGTTACCGTAAAGAAGTGACCGGCAGCCTGGATGATATCCAGCTGCGGCATCTGGAAGAGCGCCTGCGCTACCTGCGAGAACTCGACGAACGGCGTGTCAGCATTCTCGCCAGCATCCAGGAGCAGGGCAAGCTGACCCCGCAACTCGAACGCGATATCAAGCTCGCCGACACCAAGACCCGCCTCGAAGACTTGTACCTGCCGTACAAGCAGAAGCGCCGCACCAAGGGCCAGATCGCCCTGGAAGCCGGCCTCGGCGAGCTGGCCGACGGTCTGTTCAACGACCCGTCCCTGACCCCGGAAACCGAAGCCGCGCGCTTTGTCGATGGCGAAAAAGGCGTGGCCGACGTCAAGGCCGCCCTCGAAGGCGCCAAGTACATCCTCATGGAGCGTTTCGCCGAAGACGCCAACCTGCTGGAAAAATTGCGTAACTACCTGAAACAGGAAGCCACCCTCAGCGCCCGTGTGATCGCCGGCAAAGAGGAAGAAGGCGCCAAGTTCCGCGATTACTTCGAGCACGACGAACCACTGAAAAGCATGCCGTCCCACCGCGCCCTCGCCATTTTCCGCGGCCGCAACGAAGGCATTCTCAGCTCCGCGCTGAAGGTCGGCGACGAACTGCCGGGCACCATGCACCCGTGCGAAGGCATGATCGGCCAACAATTCGGCATCCAGAATCAGAATCGTCCTGCGGATAAATGGCTCAGTGAAGTCGTGCGCTGGACCTGGAAGGTCAAGCTCTACACCCACCTGGAAACCGACCTGCTGGGCGAGCTGCGCGACGGCGCCGAGACCGAGGCGATCAACGTATTCGCCCACAACCTGCACGACCTGCTGCTGGCCGCTCCGGCCGGCCCGCGCGCAACCCTGGGCCTGGACCCGGGCCTGCGCACCGGTTGCAAGGTCGCCGTGGTCGACGCCACCGGCAAGCTGCTGGACCACGCCACCGTGTACCCGCACGTGCCGCACAACAAGTGGGACCAGACCATCGCCATCCTCGCCGCCCTGTGCGCCAAGCATGCGGTAGACCTGATTGCCATCGGCAACGGCACCGCCAGCCGCGAAACCGACAAGCTGGCCCTGGAGCTGATCAAAAAATACCCAGGCATGAAAATGACCAAGGTCATGGTCTCCGAGGCGGGCGCTTCGGTGTACTCGGCGTCGGAACTGGCCTCCAAGGAATTCCCGGACCTCGACGTGTCGATCCGTGGCGCGGTGTCCATCGCACGCCGCCTGCAGGATCCACTGGCCGAGCTGGTGAAGATCGACCCTAAATCCATTGGCGTCGGCCAGTACCAGCACGACGTGTCGCAGCTGAAACTGGCGCGCGGCCTGGATGCAGTGGTGGAAGACTGTGTGAACAAGGTCGGCGTCGACGTCAACACTGCCTCAGTCGCCCTGCTGGCGCGGATTTCCGGCCTCAACTCCACCCTGGCGCAGAATATCGTCACCCATCGCGATGAAAACGGCGCGTTCAAGACCCGAGCGGCGCTGAAAAAAGTCGCACGCCTTGGCGAAAAAACCTTCGAACAGGCCGCCGGCTTCCTGCGCGTGATGAACGGTGACAACCCGCTCGACGCCTCGGCAGTCCACCCGGAAGCCTATCCGCTGGTACAGCGCATCGCCGCTGAAACCGACCGCGATATCCGCTCGCTGATCGGCGACGCCGCGTTCCTCAAGCGCCTGGATCCGAAGAAGTACACCGACGAAACCTTCGGTGTGCCGACCATCACCGACATCCTGCAAGAACTGGAAAAACCGGGTCGCGACCCGCGTCCGGAGTTCAAGACCGCCGAGTTCCAGGAAGGCGTCGAAGACCTCAAGGACTTGCAACTGGGGATGATCCTCGAAGGCGTGGTGACCAACGTGACCAACTTCGGCGCATTTGTGGATATCGGTGTGCATCAGGACGGTTTGGTGCATATCTCCGCGCTTTCAGAGAAGTTCATCAAGGATCCGCGCGAAGCGGTGAAGGCCGGGGATGTGGTCAAGGTCAAGGTTATGGAAGTGGATATCCCGCGCAAACGCGTGGGCCTGTCGATGCGCATGAGCGATACCCCCGGCGAGAAAATCGACGGTGCCCGTGGCGCACGCCCGGGTTCAGCACCGCGCCAGTCGCAAAACCGTTCGGAAAACACTGCACCGCGTAAGGAAGCCACCACCGCAGCCCCGGCCAATAACGCCATGGCTTCGCTGTTCGCCAACGCCAAGCAGTTGAAAAAGCGCTGATGGAGCTGCCAGCCGGCTTGACCCACAGCGCCTTCAGCGAGCTGCTCGGCTGCCGTCTGCAACGCCTGGACCAAGGCGTTGCCGAGGTTGCCCTGAGCCTGGAGCCACAATTGCGCAACCGCGCGGGCAAGCTCCATGGCGGGGCGATTTTCAGCCTTGTGGACATTGCCATGGGGCTGGCCTGTTCCAGCTCCCACGGTTTTGACCAGCAGAGCGCGACCATCGAGTGCAAAATCAACTACATCCGTGCCGTGTCCGACGGTGACGTGCTGTGCACCGCCCGGGTCATCCACCCCGGCCGGCGCACGCTGGTGGTCGAGGCCGAGGTGTATCAGGACGAAAGACTCGTCGCAAAAGCACAAGGCACCTTCGCTGTCCTATAGCTCCCTGTCATCAATTTGGGTTAATTTCGGCGCTGCGAAAACAGCGTCGGAATTTTCTTCCTGCGCGATAGCCAAATTCAGGGAATGAAGTCGGCACTTTCAGAGCAGGTTGTTCCGGCTCGAAAACCAGGCGATAACGCCAGTTTTAACTTCACCCTTGTAGACCGTCTTGCCCACCCCCATATTGGGGCGACTGACGCGTGAAGGAATCCAACTTGAGCGAACTTCTCAACCGCCGCCTGGCTCTGCTCGGCAAGCGCGAACACCTCTCTTTGCTTGAGCACTGCCTGCACGGCATCGAGCGAGAATGCCTGCGTGTCACCGGCGAAGGCCGCCTGGCTCAAACGCCGCATCCAGAGGCCCTGGGCGCCGCATTGACCCATGAGTCGATCACCACCGACTATTCCGAGTCGCTGCTGGAGTTCATCACGCCGGCACTGCCCAACCCGGCAGATACCCTGCGCAGCCTCGACAAAATTCATCGTTTTGCCTACAGCAAGCTCGGCAACGAGTACCTGTGGAGTCCATCGATGCCGTGCCCGTTGCCGGCCGAGGAAGATATTCCGATTGCCTACTACGGCACCTCCAACATCGGACAGCTCAAGTACGTGTATCGCAAGGGCCTGGCCCTGCGCTACGGCAAGACCATGCAGTGCATCGCCGGTATCCACTACAACTTCTCCCTGCCGGAAGAGCTGTGGCCGTTGCTCAAGGAAGCCGAAGGCTTCGTGGGCACCGACCGTGACTACCAGTCCACGGCCTATATCGCGCTGATCCGTAACTTCCGCCGCTACAGCTGGCTGCTGATGTATCTGTTCGGTGCCTCGCCAGCCCTGGATGCGGGTTTCCTGCGCGGGCGTTCCCACCAGCTGGAACAGTTCGATGCCGACACCCTGTACCTGCCCTATGCCACCAGCCTGCGCATGAGCGATCTGGGTTACCAGAGCAACGCCCAGGCCGGCCTGACCCCTTGCTATAACGATCTGGCCAGCTACACCGACAGCCTGCGCGAAGCGGTGGCAACGCCCTACGCGCCCTACGTCGAAGTCGGCACCCATAAGGATGGTGAGTGGGTACAGCTCAACACCAACATCCTGCAGATCGAAAACGAGTACTACTCCAATATCCGCCCCAAACGCGTGACCTACACCGGCGAACGGCCGATCCAGGCGCTGATGGCCCGTGGCATCCAGTACATCGAAGTGCGCTGCCTGGACATCAACCCGTTCCTGCCGATGGGCATCGACCTGCCGGAGTCGCGCTTCCTCGACGCGTTCCTGCTGTACTGCGCGTTGGACGACAGCCCGCTGTTCGAAAACAACGAGTGCGGCAATGCCACGTCGAACTTCCTCAGTGTGGTCAAGGAAGGCCGGCGGCCGGGGCTGCAATTGCAGCGTCGCGGCCAGGCGGTGGAAATGAAGGAATGGGCCGCCGAACTGCTGGAGAAAATCGCCCCGCTGGCTGCCCTGCTGGACCAGAGCCAGGGCATCAGCGAACACAGCCAGGCACTGGATGCCCAGTTGGCGAAGATCCAGGATTCGTCCCTGACCCCGTCGGCCCAAGTGTTGGCCGCGATGCAGGAGCACAAGGAAAGCTTTGCGCAGTTCTCCCTGCGTCAGAGCGAAGTGCATGCCGAGTACTTCCGTAGCGAGCCGTTGCCGGCAGACGAGCAGGCGCGTTTTGAAGAGCTGGCGCGTACATCGCTGGCGCAACAGGCGGAGCTGGAGCAGAACGAAGTGGGCGATTTCGACGTGTTTGTCGGGGCGTACCAGGCGAGCATCCTGGCGATCAGTAACTGACGCCATCCGATGCCCCCAGTGGGAGCTGGCTTACCTGCGATGAGGCCGTCACATCCAAATAAGATGTCGGCTGTTACACCGCTATTGCAGGCAAGCCAGCTCCCCCATTAATTTCATGGCCCTGAAGCTCTGTTTGCACTTTTCTCCTCATAAGCTAATTCGAAAAGGTTATTTATTTTCGGATTCTTAGATCATTTAGTCTCCTCACACGCCAACGTCTGGCCGCCTGATGAGGAGCTTCTCCATGCTACGACCTTCCCCTTTACGCCTCCTGGCGGCCCTGTCCCTGGCCGGCGCCAGCCTGTTTGCCCAGGCGGCCGACGTGACCATCGCCTACCAGACCACCGTTGACCCGGCCAAAGTCGCCCAGGCCGACGGCGCTTATGAAAAAGCCACGAACGCCACTATCGACTGGCGCAAATTCGACAATGGCGCCGATATCATCGCCGCCATCGCGTCCGGCGATGTGCAGATCGGCTACCTCGGCTCCAGCCCGCTGACCGCAGCCATCACCCGCAAAGTGCCGGTGCAGACCTTCCTCGTCGCCACCCAGATCGGTGGCGCCGAAGCCCTGGTGGCGCGCAACGGTTCCGGGATCAACAGCCCGCAGGACCTGATCGGCAAGAAAATCGCCGTGCCGTTTGTTTCCACCGGCCACTACAGCCTGTTGGCCGCGCTCAAGCACTGGAACATCGACCCGTCGAAAGTCACCGTACTCAACCTCGCCCCGCCGGCCATCATCGCCGCCTGGAAGCGTGGCGATATCGACGCCACTTATGTCTGGGATCCGGCCCTGGGTGTGGCCAAGGAAAACGGCAAGGTGCTGATCACCTCTGGCGAACTGGCCAAGTTCGGCGCTCCGACCTTCGATGCCTGGATCGTGCGTAAGGACTTTGCCGAGAAGCACCCGGAAATTGTCAGCGCCTTTGCCAAAGTCACCCTTGATGCCTACGCCCAATACCGTAAAGACCCACAAGCCTGGCTGGCCGATAAGGGCAACGTCGACAAACTGGTGAAGCTCTCCGGCGCCAAGGCCAGTGATATCCCGCTGCTGCTGCAAGGCAACGTCTACCCACTGGCCGCCGACCAAGTGACGCTACTTGGCGCCCCGACCACCAAGGCCGTGACCGATACCGCCGTGTTCCTCAAGGAACAAGGCAAGGTCGAGGCCGTGCTGCCGGACTACGCCCCTTACGTCAGCGCCAAGTTCATCACTAACTGATCAGGAGTTCATCGCGATGGCCTTGCTACAGCTGGAGCGCATCAGCGCACAGTACCCAGGCGCAACCACGCCCGTGCTGGCGGATATTTCCCTGACCCTCGGCCCCCAGCAATTGCTGGTGGCCCTCGGCCCTTCCGGCAGTGGCAAGACTTCGCTGTTGAACCTGATTGCCGGCTTCGTCGAACCCAGCGCCGGACGCATCACCCTCGATGGCGTGCCCGTGCAAGGCCCGAGTGCCGAGCGTGGCGTGGTGTTCCAGGACGACGCCCTGCTGCCCTGGCAAGACGTGCTGGCCAATGTCGGCTTCGGCCTGGAGCTGGCCGGTGTGCCCAAGGCCCAGCGGCAGGTCCGCGCCCGGGAAATGCTTGCCCTGGTGGACCTGGCCGGCTTTGACAGCCGGCGCATCTGGCAGCTGTCTGGCGGGCAGAAACAACGCGTCGGCCTGGCCCGCGCCCTGGCTGCCGACCCACGGGTGCTGCTGATGGACGAACCTTTCGGCGCCCTCGATGCCTTCACCCGTGAACAGATGCAGGAGCTGCTGCTGCAAGTCTGGCGGCGCACGGCCAAGCCGGTATTCCTGATCACCCATGACATCGAAGAAGCGGTGTTCCTCGCCACCGACCTGATTCTGCTGGCGCCCAACCCCGGGCAAATCGTCGAGCGCCTGAGCCTGGACTTTGGCCAGCGTTACGCGGCCGGCGAGTCGGCCCGTGCGATCAAGTCCGACCCACGGTTTATCGAAACCCGCGAACACGTGCTGGGCAAAGTGTTCTCGCAACGGCAGGAGTCCGCATGAGCAGTTATGAAATCCCGGCCACCGCCGTCAGCCCAGCCACCCCGGCGCTGCGCCGCAACCTGAGCACACGCTGGATCAGCGGGCTGACCCTGGGTGCGCTGCTGGCGCTGTGGTGGGCCGTGACCGCCAGCGGGCTGATCGAGCCGCTGTTCCTGCCGCCTCCGTCTGCCGTGCTGCAAAAGGGCTGGCTGCTGGCGACAAGCGGCTATATGGACTCCACCCTCTGGCAGCACCTGGGTGCCAGCCTTGGCCGTATCGGCCTGGGCCTGGGCTTTGCAGTGCTGACCGCCGTGCCGATCGGCATTGCCATCGGCGCCAACCGCATCGCCCGCGGCATTCTCGACCCGCTGATCGAGTTCTACAGGCCGATCCCGCCGCTGGCCTACCTGCCCTTGATCGTGATCTGGTGCGGCATCGGTGAGCTGTCCAAGGTGTTGCTGATCTACCTGGCGATCTTCGCCCCGATTGCCATCGCCACCGCCACCGGCGTGCGCACGGTCGACCCGGCCAAATTGCGCGCAGCGCAGTCCCTGGGCGCCACGCGGGCGCAGTTGATCCGCCATGTGATCTTGCCCAGCGCCCTGCCCGATATCCTTACCGGCGTGCGCATCGGCCTGGGTGTCGGTTGGTCGACCCTGGTGGCCGCCGAGTTGATCGCCGCCACCAGCGGCCTGGGGTTCATGGTGCAGTCAGCCGCGCAATTTTTGGTCACCGACGTGGTGGTACTGGGCATTCTGGTGATCGCGCTGATCGCCTTTGCCATGGAAATGGGCCTGCGCGCCCTGCAGCGTAAATGGGTGCCTTGGCATGGCCAGGCCCACTAGGAAGAGAACAACATGAGCCACCTGACCGTTACCCCCTTAAGCACCGCCCTGGGCGCCCAGATCAGTGGCGTCGATATCACCCAGGCGCTGAACCTCGAACAGCGCGACGCCATCGAGCGCGCGCTGCTCCAGCATTCGGTGCTGTTCTTTCGCGACCAGCCGATCACCCCGCAGCAGCAAGCGCGCTTCGCGGCGAATTTCGGTGACCTGCATATTCACCCGATCTACCCCAACGTGCCCGAGCAGCCTGAAGTGCTGGTGCTCGACACCGCCGTCACCGACGTGCGCGACAATGCCATCTGGCACACCGACGTGACCTTCCTGCCCACCCCGGCCCTGGGCGCGGTGCTCAGCGCCAAGCTGCTGCCGGCCTTTGGCGGTGACACTTTGTGGGCCAGCGGTATTGCGGCCTACGAGGCACTGTCGGAACCGATGAAGATTTTTTTGACCGGCCTGACGGCAACTCATGACTTCACCCGCTCGTTCCCTCAGGAACGTTACGGCAACACCGCCCAAGACCTGGCCCGCTGGGAAGAAGCGCGCAAAAAGAACCCGCCCCTGTCCCACCCGGTGATCCGCACCCACCCGGTCAGCGGGCGTAAATCGCTGTTTGTCAGTGAGGGCTTCACCAGCAAGATCAACGAACTGGAGCCGGCCGAAAGCGAAGTCATCCTCAAGCTGTTGTTCGCCCACGCCACTCGCCCGGAATTCACCCTGCGCTGGCGCTGGCAAGCCAACGACGTGGCCTTCTGGGACAACCGCGTGACGCAGCACTACGCCGTGGACGACTATCGGCCACAGCGGCGTGTGATGCATCGGGCGACGATTCTGGGTGATGTGCCGTTCTGATCCGACACGCCCTGTAGGCGCCGGCAAGCCGGCGCCTACAAAGGTTGCATCAGCGGACCAGATGCAGGAACTGCAAGTGCCGTTCGTACTGGTCAAGGATGTCGTTGATGATCTGCTCCTTGGTGTAGCCCACCAGGTCGTAATCCTGGCTGCCTTCGCTCAAGTGCACTTCCGCGCGGTAGTAGCGACGGTTGTTGATTGCCTTGGAGCCCAGGCCACCGAGGGCAAAGGACGGCGTGAAGTAGCCGCGCATCTGCACCTGATAGACAAACGGACGCTCTTCGCCGTGGCCGATTTCCAGGCTGACGCTGTCGTTGGAAGGGTCAGGCTGGGTGACGACATTCAGGCCCTTCTCGACAAACACTGCCGTCACTTCTTCAATCGCCGGGCGTACCGTGGTTTCGAGGAAGCGGTACACCTCATCGCGCGACGGGAAATGCACCGCCTGGCTCAGGCGCTGGCGCCAGCCGCCACGGCCCCTGCGGGAGGCCGCCGAGACGGGGGCCAGGGAATGCATCCGGGCGATCTGCTTCTGCGATTCGAGGTAGAACGCCTTGTGCAGCCCCCACATCATCAACAGCAGGATCAACGAGAACGGTAACGACGTCAGCACCACCGCCGACTTGAGCGAGTCAATGCTACCGGCGAACAGCAAGGCGCTGGTCACCAGCGCGGTCATGGCGCCCCAGAACACCCGCAGCCACTTCGGCCCGTCTTCATCGGCATTGCCGCCCTTGGACGACAGGGTCGACAGCACCACGGTGCCGGAGTCGGCCGAGGTGACAAAGAACACAAAACTGATAAACACCGTGACCGCGATGACAGTCTTGCTCCATGGATAGGTTTCCAGCAGCAGGTACAGGCTCATCGACGGGTTGTCGATGGCCGACTGCCCCAGCGCCGCCATGCCGTGGTTGAGCACCTGATCAATCGCACTGTTGCCGAAGATCGACATCCAGGCCAGGGTGAAACCCAGGGGGATCAGGAGCACGCCGAAGACAAATTCGCGGATGGTCCGGCCACGGGAAATGCGTGCGATAAACAGGCCCACGAACGGCGACCATGCGATCCACCAGGCCCAATAAAACACGGTCCAGCCGCCGAGCCAATCGCTGGGCTCGTTGTAGGCGTAGACGTCAAAACTCTTGGTCGGCAGTGCGCCAAGGTAGTCACCGATGTTCTGGATCAGGGTGTTGAGCAAATGCTGGGTGGGCCCGGCGAACAACACAAACAGCAGCAGCGCACAGGCCAGCAGCATGTTGATGTCGGACATGACCCGCACACCCTTGTCGACACCGGCCACTGCGACCAGGATCGCCGCGCCCATCATCAGGGTGATCAGGCCGACCTGGATCCATTGGGTGTGGGCGATGCCGAACAGGTAGTCCAGGCCCGAGTTGAGGTGCAACACCCCAAAACCCATGTCCGCGCCCAGGCCGAACACCGTGGCGATGATGCCGAAGCCATCCACCGCATAGCCGATGGGGCCGTTGATGCGCTTGCCGATCAGCGGGTACAGCGCCGAACGCAAGGCCAGCGGCAGGTTATGCCGGTAGGCGAAGTACGCCAGGGCCATGCCGACGAACGCAAAGACGCCCCAGCCATGCAGGCCCCAATGCAGAAACAGCACCTGCATGGCCTGGCGCGCCGCGTCGGCGTTCAAGGCCTCGCCCTGGGGCGGTTGCACCAGGTGGGTCAAGGGTTCCGAGACGCAGAAGAAAAACAGCGTGATGCTGATCCCGGCGGCAAACAGCATGCCGGCCCAGGACAGGTAACTGAATTCGGGCTCGTCGTGGTCGGCACCGAGTTTGATCTTGCCGTAGCCAGACAACGCGGTGACCACCACGAAGACCAGATACAGGGTCATCGCCAGCATGTAGTACCAGCCGACCGTATTGGCCGCCCAGTTTTGCGCGGCCAGCAACCAGGCGCCGGCCTGCTCGGGGATCGCGATTACGGTGACACCAAACAGCAGGATGAAGCTGGCGGCGAAGTAAAACACCGGTGCATTCATACGCACCTGGCCGCTTGAAGGAACAGACGATGCACTCATGAACGGTGCACCTCGAGGGTATTGGATGTGGCTGTATAAAACGGACTCAGCAAAGGTAAGCCTCCTGTTGTGAGCGGGCAGCGAACCACCGGTTTAACTTGAACGAACGTTCAAGTTAAACATGGATAGGCGGTCTGGGACTAATCGCAGGGCTGAGTGGTAGGTAATTCCTACACTAGCTCAAGGAAGGGTATGACGTGTGGGAAAGGTAAAACGTTCAGCGATTGCTTGCCTAAATTGAAATGCCATCCCCTGTGGGAGCGGACTTGCCCGCGATAACGGTGTGTCAGGTTAGAGGTATTTGACTGGCCTACCGCCATCGCGGGCAAGCCCGCTCCCACACAAGCCCGCTCCCCCATCAGGTCGTCGCTACTTCTGCGTCCCGTCATCATGCTGCAAGTTCGCCTGCGTGATATTCGCCCCCGCCGGCACGCTGCGGGTCAGCCACACGTTGCCGCCAATGGTCGAACCCTTGCCGATGGTGATTCGCCCCAGGATCGTCGCCCCGGCGTAGATCACCACATCGTCCTCGACAATCGGGTGGCGTGGATGGCCCTTCTGCAACTGCCCATCCTCATCCGCCGGGAAACGCTTGGCGCCCAGGGTCACCGCCTGATAGATACGCACCCGCTCGCCAATGATCGCCGTTTCGCCAATCACCACACCCGTGCCGTGGTCGATAAAGAAGCTCGGGCCGATCTGAGCGCCTGGGTGAATGTCGATGCCGGTGGCCGAATGCGCGATTTCCGCGCTGATCCGCGCGAGCAGAGGCAGCCCGGCGCGATACAAATGGTGGGCCAGGCGATGGTGGATTACCGCGAGGATGCCCGGATAGCACAGCAGCACCTCATCCACCGTGCGTGCAGCCGGATCCCCGTGATAGGCCGCCAGCACATCGGTGTCCAACAAGCTGCGCAGCGCCGGCAAAGCCAGGGCAAAGTCCTGGATCAAGCGGATGGCCAGTGCATCGACTTCCTTATCGGCATTGCCGCCCTGGCGCGCGGCATAGCGCAACTCCAGGCGGGCCTGGGCGAGCAAGGCGTTGAGCGCCACATCCAGGGTATGGCCGACGTAGAAGTCCTCACTTTCCTCACGCAGATCCACCGGGCCCAGGCGCATCGGGAACAGCGCACCGCACAGCGCTTCAAGAATTTGCGCCACGGCCTCGCGCGACGGTAACTCGCGACCGCCCTGTTCGCCGCTGACCCGCCCATTGCGGGTACGCCATTGATCCCGGGCGCCGCGCAACTGGCTGACGATGGTCTGTAACTGCCAATGACTGGAACGCTCACTCACGGTATTCCCTCCTGAGGTAATGGCCACACTTTACGGTATGCAACCGGGCGGCCCTTAAGAACCAATGGTGCGATGCTAATAACACTTTGGCATAAGCATCTGGCGGTTGCCCCGGCAAAAAGCCCTGCCTATAGTCCTCCCCATCTTCTATTACCCGTGCGTAACCATGATCAAACAACAGCTCGACCGTTTTAATCGTCTGAACCTGCTGGGCGGCGCCACCGCCCTGGAAAAACTCGAACGACTGTCGACCTGGCTGGGCCGTGATATCTACATCAAGCGCGATGACACCACGCCGCTGGCCATGGGCGGCAACAAGCTGCGCAAACTCGAATACCTCGCCGCCGATGCCCTGGCCCAAGGCGCCGACACGTTGATCACCGCCGGCGCGATCCAGTCCAACCATGTGCGCCAGACCGCAGCCCTCGCCGCCAAGCTGGGCCTGGGCTGTGTCGCCCTGCTGGAAAATCCCACGGGCACCGACGACCCCAACTACCTGGGCAACGGCAACCGCCTGTTGGTCGAGCTGTTCGACGCCAAGGTCGAGTTGGTCGAAAACCTGGACAACGCCGACGAGCAACTCAACGCCCTGGCCGAACGCCTGCGCAGCAATGGCAAAAACCCCTACATAGTGCCCATTGGCGGCTCCAACGCCCTGGGCGCCCTGGGTTATGTGCGGGCCGGGCTGGAACTGGCCGGGCAGATCGAAGACAGCGGCCTGCAGTTCGCGGCAGTGGTCCTGGCCTCCGGCAGCGCCGGCACCCACAGCGGCCTGGCCCTGGCGTTGAGTGAAGTGCTGCCGGACTTGCCGGTGATTGGCGTCACCGTGTCGCGCACCGACGAAGCGCAACGGCCCAAGGTCCAAGGCCTGGCCGAGCGCACGGCGCAGTTGCTGGGGGTGGCGGTACCCGACGCCTTCAACGTGATTTTATGGGACGAATACTTCGCCCCGCGCTACGGCGAACCCAACGCCGGCACCCTGGCGGCAATCAAGCTGCTGGCAAGCCAGGAAGGCCTGTTGCTGGACCCGGTCTACACCGGCAAGGCCATGGCCGGGTTGCTCGACGGTATCGGTCGCCAGGCATTCGCTGAAGGGCCGATTATCTTCCTGCACACCGGCGGCGCGCCGGCGTTGTTTGCCTATGACTCAGTGTTCTGATTGGACACATTGAATCTCTACCTCATATGCAAAAATGGAATATAAAGTTTAATTTATATTATTTTTAACGCTTTCAAACTCGCCCTATAGTCGCGCTCCCACACACCGCGTTTTTAGGGCAGGATACGACCACTGCGTCACCTGCTTCGCTCACCATAAAAAACACAGGGGCTTGTCATGACTATTTCTGTACTGCGTCGCACGTTGCTGGTTGGCACATTGGGCCTGGCGCTTGGCGCCGGCTTGCTGGGCCAGGCAGTTGCCGGCGAGCAACTGGGCAACATCAAGAAGGCCGGCGAGATCAAGATCGGCCTGGAAGGCACCTACCCACCGTTCAGTTTCGTCGATGAAAACGGCAAGCTCAGTGGCTTTGAAGCCGAGCTGTCCGAAGCCCTGGCCAAGGAGCTGGGGGTCAAGGTCAAGCTGCAGGCTACCCCGTGGGACGGCATCCTCGCCGCCCTGGAATCCAAGCGCCTCGACGCAGTGGTCAACCAGGTGACGATCTCCGAAGAGCGCAAGAAAAAATACGATTTCTCCAAGCCCTACACCGTCTCCGGGATCCAGGCGCTGACCCTGGCGAAAAACGTCGACACCATCAAGACCGCCGACGACCTGGCCGGCAAGAAAGTCGGGGTGGGCCTTGGCACCAACTACGAACAATGGCTCAAGGACAACCAGCCCAAAGCCATCATCAAGACCTATAACGACGACCCCACCAAATTCCAGGACCTGCGCATCGGCCGTATCGACGCGATTCTGATCGACCGCCTGGCGGCCCTGGAATATGCGAAAAAAGCCAAGGACACCGCCGCTGCCGGTGAAGCCTTCTCCCGCCAGGAAGCCGGGATTGCCCTGCGCAAAGGCGAGCCTGAGCTGCTTGAGGCGGTCAACCAGGCCCTCGACAAACTGCGCGCCGACGGCACTTTGAAGAAGCTGTCCGAGAAATACTTCAACGCTGACGTCACCCAATAATGGAAGCAGGTTTCCAACTCGCGCTCGATTCCGCGCCCTTTCTGCTCAAGGGCGCGTACTACACGGTGATTCTCAGCCTCGGCGGGATGTTTTTCGGCTTGCTGCTGGGCTTCGGCCTGGCCTTGATGCGCCTGTCGCGCTTCAAGCTCTTGAGCTGGACGGCCAGGGTCTACGTCTCGTTCTTTCGCGGCACGCCGTTGCTGGTGCAGCTGTTCTTGATCTACTACGGCTTGCCGCAGGTGGGCATCGAGCTGGATCCGATCCCGGCAGCGATGATCGGCTTCTCGCTGAACATGGCGGCCTATGCCTGTGAAATCCTGCGCGCCGCCATCGCCTCCATCGAGCGTGGCCAGTGGGAAGCTGCCGCCAGTATCGGCATGACCCGCGCACAGACCTTGCGCCGGGCCATCCTGCCGCAGGCGATGCGCACGGCCCTGCCGCCCCTGGGCAACAGCTTTATTTCGCTGGTAAAAGACACGGCGCTGGCCGCCACCATCCAGGTGCCCGAGCTGTTCCGCCAGGCCCAACTGGTATCGGCACGCACCTTTGAAATTTTCACCATGTACCTGTCCGCAGCCCTGATCTACTGGGTTCTGGCCAGCATCCTGGCGCATTTTCAGAATCGCCTGGAAGACCGGGTCAACCGGCATGACCTGGAGTCTTGAAGCATGATCGTGGTTGAAAAACTGACCAAACAATTCAAGGGTCAGGTGGTGCTCAACGGGATCGACCTGGAGGTCCAGGAAGGCGAAGTTGTCGCCATCATTGGCCCCAGCGGCTCGGGCAAGACCACCTTCCTGCGCTGCCTGAATTTCCTCGAAGAACCCACCAGTGGCCGGATCAAGGTCGGCGACATCGAGATCGACGGCAGCCGCCCGCTCAACCAGCAACAAGGCCTGGTGCGGCGCCTGCGCCAGCATGTGGGTTTTGTGTTCCAGGGCTTTAACTTGTTCCCCCATCGCACCGCCCTGGAGAACGTCATCGAAGGCCCGCTGGTGGTCAAGAAGATGCCACGCGAAGCCGCTGACCGCCTCGGTCGCGCACTGCTGGCCAAGGTTGGCCTGGCGGGCAAGGAAGACGCCTACCCCCGGCGCCTGTCCGGTGGCCAGCAACAACGGGTGGCCATTGCCCGAGCCTTGGCGATGGAGCCGGAAGTGATCCTGTTCGATGAACCGACCTCGGCCCTCGACCCGGAGTTGGTAGGCGAAGTCCTGGCGACCATCCGCAGCCTCGCCGAAGAGAAACGCACCATGGTCATCGTCACCCACGAAATGAGCTTTGCCCGTGACGTGGCCAACCGGGTGATCTTCTTCGACAAGGGTGTGATCGTCGAGCAAGGCGAAGCCAAGGCGCTGTTTGCCAACCCCAGGGAAGAACGCACCCGGCAGTTCCTCAGCAAATTCCTCACCCACTGACCCACCCCCTGTAGGAGCCGGCTTGCCGGCGCCTACAAGGTTTGTGACTTTCGGAAAAATCCCCGTATTCATTCGGCAAAGTGCCTGTCAAAACCCCCTTTAATAACACCCTCCAGTAAGACCCTTCTGAATAATCCCAAACCCGCCGTTTAGCCTTTTGCCGCCATTGACGCCCCCTGGCCAACCCTCTTATCTAGGGTTCAAAGGATTGGATCCCATCCTGGCTTTTCAAAAAAATCGTTCCTTTCGAACCCCACGCCTGAGGTTCGGAACGATCGCTGCTGGCTGCATCAAGGAGATTATTTATGACGCACATCACCCCCCTGACCATGCTCGCCGCGCCGACAGTACCCCAAGCTCATAAACAAGGTATCAACGCGCAGGCCGCCACTCATTTGCAGGTCGATATCGCCCCCTACCCGAACATGGGCAAGGGCGACTTGATCGAGTTGTTCTGGAACAACTGCTTTGCTGCCTCCAAGCGTGTAGGCGCCGCCGATATCGGCTTGACCAGCCATCTGCGGGTGCCCGAAAGCTTTGTGCAAAACGGTGCTGCACGCATTCATTACCGGGTCATGCAAGTGGGGCGCGGCCCGGCGCGCTCCATGATTACCCGGGTGCAGGTCAAGACCGCTTGCCCGGGTGGGCAGCCTTCAGTGCTGTGCGCCGAAGAAAACCAGAACCTGGCCCCCGTCGCCCTGCCCGAAACCATCCGCCGCCATGGCGTCAACCCCAGCCAGATCCGCCGGGGCGTGCCGTTGACCATCGAGCCCTACCTGAACATGGCCGCTGGTGATGCAATCACTCTGCGCTGGGGCGATGCGCGCCTGGACCTGCCCCAGATCCAGGCCGCCGAGGTGGGGCGCCCGGTGCAGGTCTGGGTGCCTTCGGCGCTGATCCTGGAGGCCGGGGACGATGCCCGCCAGGAGGTCACCTACTGCGTGATCGACCGCGTGGGCAACAACTCGCGCTGGGCACCCGGGCGCATCGTGAGCATCGCCCAGGCCAACGCCACAGGCGCAGCCGATGCTTTGTCGGTGTACCAGCCCCGACGTCCTGGCTCGCCGTGCGAACCGGGGTGACAGACCTTCTATGCATATTCCTAAAAGTTAGTTTATTTAAAAAATAAACACGCTTAGGGTATATGCACCGGACCACCGGACATTCCTGATTTTTAGCTTTTCCACGGATGTGAGGTAGGTATGGTCAACATTACCCCGGTGCACAACGCCAGGGCATCACGGGTCGCCACGCAGGGGCGCACCGATGTCTAACTTGGCGCAATCGCCCCTCCAGAGCGATCTGGATATCGCCCCGCTGCTGTTGCCCACCCAGGTGCTGCGCAACGACAGTGAAGCCCTCGCCGCTGCCCACGCGCTTGCCCAGGCCGCCCGCCTGCAAGCCGGGCTGCGCGACCGCCAGCGCAAACTGCCCTGGGCCGAAATCGAACAGTTCACCCGCAGTGGCCTGGGGAGCATTTCCATCCCCCGCGAATACGGCGGCCCGCAAGTGTCGTTTGTGACCCTGGCTGAAGTGTTCGCGATTATCAGCGCCGTCGACCCAGCCCTGGGGCAGATCCCGCAGAACCACTTTGGCATCTTGCACGTGCTGCAAGGCGCCGCCAGCGAATCACAGAAAAAACAGCTGTTCCAAAGCGTGCTCGACGGCTGGCGCATCGGCAATGGCGGGCCGGAACGCGGTACCAAAAACACCCTGGATGTGAAGGCCCGGATCAGCGCCGAGGGTGACGGTTTTGTCATCAACGGCCAGAAGTTCTACTCCACCGGCGCGCTGTTTGCCCATTGGGTCGCGGTCAAGGCCCTGGACGACGAAGGCCGCCAGGTCATGGCGTTTGTGCGCCGTGGCACCCCGGGATTGCGCATCGTCGATGACTGGTCGGGCTTTGGCCAGCGCACCACCGCCAGCGGCACCGTGTTGCTGAACAATGTGCCAGTGGACGCCGATCTGGTGGTACCGATCTGGCGCCTGGGGCAAACCCCGGGCATCCAGGGCGCGGTCTCGCAATTGATCCAGGCGGCCATCGACGCCGGCATCGCCCGTGGCGCCCTCGACGACACCATCAGTTTTGTCCGTGAACGCTCGCGGCCGTGGATCGACGCCAAGGTCGAACGGGCCAGCGACGACCTCTATGTGATCGCCGATATCGGCAAGCTGAAAATCGAACTGCACGCCGCCGAAGCCCTGCTGCGCAAGGCCGGCCAGGTGCTGGACCAGGTCAGCGCCGCGCCCATCACCGCACACTCCGCCGCCCGGGCCTCGATTGCCGTGGCACAAGCCAAGGTGCTGACCACCGAAGTCTCGCTGCTGGTCAGCGAGAAACTCTTCGAACTGGCCGGCAGCCGCGCCACCCTCGCCGAGTTCAACCTCGACCGCCACTGGCGCAATGCACGGGTGCACACCCTGCACGACCCGGTGCGCTGGAAGTATCACGCGGTGGGCGCCTGGCACCTCAACGGAACCTTGCCGGCCCGGCATTCCTGGATCTGACGACCAGACCTCTGGAGAAAAACATGACGCTTTCCCATTCCGTCGCGGTCATCACCAGCGATGAACAAGCCCTGATTGTCGCCAGCGACCTGGCCGAAGACTTTCGCCGCGACAGCGCCCTGCGCGACCGTGAACGCCGCCTGCCGCTCGCCGAACTGGAAGCCTTTTCCCGCTCCGGCCTGTGGGGCATCAGCGTGCCCAAGGCATACGGCGGCGCTGGCGTGTCCAACGTCACCCTGGCCAAGGTCATTGCCCTGATCGCCCAGGCCGATGCCTCGTTGGGGCAGATCCCGCAGAACCATTTTTATGCCCTGGAAGTGCTGCGCATCAATGGCAGCCCGGCGCAGCAACAACGCCTGTATGCCGAGGTGCTGGCCGGCCAGCGCTTTGGCAATGCCCTGGCGGAACTGGGCACCAAGACCGCCCATGACCGGGTGACGAAACTTGTGCGCGACGGCGACGGTTTTCGCATCAGCGGCCGCAAGTTCTACGCCACCGGCGCGATCTACGCCCAGCGCATTCCCACCTCGGTGGTGGATGAACACGGCGTGCAGCAACTGGCCTTTGTGCCACATGACAGCCAGGGCCTGACGGTGATCGACGACTGGAGCGGCTTCGGCCAGCGCACCACCGGCAGCGGTTCGGTGGTGTTCGACAATGTGTGGGTCGCAGCCGAAGACGTGATTCCGTTCCAGAGCGCCTTCGAGCGCCCGACCACCGTGGGCCCGCTGGCGCAGATCCTTCACGCGGCCATCGACACCGGCATCGCCCGCGCCGCCTTTGAAGATGCCCTTCATTTTGTGCGCACCAAGACCCGGCCGTGGATCGACTCGGGCAATGACACGGCCAGCGAAGACCCGCTGACCCTGAAAAGCTTCGGCCACCTGAGCATCCGCCTGCACGCCACCGAAGCCCTGCTGGAGCGCTCCGGCGAATTCCTCGACCGCGCCCAGGCCGACAGCAATGCGCAAACCGTCGCGGCGGCGTCGATTGCCGTGGCTGAAGTACGCGCCCTGAGCACCGAGATTTCCCTGGCCGCCGGCAGCACCCTGTTCGAACTCGCCGGCAGCCAGGCAACCCTCGCCGAGCATGGCCTGGACCGCCACTGGCGCAACGCCCGGGTGCACACCCTGCACGACCCGGTGCGCTGGAAGTACCACGCCGTCGGCAATTATTACCTCAACGATGAAAACCCGCCGCTGCGGGGGACCCTCTGATGTTGAAGAAAAAGATCCTGCTCAATGCCTTCAACATGAACTGCATCGGGCATATCAACCATGGCCTGTGGACGCATCCACGGGACACCTCGACCCAGTACAAGACCGTCGAATACTGGACCGAACTGGCGCAACTACTGGAGCGTGGGCTGTTCGACGGCTTGTTTATCGCCGACATCGTTGGCGTGTACGACGTCTATCAAGGCTCGGTCGAGGTGCCGCTCAAGGAGTCGATCCAACTGCCAGTCAACGACCCACTGCTACTGGTCTCGGCCATGGCCGCCGTAACGAAAAACCTCGGCTTCGGCCTGACCGCCAACCTGACTTACGAGCCGCCGTATCTGTTCGCCCGGCGCATGTCCACGCTCGATCACCTGAGCCGTGGCCGGGTGGGCTGGAACATCGTCACCGGCTACCTGGACAGCGCCGCCAAGGCCATGGGCCTCACCGAGCAGGTCGAGCATGACCGGCGCTACGACCAGGCCGACGAGTACCTGGAGGTGCTGTACAAGCTGTGGGAAGGCAGTTGGGAAGACGGCGCGGTACTCAACGACCCGCAACAACGGATCTATGCCCAACCGGGCAAGGTGCACAAGGTCGAGCACCATGGCGAGTTCTATCAGGTGCAGGGCTATCACCTGTGCGAGCCCTCGCCGCAGCGCACGCCAGTGCTGTTCCAGGCCGGCAGTTCGGAACGCGGCCTGGTGTTTGCCGGGCGCCATGCCGAGTGCGTGTTTATCAGCGGGCAGAACAAGGCTGCGACCAAGGTGCAAGTGGACAAGGTACGCGCCAGCGCGGTCGCAGCCGGACGCAACCCAGACGACATCAAGGTGTTCATGGGGCTCAACGTGATTGTCGGCGCCACCGAGGCGCTGGCCTGGGCCAAGCATGCCGAGTACCTGAGCTACGCCAGCGCCGAGGCCGGCGTGGCACATTTCAGCGCCTCCACCGCCATCGACTTCTCGCAATACGAGCTGGACGAACCGATCCAGTACGTGAAGAGCAACGCGATCCAATCAGCCACTAAAGCCTTGCAGAACAACGACTGGACCCGGCGCAAGTTGTTGGAACAACACGCGTTGGGTGGGCGCTATATCACCCTGGTGGGTTCGCCTGCGCAGGTGGCTGATGAGCTGGAATCCTGGATCAGCGAGACCGGGCTGGATGGCTTCAACCTGACGCGCATTGTTACGCCGGAGAGCTATGTGGATTTTATCGAGCTGGTGATTCCCGAGTTGCAAAGGCGTGGGTCATACAAGACTGCTTATGAGACCGGAACCTTGCGAGAAAAGGTCTTCCACCGCGAAGCGCACTTACCCGAACAACACACCGGTTCCACCTACCGCCACTCCCACATTTAGACCTTTATTGCTCATACCAACACCTTATGACTGGAAATCGACCATGAAAACAACACTGCTCTCCCACCCAGTCAAAGCACTGGCCCTGGCCCTCGGCCTGTTCAGCTCGGCGGTGTTTGCCGCCGATGCGCCGCTGAAAGTCGGCACCACGGCGGCCTTCGCCATTCCCCTCGAAGCCGCCGTCGAAGAGGCCGGCAAGCAGGGCCTGAAAGTCGAGCTGGTGGAGTTCACCGACTGGATCGCGCCCAACGTCAGCCTCGCCGCCGGCGATATCGACGTGAATTACTTCCAGCACATTCCGTTCCTGGAAAACGCCAAGGCCGCCGCCGGTTTTGACCTGGTGCCGTTCAAGCCGGGGATCATCAATAACGTCGGTCTGTACTCGAAAAAATTCAAAAGCTTCGATGAGCTGCCCCAGGGCGCCAGCGTGGCCATCGCCAACGACCCCATCAACAGCGGGCGCGGCCTGCAGTTGCTGGCCAAGGCCGGCCTGATCACCCTCAAGCCGGGCGTGGGCTACAAGGCCACCGAAGACGACATCGTCGCCAACCCGAAACAGCTCAAGATCCTGCAGGTCGAAGCGGTGCAGCTGGTGCGCGCCTATGACGACGCCGACCTGGTGCAGGGCTACCCGGCCTATATCCGCCTGTCCAAGACCTTCAATGCCGAGTCGGCGCTGCTGTTCGATGGCCTTGACCACCCGGAATACGTGATCCAGTTCGTGACCCAGCCCAAGGGCAAAACCGACCCACGGGTGATCAAGTTCGTCGAGATCTACCAGCATTCGCCGGTGGTCCGCGCGGCCCTGGATAAATCCCTGGGCACGCTGTACCAAGTCGGCTGGGAAGGCTGAATATGAGCGCCGCCAATGCCCAACTGCGCGACCTGGGCACACTGCCCAGGGACGCGCAACAGACAGAGCTACACCCTGACTTGAACCACGCCCATGTGCGTTTTATCAACCTGGGCAAAACCTACGACGGCACGGTGCATGCGCTGCAAGGCATCGACCTGGCGATCCAGCGTGGCGAAGTGTTCGGCATCATCGGCCGCAGCGGCGCCGGCAAGTCGTCGCTGATCCGCACCATCAACCGCCTGGAACAACCCAGCAGCGGCCGGGTGCTGATCGACCAGGTGGATATCGGCGATTTCGACGAAGACCGTCTGGTGGCCCTGCGGCGACGCATCGGCATGATCTTCCAGCACTTCAACCTGATGTCGGCCAAGACCGTGTGGCAGAACGTCGAGCTGCCACTGAAAGTCGCCGGTGTGCCCAAGCCGCAACGCGAGCACAAGGTCCGCGAGCTGCTGGAGCTGGTGGGTTTGCAGGACAAGCACCAGGCGTACCCGGCGCAGTTGTCCGGCGGGCAGAAGCAACGGGTGGGCATCGCCCGCTCGCTGGTGCACGACCCGCAGATCCTGCTGTGTGACGAAGCCACCTCGGCCCTGGACCCGGAGACCACCCAGTCGATCCTCGGCCTGTTGCGCGAGATCAATCAGCGCCTGGGCCTGACCATCGTGCTGATCACCCACGAGATGGCGGTGATCCGCGAAATCTGCGACCGCGTGGTGGTGCTGGAACACGGGCGGATCGTCGAGCAAGGCCCGGTGTGGGAAGTGTTTGGCAACCCCAAGCATCAGGTCAGTAAAACCCTGCTCGCGCCCCTGCAACATGGCTTGCCCGAGGAACTGCAAAAGCGCCTGCGGGCCACGCCAGCGTCGGCGGATGCGGCCGTGGTGCTGCGCCTGCAATTTACCGGCGCCAGCGCGGATGAACCGGACCTCGCCGCACTGTTCAGCGCCCTGGGTGGGCGCGTGCGCCTGCTGCAAGGCGGGGTCGAGCGCATCCAGGGCCACGCCCTGGGGCAATTGCTGCTGGCAGTGACCGGCTCCGCCCTGGACGCCGACACATTACGCACCCGCGCCACGCGCTGGGCACAACAGGTGGAGGTGCTGGGCTATGTGGTTTGATCGTTTGTTGCAGGGCGCCATCGACACCTTGTTGATGGTCGGCGTGTCGTCGTTGATCGCGCTGCTGGTGGGTATCCCGCTGGCGGTGTTCCTGGTCACCAGCGACAAGGGCGGCATCTACCAGGCCCCCGCGTTGAATAGGGTGCTGGGGGCGTTCGTCAATCTGTTCCGCTCCATCCCGTTCCTGATTCTGATGGTGGCGCTGATCCCCTTCACCCGGCTGATTGTGGGCACCACCTACGGTGTGTGGGCCGCCGTGGTACCACTGACCATAGCCGCCACGCCGTTCTTTGCGCGAATCGCCGAGGTCAGCCTGCGCGAAGTCGACCATGGCCTGATTGAGGCCGCCCAGGCCATGGGCTGCCGGCGCTGGCATATCGTCAGGCATGTGCTGTTGCCGGAAGCGCTGCCGGGGATTGTCGGCGGGTTCACCATTACTCTGGTGACCATGATCAACTCGTCGGCCATGGCCGGAGCGATTGGCGCCGGTGGCCTGGGGGATATTGCCTACCGCTACGGCTACCAGCGTTTCGACAGCCAGATCATGCTCACGGTGATTGTGTTGCTGGTCCTGCTGGTGGCCGCGATCCAACTGGGTGGCGATCGCCTGGCGCGCGGGCTGAACAAGCGCTGAGGTATAGTCGGCACCTCTCTTTGCCCTGGTGCCGACTGCCATGAAACTCGCCCCCGACGACCTCGACCAGATCACCTCTACCACCCTGGGTCACTACAACCAGGTGGCCGAGGATTTTCGCGAAGGTACCCGCGACCATGATGTGAGCCAGAACATCGACGCGTTGCTGCGGCATATCCAGGCGCAGGCGCCGTTTACCGTGCTGGACTTCGGCTGCGGGCCGGGGCGGGATTTGCAGACCTTCACCCGGCTTGGGCATATCGCCGTGGGCCTGGATGGCGCCGAGCGTTTCGCGCAGATGGCGCGCCAGGACAGCGGCTGTGAAGTACTGCACCAGGACTTCCTCAAACTGGATCTGCCGGCCGCGCGCTTCGACGGGATTTTTGCCAATGCGGTGCTGTTTCATATCCCCAAGCAGGAACTGCCGCGCATTCTCCAGCAACTGCAGGCTGCGCTGAAACCGGGCGGGGTGTTGTTCAGCTCCAACCCCAGGGGGGAAAACCAGGAGGGCTGGAACGGCCCGCGTTATGGCTCGTATCACGACCTTGCGGCCTGGCAGGCGCTGCTGACCACCGCAGGGTTTGTGGAGTTGGAACACTACTATCGCCCGGCAGGGCTGCCGCGCGAGCAGCAGCCTTGGTTGGCCAGTGTGTGGCGTAAGGTAGGGGCTGTCTGAGCGGACGCTATCGCAGCGATGCGGCGACCCGACAAGCCAGCTCCCACATTGTTTTGTGGTGTGTCCAGAATTCCCTGCCGGGTCGAGCCCCCCCCTGTGGGAGCGGGCTTGCCCGCGATGGCAGTAGTACAGGCACTATTTTTGGTGGCTGACATACCGTCATCGCAGGCAAGCCAGCTCCCACATTGGTTTGTGGTGTGTCCAGAATTCCCTGCCTGGTCGAGCCCCCCCCCCTGTGGGAGCGGGCTTGCCCGCGATGGCGGTAGTACAGGCACTATCTTTGGTGGCTGACAAACCGTCATCGCAGGCAAGCCAGCTCCCACATTGTTTTGTGGTGTGTCCAGAATTCCCTGCCGGGTCGAGCCCCCCCCCTGTGGGAGCGGGCTTGCCCGCGATGGCCTCAAGGGCGCTGCTGAGCCACCTGATACACCACCGGACTTTCACCCACCACCCACGCCGTCACACTCTGCCCCGCATACCCGTCCCTTTCCTCCTGCGCAAAGTTGGCCACCAACCGCGTGCCATCGGCAAACGTGGTCTGCTGCACCAGCCGGTCGTTGCTCAGCCAGCGAAAATCCGTCATTGCCTGGGTCGCCAGACGCTCATGCAACGGCCGGAAGAACCCATCCTGACGCTGGATCATCGGCAAGCGCTGCTTCAAGGTAGCGGCGCTCAAGTGATAGAGCGGCGGCACGTTGTACAGCAGTTGGGCCAGCTCGTTTTCCGCCTGCACATTGCTCAGCTTCAGGCTGTCGAACAACCAGTGATGGCTGGTAATGACCGAACCATGGAACACCGCCTGATACAGCGGCAGGCGCATCGCCGGGGCAAAGTACACGCTGCGCAGCGGCTCTTTGAGCGGCACGCGTTTGAAGAACACCGCCGGTTCCTCCGGTGGATACCAGGCCCCCACGTAGTACGGTGATTGCTTGTCCTGGGTCATCTCACGATCACCCCAGCCCATGACCGGGGTTTGCATGCCATGGGCGAACAACACGCCGCGAGCGGTGGTGGCGTTGCCATCTTCGGAACCCACCGACAACTGGAGGTGGCTGGCGATCCAGCGGGCGGCATCGATGTTGCCTTGGGCGTTCTGCGCCTGGGTCATGCCCAGCACCAAGCGATAGCTGTCAAACAGCATGCCGGTGGCATAGGCGTCGAGGAACCAGGCATTGAACCCGGCCTTGGCCTGCACCGCCGTCACCCGCGCCTCCAGCAATGGGCGGACGCAGCGCGGGTCGGTGTAGTGCCCGGACTTCTGGAAGCCGGTCTTGAGCTGGCCGTTCTTCAACATGATCGCGCAGTCGCGATAGGCGCGGCTGCCCAGGTGCGCGGTGGTCCAGTCGGGGTTCTCGCTGGCTGCCAGGGCAGTTTCATAGGAGTCGTAAGGCGCCATCAAGTACCCGGCCGCGACCCCGTAACGCACCGCCTCCGGGTGCCAGAGCCCGCCCTCCCAGCCTTCGCCCAGGGTCAGCAGCAGGCGTGGCAGGCCACTCTCCTGCAGGGTCTTGATCGTCGTCGAGGATAACGTGCTGCCCCAGGTTTCGGGGTTGGCACGCAAGGCACCGGCAAACGCCAGCGCCAGTTGCTGGCGCAGTGCGCCGTAGCCTTGGGCAAGCGCGGGCATGTCGGGCTCGGTCGTGGCTTGCCAGCCCTGGCGCGCCTTTTTGTTGAGCGCCGCGTTGAGCCCTCTGAGCAACACAGCTTGCTGGTAGCGATCCAGAAACGGCTGGGGGGCTTGCACCACCTGTGCCGCCTCCGAATCCAGCAGGCCATTGAGTTGTGCGCCCAAGCCATCGGGTCCACGCAGCACGGTGCGTAACTGCTCCCAATCGCGCACATCGCCCAGGCCCAGCAGGTCATTGCCCCACAGGTAGACGTGGCTGGCACCCAATAGCTTTTCGCCGGCCGGCAGGCGTTGCAGTTTGTCGGCCAACGGCTCGTAGAGCCCCTGTTCCACCAGCCATTGGCGGTAGCGCTTGGCACCGGCCAGCAAGTCGGCCTCGCCCAGGTTCAGGCGCAGGGTCATGGGCGCGGTGGGGTCCAGGGCGGTGAATTCATGATGCAACGACAAGCCCAGGCGCGGGCCCTCGGCCTGCCACTGCAAACGGTTGTTGTAGGGGTTGGTTAGCAGCCAGTTGAGGGTGAAGCTTGCGTGATCGACGCCCCATAACGGCAGGCTCAGGTCCTGGGTGCTGTTGACATCCCCCTGCTCCAGCAAAAAGCGCTGCCAGAGGCTGTTGCCGGCTGGCACGTAATGCCCCTCGGCGAGCGGCCAGATCAGGCCCTTGCCCATGGCGCTGGCCGGCTGGCGGACGATCTCCAGCTCGCCGGCCTCGCGGGCGGTGATGGTCAGGATCAGGTCACGCTGGTCCAGGGTGGCGTTCAGCCGATAGGCACCGTTGTCCCATTGCCAGTTGGCGTGTTGAGTGGACTGCTGCAACTGGCTGACCTTATGGGTAGCCACGCCGCTGGAGGCCTGCACCGGCTCGCCGCCGGAAGGGGTCACGCGCACGGCCAGGTTCGCCGGGTCGAGCTCGATGCGCCATTGGGGGTTTTCCAGAACGGTGCCGGCAACGGCCAGTGGCGACAGCAGCAGCACGCAGATGCACAAGGCTCGGCGCAGGTTAAGGGTCATGACGTGGGCCTTCAGAGGAGCGAAAGCCCGAGGGTAAAACAGTTCGTTGACCGGAACTAATCCAATACACATTTAGAGAGTTTTCCCACTGCCTGCCCCTGTGGCGAGGGGGCTTGCCCCCGTTGGGCTGCGCAGCAGCCCCTGTAAGATCCACCGGGTTGTATCAGACACACTGAGGTGGCCGGTTTTGGGGCTGCTTTGCAGCCCAACGGGGGCAAGCCCCCTCGCCACAGTAGTGATGCCCAACAGCGTGTTTGCCTTATGGCGCGGCCTCAGGCTCGCGGATTTTGTACCAGGCCACATACAACGCCGGCAAAAACAGCAGCGTCAGCAGGGTGGCGATGATGATCCCGCCAATCATCGCGTAGGCCATCGGCCCCCAGAACACTTCCCGGGCGATGGGGATCATGCCCAGGCTGGCCGCCGCCGCCGTCAGCAGGATCGGCCGGCGCCGGTGCTCGGTGGCCTGCACCACCGCGTCCCATGGCGTGTAGCCTTCCTGTTCATAGGCGTCGATCTGGGTCACCAGGATCACCGAGTTGCGGATGATGATGCCGATCAGCGCGAGGATCCCCAGGATCGCCACAAAGCCCATGGGCGTACCCGTGGGAATCAGCGCCAGGACCACGCCAATCAGGCCCAGCGGGGCCACGCTGGCCACCAGGAACATCTTCTGCACGCTGTGCAACTGGATCATCAGGAAGGTCGCCATCAAGAACAGCATCAACGGCACCACGCTGGCAATCGGGCCCTGGGCCTTGCCGCTTTCCTCCACGGTACCGCCGGTAGCGACCGTGTAGCCCACCGGCAAACCGGCGCTGAATTTCTCGATTTCCGGCTTGAGCTGCTTGACCAGATCGGTCGGCTGCATCTCGTCGCGCACGGCGGCCTTGATGGTGATGGTCGGCTTGCGATCGCGACGCCACACCAGCGGCTGCTCCAACTCGTAACGCACGGTGGCAAAGGCCAATAGCGGGATCGAAGTGCCGCTGGGCGTGACGATCTGCAGGTTCTGCAAGGTTTCCGGAGTGCCGCGCTCGGCGTCTTCGGCACGGCCGACCACGTTGATCAGGTAGATATCGTCGTGCACCTGGGTCACCGCCGAGCCGCTGACCACGCTGTTCATCAACTGCGCCACGTCTTCGGACGACAGCCCGAGCTGGCGCGCCTTGTCCTGGGCAATATCGATCCGCAGCACTTTGCCCGGCTCGTTCCAGTCATAGATGATCTCGCCCAGGTGGCTGTTTTTATCCAGCAACGTCGCCAGTTCGATGGCGTGTTTACGCACCTGGTCGATGTCCTTGCCCGACACCCGATACTGGATCGGCCGCCCGACCGGCGGGCCCATTTCCAGGGGTTGGACAAAGCTGCCGACGCCCACGAAATCATCGCGCAAGCGCTGTTGCAGGCGCTCGATCAACGCGCCACGTTCCTCCAGGCCCTTGCTGACGATCACCAGCTGCGCGTAGTACGGGTTCTCCAGTTGCTGGTCCAGGGGCAGGTAGAAACGGATCGCGCCCTGGCCGATGTAGGTGCTCCAGCGCGCGATATCCGGGTCGTCCTTGATGATCGCTTCCAGCCGGTCCACGGCCTTGCGCGTTTCATTGATCGAGGCGTTTTGCGGCAGGTTGAGGTCGACGAGGATCTCCGGGCGATCCGACGACGGGAAAAACTGGTTCTGCACAAACTGCATGGAAAACACCGACGCCGCAAACAGCAGCACCGTCAGGCCAATCGCCCACCAGCGATTGCGCATGGCCCACAGCATGCCGGCGTTGAACACCCGCCCGACCCGCCCCGGCTCGTCACTGTGGGGTTTGACCTTGGTGCTGAGGATATGCACGCCGATCACCGGCGCAAACAACACGGCCACCACCCACGACACCAGCATCGCCACGGCAATCACCGCAAACAGGGTAAAGGTGTACTCACCCGCCGAGCTGGCGTTAAGGCCAATCGGTACGAAGCCGGCCACGGTCACCAGGGTGCCAGTGAGCATCGGGAACGCGGTGGAGGTGTAGGCGAAGGTCGCCGCCTGCTCCAGGGTCTCGCCCTTTTCCAGGCGCGTGATCATCATTTCCACGGTGATCATCGCGTCATCCACCAGCAAACCGAGGGCGATGATCAACGCGCCCAGCGACACCCGCTGCATGGTGATGCCGCTGTACTCCATAAAGACAAATACCAGCGCCAGCACCAGCGGGATCGAGCACGCCACCACCAGCCCGGCGCGCAGGCCGAGGCTGATAAAGCTCACCACCAGCACGATGATCACCGCTTCGAACAGCGCACTGGTGAAGCCACCAACGGCCTCTTCCACCACCTCGGCCTGGTCCGACACCTTATGCACGCCGATGCCCACCGGCAGGTCGGCAGTCAGCTCATCCATACGCTGGTGGAGCGCCTTGCCGAATTCCTGGATATTGCCGCCCTTCTGCATGGCGATGGCCAGGCCGATGGCTTGCTGGCCATTGAAACGAAACATCGGCCGCGCCGGATCCACATAACCACGGCTGATATCCGCGATATCCGCCAGGCGATAAAAGCGGTCATTGAGCCGCAGGTTGACGTCGGCCAGATCCTTCTCCGAGGCAAATTGCCCGGAGGTGCGTACCGAAATCCGCTCCGGCCCGGCCTCGATCACCCCGGCCGGGGTCACCGCGTTCTGCGATTGAAGGCTCTGCACCACTTGCCGTTGGTCAATCCCCAGGGCGGCGAGTTTGCGCGTGGAAAAATTCAGGTAAATCACTTCGTCCTGCTGGCCGATCATCTCGACCTTGCCCAACCCCGGCACCGCCCGGATCTCGGCGCGCACCTGTTCGACGTAGTCGCGCAGTTGGCGCATCGACATGCCATCGGCGGTAAAGGCATACACCGAGCCAAATACATCGCCGAACTCGTCGTTGAACGACGGCCCCTGCAAACCCTGGGGGAAGGTGCCGCGAATGTCGTCGACCTTCTTGCGCACCTGGTACCAGATCTCGGGGATCGCCTTGGCGCTGGTGGTGTCTTTGAGGAACACGAAAACCGTGGACTCACCGGGCCGGGTGTAGCTTTTCACGTAATCCAGCGAGTCCAGCTCTTCGAGCTTTTTCTCGATGCGGTCGGTGACCTGCTTGAGGGTTTCTTCCTGGGTCGCGCCCGGCCAGCGGGTCTGGATCACCATGGTCTTGATGGTGAAGGACGGATCTTCCTCGCGCCCCAGGTTCATGTAGGAAAACACGCCCATCAGCAGCGCAACGAACATCAGGTACCAGACGAAGGACTGATGCTTGAGCGCCCAGTCGGATAAGTTGAAGCTCCCTTTCATCGTGGGCTGTCCTCGTCGGTTTTGACTTTTTGTCCGGGCTTGAGGCTGTTGACGCCGGCGCTGACCACACGCTCGCCAGGCTGCACCCCACCGCTGAGCACAACACTGCTGGCATCACGGCTGACCAGGGTCACGTCACGGGGCTGCACGGTCTGCTGCTGCAGATCCATGACCCAGATGCGGGTCTTGCCCTCGACGTCCTGCACCGCGCTGGCGGGCAGTTCGATACGTGGGGCGATGGCCGAGCTCAAGGTCACACTGATCGCCGTGCCCAACCGGAACGCCGGGGGCGTCTGGGCCAGGGTCAGGCGCGCGCGACGGGTGCGGGTGGCGCTTTGTGCCTGGGGCTCGATCTCGCGCACGGTGGCGGTAGTGTTGATGCCGGGCTCCAACTGGCTGGCTACCAGAAACACCACATCGGGCGGCAAGCGCTCGGCCAGGCCAGCCGGCAGGTCGATCACCGCTTCCTTGATATCCGGGCGGGCCAGGGTCACTACTTGCTGGCCGGCGCTGACCACCTGGCCGGCTTCGGCATTCCAGGCGGTCACGATGCCGCCGTGGTCGGTGCGCAGTTCGGCGTAGTTGAGCTGATCCCTGGCCTGGGCCACCGACGCCTTGGCCTGGTCGAGAGAGGCCTGGGTGGTTTTCAGGTCGGTCTGGGCAATGTCCAGTTGCGCCTGGGCGCCGACGCCACGGTTGAACAGTTCCTGCTGGCGGCGTGCATTGGCCTGGGCATTGATAAATTGCGCCTGGACCCGCGCCAGGTCGCCCTGGGCGGCTCGCAACTGGTTCTGCTGGTCGGTGGGGTCAAGCACCGCCAGCAAGGCGCCCTTGCTCACTTCGGCGCCCACATCCACCGCGCGCCGGGCAATGCGACCGGGCACTCGGAAGCCCAGGTTGCTTTCGTAGCGTGCCTGGATCGTGCCGGCGAAGCGCCCGAGGTTTTCCTGGTCTTCGGCTTTCACCTCGACCCAGAGCACTGGCCTTATTGGCTCCGGCGCCGGCTCTTCCTTGGAACAGGCGATCAGCAACAGGCTGCTGGCGAGGATCAGCGTCAGGCGCTTCATGGCTGCACTCCGCTGGCCTGGCCCTGGTCCGGCGCCTGGGCGATCTCCACCAACATGCCTGGGTGCAGCAATTGCCCGCCGGCCACCACGACTTTTTCGCCGCCTTTGAGGCCATCGCTGATGATCACTTTGCCGGTCAGATAGCGCGCGACAGTGACCTTGTGCAGTTGCGCCTTGCCGTCACCGTCCACCAGCCACACGGCAGGCTCGCTGAGGTCTTTGGTCAGTGCCGCCCAGGGCAGCTCGACGCTGGGTTTGGCTTGCCCGTTGGCAGTGGCACTGACGACCGACCCCAGTTGCATGCCCTTGGGCAAGGCATCCAGGGCGATCTTTACTTGCACCGTGCCGCTGTTGGCGGCGACGGCCGGGGTCACTTCACGCACTCGGCCCACGGCCTTGATGCCCGGGTTGTCCAGCAGGCTGACAGTGATTGGTACATCCGGCACAGGCTCCGCCAGCAGCGATTCGTAGACGTTGAACACCGCATCGCGCTCGCCATCACGGGCCAGGCTGAAAATCGGCACGGTGGCCTGCACCACCTGGCCGACTTCGGCCTGCCGCGCGGTAATCACCCCCGGCGCTTCGGCGATCAACGCCGTATAGCCCAGTTGCTCACGGGCGTTAGCCAACTGCGCCTGCGCGGCCGCCAGGGCACTTTGGCTGCTGCGCAATGCAGCCTGGGCGGCGTCGTATTCGCTGCGACTGGTGTAGCCCTTGGGCAGGAGTTTTTCCTGGCGCACAAAGGCCGCGGCCGTCTGTTTGACCCGTGCCTGTTCCGCCACCACCTGGGCCTGGGCGGAATCGACATTGGTCTGCAAATCCTTGGGATCGAGCTTGGCCAGCACTTGCCGGGCTGTCACGCGGTCGCCGACATCGACCATGCGCTGGATAATTTTGCCGCCGACGCGGAACGACAAATCGGTCTGCACCCGCGCCTGGATATCTCCGGTAAGGGTCACTGCGGCGGCGAAATCGGTCGGCTGCACCGTTTGCACAAACACCCTGGAATGGGCCTTGGGTTCAGGTTTTTCCTGGCCACAGCCGCTCAGCAATGCCAGCAGGGCAAGGCCACAAATAACTGTTGAGGTGGGACCGCCCATGCAGACTCCTTTCGCGTAATACTGACGTGCCAGTGTGTATGCGACTGTGAGCTTAGTTCAGGGTTCCACCTTCATCTGAGTGATTTACAGGCCTGCGATGATGCTGTTCTACACGATAAGATGTTGGTCCATGCCGGCGCGGAACGCCCTCAATGCTCAAGACCTTAGCGGTAGCCAATTACCGCTCGATCAATAAATTGGTGGTACCGCTGGATCGGCTGAACCTGATCACCGGCCCCAATGGCAGCGGCAAGTCCAACCTGTACCGCGCCTTGCGCCTGCTGGCAGAAACCGCCCAGGGCGGTGTGATCAATGCCCTGGCCCGTGAAGGGGGCCTGGATTCGACGTTCTGGGCCGGCCCCGAAAACGTCAGCCGGCGCATGCTCAATGGCGAAATCCCGGTACAAGGCAGCGTGGCCCAAGGCGCCAAGCGCTTGCGCCTGGGCTTTGCCGGGGAGGATTTCAGCTACGCGATTTCCCTGGGCTTGCCAGTACCCAGCTCGTCGTATTTTTCCCTCGATCCCGAGATCAAGAAGGAATGCATCTGGGCCGGTCACGTCTATCGCCCGGCCAGCCTGCTGGTGCAGCGCTCCGGGGCGATGGTGCGCGCCCGAGACGGGCAGGCCTGGGATGTGCTGGCCCAGCACACACCGAACTACCACAGCCTGTTCGACCAGGTCGGCAGCCTGCGCGGCTCGCCGGAAGTGCTGATGCTGCGCGAAAGCATTCGTGGCTGGCGCTTCTACGATCACTTTCGCAGCGACGCCGATGCACCTGTGCGCCAGCCGCAACTGGGCACGCGCACGCCGGTGCTGCATCACGATGGCCGCGACCTCGCGGCCGCGTTGCAGACCATCCGCGAAATCGGCAATCCCGAGGCATTGCAGCAGGCGGTGAGTGATGCGTTCCCCGGCGCACGCCTGCATATCGAGCCGTTGCAGGGCGGACGTTTTGCCATTGAGTTTTATCAGGAGGGCTTGCTGCGGCCACTGTCGGCGGCAGAGTTGTCGGACGGCACCTTGCGTTACCTGCTGCTGATCGCCGCCCTGCTGACGCCACGCCCGCCGACGATGATGGTGCTCAACGAACCGGAAACCAGCCTGCACCCGGACCTGTTGCCGGCCTTGGCGCGCCTGATTATCCAGGCATCAAGGCACTGCCAGGTGTGGGTGGTGTCCCATGCCAGCCGCTTGATTGCGGCGTTGCAGCAGGATGAGGGATGCAATTCGATTGTGCTGGAGAAGGTGCTGGGGCAGACGCAGATTGTGGGGCAGCGGGTGTTGGATGAGCCGGCCTGGCATTGGCCTCAGTAAGCGGCGTCTGTACTGCCGCCATCGCGAGCAAGCCCGCGATGGCAGTAGATCAAATAGCACAGAGGCCGGGGATCAACCCTGCCACTTACCCCCTTCAACAATCACACTCTCAGGCTTGGTCTCATCGCTCAGTTCTTTGCGCACGTACTGGTCATACAGCTTGAGCAAGAACTTCTCTTCGCCCAACTTCGCCAATTCGGCATTCACCCAGTCGCGCAGTTCGATATTGCCCTTCTTCACTGCCGGCGCAATCGGTGCTTCATCACCCAGTTTCTGTTCGAGCACGCGGTAGCCCGGGTTCTGTTTGGCCCAGCTGAACAGCACCAGGTTGTCCTGGGCATAGGCATCGCCACGCCCAGCCGAGAGGGCTTGTAGCGACTCGGTGTTTTTCTCGAACTTGAGCAGTTTCCAGTCCGGGTGGTTCTTGGTCAGCCAGATATCAGCAGTGGTGCCGGTGGTGACGATGGTGGTGCGGGTCGCCAGGTCGTCGAGGCTTTTGACCACGCTGTCGTTAGGCACCAGGGCCTGGACCGCGACTTTCAGGTTGGGGTTGGTGAACTCCACCGCTTCCTTGCGCTCCGGGGTCACGGTCATGTTGGCGAGGATCAGGTCGACCTTGTCGCTCTGCAGGAACGGGATGCGGCTGGCCGGTTCCACGGCCACGAACTCGACCTTGCTCTCGTCGCCCAGCAGGTCCTTGGCAAACCGGCGGCCGATATCGGTATCGAAGCCGACGTAGCGTCCGGCTTCATCGACAAAGCCGAACGGCGGCTTGTCGGTAAACACGCCGACAATCAGCTTGTCGCGAGCCTTGATCTTGTCGATATAACTCACCGCCGCCGCCGGCGCGGCAGCGGCGGGTTTGGCCGGTTCTTCAGTTTTGTTGCAGCCGGCCAGTAAGGCCAGGCCGAGCAGCGGCAGTAACAACTTGGCAGTTTTCATGACAGCTCCAGTTCCTTGATTTTCTTGGGCAGTGTTGAAACAAACGAGAATTTCTCGAGGAACTGCTGCGCGCGTGCGGTCTGCGGGTTCGTAAAGAAGGCCTCGGGGGTGTTGTGTTCGAGGATGCGGCCGGCCTCCATAAACACCACGCGGTCGGCGACGGCGCGGGCGAAAGCCATTTCGTGGGTGACGATCAGCAGGGTCATGCCATCGCGGGCCAGGCCCTGGATCACTTCCAGCACCTCCTTGACCATTTCCGGGTCGAGGGCGGCGGTGACTTCATCAAACAGCATGACCTGGGGGTTCATGCACAGCGAACGGACGATGGCGATGCGTTGCTGCTGGCCGCCCGAGAGCTGGCGCGGGAAGGCATCGCGCTTGTCGGCGAGCCCCACCCGCTCCAGCAGTTTTTGCGCTTGCTCGCGGGCTTCGCGGGGCTCGCGCTTTTGTACTTTCAGCGGGCCCAGCAGGATGTTGTCGAGCACGCTCATATGGGGAAACAGGTGGTAACTCTGGAACACCATGCCCACGTCCTGGCGCACCTGGCGCCAGTCGGTGTGTTTATCCAACAGCTGTTTGCCGGCAAAGCGCAGGCTGCCGCTGTGGGCCACTTCCAGGCCATTGAGGCAGCGCAGCAAGGTGCTTTTGCCGCAGCCGCTGGGGCCGAGGATCACCAGCACTTCGCCGCTTTGCACCCTCAGGTCGATGCCATTGAGCACCTGCTGTTCGCCGAAGAATTTATTGAAACCCTGGAACTCGATCAATGCGCTCATGCTTGGGCCCAGCGCCGTTCCAGCACCTTGGAGGCGGCCGACAACGGGTAGCAGATAAAGAAGAAAAACAGGAACAGCGCGCCATAGATCAATACCGACTCATAGGTGCGCTCGATGATTTGCTGGCCGACCTTGATCACATCCACTACGCCGATCAGCACCGCCAGGGAGCTGGTCTTGATGATCCGCGTGTAGACGTTGATGGTCGGCGGCGTCATGCGCTTGAGCGCCTGGGGCAGCAGCACGTAGCCATAGAGCTGCGGCGCCGACAAGCCAATCGACAGCCCCGCCTCCCGCTGCCCGCGCGGCAGCGAATGCAAGGCCCCGCGCACCACTTCGCCCACTTCACTGGCGCCCCACAGCGACAACACCAGCACCGCGCACCAGAAACTGGGGATGCTCAGGCCGGTGAAAATCGGCAGGCCAAAAAACAGCAGATACAGCCACACCAGCACGGGAATCGCGCGGAACAACTCCAGGTAAATGCGCAGCAACAGGTTGATCGCGCGCACATTCAAGGTGCGCAGCACCCCATACAGCACCCCGCCAATCGTGCTGAAGGCGATGCTCAAAAATGAAATCGACAGGGTTTGCGCAGCGCCCTTGCCCAGTTGCGGCAACGACACCCACAACAACTCAAGACCCGAACTGGCCATGCTGGAGCCTCCTTTCCAGACGGCTGAGCAGCAGCGACAGCGGCAAAAACAGCAGCACGCAAATCAGCGTGAGCACGGCGAGCATTTCGTAAGTCTTGTAGTAGAGGGCGATGTAGCTTTTGGTGGTGTAGAGAATCTCTGGCACCGCCACTGCCGAAACCACCGTGGTTTCCTTGAGCAAAAAAATGAAATTGGCGAACAGCGCCGGCAGGCTGAGGATCCCGGCCTGGGGCAGGATCACATGGCGCAGCAACTGCCAGTCGGACAGGCCGATGGACTTGCCCGACTCGATCTGCGCCAGCGGCACGGCTTCCACACCGGCGCGCAGCACTTCGGTGAGGTAGGCGCCGCCCAAAAAGGTCATGGTGATGATCGCCGCCCAGAACCCGGAGATATTCAAGCCCAGGGCCGGCAAGGCGAAGTACACGAAGAACAGCTGGATCAGCAGCGGCGTATTACGCGCCAGTTCCACATACAGCGCCACCAGGCGCGACAGGTAGGGCGTGCGAAACACCAGCAGGGCCGCGTTGATCAGCGCCACCAGCAGCGAGGTGCCGATGGCGATCAAGCCCACTTGCAGGGTTACCCCCACGGCCTTGAGAAACGCCGGCAGGGTGCTGAGGATAAACGCGTAGTCTAAGGTCATTTCAAGTCCTGGGCGCCGCAGGGGTAATGCGGCGTAAACGCAGTCCGGTTCGACGCGGTAACGTCGGCAGACGCTGACTTTAAAGGTATAAAAACAAAAATTTAAATACCGAAATAGCATATTGATATCACCCAAAAAGCTAACCTGCGGATTCGCCGGGATGGCAGGTGACAGCTATTGTTCTGGGGGATGTAGGAAGGGTCTTTTTTCAGCGCTGAACCACAAGGAAGGACAGCGCATGGCCAGACTGAGGGCCAGTTAACCAGCGAGGGAATGACAGATGAACGAGGCGAAACCGATTGATCCGCAGGACTTGGTGAAGTGGCTGGTGGCGCTGCGGCGGGCGATCAACCGCCGGGATTAACAGGCATAACACCAACCCAATGTGGGAGCTGGCTTGTGTGGGAGCTGGCTTGCCTGCGATGCAGACACCTCGGTTTATCAGTATTACCGAGGTGATGCTATCGCAGGCAAGCCAGCTCCCACATTTCTTGAAGGGGGTTTGGCAAATCAGAACGCTGGCAAGACCGCGCCGCTGTATTTCTTCTCGATGAAGGCTTTGACTTCAGGGCTGGTCAGAGCCTTGGACAGTTTCTGGATCGCGGCGCTGTCCTTGTTGTCTGGACGAGCCACCAGATAGTTCACGTACGGCGAGTCGGCGCCTTCAATGATCAGTGCATCCTTGGCTGGGTTCAGGCCGGCTTCCAGGGCGTAGTTGGTGTTGATCATGTCCAGGTCAACCTGGTCCAGGACGCGCGGCAGCAGGGCCGATTCCAGCTCCTTGAACTTCAGGTTCTTCGGGTTGCTGGCGATATCCTTTGGCGTGGACAGGGCGTTTTTCGGGTCCTTGAGGGTAATCAGGCCGGCCTTTTGCAGCAGCAACAGGGCGCGACCGCTGTTGGAGCCTTCGTTGGGAATGGCCACGGTGGCGCCGTCTTTCAGGTCTTCAAGCTTGGTGACTTTCTTCGAGTAGCCGCCAAACGGTTCTACGTGCACGCCAATCACGGTGACCAGGTTGGTGCCTTTACCCTTGTTGAAGTTTTCCAGGTACGGCAGGGTCTGGAAGTAGTTGGCGTCCAGGCGCTTCTCGGCCACTTGCACGTTCGGTTGCACGTAGTCGGTGAAGACCTTGATTTCCAGGTCCACGCCTTCTTTGGCCAGGGTCGGCTTGATCAGCTCAAGGATCTCGGCGTGCGGCACCGGCGTGGCCGCGATCACCAGTTTTTCGTTGGCTTGAGCGATACCGGCAGTCAGGGCAGCCGCCAGGGCGGTGAACAACAGAACCTTTTTCATGCAGTGTCCTTAATCGAAAATCCGGGACGTCGGTGACGGCCACTTCTTATGGGGGTGCCAGCGATGTGCTATCGCGGCGTGGAATGGACAATACCGATATTTTTTATTCCCGAACAATACCTTTTATTCACGTTGATATTCCATTTTGTTCATACAGAGCCCAAGCCCCGAAACAGACGCGTCAACGCTGCGCGCTCGACTTCGCTGCCGCTGCTCAGGATCTGTCGCACCTGCTGCTCAATCTGCGCCACCGACGCCACCGGCAGGTTCAGATGCTCCGGCAGTATCTCATCGCCACTGCTGACCAGCAGCGCAAAGTGGATCACGTTCTCCAGCTCCCGCGTATTGCCCGGCCAGCTGTGTTGCTCCAGCAGCCGCTGCGCGTCCTCACTGATTAGCGGCACCGGCAAGTCCAGGCGCTGGCTGTAGATGCCCAGGAAGTACTCGGCCAGGGACAGGATGTCGCCTACGCGCTCGCGCAGCGCCGGCAGCTCCAGTTGGCCTTCGCTGAGGTAATGGAATAGGCGCTCGTGGAACTTGCCGACGGCCACGGCCTGGGCCAGGTCGATGCTGGTGGCGGCGACCAGGCGCACATCCACCGGGCTCGGTTGATGCGCCCCTACGCGGGTGACTTCGTGGTTTTCCAGGGCGGCGAGCAGCTTGATCTGGATCGGCAGCGGCAAGTCGCCGATCTCATCGAGGTACAAGGTGCCGCCGTTGGCCGAGCCGAACCAACCGGCCCGGCTGCTGGCCGCGCCGCTGTGGCTGCCGGCGGCATAGCCGAACAGTTCGGCATCGGCATAAGTCGGGCTGATCGCACCGCAGTTGACCGACACAAACAAGCCGCTGCGGTCACTGCCGCGATGGACATGGCGCGCCAGCAGCTCTTTACCGCTGCCGGTTTCGCCGCGAATCAGTACGGGCAAGGCACGCGGGGCCAGGCTTTCGAGGTCTTCGCGCAGTTGCCGGGAACGGGGGTCGACAAATACCAGCGCCTTGGCGCGGATGCTCAAGGGGCTTTTTTCGGCGTCGGGGAAGGTCAGCAACGGCTGGCCGAAGGTTTCATGCAGGCTCATGGCAGGCTCCCGCCCCGTTTCCATTCAAAAGACGGGGCGTTGAAAAGGTATTAGGCGCGGCGTCGGGAGTGATGCTCCAGACGGTTTTGCAGGCGATAGAGGTAGGCGAAACCCTGCTCCCAGCGCTGGTGGCCGGACTTCACGTTGATATGCCCGGCACCTGCGAGAATCCCGGCTTCAGCCCCCCAGTTACGCGCCAGCTCCAGAGCCCGAGGGGCGCTGACCGCACTGTCGTTGTCGGAGCTGACGACCTGGCTGGGAAACGGCAGCAGGTCACGGGGAATCGGTGCAAAGTTGCGCAACGCCGGCGCACACGCCGGGCGCTCGACATCTGCCGGGGCCACCAGCAAGGCCCCACGCACCTGGCGCAGGAACTGCAACGGCGCGCTGGCCGCCCAGTGCGCCACCGTGATGCAACCCAGGCTGTGGGCGATAAGAATCACCGGGGTACTGTCGGCCGCAATGGCTTCGGCCAGGGCCGCCACCCAGTCTTCACGGCGCGGGGTCAACCAGTCGGCCTGCTCCACCCGGGCGCTGTTGGGCAGGCTGTTCTGCCAATGGGTTTGCCAATGATCTTCTGGCGATCCTTGCCAGCCCGGCACGATCAGGTAACGGATCAACTCGCTGTGCATGGGTGTGCCCTCCTGCAGCGTTTAACGTTGCTGACCAGTATAGGGACGGGGCATATATTCGTTAAGGAATAAGAAGATATTTATTAATAACCAAAAACACAGTCACTTCAATAAAGCCGGGGTCTTCAGGTACGCGGCGTTGGCTGAAGACCCCGGCGCCGGCAGGGAAAAACCGAGGCTCATCGGTGGAACTTCCGGCGGCACAATCGGCAGTACCGGCACCGGTCTCTGGCTGCCCCAGTAGATCACCGCGCCATGCAGCGCCAGCGTCAACAGGCCCACTAAAATGCCTTCACGGCGGCTTCAGGATGCTTTACGCGCCTGCAAAATATTCCTCAAAGGCATGCCTCAGCGCGGGTTGGCCTCGCATAAATCCCACAATTGCCCCTGCAGGCTCTGCCCCGCCGCCCCCATCCCATTGCGCCCATACAACGCTAGCCGCACGCCCTGCACCGCGGGCAAACCACTGTCGGCGCCGAGCACCACATGCCCGGCCTGCACCACTCGCTCAGGCAGCAGGCTGATGCCCAACCCCGCCGCCACCGCCGAACACACACCGGCCAGGCTCGCGCTGGAATAGCCAATGCGCCAGCGCCAGCCACCGACCTCCAGATGCTGGAGCATTTCATTGCGGTACAGACCGCCCACCGGGAACGCCACCAAGGGCAATGGGTCGCGGCCCAGGGCCGGCATGTGGCGGCTGTCGACCCAGCACAACGGCTCCGGCCAGGAGGCCAGGCAGTCGTCGCTGTCACCCATCTGCTTGACCAGCAACACATCGAACTCACCGCCGCGATACTGGCGCAGCAGCGCCGGCCCCAGGCCGCTGGTGACCTCCAGGCGCACCCGTGGATAGGCCACGACAAACGCCGAGAGCAACGGCATCAGGCGCTCGGCCGCGAAGTCTTCGGGCACGCCCAGGCGCAGCACGCCGTCGCTCTGCTGGTTGATCAGCACATCGGCGGCTTCTTCGTTGAGTGCCAGGATGCGCCGTGCATAGGCCAGCAAACGCTCGCCCTCGACCGTCGCCACCACCCGGCGCTGATCGCGGTCGAGCAAGCGGCAGCCGACACTGTCTTCCAGGCGGCGCAATTGCTGGCTGACCGTGGATTGGGTGAGGTGCAGGCGTTCGGCGGCGCGGGTGAAATTCGCGCAATCCACGACGGCGACAAAACTGCGCAACAGCACGGGGTCGAACATGGGCACCACCATCTCATTTGCCACTGGTTGACATGGTTATATTTAATTTCAGAATACCCCAGGCGGTGGCCATACTTCGCGTTCATTGCACTGAAGCGAGGTTCCCATGGCATGGCCCATTCCTTTCAAAACCGCCGTGCTGGCGCTGGGGTTGATGGTGGCGAGTAGCGCCATGGCGGCCGATAAAGATCTGCTCGACGCCGTGCGCGGCGGGCAGTTGGCACAGGTCGAACAGTTGCTGGCCAAGGGCGTTGACCTTGATGTCCGCGCCATTGATGGCAGCACCCCGCTGTTGCTGGCCACCCAGGCCAATCGCATCGACATCGCCCGCGCCCTGATCGAAGCCGGGGCTGATGTGAACCGCAAGAACCTGATGCAAGACAGTCCCTACCTGCTGGCCGGCGCCAGCGGCCACGATCAGATCCTGGCCATGACCCTGGCCCATGGCGCCGATCTCAAGAGCACCAATCGCTACGGTGGCACCGCCCTCATTCCTGCCTGTGAGCGCGGGCACGTGCAAACCGTGCGCCTGCTGATCGACGCTGGAGTCGACGTCAACCACGTCAACCGCCTGGGCTGGACCGGCCTGATGGAAGCCATCGTGCTCTCGGACGGCGGGCCGCCGCATCAGCAAATCGTCGCCATGCTGATCGCTGCCGGCGCCGACGTGAACCTGCCCGACCGCGACGGCGTCAGCCCACTGCAACAGGCGCAAAAACGTGGTCAGGTCGCCATCGCCCAACGCCTGCAAGCAGCCGGTGCGCAATGAGTTCACAGAGCGATCAAGCCTGGCTGCAACGCGCCGTGGCCCTGGCGCAGGACAACGTGGCCCAGGGTGGACGGCCGTTTGGCGCCGTCCTGGTCAAGGACGGTGCAGTGCTGGTGGAAGCGGTCAACCAGATCCACCTCGACCAGGACCCCACCGCCCATGCCGAGATGCTCGCCATGCGCCGCGCCAGCCAACAGTTCGGTACGCGCCTTGAAGGCTGTGTGATCTACGCCAGCGGCCAGCCGTGCCCGATGTGCCTGGGCGCGATGTACCTGTGCGGCGTGTCCCGCGTGGTGTTTGCCGCGAGCAATGAAATGGCGGCACCTTTTGGCCTGTCGACCGCAGCGATTTACCAACAGATGAGCCTGCCATTGACCGCCCAGCAACTGCCCGTCGAGCACCTGCCTGTGCCGGCCATGCAAGCCCTTTACCGCCAATGGAAGACCCTGCATGACCCTGAATAAATCCCTCGCCGGCTGGGGCCTGCTGGTCGTGCTGGGCCTCAACCTGCGGCCGATCCTCAGCTCTATCAGCCCGTTGCTCGGGGAAATCCGCCTGGCCACCGGCTTGAGTTTCCAGAGCAGTGCCCTGCTCACCAGCCTGCCGGTGGTGTGCATGGGTTTGGTGGCGCTGGTGGGCATCCGCGTCGAAGCGCAGTTGGGCGAGCGGCGCGGGATTGCCCTGGGCTTGATGATGATCCTGCTGGCGTGCCTGGCGCGCTGGCTGCTGGGTCAGGCACCGGCGCTGCTGGCCACGGCCTTGCTGGGCGGGGCCGGGGTGGCGCTGATCCAGGCGCTGGTGCCGGCGATGATCAAGCGCCAGTTCCACCACCGGGTGCCGCTGGCGATGGGGGTGTATTCGGCCTCGTTGATGGGGGGCGGTGGCTTGGCGGCGCTGCTCAGCCCGCTGGTGGCCAGCCATTTCCAGCACTGGCAGGCCGGCCTCGGCATCTGGCTGCTGCCGGCGCTCGGCGCGTTGCTGCTGTGGGCATGGCTGCCGTTGGGCGCGGCGAAAAACCTGCAGGCGACGGCGCCGCTCAAGGGCCTGCGCAATCGCCGTGCCTGGTTGCTGGCGCTGTATTTCGGCCTGGTGAATTGCGGGTACATGAGCATGGTGGCGTGGCTGCCGGCGTACTACCAGCAACTGGGTTGGGGCGTGCTGCCCAGCGGCTCGCTGCTGGCGTTCATGACGATTTTCCAGGTGATCGCCGCGCTGTTGATGCCGGCGCTGGCGCAACGCGGTATCGACCGCCGACCCTTGCTGACCATCAGCCTGCTGGCCCAGACCGTGGGCTACCTCGGCCTGCTGCTGGCGCCGCTGCAATACCCGCACCTGTGGGTGGCGCTGATCGGCTTCGGCCTGGGGGCGTGCTTTGCCCTGAGCCTGCTGTTGACCCTGGACCATCGCCGCGACCCACGGGAAGCCGGGCAACTGGCGGCATTCGTGCAGGGCGTGGGTTTTCTGATCAATGCTGTGTCGCCATGGATGACCGGTTGGCTGCGCGAACTCACCGGCAGTTTTGTCAGCGCCTGGGTGGTGCTGGCCGTGACGGTGATCGCGATGCTGGTGGTGACCCGGGTCTTCAGCCCGGCCACCTACCGCAGCGCCACCGTCCCCGGCTAGAAGTCGTAGCGCGCCAGGTGCACGATGAACACACCGTCACCGGTTGGGAGCTGTTCGGGCGCCGGGCGATTCGCCAGGGGCAGTGGAAGGCGGTGTACATCCCCGGGCCCTTGGGGCCGGCGACCTGACAGTTGTATGACTTGGGCAGGGATCCTGGGAGATCCATGATCTGGCGTCGAGCCAGCCGGACTGAGGTTATTTAGTGCCTGGGAGGGCCCTTTCGCGAGCAAGCCCGCTCCCACATTTGACCGAGTACATTCTTTGGAATGTGGTCGGATGTGGGAGCGGGCTTGCTCGCGAAAGGACCGCTACAGGCACCGCCTACCCCTGCGCCATCTCCCGCAACCGCAGCACATCGAGTATCTCAATCTCCCCATACCCCAACCGCACAACGCCCTGCTCTTGCAACGCCTTGAGCAGCGTATTGGTGGTCTGGCGCGACACACCCAACATCGCCGCCAAATCCTCCTGCGCCAATTGCACCACACGCCGCGAGCCGTCGATCTCGCCATAACCCTCGGCAATCATCCACAACCGATGGGCCACCCGCACCGACGCGGGCGCAAGGCTCAACTGCTCGATATTGATAAAGGTCAGCCGCAACTTCTGGCTCATCAGCAAGGCCATGTCCCGCCAATAGGCCGGGCTGTGCGCAAGCAAGTGCAGGATCGCCGACTGCGGGACCTGCAACAGCGTGCAAGGCCCGACCGCACAAGCGTCGTGGGTGCGTGGCAGGCCGTCGAACACAGCGATTTCGCCAAACCAGAAAGGCGCTTGCGCCAGGCTCAACAACGCTTCCTTGCCCTGCTCGTTCACCGCGCTGATGCGCAGGCTGCCATCGAGCACCGCATACAAGCCGCACGGTGGGTCGCCGCGCTTGAACAGCACCTGCCCCGCCGCCAGCTGCCGCACGCGGGCGTTGGCCAGCAAGCTATGCTGCAAGGGAGCAGGCAGATGGCGGTACCAGTGGCCGCTGGACAGGCGCCCATGCCAAAACTCTGCGTCCATGAGAACTCCAAAGATTGTCGCCCAGTTGACAGTTTGTCGCAGTCCTACAGGGCATGATCAAGCATCCTACAGGAGGAATAACAATGAAAAGCCTCGTCGACCATCTGAGCCAATACGCCGCCTACCACCGCGACCCGCGCAACATCGCCAGCCACTTTATCGGCATCCCCATGATAGTGGTGGCCGTCGCCGTGCTGCTGTCACGCCCCGAATGGCAAGTGGCCGGCCTGTGGCTGTCACCGGCGGTGCTGCTGGCACTGTTTTCTGCGGGGTTCTACCTGCGCCTGGAACTGGCGCTGGGGGTGTTGATGAGCGTGCTGATGGGCCTGTCGGTGTGGGCCGGGCATGTGCTGGCGGCGCAAAGCACGCTGGTGTGGCTCAGCAGTGGTATCGGCCTGTTTGTGCTGGGCTGGGTGATCCAGTTTGTCGGCCACTACTACGAGGGGCGCAAGCCTGCGTTCGTCGATGACGTGTCCGGGCTGATCGTGGGGCCGTTGTTTGTGGTGGCGGAGCTGGCGTTTCTGCTGGGGTTGCGCCATGAGCTCAAGCGGCAGATTGAAGAGCGGGCGGGGCCGGTGCGCGCGCGTCACAAGAACGCCACGGTCTGAGAAGCACCGGTAATCCAAATGTGGGAGCGGGCTTGCTCGCGAAAGCGGTGGTTCAGTCGGTACATCCAGTGACTGACACTGCGCGTTCGCGAGCAAGCCCGCTCCCACAGATTTTTTGCAATTTTTTAAGCCTTTTGCCAGACCTTGGGCTTGAAGAACAACGTCTCGCCCCGCGCCAGCCCGGTCAGGCTGTCGTGATCCTTCACCACTTCCGCTTCGATCAGTTCGCTCTGGCCTTCGACCTTCAGCGTGACCCGCGTGGTGGCGCCCAGCGGGCGGATGTCGCGCACTTGCGCAGCATGGTGGTCTTCCAGTTCATGGCGTGACAACGACACTTCGTGGGGGCGGAACAGCAGGTGCTGGTCTTCACCCAGGTGCAGGCGGTTGGAATCGCCGAGGAAGTGATAGACGAAATCGCTGGCCGGGTTTTCGTAGACGTCGCCCGGTGAGCCGATCTGCTCGATCACGCCCTTGTTCATCACCACGATGCGGTCGGCAACTTCCATGGCTTCTTCCTGGTCGTGGGTCACGAACACCGAGGTCAAGTTGATGTCCTCGTGCAGGCGTGCCAGCCAGCGGCGCAGTTCCTTGCGGACCTTGGCGTCCAGGGCGCCGAAAGGCTCGTCGAGCAGCAGTACCTTGGGCTCCACCGCCAGGGCACGGGCCAGGGCGATCCGCTGGCGCTGGCCGCCGGAGAGTTGTTCCGGGTAGCGATCCGACAGCCAGTCCAGTTGCACCATGTTCAGCAGTTCGTGGACCTTGGCGGCGATCTGGGTTTCGTTCGGGCGCTGGTTCTTCGGCTTCATGCGCAGGCCGAAGGCGACGTTGTCGAAAACGGTCATGTGGCGGAACAGCGCGTAGTGCTGGAACACAAAGCCGACGTTGCGATCACGCACATCGTGGCCGGACACGTCTTCACCGTGGAACACGATGCTGCCGGCATCCGGGGTTTCCAGGCCGGCAATGATGCGCAGCAAGGTGGTCTTGCCGCAGCCGGAGGGGCCAAGCAAAGCCACCAGTTCGCCACTCTGGATATCCAGGTTGATGCTGTCCAGGGCCTTGAAGGCGTTGAAGTTCTTGCTGACGTTACGGACTTCGATCGACATGACTTATTCCTCAGCCGCACCGGCGCGCAGGCGGTTAATACGGTTCTCGCTCCACTGCTTGAGCAGCAGGATGAAGAGCGCCAGGATCAGCAACAGACTCGCCACCGCAAACGCGGCGACGTGGTTGTATTCGTTGTAGAGAATCTCGACGTGCAGCGGCAGGGTGTTGGTCACGCCGCGAATGTGCCCGGACACCACCGACACCGCGCCAAACTCACCCATCGCCCGCGCGGTACACAGCACCACGCCGTAGATCAGGCCCCACTTGATGTTGGGCACGGTGACATGCCAGAACATCTGCCAGCCATTGGCGCCCAGCAGGCGTGCGGCTTCTTCTTCCTGGGTGCCCTGCTCCTGCATCAGCGGGATCAGTTCACGGGCCACGAACGGCACGGTGACGAAGATCGTCGCCAGCACGATGCCCGGCAAGGCGAAGACGATCTGGATATCGTGATCCTGCAGCCACGGGCCGAAGAACCCCTGGGCACCGAACATCAGCACATAGACCAGACCGGCGATGACCGGCGAGACCGAGAACGGCAGGTCGATCAGGGTCACCAGCATGCTTTTGCCACGGAATGAGTACTTGCTCACGCACCAGGCAGCACTGACGCCGAATACCAGGTTGAGCGGCACCGAAATCAGCACCGCAATCACCGTCAGCTTCAAGGCCGACAGCGCGTCCGGCTCAAAGATCGCGGCAAAGAATGCGCCCAGGCCGAGCTTGAGGCCCTGGGACACCACGATAAACAGCGGCAACAGCAGGAACAAAGCGAAGATCAGCCAGCCAAGGCCGATCAGGATGCGTCGCGACACCGCACTGCCACGGCGGGCAGCATTGGCCGAAGACGCGGCGGAAATAGACGATTGGGACATGTTCCGCGCCTCCTTATGGGTGTTCGATGCGCCGCTGCAACAAGTTGATCAGCAGCAGCAGGACAAAGGAAACCACCAGCATCAGCACGCCGATGGAGGTAGCGCCGGTGTAGTCGTATTGGTCGAGCTTGACCATGATCAGCAGCGGCAGGATCTCGGTTTTCATCGGCATGTTGCCGGCGATGAAAATCACCGAACCGTACTCACCCACACCTCGGGCGAACGCCAGGGCGAACCCGGTCAGCCAGGCCGGCAGCAGCGCCGGCACGAGGATGTAGCGAAACACCTGCCAGGGCTTGGCGCCCAGGCAGGCGGCGGCTTCTTCGATTTCCCGGGGGATATCGGCCAGCACCGGCTGCACCGTACGCACCACGAAAGGCAGCGTGACGAAGGTCAGGGCCAGGGTGATGCCCAGTGGGGTGTAGGCGATCTTGAAGCCCATGTCGGTGGCGAACTGGCCGACCAGGCCGGACGGCGCGTACAGCGCAGTCAGCGCAATACCGGCCACGGCGGTGGGCAGGGCAAACGGCAGGTCGATCATCGCGTCGATGATCTTGCGCCCAGGGAAGGTGTAGCGCACCAGCACCCACGCCAGCAGCGTACCGATCACGCCGTTGATCAGCGCGGCATACAGGGCGGTACTGAAGCTCAACTTCAAGGCTGCCCAGACCCGCGGCGCCGAGATGATGGCCCAGAACTGATCCCAGGTGAGTTGGGCGGCGTGGACGAACATGGCCGCCAGCGGTATGAGCACAATCAGGCTGAGGTACACCAAGGTGTAGCCCAGCGTCAGCCCGAAGCCGGGTATGACGGGGGAGATACGACGCGACATAAAAGTCCTTGGTTAACAGTTCAATACCACTGCAGGAACGAACTCATGTGGGAGCGGGCTTGCTCGCGAAAGCGGTGTGCCAGTCAACGCATTTAGTGACTGACATACCGCTTTCGCGAGTAAGCCCGCTCCCACACAAGCCGCATTCCACAGGGAGGCCGTGTTGGTTATTGGGCAGTGTAGATCTGGTCGAACACGCCACCGTCGTTGAAGAATTTCGGTTGGGCAGTTTTCCAGCCGCCGAAGTCTTTGTCGATAGTCACCAGCTCCAGTTTCGGGAACTGCTGGGCGTACTTGGCGGCCACATCCTTGTCACGCGGGCGGTAGAAGTTCTTCGCCGCGATTTCCTGGCCAGCCGGGCTGTACAGGTGGTTGAGGTACGCCGTAGCGATTTCGGTGTTGCCCTTTTTCTCGGCGTTCTTGTCGACCACGGCCACGGGCGGCTCGGCGAGGATCGACAGGGACGGCACGATGATGTCGAACTTGTCAGCGCCGCCATCTTCCTTGAGGGCCAGGAACGCTTCGTTTTCCCAGGCCAGCAACACGTCACCCTGACCGTTGTTGACGAAGGTGATGGTCGAACCGCGCGCACCGGTGTCGAGGATCGGCACGTGCTTGAACAGCGCTTTCACGTATTCCTGGGCCTTGGCTTCGCTGCCACCGGCCTTGAGGCCATAGGCCCAGGCGGCGAGGAAGTTCCAGCGGGCGCCGCCGGAGGTTTTCGGGTTCGGCGTGATCACCGAGACGTCGTTCTTGATCAAGTCGCCCCAGTCCTTGATGCCCTTGGGGTTGCCCTTGCGCACCAGGAACACGATGGCCGAGGTGTATGGCGTGCTGGCTTCAGGCAGGCGGGTCTGCCAGTTCTCTGGCAGGGTCTTGCCCAGCTTGGCGATTTCGTCGATGTCGCCGGCCAGGGCCAGGGTCACCACGTCGGCGCGCAGGCCGTCGATCACCGCCCGGCCCTGCTTGCCCGAACCACCGTGGGATTGCTGGATCTTGACGTTGTCGCCAGGGTGCGCCTTTTTCCAGAAACTGGTGAATTCGGCGTTGTACTCCTGGTACAGCTCACGGGTCGGATCGTAGGAAACGTTAAGCAGCTCGTAATCCTTGGCCACTGCGGAACCGGCAAACACGGCGCTGGCCAGGGCGGCCAGGGCGTAACGGCGAATCGACGACATAGACAAGCTCCTGAAATTCTTGGGTGTTGGCTTTTCTTATAAGTACGGGTCCTGCAATCGAAGCGCCGTCTTGGCTCAGCTCGTTTTGTTGCCCGGGCTCTGCAAGCGGAATTTCTCTTTACGTTCGATCTGCACCACTTGGGCGTTGTGTACGGTGATTTCCACTGCGCCGAAACGCAGGTCACGCAATGCGCTTTGGATCTCGCGCAAAATGGCTGCTTCGTCCTGGCCGTCAACGCTGCGTAGAGATGCGCTCATGGTCGTGCTCCTGAAATGAGAAGTGCCTGGCAGTGGCGGCACTGCTTGCGGCGTGAGGGCGATAGTAGATAAGCGCGGATATTCTTAAAAATACTATTTAAGAATGTTTATATAACCAGAAAGAATTTTCAGGCAGGACACGACGTTAAGGCGTGCGCAGATAAAAATGTGGGAGCGGGCTTGCCCGCGATAGCGGTGTATCAGTACCAGATTTACTGGCTGACACTCCGTCATCGCGGGCAAGCCCGCTCCCACATTTTTTATTGCATTCCAACCCCGGGGGGTGGGGTTAGTGGATGGCGGGGGCTAGGGCCCAATCAATCTCTGCCGCCAGCATCGGCCGGCCAAACCAGTAGCCCTGGCCCAGGTCGCATTGGTGATTCAACAGGAACCGCGCCTGTTCCATCTGCTCGATACCCTCGGCTTGCACCTGCATACCCATGCTCTGCGCCAGGGCGATGACTACCCGCACAATCGCCGCATCGTCTTCATCCCACGGCAGGCCGGCGACGAAGCCCTGGTCGATTTTCAGCTTCTGCACCGGCAACCGCTTGAGGCGCAGCAGTGACGAATAGCCAGTGCCGAAGTCGTCGATAGCCAGGCTCAGGCCCAGTTCACGCAGGCGGTGCAGTTGTTCCAGGGCCACTTCCGGGTCGTCCATCACTGCGCTTTCGGTGACTTCCAGTTCCAGCTTCGCCGGGTCCAGGCCGGTGTCGTGCAGCACCTTGGCCACCTGCTCGAACAATTCGTGGCGGGCAAACAGGCGGCTGGAGATATTGACCGCCATAAAGGACAGGTTCTTGCCGTCTGCCAGCCACTGGCACATCTGGCGACAGGCCTGCTCCATGACCCAGCCGTCAATCTCGGCGATCAACCCGGTGCGTTCGGCAATCGGGATAAATTCTGCCGGTGACACCAGGCCGCGCAGCGGGTGCTGCCAGCGCACCAGGGCTTCCACACCAATCATCCGGCTGGTTTGCAGGTCGTGGACCGGCTGGTAGTAGACCCGCAGCTCTTGCTGATCGAGGGCGCGACGCAGCTCATTGCCGATCTCGATCCGGTGCTGGGCGTGGGCGGTCAGTTCCTCGGTGTACAGGGCGTAGCCTTCGCGCCCGGAACTCTTGGCCTTGAACAACGCGGAGTCGGCGTTGCGCAGCAGCTGTTCGGCACTCAGGGCATCGCTGGGGAACAGGCTGATGCCGATACTCACGCTGACAAACAGCTGGTGGCCGTTGAACACGAACGGCTGCTTCATGCTGTCAATGATGCGCTGGGCCAGGGCGGCCGCCTGGACCACCTGTGGACAACTTTCCGCCAGCACCGCGAACTCATCGCCGCCCAGGCGCGCCAAAGTCACGCCGGGACCGAACAAGCCCTGCAGGCGCTCGCCCACGGCCTTGAGCAACTGGTCGCCTACATTGTGACCCAGGCTGTCGTTGATGATCTTGAAGTGGTCCAGATCCAGCATCAACAGCGCACAGCCACGCTTGTGAATCTGCGCCGAGGCCAGCGCCTGCTCGGCGCGGTCGGTGAACAACAGGCGGTTGGGCAGGTCGGTCAACGGGTCGTGGTGGGCCAGGTGCGCCAGTTCGTGCTCGGAATGCTTGATGGCGCTGATGTCGGAAAACACCGCCACGTAATGGCTGACCTGGCCCTGGTCATCGTGGATGACACGGATGGTTTGCCACTGTGGATAAATTTCCCCGCTTTTACGGCGGTTCCAGATCTCGCCGCTCCACTCGCCCTCTTGGTTGAGGGCGCGAAACATCTGCTCATAAAAATCCGGCGAATGGCGCCCGGACTTGAACAGGCTCGGCTGGTGGCCCATCACGTCTTCCACCTGGTAACCGGTGATTTCAATAAACGCGCGGTTGACGTGGACTATCTGCCCGCGGGCGTCGGTGACCAGCACCCCTTCGCGGGTGCAATCGAACACCGCCGCCGCCTGGCGCAGGCGCTCGCGATTTTCCGTCAAGGGTTGCTGGATGCGATGGGCCCGCGCACTGCGGGCGCACAACAGGAAAATAAACAGGGCGCTGAGGGTCACCCACAGATAGCCGCGCAGCATCTGCCAGTGAATCATTTCCTTGGGTTCATCGATAAAATTGTTAAATACCTGCTGACTGAGCTGTATCCACAAGACCGAAAGCAACAAGTACACCAGCCCTGCACGTAGGGCACCTCGGTATGAAAGCAGCATATGACTAGTAATCCTTACTAAAAAACAGAATCGCCCTACAGAGGCTGCGGATTATAGGACAAGTAACATCTCGTCACTCCTATCTGAAAGGGTGACTGGTTTTATCTGTAGGCTAAGTGATAATGCGTCAGTTGTTCTTATCTTTATCTGAGGGCCATACAGCCTATGTGGTACAACGGTTTTCTTGACTTGTCAGCCTGGCAACTGGTGGCAGTCACTCTGTTGATGACCCACGTGACCATTATCGGTGTCACGGTCTATCTACACCGCTATTCAGCCCACCGCTCCCTGGAGCTCAATGCTGGCCTGAAACACTTCTTCCGCTTCTGGCTGTGGCTGACCACGGCGCAGAATACTCGCGAATGGACCGCTATCCACCGCAAACACCACGCCAAGTGCGAAACCGTCGACGATCCCCACAGCCCGGTGATCAAGGGCCTGTCCACGGTCCTGCGCAAAGGTGCCGAGCTGTACCGCGCCGAGGCGGAAAACCCCGAGACCCTGCGCATCTACGGCAAGAACTGCCCGGACGACTGGATCGAACGCAAGCTCTATACCCGCTATCCGCTGCTGGGCGTGGCCCTCATGGGCGTTATCGACGTGCTGCTGTTCGGCACCATCGGCATCACCATCTGGGCGATCCAGATGATGTGGATCCCGTTCTGGGCCGCCGGCGTGATCAACGGCCTGGGGCATGCCATCGGTTATCGCAACTTCGAATGCCGCGACGCGGCGACCAACCTGGTGCCGTGGGGCATCATCGTCGGTGGCGAAGAGCTGCATAACAATCATCACACCTACCCCAACTCCGCCAAACTGTCGGTGAAGAAGTGGGAATTCGACCTGGGCTGGGCCTGGATCCAAGTGTTCAGCTTCCTGCGCCTGGCCAAGGTGCAGCGCGTGGCGCCGATTGCCCATCGAGTGGAAGGCAAGGGCCACCTGGACATGGACACCGCCATGGCGATCCTCAACAACCGCTTCCAGATCATGGCCCAGTACCGCAAGTTGGTGATTGCGCCGCTGGTCAAGCAGGAGCTGGAGAAGGTCGATCATTCGGTACGCCACCAGTTCCACCGGGCCAAGCGCCTGCTGTCACGGGAAACCAGTCTGCTGGATGAGCGCCACCATGTGCGCATCCAGAGCATGCTGGAGCACAGCCAGGCCTTGAAGGTGATCTACGAAAAGCGCCTGGCGCTGCAACAGATCTGGCTCAAGACCAGCAGCAACGGGCATGACATGCTCGCGGCCATCAAGGAGTGGGTGCACGAGGCCGAGGCCAGCGGGATCCAATCCCTGCGCGACTTTGCCCACCAGTTGAAAACCTACTCGTTGCGCCCCGCAAACGCCTAGGTGTTGCAGGAGCCGGGAGGACGCCCAGTCCTTACCGGCTCCACAGTTTTTTGGCGCCATTTCACAGTCACCGAACATTCCGTCTCAATCGCGACTGATAACGGAACTTAGCTGCAATTCCCCTCTCTCAAACAACACTTCGCCATCCTGGCGGGCCTTGTTTTAACTGCTGTTCAATGCTGCGGCATGTCCAGAGAGAATTGTGCCGATGGTCCACGAAACGGACTCCCCGATCCCCACCACACCTGACTCAACGGATACGTCACGGCCGGCTGCCGCTACCTTGCTGGCGTTGATGCATGCCCAGGGCGAAGTGGAGCGTCTGAGCCAGCGTGAACAGCTGTTGAGCTCGCTGCTGGTCAGTGTGAACGCCGTGCTCTGGGCCATCGAGTGGGAGACCCGCCGCGTGCTGTACGTAAGCCCGGCCTATGAGCGCATCTTCGGGCGCTCGGCCAGCCTACTGTTGGCCGAGCACCGTGGCTGGCGCGACAGCATCCACCCTGAAGACCAGCATTACGCCGAGCACAGCCTGGCCCAGGTGCTGGAGCTGGGGGCGGTCGAGAATCGCCAGTACCGCATCATCACCGCAGACGGGCAGATCCGCTGGCTCAGCGACAAGTGCTTTACCAACCAACAGGCCACCCCAGGGAAACCGTTGATTGTGGTGGGCATCGCTGAGGACATCACCGAAAAAAAGCACCTGGAACTCGAGCTGCAGCGCCTGGCCACCACCGACGTGCTAACCCGCAGCAGCAACCGTCGCCATTTCTTCGAGTGCGCCCATCACGAATTCGAACGTGCCTGCACCCAAGGCCTGCCCCTGGCCTTCCTGTTGCTGGATATAGATAACTTCAAGGCCATCAACGACACCTACGGCCACCTGGAGGGCGATCAGGTGTTATTGCGTATCGCCGAGAGCGGCCGCGGGGTATTGCGCCGTGGCGACCTGTTCGGGCGCATTGGCGGCGAGGAATTTGCTGCAGTGCTGCCGGGGTGCGAACCGGAAAGGGCCATGCAGGTCGCCGAACGCCTGGGGCAGGAAGTGCGCCAACTGGAATTCAGCCATGACGGCCGGCCCTATGGCGTGACCGTCAGCCAGGGTCTGGCCAGCCTCACCGGCGCAGATGCTACCCTGGATAGCCTGTTCGCCCGGGCTGATGCGGCCATGTATGAAGCCAAGCGCCAGGGCAAGAACCGGGTGATTGTCGGCTGAATGCCTGCCCTTTCACGGCCCTAAAAAATAGCGCCTGGACCACCGCCATCGCGGGCAAGCCCGCTCCCACAGGGGATCTCGACCAGACTGGGAATTCTGGATACCCCACAAACCCCATGTGGGATCTCGACCAGGCAGGGAGTTCTGGATACTCCACAAACCCCATGTGGGAGCTCGACCAGGCTGGGAGTTCTGGATACCCCGCAAACCTCATGTGGGAGCTCGACCAGGCTGGGAGTTCTGGATACTCAACAAACCCCATGTGGGAGCTCGACCAGGCTGGGAGTTCTGGATACCCCACAAAACCCATATGGGAGCTCGACCAGGCTGGGAGTTCTGGATACTCCACAAACCCCATGTGGGAGCTCGACCAGGCTGGGAGTTCTGGATACCCCACAAAACCCATATGGGAGCTCGACCAGGCTGGGAGTTCTGGATACCCCGCAAACCTCATGTGGGAGCTCGACCAGGCTGGGAGTTCTGGACACACCACAAATCAAATGTGGGAGTTGTCGAGCTTTAGCGAGGCTACGATGGCGGCGGCACATTCAGCATTGTTGCTGGCGGACACAGCGCCTACCCAGGCTTGCGGATACGCGTCAGCTCTGCAAACCCGACCTTGAGCAACCTCGCCGTCTTGCCCTTGGCTAACACCTCGACCCCTTCATGCTCGGTCAGCCCTGCCAGTTGCGCCGCGATGTTCATCACCAGCGCCTCACGGGAATACACCCCGCCTTCCAGGGAGTAGGTCGCCGCGATCAGTTGGCGCAGCTCCAGGGGCAAGCGCCAGCGCGTGCGCAGCGCCGAGCCATAGCTGGCGCCAAAGGTGGACAATGACTCGCCAATCAACGCCTCATCCAGTTCACCACCGCCCTGGCGCCACTCCTGCAAGCTGCGCAGCAGGGCCAGGTCGCCCAACCGATGGAGAATACCGGCGCTGTAACAGCGTTCGTGTTCCAGGTCGAGCATGCGCGCCAGTGAACGACCGTATTGCGCAGTTCGCTGGGACAACTGCCAGTAACGCTCAGCGTATTCCATCAGGCTGGCATCGCTGAGGATCACGTTGTGCTTGAGGGCCAGGCCGAGGATCAGGTTCATGCTCTGCCCGGCGGCCAGTTTGTGCAGCGCCATGGACAGGGTCTGCACCGGTGTGCCGTGCTGGCCGGCGCTGTTGGCGGCGGCGATCAGCACCGCGGTGATCTGTGGATCAACCTTGACCTGCTCTTCCAATTGCTTGAGATCCAGCCCCTGCGGCGTGAGGCTGCGTTGCACGGCCGCCTTGACGTCAACCCGCAGCGGCGCGCCGTCCGACAGCTCGCGACGCTGCTCCAGGAACACCGGCAAGGACATGCCCGCCGCCAGGGCGGGGGGTTCGCAATACACCGTTTCGCCTTCGTTGAGCAACAAATCCTGCAGGCGTTGCGTAAGACCCTCCATGTTCAGTGGCTTGGTCAGGTAGGCGGTGGGCGCCAGCGGCAATACCTCGCGCACGCTGGCGCCGTCATTGCGTGTACTCAGCAGGATGAACGGCAACACGGGCACCCGCCGACGCTGACGCACACTGCGCAACAGGCTCAGGCCGTCAACGCCCGGCAGCTCCCAATCGGCAATGATCAAATCGTAGGATTTGTCTCGCAGCAGCTCGGCGGCGTGCTGCCCGTCGGCGCACACATCCAGCCGCGCGTCGCAGCGCACATTCAACAACACCTGCTTGAGCAGATCCCGCGACCAAGGGTCGGGCTCGGCAATCAGCACACGGGGTACAGCAGGTAAATCAACAGCAGTCATGCAGCACGCTCCATCGGCAATCCTTGCACATTAGACAAAGGAAGCGCCTGCGTACAAGGAACAAGGCCTGAATAGGTGCATAGCCCACAAAAAAACCCGCCGAAGCGGGTTTTTTTCGATCCAGCCAACCTGCACTTACAGCTCGGAGAAGCACTCTTCGATGATCGCCAAACCTTTGTCCAACTGCTCGTCCGGCGAGGTCAGCGGGACCAGCACGCGCAACACGTTGCCGTAGGTGCCGCACGACAGCAGGATCAGGCCCTTGTCACGCGCCTTGGCAACCACCGCGGCCACCGCAGCAGCGTTCGGCTTGTGGCTGTCGCCGTCCTCGAACAGCTCGACCGCGATCATCGCGCCCAGGGCACGCACTTCGCCGATCACCGGGTACTTGGCCTGGATGGCTTTCAGGCCAGTGACCAGACGCTCGCCAACAGCCTTGCAGCGGTCCAGCAGATGCTCTTCTTCGAACACTTCCATCACGGCCAGGGCCGCGGCGCACGCGATCGGGCTACCGGCATAGGTGCCACCCAGGCCACCTGGGGCAATGGCGTCCATGTATTCTGCCTTGCCGCACACGCCAGCCAGCGGGAAGCCGCCCGCGATGGATTTGGCAAAGGTGGTCAGGTCGGCAGCAACGCCCATCTGCTCCATGGCAAAGAAGGTCCCGGTACGGCCGGCACCGGTTTGCACTTCGTCGGCGATCAGCAGGATGCCGTGCTTGTCGCACAGTTCGCGCAGGCGCTTCATGAAGGCTTTAGGCGCTACGTAGAAACCGCCCTCGCCCTGTACCGGCTCGATGATGATGGCAGCAATATCACGCGGCTCGGCATCGTTCTTGAAGATGCGTTCGATGCTAGCGATGGAGTCGTCGATGCTCACGCCGTGCAACTCGTTCGGGTACAGCGCACGGAAGATACCGCCTGGCATCAGGCCCATGCCAGCGGAGTACGGTACAACCTTGCCGGTCAGGCCCAGGGTCATCATGGTGCGGCCGTGGTAAGCGCCGGTGAAAGCGATCACGCCGGCACGGCCAGTCGCGGCACGCGCAATTTTCACGGCGTTTTCCACGGCTTCGGAACCGGTGGTGACCAGCAGGGTTTTCTTGGCGAAATCACCTGGCACCTTGGCGTTAACTTTTTCGCACAGCTCCACGTACGGCTCGTAAGCCAGGACCTGGAAGCAGGTGTGGGTCAGCTTGTTCAACTGCTCGGTCACGGCCGCGATGATTTTCGGGTGCAGGTGACCGGTGTTCAGTACGGCGATGCCGCCGGCGAAGTCGATAAACTCGCGACCTTCAACGTCAGTCACGGTGGCGTTCTTCGCGGATTCGGCGAAGATCGGGTGAATCTGGCCAACACCGCGCGGTACAGCGGCTTCGCGGCGTTTCATCAAGGAAGCGTTGGTCTTGTTGCTCATAAAGTCCTCATTCGCCACTCATCGGGTGGCGTGGTCCAAGGAATACGTGACGGGGAGGCAACTACGGCAGCATGCGATGATCGACTGCCACAGCTTTCCCGGCCACTTCGAATAACGGTTTGAAGCACGCAAAGGGACAGCGCTCTCGTGCCCTTTGCGTTTGCAGCGATACCTTGCCGGTTAGATACCCAGGCAGAGGTATTTGATTTCCAGGTAATCCTCGATACCGTACTTGGAGCCTTCACGGCCCAGGCCCGACGCCTTAATACCGCCGAACGGCGCCACTTCGTTGGAGATCAGCCCGGTGTTGACGCCGACCATGCCGTATTCCAAGGCCTCGGCCACACGGAACACACGGCCCAGGTCGCGGGCATAGAAGTAGGAGGCCAGGCCAAATTCGGTGTCGTTAGACATCGCGATCACTTCGGCTTCGTCTTTGAAGCGGAACAACGGCGCCAGCGGGCCGAAGGTTTCTTCCTTGGCCACGGCAGCGTTTTTCGGCACGTTGGTGAGGATAGTCGGCTCGAAGAAGTTGCCTTCCATAACCTTACCGCCCGCCAACAGGGTCGCACCTTTGCTCAAGGCATCGGCGATGTGTTCCTGGACCTTGGCCACGGCTTTTTCGTCGATCAGCGGGCCAGTCGTGGTGCCTTCTTCCAGACCGTTGCCGATCTTCAATTTGGCTACGGCCACTTTGAGTTTTTCCGCGAACGCGTCGTACACCGAATCCTGGATGTACAGGCGGTTGGCGCACACGCACGTCTGGCCGTTGTTGCGGTACTTGGAGATGATCGCGCCTTCGACGGCCTTATCCAGGTCGGCGTCGTCGAACACGATGAACGGCGCGTTGCCGCCCAGTTCCAGGGAAACTTTCTTGATGTCCTTGGCGCATTCGGCCATCAACTGGCGACCGATTTCGGTCGAGCCGGTGAAGGACAACTTACGCACGGTCGGGTTGCTGGTCAGCTCGCTGCCGATATCGCCAGCGCTGCCGGAGACCACACTGAACACGCCGTTTGGAATCCCGGCACGCTGGGCCAGCTCAGCCAGGGCAAACGCCGAGAACGGGGTTTGCGACGCAGGCTTGAGGACCATGGTGCAACCGGCAGCCAGGGCCGGGCCGGCTTTACGGGTGATCATCGCGGCCGGGAAGTTCCACGGCGTGATGGCGGCGGTGACGCCGATCGGCTGCTTCATCACGATCAGGCGCTTGTCTGGCTGATGGCCAGGGATCACGTCCCCGTAGATACGCTTGGCCTCTTCGGCGAACCACTCGATAAACGAAGCGGCGTAGACGATTTCGCCCTTGGCTTCGGCCAGCGGCTTGCCCTGCTCCAGAGTCATCAGACGCGCCAGGTCATCCTGGTTCTCGATGATCAGCTCGAACCAGCGACGCAGCTTGTTTGCACGGTCCTTGGCAGTCAGTGCGCGCCAGGCCGGCAAAGCCTTGTCGGCGGCTTCGATGGCACGACGGGTTTCGGCGGCGCCCATCTTCGGCACGGTGCCCAGGATCTCGCCAGTCGCGGGGTTGTTGACCTTGATCGTTTGACCGTTGTCCGCATCGACCCAAGCGCCATCAATAAAGGCTTGCTGGCGGAACAACTGGGTGTCTTTAAGCTGCATGTCGGCTTTCCTTAACAGCACCGCGCGCGCGCGGGGCAAATTAGAGTTGTTGAAAGGCGCCTCGAAGGCTGCCGTCAGGGAAATCAGTCACTGGGCGCAAGCTGAAACATCGCGCACGGGAGACAGAGCGTTTGAAATCTCAAACGAATCCTAGGATCAATGGGGGGGCAGGGCAATAGTCTGTTCGAAAAAAAGAACGAAAACGGCGCATTAGCCGAATTATTCTGACAGGCGCACAACAGCCGGATTCAGCGCCAAGGACGCACACCGCCCGGTACAGAGCCTCGCCGCTCCAGAATCCTACCGGCAGACGGCCAAAAACCAGCATGGACGCCCAAGGTCGACATGGGTATGATGGCGCCCGCACAAGCATCCGTAGCTCAGCTGGATAGAGTACTGCCCTCCGAAGGCAGGGGTCGTGGGTTCGAATCCCGCCGGGTGCACCATCTTATTTCCCTTGTATTACAAGGGGATAGCGCTCCTGACAGAAACCTGTCCTAGTCCTGAAAGTCGTTTTTGCCACAAATTTGCCACACTCAAAAGTGGCGGAAATGGTCGAAATGGCAACAATCAGGAATCGCGGCGAGTATCAGTGGGAAGCGCAAATCCGCCGTAAGGGCTATCCAGCCCAGCGCAAAACCTTCGAAACCAAAGCCGATGCCCAAGCTTGGGCGCGTATGATCGAAAGCGAAATCGACCGGGGTATTTTTGTCTCTCGGGTCGAGGCTGAACGCACCGCTTTTCACCAACTCATTGATCGCTATATCTCTGAGATTGCTCCGAAGCACAAAGGTGCGTACTCGGAAATCAAACGTCTGGAAGCGCTTAAGCGTCATCCGCTGGCAACACGTATCGTCGCCACACTCACCTCCTCCGACTTTGCCCGTTACCGCGACGAGCGCCTGAAGATTCGCAAGGGTAATACCGTTAAGCGTGAGCTGGCTTTGTTTCAGTGCGTGATTGAGGTCGCTCGCCGGGAATGGGGAATTCACCTCGGTGAGAACCCGGTGCGGATGGTCAGCCGCCCGAGCTATAACGACGAACGCTCGCGACGCCTGGACCCAATTGAAGAGCAATACATCCTCAGCGCCTTGGAGCTTCGGGAGCGCCGGGCCGATGGAACCTATGCGGACGCCTCGCACAACCCTTGGATACGGTCCATCGTGCAACTGGCAATTGAAACCGCCATGCGCCGTGGCGAGCTATTCGAGTTGCGCTGGAAGCATGTGAATCTGGATCGCAAAACCGCTCATCTTCCAGCGACCAAGAACGGGCTACCAAGAACCGTCCCACTCTCCCCGCGAGCTATTCAGCTGCTCAAGGACTTGCCACGCTCACTTTGCGGCCGAGTCTTCCCCACCACCGCAGACGCTCTCAAGAAGGCCTTCACTCGCGGTTTGGAGCGAGCAAGGACGAAATACTTAGGAGATTGCGAACGCGCTCTGGTAACGCCCCAGGAAGACTTTCTGCTCGATCTGCGCTTCCACGACCTACGCCATGAGGCCACTTGCCGGCTGGCCACCAAACTTCCCAATCTGATTGAGCTGGCCAGCGTGACTGGACACCGCGAGGTGAACATGCTGAAGCGTTACTACAACATCACCGCAGAAGAACTCGCGGCGAAGCTAGCTTGATGGTCAGTCGATAATTTCAAGCCCCAGGGAGCGAGCCAGCTCTCTGGTCTCTGAATCCGTTCGCACACGGTTTAGCGCCGTCTCCTCGCGTTCCCGCTGCTTGAGTAGATAAACCTCGTTGAAACACTCGATAACCTGCTCACGGGTTAAGTCCGCTATCGATACCCGACGCTTGAGGGTGTTCAGAATATTGCGCGCACTGAGCTGAGCCGCTTCCCGCAGATACGTCCTCAACAGCAAATCGCGAAAAACCCAATCACTGACCCACTCCTTCGATAAAGCCCAAAACAACAGCCGTTGATAGGTATCCCAAGCCATGCGCGTTTGGCCACTCAGATACCGCCGCAGAATCCGCCCATCTGCATCCTTGAAACCGTAAATGCCGAGCTCCGTAAGCAATCGCTCCAAGGCGACCTTCGACATACCCGACTTGAGCAAAATCCCGGAGAACAAGTACTCCACCAGATCCACCGGAACACGGACAACAAAGTTTTTCCGGCCCGCTCCTTGATGACTTTCAATCTCACGGAAAACGAGCTGAAAGACTTCTTCAGGATTGATACCGGACTCAAAGGACGATGGCTGCATGTACCCATTCTTTGGCTAACAGCCGCATCTGTCAAAAAGGTGTCCTAGTTGATCGGTCCTCGATTGGCGAAAGCTGCACGTACTCCATAGCAACCGAGCGACATTAGCGATGAGCGTCGATTACGAAACCATTCAAAAAATCCAAAAGCTTTCGGATGACGTACTGATAGGCGTGGCCGAAGTCGCGGCGCTTACGGGCTTCAGCGTGCTGACTGTGCGTCAGCGCAAGTTGCCAGGCCTTGAGCCCGTGCCAGGACTTTCACGCCTGCGCTGGCGGCTGGGTGATTTGCGACAGTGGATGCGCACAGGCGCAGAAAGAAAACTGAACTCACCCCCACGCTCCCCTTTTGACGCTGATATTAGAAAAGTCGGGCGCCCTAGCAAAAAGACCCAAGTGGAGGGGCGAAAATGAGCAGCTTGGAAGTTTCAGGCGATCCAAGCCCTCAAACGCCAGACGACCATCTGCAATCCAATACGTACTGGTTTCATATCTTCCAGGCCATGGTGGATCACGAGCTCTCAAAACTCGGCCCTGACGCGTTTGCGGTTTACTGCGTGATTAAGTCCCACTGCAACCTAAAGACTGGTTTGTCGATTCCCTCGATTCAGACCATCGCGCAGAAAGCAGGCATCAGCGAGCGCCAAGTCATGCGCAAGATAAAAACGCTCGAAGCGGGGGGATACATCAGCAAGACCCGCTCTCGTAAGTACAACGAATATTCGCTCACGGAAAAGATAGCGATCAAAGACAGCCAAGGTCGACCACGAGCCCTCGCACATTGGAAATATCGACCCGCGCAGATCCAAAGCACTGTGGAAGAGCTGAAACGCATGCTTCGCCACAAGCAAACGGTTGGGCAAGACATTTACATCGAACACCTACACATCGTTCAGAGCCAAACCAACATCGGTTTTCAGATCAGCCCGGCCGATTTGGAAAATTTGGCTAATAGCAATCCTGCTATCTACCAAACGCTTCTGTCGATCCGCAGCTCAATCCAAAAACGCAACAGCACTGAAGAGTAGGGTTATGCACAAGCCAGTCAGTCACGTGACTGCTGGGCAGGCGTGACCTCATTTCAAGTGACGGCATGTCAGCTCAAAACTGCTTTCAACTGACACCCCGTCAGACATACAAGAAGAGATATCAACCAAATCTAAACGGCATTCCAAAGCAGAACTTGCTCCCTGTTGATAACCATGCGGAGCCTGGACATCAACAGGAACCTCATTCAGGTAATAGAGGTGTCAATCGCTATCACTGAACGCCGGTGGCGCAATGCGCTGCCGACGCTGACTGGGATCCTGTGAGGAACGCATAACGTCCTTGATGCGTTGAGCAGACGCCTCGATATCGTCAGACGCTGCCTTCTCGATAGTACGGCTCAGCCGCTCACGATTGGAGCGTTTCAGTTGCATGATCTCAGCGTAACTACTTTTTGAGTGACTAGACGAGCACATAAAAAATCTCCAGCGATCATGACTACTCATACACACAAGCTCAGGGGGCGACGAATCAACCAGCTCCCGAACTCTTTCATCAGATAGCTGACTTTAGCTCCTCTGTGACCTCACCACAAATATCCCGAAATGCATTCTCTTCCATCATGAGTTTTCATCTATGAGCATCTCATTTTCATCTCTCGGCAGTGGTCTTAAAAATCAATCGGAGCTAGGCAAGACTGCATCCGTATCGTCAATCAGCCCTACACATAACACCCGATTGGATCTGCCCTGTTCCGACGCGGTCACCGTCCGCTCATCGTCTTGCACTCATCTCAAACTGATGCACCTATGATCAACGCGATTGTCCCAAATACGCTTTTTTGTCGTACCCGTGCTGTCCTCCTGATTGCCAACGCTCCCTGCACCTCCTTCGTATCCAGATTTTGCAGGTATCACCTATTTTTTCGAGGGAACTACATGGACAAGGTAGGGTTTGTGATACCGCCAGTACCTGGCACCTCACAACCGGCGCGCACCAGTCGTTGCACTCCCTCTGCTTTGCCTACCTTCCCCACTCAGGGCAAGCCCCTAGACCCCAACACCTGGAAAAGGAAAAAACATGAGCCGTAGTGAACAACGCCGACGCACTGGTTGGCTGCCGGCAATTCGATGCTTTGAGGAAGAAGAGACACAGGTACGCGAGAAGGCGCATGACTGCGGAATAAGCGTTGGTCAATTCATGCTGAGCGCGGCATTGAAGCGGCAGACCAGAAGCAGAATTGATTCCCATGTCATCAATGAACTGCGACGTCTAGGTGGTCTTCAGAAGCACCTCTTCACAGAAGGCAGCGGCGTGCTTTCCAAGGAGTATGCAAATGTCTTGGTTGAGATAACCGAGGCCATCAAGCGTATCGGCTGTTGAAAAAATCAGCAGGTGCTTCCCGGGTTCAAAGCTCTGTTTTTTAGTCATACAACGCGAGGACTTCATGCTATACAAGACCAATGCTGCGCAGCTCCAACCCAGCAGTCGAATTCATCACACCTTCGACCGGCATCTAGATCATTGCTCTCAGTCCTAACCACTCGGGAGCAAGACCTATGAAAGCCTCTATCACCGAGCTTCCCCGCCTTAACTCAGCAACTCAAAGTCCAATCTTCGATGCGTTTTCTACGTTCATCCGCATGTCTGAAGTTAAATATATCGTCAGCATGAAGCGCTCCAGCATCTACAAGCTCATGCAGCGCACCGATAGCGGCTTTCCCCAGCCTGTCAAATTGAGCAGCAGCGACGCGAGCGGTGCACACGTCGCGCGTGTGTTATCTGAAGTCTAAATATGGGCACGCAGCCGCATAGAAGCTCGCGACCGGGTGGCAGCATGAGAAATCGTGTCGCCAACAAGGCCATTCTGGTGCCCTTCTCCACGCTCAGAAAAGTCGGGGTTATGCCTCGGCGGATGAAAATTAGCAACTTAATAACTCTTCAAAGATAAATACAGCCTATTTATGCAGGCTACCCGTCATAATCTAGAGCAAAGCCAATGCAATAAATACAACGCAGTAAAACTATCATTTCATAACACGCAAACAACCAGACAAACAAACAGAATACACGCGAAAACCATTAACAAACAATTTACAGCTATGGCTTTTAGAGCCACAACTCAATCAGAGTAACCTTTGAAAAATCAATAACAACAGGTGTGGGCATTTAGAAACCACCATAAATAAGGGCTCGAATAGAGCCCTAAATAATATTTCCTACACGTGTTTAACTCCTCATGCTGACTGCAATTGGAGCACGAGGAGCGTACATCAACAATTCCAAGACACATGACACCGGAGAGATCAGTGTCTTATTAGTTGATGAAATCGATAGAATCTCAAAGTACCTTTCAATCAGCCCACCCAAAAACTCACGATATTTTTGACAGGTAACGGCCTCGGCAAATGCGGTACTATGAGAACTTTCTTTGCGCACTTCGTATTTCGATAGCACGTTACTCAATTCATCCGCTCCTGAGATTAAACAATTGGGAACGCTACCCATCTCGCCGTACAGAGCTATTAAATGCGCTAAATCAGAGTACCCTAGCAGCCCTGGCCTGAGCGAGTAAGGCTTCTTAGCAAACTCCACTAACTTTTTATCCATATCACCTGAGAGACCAGGAAACTTCCAAAAGCAAATATTCAACTCAAAAAAAGCGTAAACCTGCAATAAACTTTCTGGAGCTGTCATCACAGACTGAAGCGCATGAAATGTGTCGTGGCTTTCGGCAGCATCGAGTCTCAAAGATAGCAACTGGAGAAAGGGAAGTATATTTTCACGTTTACCCGACTCGCACACAAAATTTTCGATACGTAATTCTGGCTGAACTTTTTTGCACGAAAGAAAATCCGACAAGAGCTCTGATATTGGCTTCCAACATTCCAAGCTAGCAAAGCACTTAGATACTTGCTGGGGTAGAGCATTAGAACTTAAAAGTTTATTTAGCTTCCTTCTGGCAGCAGCCCATTGATCAGAGTTAGAAAAAACGTCATTCGTAAATTTACAGAAAAGAGTCAGGTCCCTGAGCGCAATCCAATACGATCCATTTATTTTATCAGCACCGTACAATACTTCAATCATATCAACCGCGGCATCAAAGTTTTCATCTTGATACAGCATCATCAAAGTTTTTGACCACGTCGGATCAGCGGATTTTGCAATTAAAGACGCCGCCGCCCATGCGAGCATTTCAAAACCGAGTGCTCCTTCTTTATTTAATAGAATTGGCTTCCAATCGTGATCCATAACGAAAGCTAGCGCAGTCGGGTAAAAACTGGGGTTGAGCAAGCTAACAAGAGACTTTTTATATGTATTTGATGTATTTATTGGATCAAGCCAATCTAATAGACGTTTGCAAATCTCAGGCGATCTTTGCTGTAAATACAGAGTTAACCCTCGCCCCCGTTTCCCCGAAACCTCATCCACAAGAAGGTCTACAACCCCCACTACACCACCCGACGACTTAAATAAAACCTCACAGGCGACGACATCAATGTTTTTGGATATTCCTATAGCAACTATTTCTGCAAAGCTATAGCCTTTCAATACCTTATTTCTATGACCTTGCCCCCAGTCAGAAGCCAGAAAAGGAGCCTTATTGGACTCCATAGCTTCCCACCTTTCACGCAACACGGTAAGCGAAACGGGCATAGTTACAACAGTTTTAAGATAATGCGAGTGCTCTAAATCTCTAAGAGCAGAACCTATATCTTCTCCAAGCTTGTCTAGTGCTTCATGAAAACGGTGCACTATTAATATCGGAACCCTACCCTGTTTAGTAACCGCAGCACAAGCTAGCTCCAATACGGAACGAGGATCCTGCTCATCAGCAACCTCATCCTCGACTGCCCAGCTCCTGGCCACGCTTTTAGCGAATACCATTTCTGTTTTGAAGTCGGCTGTATCTAAGCTCGCTATTGCTAATTTGTGAAAATGATCGCCTATGACTTCGTAGATTGCCCGCTCCGAGGTAAGAAACTCAATAACTTGACGCTCACCATTCATAGGCGGGCATACCAACACATAATTACTTCGCTGCAAGATCCAGGTCTTAATAACCTCAATCAAAATAACCTTTTGGGCTGATGGCAACATTTAGCTCGCTCCTTGGGCCAATTTAGCCAGTTGATGATCAATATTGGCCCACAACCTACCAGATGATTTACGTAGAGACTCACCTAAAATTGGAATTACAAAATCGATTTCCGGAACGGACTCCGTTTCAATTAACCGAATCAACCCCAAGCTTATACAGATATCTAATCCTCTATCAATTTTTGCTTTAGATATATTGTAGTGAGATACCAAACGACTCTCAGCGGAGCTTATTTTACCCCGGTAGGTTTTATGCCCACTTATAGGACTGTGAAGGTCGGCAAAAGAATAGAGTACCGCTTTAGCTAGAATGGCCTCTTCGCTCTTTTCAATAGATATAGTTGTTCTCAAATCATCTGATCCGGGATCGCCTCCCATATCATCCAACTTAGAGATCCCTGTATCCCTTGCTAAAAGTGCGCGTAGCCCTTCATTTACATCTGCCCGTAGAATATGTGTTTGCTTAGCCCGCGCGAACGTCGCGCCTGCTACGAGCTTCATATAATAAGGAATCCCTGCGCATACCCATATCAGGTGTTCCAAGGTATCTCTCGGAAACTCATATTTAGCTCGAACCTTACGTGGTTCTACTATTTGCCGCGCAGCGTCCTCAAGAGCCTTATTTTTGCAAGAAAAAGGGGTCAACTCTAAGTGATCAATACTATTGTAAAATGGCGATTCAGCATCAGTAATAAATATTTGTTTAGCTGCGGACGAACCGGCGAAAACCAACCCTATATCGCGCCTATCGGTTACTGTATGCCTAATTTGCCAAAGAATATCAATAGCAGTATTTTTTTTAACTCCACCTTCAAAATACATGGCGGCAAAGCGATCAATTTCATCTATCAAAAATATTATACGAGTACCCGGCTCTCTAAAACTTAGCAATCGATCTGACAGTTCTCCAATAAACGTTCCAGCATCAGAGTCAAACGGGAGATCACGCCCAATAGCCTCGAAATCCTCGTAAAGCTCACGCAACTCCTTATTAGGATTAAATGTGCGCAGACGCCTCCAAATCCACCGATTGAATGACGTACTATCAGCAAACGCTTCGTCAAGAGTCAAATACACAACTAAATTATCTCGATTAACCTTATGCGAAAAGGCGTCCAGGATTCTATAGAGCATAGTAGTTTTCCCAGATCTCCTCGGGCTGGAAATCCAGACGCTACGAACAGTTTTACTTCTAAATAGCGCTTTCTCAATTTTTTGCTCATCGATAACACGCGCAACATAATTATCACCGCGCATATGTACATCAGGAAAATTATCAAACGCATCATCTATTTCATCAGCAGAAAGTGGCTCAAATTCATCATCCCCAAAAATAGAGAACTCAACTGTTTGGCTAAAATTTGAAGACACGCCAGTTAAAGATACAACGGAGCATTCAAGTTCAACACTAAACTTAGATGCAAACTCATCCATCAACTTAAATGATACTGGTAGAGACGAGTCTACAAAGAAGGGACCGCTCAACTTTTCCGTAGAGGTTCCATTTGAAAACCGTACAGGGCAATTATTTGGCAATTTTAAAGTGATGCTATCAGGGCTATCAACCCGCCTAGGCTCTATTCGTAGCACACTTCGTAAAGTGCCATCGCCATGGCGTTCCAGCCCACCTAGTAGAGTTAATTTGGCAGCATTTTCACTGTGTGATATTGAATTGCTTAGGACGAGATCGGCAAATATCTGAAAAGGCTTAGCCTGAATACTTTTCTTCAGGTCAAAAAAACCTTGAAGCAAGTCACCATTCCCACTTACGAGTGCATCTTCTGCGACGCTTGCTAGTGCCTCAGCTTTCCTTTTCTCTAACTCTATCGGCGGCATAGTTAAGCAATAAGCAAGTGCGCGAGGAGAGTGAAATCTCCAAGCGAGATACATTAAAATTGCACGAGCCTCTGCTTGTTTTTGATCGCCTGCAAATCTCTCCCAAAAAGCCTTGAGACCTATAGTCTCAAAAACATCCACTTCAAAACAAAGCCTGAAGTTATCTTGGTGCATCACCGAAGAGCTCATGTTGGCCTGCAATGACTGCAACGCTTCAAGTGAAGAGTTACCATTAGTTTTTTCAAAACTTAGATCATTTATGCAGGCCATATCACGAATTAAGCGAGCAACAAGATCCCCAACGTGTGCTCGCATTGATTTTTCTTGATGCAAATACCTTACTACTGAAGATTTGACCTTCCCGTTTATCATTCTTAGCGTGTAAGAGAGCTCGGCTGTGCTGAGTATATCCACCGCAGATAAAGCCGAACTGACAGCCCAGTTAGCTAGTTCCTCAGAAGATGTAAACTTACTCTCTGATAGCTTCGCCAGTGAGCACCTAGCAACTGCATCCCAAGACTTATGATTTATGAGACTTGCGATATCTAACTTTAGAGTCTGACCACTCGTATCTATAGCATCAGCGACTTGTTTAGCCTTAACCAAAAGAACTTCAAAATTCTCATCCTCAACTTTAATTGATTTTTTTTGAGTAGGTGCTAGCTCTGCGATTTCGGCATGATCAGTTTCCATCGCCTCTGTTTCAACGAAACCTCTCTCTACAAAGACTTGTAGAATCTTATCGACCCCCGCCTTTCCTTCAGAAGATATTCGCTGCCATTGCTCCGCAGTATCAACTAGTATAGATATTAAATTTGAATGCTCCTCAAAAATTTTATCATCATTTCTAATATTCAATAGCAATATCTTTCCGAGCTTTCTGAGCTGAGACACGTACGTGGCGAGTAACGTACGACTCCTACTCAATTCACTGCAAATAGGATCGATTGCCTGCTCAAGATAATACGCAACCAAACCAGAAGATACAGCGCTGGGATAACGCTCAACGCAATCAAGATGATTAATACAGTCTTGAAGCTGAGCATCAAACTCAGAACCACTTAGACTTAGAAGCCTTTCTAAAACTTGCACATGCAGTCGCTGTTCTTTATAGCGATCTTGAAGTTGGTTCAGAAGCTTGTTTAAACCCACATTATCTGCATCAGCCAACGCTGGGCTATGTCCACCGAGCTTGGCAATTTTGTGCAGCAGAAACGTACGCTCCTCCAGCGCCTTACTGCTCTCATTTATTTCTAGCGCGATAATTTCAGCATTTGAAAGCGCTTTTTCCGCGAGGCGCCATTGCTGGTTGTCTAAATAAAGTTGAGCGGCTGATAGTGCTTTTGCTAAAGCAGCGTTTTCACTCATCCCCTCAAGCGCTGCTATTCGTTGAGTTAATTCCAGCGTGAGTTCTTCAATGAGCCTTTCAACTTCACGATCCAACGAAGGCGAAACCTCCTCGCTGGTGTCGTTTGCAACTGCGGCGTAACCTTCGAACAGACTATTAGATGCATAAATATCTAAAAGATACTCAGTCGTACCAAATCCAAATCCTGCAACCAGATCATCAGTATAAATTTCTTCATAGGTTACAGCCCTATCCGCAAACTTAGAAAAGGCTCTGGGGTGTAGTGCATCAACCTCTTTGAAGTCTGCAACACATGCAAGGTCCGCACTCCAGTTTCGGTTTTGGCATACATAACTATTAGACCTAAACTTTTGCTCTGTCGTCTTGGATTCTAGCCATCCTCGAACGATCGCACAGTCATGCTCAGAGGACTTAAAAACAACTCCAATATTTGACTTTAATACAACAAGAGGATCAGCTTTACGAAGCTGTGCTTTTTGGGTAACCGATCTATAAATATTAACCCAACCCTGTATTTCTGATAGTTTTAGAGATACTTGATTTCTAATAAATTTATCATATTCAGAATTCTTTTTCAGATGATCTGGAATTTCGGCCTTCCAGCCATCAATATAGTACTCCACTTCAAAATCAGCGATTAAACTTTCATACCGCGAAAGAAAACCTTTTACTCCATTTGAAGTTAAATCCTCAAGGAGCGGCGCAAATATCTCATCATATGCTGCCTGCCAAATATGGGCATACGTGGTTCTCCCCCCTTTCTTTCTGAAATCTAGAATCTCTCTTAACTCCTCTATGAAGGAGTCTAAAGATGTTTTCTCGTCTTGTACTCTTGCATTTCCGATTTGAACACCGGAAACACACAGGGCCAGGGTCTGCGAATTTAATGGCTCTACTGAAGGAGTAGAGACAATATCATAAATAGATTTGAAAAAATTCCTAACAGCCAAACTCGAATGATTATTAGAAATATCTCCAAGAGGGCTAGTACTCCAGTATATGTAAGAATCCATCCCCTGGCTTAGGGACTTCAAATACGCATCCATCTGAGTGAGCGCAACCAAAGTTTTCAGGGAGGGGTGCATCCGCGCTAGTTGCTCTTGCTGCCCAAGTGTAAGCCAAGATAAAGTGCATACGCATTCGGTTATAGTGGATGCATCAGATAAATGTAACTTCCTGCTAATGAGATCGCCAAGCTTTAGAGAAACCGCCTCAAATGTGCGCTGCGCAAGTATGCCCAGCTTTACCCCCAACTCACCAGTAAGTAGATAGTACTCCGCCAGAAACAACCATGCTTCGTTACTTAAGGTAGAATCTTTATAGACATTCCAACAAAGATTAGAACAATTATATCTTATAGCTTCAATAAATTCTTTTTCAGCTGCAAATCCAGATACAATTTGCTCATACGTTTCAACCAAGTGCTCAGCCGAACCCTTGAGATCTTCGTATTTATAAACCGTACTTGAGGATATGTTTTCCATGGAAACTCTAGAAAGTACTTCTACGTTATCCATCCCCCTTAACATTAGAAGCACTTCAGAGTTGAACTCTATCTTACATGAAACATGCTCAAACCACTGAGTACTTGAAACGAATGAAAACCTTTCCCTCTGTTTGTACTCAACGCTCGCTCCTAACTTTTTTATTTCCAGGTTTAAGCTAGTATCGATTTTATCAAGCAAATCAACCGCGTCTGATTTAACTTCAGAGCAAAGATCCTCTAGAGCTATGGAGCTATCTCTTATCTGTCTCAGAGTCAAAGAAGGATCATCTTCGCTTGCCAGGGACTTGATTTTTGATATTAAAGTGGTAGAGCTTGCACTATATTTATCAACTTTCTGCTCTAGCTCTTTTAAAGATGCTAAGAACCGTTCTCCAATTTCGCAGCGTTGAGTGATTTGAGTGGTTTGAGCTATAGGTTCTTCTTGATAGGCTAGAGAGGCACCACCTACTTCTGTCAACACATCAAAAAAGCTTTGCTCCAAACGAACAGACTCACTATGCGTCCATTTCGCCTCATACGCCCCATCTAGTAGATCGCTAAAGCCATTCTCTTCTAGGGCTAAAACAAATTCTTTGTAAAACTCCTGGATTACAAACTCTCCCGGATGAGTTTGTTGTCCGATTATTGAGTCTGTCAACATCTTCCATATAAACAACGACTTGTAACGATTTTCAAGTTTGGAGTTTTCTATGAGCCGAATCAGATCCGGAACCTTGCTAAGCTCGGGTAAATATTTATCTTTTTTAGATTTATAAGGAACAAAAAAACCTATCTTTCTTAAATTTTCAAAACCTAAACTGGGATCGTTTCCTTCAAAATATGCCCATATGATAGCGAGCAATGAAGGATAAGGCTTTTTATCTTGAGTTAGCCAACGACTAAAGAACGATGGGTCAACGACCAACTCTGCAAGCTTGTCAATTGCCGAATCTTTAGGGCTCAATGTTACAGCAGACAGGTCCTTAATCAGCGATCTTATTTTTGCACTACTTTTTGGATATCGCTGCCATAAGGTATGTAGAAATTCGCTATCAACTTTGCCTTGCTCCCCCTCAAGAGCTTTTGGGAGCCAAAAATTCAATTGCCCTTTTGATATATTCAAATTCATTATTACATTCCATAGCGTGCATCGCACGACCAGTGCCCATCGTTCCTTCACATTTCTACAAATTCACACTGTAGACCGTTTTATTTTCACCGTGGCGTAACTATAAAAAACTACAAGCACTAATACGTAATGGTTATCATTGTCGAAATTTCTGGCATGACCGTTTAATCACGGCGATTTGACATCATCGCGGACCTTTCGCCTGCGGTAAAGGCCCTGTCTACCCAGGCCCCGCAGAGGTAAGTGAATCTTCCCAAGATTCGTAACACGGTCGAATGTAGTGGTCTAATGAAACCGGACACCCATTTAGGCGAGAATGCTCGCCAGATCGAGGTGTCAGATGACCAAACAACACCGCTCCTTTACAGCTGAATTCAAACACGAGGCTGCCGACCTCGTGCTCAAGCAAAACTACAGCTACATCGAAGCCAGCCGCTCACTCGGCGTTGGTGAGTCAGCGCTACGCCGCTGGGTTGACCAGGTTCAGGAAGAACATAAAGGCGTCACTCCGCAGAGCAAGGCGCTGACCCCAGAGCAGCAGAAAATTCAGGAACTGGAAGCCCTGATCGCTCGGCTTGAGCGAGAGAAATCAATACTAAAAAAGGCTACCGCGCTCTTGATGTCGGAAGATCACGAGCGTTCGCGCTGATTGATCAGTTGAGCGCCTATGAGCCGGTTGGTTAGCTGTGCAAGGTATTTGACGTCACTCGCTCCTGTTACTACGCCCAGCGCCTGCGGCGCCGCATGCCCGATGTTGAACGGCTTCGATTGCGTAGTCGTGTCAGTGAGCTGTTCTCACAAAGTCGCAGCGCTGCGGGCAGTCGCAGCATCCTGTCGCTAATGCGTGAAGACGGAGAGCAGCTCGGTCGATTCAAAGTGCGCAGCTTGATTTAGTCAGCAAACCACCCGGCTCCCACGCTTACAAACGAGCGACAGTAGAAAGACTCGATATCCCGAACACGTTAAACCGTGAGTTTGATGTGCCCGCTCCCAATCAGGTCTGGTACGGCGACATCACCTATATTTGGGCGCAAGGAAAATGGCATTACCTGGTTGTCGTCCTGGATCTGTGCACTCAGCGGATAGTGGGCTGGGCACTGTCGGAAAAGCCGGACGCCGAACTGGTGATCAAGGCGCTGGATATGGCCTACGAGCAGCGTGGCAGGCCTTCTGGCCTGCTATTCCACTCGGATCGAGGGTCGCAAGCCGGTTATTTCGCCAACGGTTGTGGCGATACCGCATACGCCAGAGTATGAGTCGCCGGGGAAATTGCTGGGACAATGCACCGATGGAGCGAGTGTTCCGGAGTTTGAAAACTGAATGGATACTGGCCGTAGGTTACAGAACTGCGCAGGAAGCCCAGCGCGACATCAGCCATTTTTTGATGCATCGGTACAACTGGATTCGGCCTCACCAATTCAACGGTGGGCTGGCGTGAGTTCGGGCCGAGGAAAAACTTAACGTCGTGTCCGTGATTAGTTGACCACTACAGAATGACCTGATTTGGCCGCTTACTGCCCTTCATTACTGGCTACTTTTTTGGGTGAGCTCAGTCGATTAGGTTCGTGGAGAGGCTTAGCGACTGATCGGGATGCCACAAATTTGCCACACTCGCCCCACTAAACGAGGCGAAAACCCGCTAAACCCAGCTAACACAACCCATTGATTCTCCAGCTAATCCCCGCTAACGTATTGATTCTAAACGTCGACTTTTAGGACTCCGAAGGCAGGGGTCGTGGGTTCGAATCCCGCCGGGTGCACCAGATACAGAGAAAAAGCCCCAGGTCGCAAGACCTGGGGCTTTTTTGTGGGCGCTGTTACAAAGACTCTTCTGCCGGCCATATCCAACTAGGCAAAGCGCTTTTGCGTTGTAAGTGGGAGTGCGTAAACTGGCAACGCGAAGAGTGCACTACATAAGTTTGTTCTCATTTTTCATCTGGCCGTTAGCTTACTGAGTTGTCACTTCACCGGCCTTGTGAAAGAGCTTTGCGAAGATCATCCACTGGCCATCGACTTTCATCAAGTTCAAGTAGTCGACCATGACGTTATTGAATAGGCGCAAACGCACTTTAACGATGGCCATTTCCGCAGACATCACATCAATCATCAATACTTCATCAAGTTGTGGAAAACCACCTTCCTGTGGCGACTGACGGCCTTGAACCATGGCCCTGTACTCATCAAAAGACCGGACGACCACGGTCGAGTCTTGTGCGCTATATAATACGCAACCCCGATGAAAGACCCGATCAAACAGATTCAAGTCCTGGGTTTGCAGTACATCAAAGTAGTTTTTCAGAAACGACTGGATTTCATTGATCATGGCGAACAACTCCCGTTTTATTAGCATGACATTATTTAAATAATTAAATCGTCGCTATTATCGGTATCTCGCTCGCTTCACGTATAGCGGCTATTATTAGACTTTTCCGTGAAAGGAATTCACCTATTGAAGCTCCCTCCACTCGCCGCATTGCGCGCCTTCGAGGCTTTGGCCCGGCTGGGCAAGGTGAATTTGGCGGCCGTTGAGCTGCACGTGACCCACAGTGCCGTCAGCCATCAGATTGGCTCTCTTGAAGAGTATTTGGGTATTGCCTTGGTGATGCGCAGCGGACGTTCCCTGGTGTTGACGGAAGAGGGGCGCATTTATGCCTACCAGATCAGGCAGGCGCTGGGTGAAATCGCCGGGGTCACAGAGAAGTTTCTGGCGAGAAGCAATTTCCCGCAACTGACCCTGTCGGTGCTGCCCTCCTATGCCATGCACTGGTTATTGCCGCGCTTGCACGGCTTTATGAGTGCCCATCCCGGGCTGCGCCTGAAATTGGAATCGACCATGGCGTTCGCCGGTTTAGAACAGGGCCTGGTCAATTGCGCAATCCGCTTCGGTCACGGCCAATGGCCCGATATGCATTGCGAAACACTGATGAGCGACTCATTGCTGGTGGTCGCTGCTCGCGACTTCAACCACGGTGTATTGCCAGACACGCCGCACGCCATCCTCGAGCAGCCACTGCTGCACGCCAGTGAAAGCTGGGCAACCTGGCTGTGCGCCGCAGGCGTGGAGGGGCAGCGCCCTCACGCCTCGCTGGAGTTCACCGACTCCACCTTGCTGCTCGAAGCGGTACGGCTCGGGCACGGCGTCGCATTGACGCGCCGCTCGATCGCCCATTCACTGATTCAACGTGGGGAACTGGTCAAACTCACCGACATCGAACCGGCGCATTCTTCGAGCTACTACCTGGTCTGGCCACTGGGGATTAAACGTTCGGCGCAATTAACCTCCCTGCACAGCTGGCTCAAAGACCAAGTCGTGGCGTATAAAGACAGCCTATAAAACCGCTGCCTGTAGGTCTTAGTTCAAACTGGTCCGGGAGCCGCAGATACAGACGAAAAGCCCCAGGTCGCAAGACCTGGGGCTTTTTGGTGGGCGCGGGTTCAACGCTTTTGCAACGCTTCCAACCGGGCGGGCAGATCTTCGTCAGGAAAGCGCTTGTGCAGCGCCAGCAGCTTCTCATCCGCCGCCCTGCTCTCTCCCGCCTCGCGCAGATGCACAATCTCCTCAAGCCCCTGCTCCAGGGACTGCGGTTTGGCGGCTATCTGCTTGCTCATTTTCGCCACGGGCTCATCGGCCATGACCGCCGCCATCTCGGCCTGGACCGACGCGCTGTCAGCCTGTGGTGCCATCGCCATACGGGCCATGGGCGCGGGGGCGGCTGGGGCAGACAGTGCCTGCGGCGGTGGCGCAGCGGCATATTCGGCGGCTTCGGGCAGGTCGATATCAGGTACTGGCGAGCGCATTACCACGCCAATCATCAGTGCGACCCCGGCCACGGTGGCAAACGCCATCTGCCAGCGTGGTCGTTGGCAAGCTTGCAGCCAGCGTTGCCACAGGTTTGGCCCGGGAGCCGGTGCTTCGCGGCGGGCGGCGGCGAGGATGAAGGCGTCGAGGGACGCAGGCGGCTCGCTGGCGCTGTGTTGGCGAAAGTGCTGGATCAGCCCTTCGTCAGTCGGATCCTGGGGGTGTCGGGAGTCAGTCATACGGGTACCTCCTCGGCCAGCAGCCGACGCAATTTCTGCTGGGCGTAACGCAAGCGGCTTTTTACCGTTTCCAGTGGGCTGCCGGTCAGGGCGGCGATTTGTGGCAGTTCCAGGTCGCCGTGCAGGCGCAGCATAAACACTTCGCGCTGGTCTTCGGGCAGGTCTTGCAACGCTGCATCGAGACGGCCCTGGTCGCGGCTCAGGCTCAGTTGCTGCTCGGGGCCGGCGCCGGCGTCGGGCTGGGCGTGCAGTTGTTCGTCGTAGCTGTCGTGCAGCGGGTTGTGGATGCCGTGCTTGCGCCAATGGTCGATCAGGCGGTTGCGGGCAATCTGGAACAGCCAGGTACGAAAACTCGCGCGGCCTTGTGGCTGGGTAGTGCTGCGGATCAGGCTGAGCCAGGTGTCCTGGTAGATTTCCTCAGCCAGTTCGGCCTTGTTGCAGAGGCCCACGAGAAACCGGTAAAGGCCCTGGCGGTGCCGGGCATAAAGGATTTCGAAGGCGCCTGCATCGCCGCTGCGGTAGCGGGCCAGCAGCGATTCGTCGCTGGGTGGATCATCTGGTACGGCCATGTTAAGTGGCGAACTCCTTTCGATGGATCACTGCAGATTACCTGTGGGAGCCGGGCAAGCCAGCTCCCACATTAGAGCTGTATCGTGTGCAAGATCAGTGTTTGAGGCTCTGGGCCAGCTCCACCAACTGTACAAATTCATTACGCAGGCCGTAGGGATCATCACCCCGGGCCGAGCGGGCCAGGGCGGCGGTGTCTTTTAGGCTCATGCTGCCAGTGTAGCGGCCATCGCCCTTGAGCTGTTGGGCGAAGGCGGCCACGGCGGCCGAGAAGCGCAGGTCGTCGCTGGGCGTGTGTTGAGCACTCTTGATCGGGTGTTCGATCAGGCGACTGCTGCCACCCGCCGCCGGCTTGTAGCGTACCCGCAACATGGCCAGTTCTGTGGCGTTGCCCTCGCCAGCCTTGGCCTGGCTATAGCGCAGCGGTTCCAGCCAGCCTTTTGAACCCTTGGGTACTATTTCATACAGCGCTGTCACGGTATGCCCGGCACCGATTTCGCCGGCGTCCACCTTGTCATTGCTGAAGTCCTCACGTTTCAAGGCGCGGTTTTCATAGCCCAGCAGGCGATATTCGCTGACCTGGGCCGGGTTGAATTCCACCTGCAGCTTTACATCCCGCGCCACCACGGCCAGGGTCGAGCTGAGTTGCTCCACCAGGACCTTGCGCGCTTCGCGCAGGTTGTCGATATAGGCGTAGTTGCCATCGCCCGCGTCGGCCAGTTGTTCCATCAGGTGTTCGTTGTAGTTGTCCACACCAAACCCCAGGGTGGTCAGGGATACCCCGCTTTTGCGCTGGTCCACGGCCATCTGCTTGAGGCTGTCGAAGTCGCTGATGCCGACGTTGAAGTCACCGTCGGTGGCCAGCAGGATGCGGTTGATACCCTGGTCGATAAACCCTTCGCGGGCCATCTGATAGGCCAGTTCGATGCCCGATGCGCCCGCCGTGGAGCCGCCGGCGGTGAGTTGCTCGATGGCGTTGCGGATTTTTGCCTTGTCACGCCCGGACGTGGGCTTGAGCACCACCCGCGACTCGCCGGCATACACCACCAGCGACACGCGGTCCTGATCGCGCAGTTGGTCGACCAGCAGCTTGAGGGTGCTTTTCACCAGCGGCAGGCCTTCGCGGCGGTCCATGGAGCCGGAAACATCCACCAGGAACACCAGATTGGCCGGCGCCAGTTCGGCCACCGCACGCTCGGAGGCCTTGATGCCGACGCGCAGCAGGCGCGTGTTGGGGTTCCAGGGGGTGGCGGCGACTTCGGTGGTCACGCCGAACGGTGAGCCATCGCTCGGCAGTGGGTAGTCGTAGGGGAAGTAATTGACCATTTCCTCAAGTCGCACGGCACCTTCGGGCGGCAGCTGGCCTTGGTTGAGGAAACGCCTGACATTGGCATAGCTGCCCGTGTCGACATCGACGCTGAAGGTCGAGACCGGGGTTTCGGCAACGCTGTGCACCGGGTTGTCCGGCAGGTTTTGATACTGCTCACGCGGCTCGGCGCGGTACTCCATCGCCACAGCGTCATGCATGGCCATCGGTGCCGGCATCGCCATTCTTTTGAGCATGGCGCCCTGAGCCTGGACAGGCACGCTTTGCAGTTCGGGGACGGCAGCCGCTTCGGGCGCCTTGGCCTCGTCACGGGATGACAGCCCACACCCGGCAAGTGCCATCAGCAAGGTCACGGCAAAGCCCTGGGCAGCGGGGCGCAGGAGGAGAAGAGGATGGGACATGGGCTGAACCTCGTGTGTGAATGATGCGTTCACAAGGTCAGACGTAGGAGCGTCGGGATTCGGGTTAGCGTCTGGTCACTCAACCTATGTGGGAGCTGGCTTGACCTGCGATAGCGGTGGGCGAGTCAATACATACGGTGACTGACCTAACGCTATCGCGGGCAAGCCCGCTCCCACATTGGAGCGGCAGTGACTGGTCCAGATCAGTCCGAGCCGTACTTGGGCGAGCGCGGGCCGTACAGAATCCCGGTGCGTTGCCCGGCCGACAACAGGCGCGCGCTGGTGATACCAGCAATCGGATGCGCCGCGTCGGTGGAGCTGTTGATCACTTGCTTGACCGCCGCAGTGATCAGCATGCCCACCAGGCCGCCGCCGTTGTTGTTGCCTTCCTCGCTGGACGCCCGTGCCGAGCCGGTCCACAGGGTGGTGCCGGTGCGCAGGTCGACCAGTTTGGCCGAGGCTGTCACGGAGGTGTCGCTGGTGATCAGCATGTACTTGGTGCCGTACTCGCTGACGGTGATGTACAGCGCCGCGTCTGCGCCGAAAATCTCATGCAGCTTGCCCGGCGGCACGCCCTGGATATCGTTGGCGGTGGTCAGGCCGTTCTGGCGGAAGGTTTCGTCCACCAGGGCAATCGGCATCACATAGTAGCCGGCTTCCGCTAACGGGTAGGTCACCTGCGATACCAGGCTGTAGGAGGCCTGCACTTCAGGGGACTCGTTGATCGGTGGCAGCACCAGGATCGACTTCGGCCGCGCCTGCTTGTAGGCCGAGTAATCGACGGTCTTGGGTGCCGCGCAACCGCCCAGCAAGGCCAGGGCGAGCAAGGCGCCGGTGAGTTTCAAAAAGCTCATTTCTTCACCTCTGGGGCCTTGGCGTTCTTGAGCAAAAAGTCCATGTAGGCAGCAGACTCGGGGAACAGCGCCTTCTCGGTGCGCAACTGCTGCACCATCTGGTCATCCTTGCCCATGCTCAGGTACAGCAAGCCCAGGTGGGCGTGGTAGCCCGGCGGGGCCTGGCGGCCACTGGCGTTGATCTTTTGCAGGTCGCGTTCCAGCGCTTCGACCTGGGCTTCCTTGGGCTCGCCCTTGAAGTACTCGTAAACCTGTGGCTGGTAGCTTTCCCATTGATACAGGGGCTTGGGTGCCGTCTGGCACCCTGCAACCAGCGCGGTTGCTGTCAGCATCAGCGCTAACTTAACTGCCTTGCTCATCCGTGTACTGCTCCTTGAAAACACTTAAATCAGTTACGCGGGTTCCAGGCGCCGGCGTTGATACCGTCGACCAGGCGGTTGATCGCTTCGCGCATGGCCAGGTCCAGGACCTTGCCATTGAGGGTGGAGTCATAGCTGGCGGTGCCGCCAAAGCCCACGACTTCACGGTTCGACAGCGCGTATTCACCGGCGCCCTGGGTGGAGTACACCACTTCGGAGGTGCTGATGTTGACGATATTCAGGTTGATCTTGGCGTAGGCCACCTGGGTCTTGCCACGGCCGAGAATGCCGAACAACTGGCGGTCGCCGGTTTCTTTGCGGCCGAACTCGGTCACATCGCCGGTCACCACGTAGTCAGCACCCTTGAGGTTCTGGACGGTGCCCTTGATTTTCGCTTCCTGGGAGATTTCGCCCATGTTGTCGCGGTCCAGCACGCTGAAGCGGTTGGTCTGCTGCAAGTGGGTGATCAGGATGGTCTTGGCCTGGCCACCGAGGCGGTCCACGCCATCGGAGAAGATCCCGCGCATGTAGCTGGAGCGGTTATCGAACTTGCCCACGGCAATCGGCACGCGTACGCCGGAGTAGGCGACGCTGGCGCTGGCGACTTTTTCGATCGGCAGTGCGCGGGAGCTTTCCGTGGCGCAACCGGCCAGGGTCAGCAGTGCCGTGGCGGCAAGGCCGGACAGCAGGATTTTGCAGAGTGATTTCACAGGGTGCTCCTAGGTGAATAAATCCGGGGTATTAACGTGAGGGTATGGCGCGCAGGTCGTGCACGATGTAATTGCTCAAGCCACCGGTGAAATGGCGCTCGATATTGGCGTTGCCTTCATTGGTCAGGACCCCGCCAATGGTCTTCCATTGCTGCACCTGGCCGCCCCAGTTATTGGGCACCAGGCCACCCCGATCCTGGGCAAAATGCAGCACCTCGGCGTCGGCTTTCTTGACCTTGACCTTGTAGCCGAAGTCGATGCTTTGCAGGATGGTGTTGTCGTCGACCACCAGGCTGGTGATACCGCCCTTGGAGTCGAGGATATGGCGCACGTAGACGATATCCACGTCCAGCAGGTAGTCAGCGGTCTGCTTGCTGCTGGCGTAGCGCTTGGCCTTGAGCAGACGGTCGACCAAGTCGACGCCCAGTTGCTCGCGGACTTTGGCGTCCGACATGAAAATTCGGCCCTGCCCCACCACTTTGACGTCGAAGGTATCGACCCAGAAGGTGGCGGTCTTGGGAATGGTCACGGGTGCTGGAGAGATGTAGTACGGGGGTTTGGAAGCGCAGCCGGCCAGAAAGGAAAGAGCCAGCAGCAAGGCAAAAATGCGCATCTTCAAATTCATCCCTGATTAAGTGCTGCGCATTTTACGGGGTTGAGAGCGGTTCTCAAGTTGTTTCGCACTGGTGGGAGCAGGCTTGTGTGGGAGCAGGCTTGCCAGTTCCCACACAAGCTCGCTCCTACCAGGACGGTTTAGAACGCGTAACGGGCCTTGAGCATGACGCCATCGGCATCAAACCCACTGCGAGCCTGGCGGGTGTAGCTGGCGCCGACGCTGAACGCCGAGACCTGATAGTTCACGCCCACGCTGGCTTCATAGCTGTCACGCGCTACCGATGCGCCGGTCACGCTGAACGTCGAACCACCGTTCACAAAGCTGGAAGTCTGCGCCACGCGATCACCCATCAGGTCGTGATAGGCCATCACGGTCGCTTCCGGTTGCAGGGTGCCAGCACCAAGCGCCAGGTTGCCTGCCACACGCAGGCCGGCGCCCAGTTCACCGACTTCGTAACGCTGGGAACCGGTGTTCAGGGCTGCCGAAGAGCCCTTCTCATGCAGGCTGTCCATGTGCACGCTGGAGTAACGCGCGGCGACACGCGGTTCGATCAGCACACTGTCCGACGCTTTGAAGCTGTAGCCGCCGATCACGCTGGCCGACAACGCCTGGCTGTCGTAGCTGCCCTTGGCCGTGGTACCGGCGATGTGGCGCTTGCTGTCGTTGTCGTTGACGCCGTAGCTCAGGCTGCCATCGACAAACCAGTTCTGCAGCGACCAGTTGCCATACAGCGACAGCGCGTTGCCCTGCACTTCAGTCTTGTTGCCCAGGTCCGAGTGGATGTTGGAGTTGAGGTAGCTGTACGCCACGCCCACGCGGGTGCTGTCGTTCAAACGCCCGTCCACGCCGACGGCCACGCCGCTGCTGTTGGCCGAGTAACCGTTATCACCACCGCGACCGTCCTGGTCCATGTTGCTGCTCAGGCCTTGCACCCACACGCCGCCACGCTCGCTACCATCGCGCTGGCCGGCCAGGCGGTTGAGGATCGTGCCGTTGATCACGGTCTGCCCGGACAAGGCTACGTCCAGCGCGCCACGGTTTACGTCAGGCTTGAGCTGTTCGCCAATCTGCGCCAGTTGCTGGGCGCTGCCAGCGTTGGCCACGGCCTGGAACACTGCGTCGTCCTGGCTCAGTTGCCCCAGCACTTCGTTTTTCAGCAGGTTCACGGCGGTGACTGCCGAGGTGCTGGCGCCCACGCCGCCGAGGTCGGTTTGCACCTGCTCGTCTGGCTTCAAGCCCACCACGGCCTTGACCGTCTGCGCATCGGCCGAGTAGCTGAGCACATCGAGCAACGATGAGCTGCTTGCGACCGTCAGGCCGTTGTTTTGCACGCTGCTAGCTTGCAGCAGGGTGTATTCGGTGCCGCTGGGGGCTGCGGTGAAATCACCGGGCTTGGCGCTCAAGGTCACGTTGGAGCCCTGGGCGAAGTGCGCGGCGCCGCTGACCGTGAGGTAAGGCGTGGTCGGTACGACGCTATTGGACAGGCGCATATCAACCCCAGCGCCGCTGGCTACATTCAGGTCGCCAGTGATGGTGGTGCCGGCGCCGGACAGGTTCAACGAACCCGCGTTGACCGATACCGGGCTGCCAATGCGCGCGCCGGTAAAGTCGGCCTGGCCGTTGATGTTCACAGCCGTGACACCGAGCACATCACCGACGATTTTGCCGCCGCTCCAGTTCAGGCTCGCCAGGTTGGCCGCGTCGATGGCGGTGCCGGAGTTGCTGCGGATTTCCCCGGCTTGCTGGTTGATCTCGAACGGCGTCAACTGGTACTTCGGGTTGACCTTGATCGCCGTCGCGTCGGCGCTGATCACGCCACGGTTGATCAGGCCGCGCTCACCGCTCGGCGAGGTGGTGTTAAAGGTCGCGCCTTGCACGTTGAAGGCCATGGCGTTGCTGCCGCTGGCTTCGATGGTGCCGGTGTTGAGCAGGTAATCGTAGGTGCCCGCATCGAGCTGCACGGCAATCGCCTGCCCGCCGTTGACGGAAACCAGGCCGCTGTTTTCGATACGCAGGGGGTTGGTATCGGTTTCGATCTCGATCCCCAGGGCCTCTTCACCGGTAACGCGGAGGGTCCCGGAATTGAGCAGCTTGCCACCGATGGTCACCGGCAGGTTGTTGTGGGTATCGAGGATCAGGCCATAGCCGTAGTAGGACGTGACATCCACCACACCGCTGTTGACCACGTCGCCCGCCACGGTGGTGCCGTTGAGGTAGATACCCTCGGCGTCGGACTCATCACCGGAGCCGGGGACTTCGACCAGGGTGATGTTGCCCGAGTTGATGATGCTGCCGCCCACGTTGCTGGCACCGACTTCAAAGCCTTCGGCCCAAATGGTGTTGCTCAGGTGGATATTGCCGGCCTGGATGATATCGCCGGTGATGTTGCTGCCGGTGGTGGTGAGCATTTGATCCAGCGCCCCATCGACGATCAGGCCACGGATGGCTCGGCCGCTGGCATCCAGGGTGAGGTTGGCGTCGTTGCGCAGCGTGCCCTGGATATTCGTCAGGGCAATATTCACACCATCGGCACTGGGCTGGGTCGACACCACGTTGCGCGTGCCCACCAGGGTCACAGGCTCGTTGAACGTCTGGGAGGCCCATACGTTGTTCTGCCCGGTGCTGACGTCAAACTCCACCGCGCTGACTTGTGCGGCAACTGCGCTGACCATCATGGCCAACAGGGTTTTCTGGAACTGCTTGCGCTTCATTTGAAACTCCATTTACTACGGACAACACCGCCAATGTGCCCGGCGGTTGTAGGGTGCATGATTCAGGACGCGGGGACGGGGATGCGCTGCGCAGGGTCGGTGATGTCATAGGCATGCTGCTCACAGCCGGCGCCGACAATCACGAATTCCACCAGGTAAACCTTTTGCTTTTGCGGTTTGAACGCCGAGGTCATCGGGCCGCAGGCGTAGACCGTTTTTTCGGCGTAGCTGTAGTAGTTCGAGTCATACACTCGCGACTCGCCCAACACCTCGATCGTCTGCCCCGGATCGGCCAGTACTTCCAACTGCGGGAAGCGTTTGACGGCAGCGCTGTTGGCCACCTCGCTCATCTTGGCGATCCAGCCAAACACCTTGCCCCGACCAGAATCCACCACCGTGCCGAGGATCTCCGGCCGCTGATCGGCATCGCCGCCACGGCGCACGGAGAACTGCACGGGGTAAGTAAAGCCGGTGGCGCGCATGATCACCTTGGCGTGTTCGGCGTCCGCCACGACTTTGTTCTGCTGCAACTGCACGCCATCTTTCAACAGGCTGGGCGACGAGTCGCGGGCATTGGAGTAGCAGCCCGCAAGGGCCAGGGCCGCGAGGATAAAGGCAACTTTTTTCATAAAGGGTCTTCCGTGGCAATAAAGGGCTGGGGTTGCCCTGCAAGAGTCAAAAACTCAAAAAGAACACGCCCCCATATAAAAACAGGGCAAAGCCGGCCAAGGCCGCGCGCCACTCCGGGTCGGCGTCCTTGCTCATGCCACCCGGTGCTATGGCCACCCGGGCGCCACGCGCATAGTTGTAAACCGCCTGGCCAAACCACAGCTGCACTAACACCATGGTCAAAAAACGCTTCCAACTGCCATCAAATCGCAAGAAGCCGTTCAACAACGCAGCCAGTACCAAAGCCACGCCAATGCCATGCCGGTACTGGTACAAGTGACGGCTCATTCATCCGAGCGCCCAAACAACCGCGCCAGCCAGCCGGCCTTTTCTACGCGGGCAGGAGCTGGTGCGGGGATAACGGCTTCACTGGGGTGGAGCAAGTCGGCAGGGTAATGTTCATGCCCGATACAAGCGCTGTCATCCAGCCCGAACGCCTTGACAGCGGCAACCGCCTCAAAGCACCAGCGGCCGAAGTAGCCTTCCATCTCAAGGGGGTGTTTTACCGGGTCACCATAAACGTACCACCAGGGTTGCTGTTTACCGCGCCGGTTCAACTCCGGGTACCAATGCTCTACGAACGCCAGCAACAGCAAGGCCTGTTGTTCCTGGGGTGCGTCGATTGCCTTGAGCAATCTTGAGTAAGGCTTGGCGTGCAGTAGCTGCTCCCCAATCACCCGCCCGGGCTCGCGGGCGGCGATGATTCGATCCAGCAGAACGTCGTGCCCACCTTCGCCGATCAAGGCAACCAGTCGACGCCACTGGTCGTCGGGAATCTGCAGCGCCAGCGCCAGGCTCACCAACCAGAAACACCAGATGTAGTGGCTGAGATCCGTCAGCTCGAAAGTCCAGTCTCGGCAAACCTGAAGATTGTTTTGTGCACAGACTTCGTGGGCAGCACTATTGGACATCTCCCAGGCGTCCAGCAGGAGCGGGAAACAGGTCGCGATCTCTACGACATTGCGCCCTTGGGAATAGGCTCTGATGCCTGAGGTCAAACTATCCTTGGCAACGTCGAACGCAAATTGCGGCCTATAGACGGGGTTGGCTGAGGGCTCCGCCAACAGCTTACGGGCCCGCTCAATCCACTGCTGGTCCTTTGACTCACGCCCCTCCCAATACTGCTTATCTCCCAGCGGTGCACGAATCATGGAAGAACCCCATTCAGATTTTTGGAAGGTAGTATTCTAGAGGTGTCTACCGGTTTGACCTTACCAAGCGCATCCAACACCTCAATTTCTGTCGAGCCATCCGGCCGCGATCTGACGACCCATGTTTCGGTACGGTTCATTTCGATGGCAGCCCGAACATCCCGGCTCTGCTCCCTGCCCACTGCACGGATCAGGCGATCACCGCCCAGCGTCCAGGCTGTGGAGCCTTGCTTGCCATCCAGCGTATTGCCCAGCCCCGAAGATCCGGACTTTTTGTCGGCGCTGACAAACTTGTATTCGATAACGACAAAGTCGACATCCGGGCGGCTGACCTTGTAAAGATCATCAACCCCCGTCTCACCCAAACCCGGTACCCGTGCCAATTTCTGTCCGTCCGGCACGATTTGCTTAACGGAACGCTCGCCAAACAAGTCGCCCATGACCCCTTTCTGTTCCCGGGTCAACACGCTCAGATCCATCAGCGGTTTGCCATCAGGGCCAAAGATACCGCCACTTTTGAGCAGTGCCTGCTCGGCCGCTTCGTTGATGATGCCGGTGAAGCGTTTGCCCACAGCCCCGGCCAGCTCGCCGGTCAGGCGGGTGGTGGTCGCGCCTGCACCACCGACACCCGCGCCGCCCAGGCCGAGGCCCACGCCGGTAGAGGTGGCGATCATCTCGTTCTGGCGCAGCACGTCGGTGCCATAGCCCTGCATGATATGCAGGGTGTCCAGATAGCCCTTGAGCCTCAGCTCTTCGGGCAAGCTCTGCACCGCCTCTACCGCCGCGATAAATTGCCGACCGCCACAGCTTGGGCAATTGACGGTACTCATCGCCCAAAGCGCCGTCTTGGAACCGAAACTGGCCAGATCCTCTACGGCATTGGCAATACCCTCGGCACTGCCCTGGCCCTTGGCATTGAGAATTTCGGCCATGTTTTTCGGGTCGTGCAGGTACTTGTAGGGGTCGACCAGTTCGATGTACTTGACCAGGTTCTCAACCGAGTTCCGGTCTTTCATCAGGCGCGACAGGCCCAACCGCTCATTGTTGTAATCGGCCAGGCTGACCTGGAACAGGTCCGCGCTTTTCGACTGCGAAAGCTCGCTGCGCAGGAAACTGGCGGCAGTCGTGGTGTTGCCATCCTCGGCACCCAACACGGTATTCCAGCCGCGATCGACCATCGCCGCGGCGGTGCGCAGCAACTCAATGCGCGCCTGCTGCTCGGTGATGCCTTGCTCGGCGGCGTAGCGATCGACGCGCTCTTTGTCGGAGGCGAACTTGATCTCGTCCGGGTGCAACTGACGGTTGTACCGATCCACGCTGGCCGCAGTGCCACCGGCCACAATGGCGCCGCCGGTGCCATGCCCGGAACCGACCGCCGTACCCACGCCGGAGGCAATCAGGGTAGCCACGGCCTTACGGTCGGCCTCTTTCATGCCACTGTCTTCCAGCGCTTGCAGAATCGAGGGCATCAGCGCCGCCGAGGCGCCTGCACCCAGCGCGCCGCTCTGCACATTGCCGCTGGAAAGCCCCAGGGCAGCCCCCGCCAATGCGTGCAACATAACGCGCGCTGCGCCGCCTTCGGCCCAGGCGGCCTTGGTCGCACTGTCGATGTCTTTGCGGTTTTTCTGCTCGTCGGCAAAACTCCCGATTTTATTGAAGATATCGCTGGCCGATGTATTGGCCACGATCCCTACCGCCGTGCCGCCGGTAGCGCCGCCCAGCCCGGCCGCAATCAGCCCGGACGCAATATCAGCCATCAGTTTCTTGTCGCCACCCACCTGCCAGCGCAGCGCCTCGGCATTCGCCGCCTCGTACGCCTGGGCCGCAGCCCCCGCCGTTGGCGAGCCCGCGCTGGCCTGGTCTTTTGCCTCTTGCCCAAGCTTCTTGGCTTCATCCGCCTTGGCTTTGGCCACCGTACTGATCACACCGCTGGCCAATTGCGCCGAGCTTTGGATCAGGTCGATGCGCTCTTGCATGGCCTTTTCATCTGGGCGCTCGAGCTTCTGGTTGGCATTGGCGGTGTCGCGGTTCAGCCCCACCAGGTCATTGGCGCCCTCAGGGTTGCGGACCACAATCGTGCCGTCGCTGACCGCACTGCGAGTGTGGCTGCGCTCGTCTTCCTTGAGCGCCACCGGAATGCTGCCACCCGGCGAGGTGCCGCCGCTGCTGCTGAACGAAGCGGAGAGCCCCGCCGACTGGCTCTGGATCTCGCTGGTGTTCTTAATATCGCTGACGATCAAGCGATCGGTGCTCAAGCGGTTCTTCACCGCCGCCGCTTCGCTGGCAATCACCCCGCCCTGCAAGGTGGTGGTCTTGCCGACATTGATGTCGTAGCCCCCGGTACCCGCAAACAGGCCGGTCTGGTCGGTCACGGCCTTGTAGTCGCTGTTCATCTTGGCCGCAGCAATACTGGCCGAGCCGGCGACAGTGGAGCCGTAGCAGAACGGTGGGATGCAGATACTCGCGCCAAAGCCTGCGCTGCTCTGCTTGCTGCGCGACGATTCGCTGTCCTGGCGCGAGAGGATATTGAGGTTGCCGCCGATGTCGGCCTGGATGCGGTCAGCGCGCACCTGGGCGCCGGCGAGGGTGGTGTCGCCACCGCTTTTGAGCAGCAGCGAGCCGGTGTCCAGGGTGGTATTGACCTGGGTTACCGAGTTGCCATTGCCGTTGTTTTTCGCGCCCTGGGCACCGAGGTCGAGGGTGAAACCGTTCTGCTCGCCGATGTTGAAACTGGCGCCAATTGCAGTCTTGTTGGTCGAACCATCGTTCTTGCGGTCGACGGTGTCCTGGGCGCTTTGCAGCAACACGTTGTTCTTGGCCAGCAACAAGGTGTTGGCGGCTTTCAGGCTGCTGCCGGTGATCTCGATATTGCCCTGGGTGCCGGGCGCTTCGCCGGTGGCGACAATCGACAGATCCTGCCCGGCATTGAGCGTGCTCTGGCGCGCCGTCAGGCTGTTGTACTCGCTGCTGGCCTTGCTGCGGGTGTTGGCCAGTTCGGTGCCAATCTTGATCAACGAACCGTTGCTGGGTGAGCCGCCCTGCTTGTTCTTGAAGCCGGCGCTCTGGCCGTTGGCGTCCGAGGCCTGGCCACCCAGGTTGTAGGCCGCCAGGGCGGCCTGGGCGATTTTCACCGCCTTGAGGCGCGGGTCATCGGCGTTCTTCGCCGCCTCGGTGGCATCGTGAATGCTGCGCGCGGTGTCGATCACCGCACCGCCAATCACCCGGCCCACGGCCAGGCTTTTGGAGCTGTCTTCGGTGGTTTGCCGCGCGGTTTCAGCGCCGGCGGTGATGGTCACGTTGGCGCCACTGAGGTCCATGTTCTTGGTGCTCACCAGATCACTGGCGACCACGTTCAATTCACGCCCGGCAATCAACGCAACGTTGCCTTCGCTGGAGCCGATGGTGCTGCCGGTCAGGGTGGTTTCCTGGGCGGTGCCGTTGTGTTTGCTGCTGCTGATGGACAGGTGCTGATTGCCGGTGATGTCGTCCAGGCCCAGCTTATTGCCGGTCAACACGCCGGTCAGGTCGCGGTTCTTTTCCTTGTGCATGTCGGTGCGCGAAAAGGTGTTCTGCGCCGCATCAATCGTCAGGTCACGCCCGGCCTGCACGGCTAGGTCGCCGGTGCTGACCAGCGCCGAGCCGGTCACTGTCGCATCCTGCCCCGCCACCACGCTGACCGTCTCGCCCGAGACCATGCTGCCCACGGCCACGGTGCGCTTCTCGTCGACCTTGTCCTGGACCTTGCTCGACTTCAGCCCGCCCCAGCTGCTTTTGCTTTCCTTGCGCTCATGCCGGGCACTTTCGGCATCAGTCACCGCGACGATTTGCACATCCTTGCCCGCCACCAGTTTTGCCGCGCCTTTGTCGGCGGCCACGGTGCTACCCGCCAGCAGCAGGTTTTCACCGGCTACCAGGGTGCTGTTGCCGCCAGAGCTGACACTGCTGCCAACGTTGTTGATGGTGTCGGTCTCGTCGAGACGGAATTTTTTCCCCGAGGAGCTTTTCTTGGTCTTGCTGTAGAAGCTGTAGTCCTGATCCTCGGCGGCCCGCAGGGCCAGATTCTTGCCGGCCACCAGGTACGCTTCATTGCCGGCGCTGACGTTACTGGCGAGCAGCAGCAAATCTTCGCCCGCATTCAAGCTCACGTTGCCACCGGCCTTGAGCACGCTGGAAACCTGGCTTACGTGGTCCTCGATGCTCTTGACCTTTTTCGAGTTGTACGCCGAATGCTGCTCGTTGGCCGCCGCCGCCAGGGTCACATTGCGCACGCCGCCGACGCTCAGGTCGCGCTTGGCTTCGATCTGGCTGCCCACCGCGCTCACATCCCGCCCGGCGACCACATGGAAGTCACGCCCGGCTTCAACCACCGAGCCTTGCTGGGTGATGATCTCGTGACGCGAACGGCTGCCAATGGCGCCGCTGTCCAGGGTTTGTGCCGCGACGATATTGACGTCGCGCACCGCCTGGGCGGTGGTGTCGCCGCCGCTCTTGAGCGCGCCGCCCACACTGTTGATATCGCGCCCGGCCTGCATCGCCAGAGTGCTGGCCGACTCGATGCGCGCAGCGCTGTCGATAAAATCGCTGCGCTCGATGCGGTAGTCGCTGGCGCTCTGGTGCGTGGTGACGCTGCGCTCGTTGAGCAGGTCGGCACCGGCCACCAGGTTGACCTGCTGCCCGGCGATGATGCCGCCGGCACGGTTGTTGAGGTTCTTGCCGGTCAGCAGGTCGAGGCGGTTGCCAGCCTCCATCAACCCGCTGTTGTGCAAATCACCGCCAATATTGGCGCCCAGGTTGCTGGTAGCGCGCAGTGTGCCGACGTTGTTGAGGTTGGCGCCGGTCATCAGGTTCAGGTCGCTGCCGGAAATCAGTGCGCCATTGGGTGCCAGGCGGTTGCTGGCCTGGGCCAGGTAAAGCACCGGCACCAACACGTCTTGACCGGCAACGGTGGCGTTTTCCAGCCACACGATATCGTGGGTCAGGGCCGCCACTTGTTCGGCGGTGAGGCTCACGCCCACGGCCAGGTTCAGTTGCTGGCGAGCGCCGATGGCATTGTCCATCAGGTACTTGAACACACCGGCGTCGCTGGTCTGGCCGTCGATAAAGCGCTGGCCGGTGCGGGCAAGTACGGCTTGCTGGATCAGGCGCTGCTCGTAGAACCCATCGCCCAGGCGCTTCTGGCTGGCGTCGGGGTCGTAGCCCAGCTTGGCCAACATGTAATCCGAGCCCAGGAACTCAGCCATATTGGTCAGCTGCGAGTTGGTCTCGATCAGGTACTTGTGCGGGTTGGCGGCAAACTGGCTGTTGGGCAGGCCCTGTACACCACTGCCGTCGCTGAAGTGAAACAGGCCGTTCTGCCCGGTGGGCAAGCTGAAGCCCGGCAGGCCCAGCGGGTTGACTTGTTGCTGGGCGACATCCGGTGGCAATTGCCCGTTGAGCTTCACCTGGGTGGAGAAGCCAGGGGCGTTGGTGTCGGTCTTGGCGCCACTGCCGACGTAGGTGTAGCCGCCGCGCACCACGCTGTTGTCGATGCCGGCCTGGGCCTGGATATTCACCGCGCCGCCGGCCTGGATCACCGCAGCGTAGCGCTGGTCCGGAGCCGCCAGTTGGGTGGTTTTGGTCTCGCCCCATTGGCGCTCCATCGCGCCGATAAAGAACGCCATGGCCGCCTCCAGGCCCCCCAGGTTATTGGGGTTGTAGGCCGCGCCACCGATGGAATAACGCTGGGTAAATTGCGCGGCGGTCTGGTTGTAGCCCGACGGATCACGGGTGCGCTCGGAAGAAAATACGCGCTCGGTCAGGGTGTCGTGGGTTTCCAGGCCGAGGTTGGTCAACTGGTTGACCCGCGCCGTCAGGCTGCCGGCTGCAGCGATGCTACTGCTGCTGTTGAGCACATCGCCGCCGACCAGCAGCAGGTTGGCGCCGGAGGTAATGCTGGAGGCCGCGCTGGCGCCGGTGACCCTCAGGCGCTCCCGCTGGGCAATCAGGAACGGACGGTTTTCCTTGCCGCCTTCGCAGTCACCGCCGTTGACGTTTTCAATGCACTGCACCGGGCTGATCGAGGCGCTGTAGATCCCCGACTCGCTGGTCAGGACCGTGCGGATATTCTGGATGGTGCCGGCGGCCAGGCTCAGGTTGCCGTCACTCTGAATGCTCGACGAGCTGTTGATAATGCTAGTGGCGAACGCGCCCTTGCCGTCACGGTCGATACTCAAGTTGCCCATGGCATAGATATCGGCAGCGAGGTTTTTCAGACGATCGACCCGCAGGCTCATATCGCCGCCGCTGAACAGCAGGCCATTCTGGTTAAGCAGGCTGCCAGTGGTCAGGGTCATGGTGCGCCCGCTGCCCAGGGTGCCGAGGTTGTTCAGCGCAGCGCTGGCCAGGCTGAAGTCCGTGGCGGCGGTCAGGCGCCCCGTGTTGTTGAGGGTGCCGCCCAGGGTCAGGTCGAGGCTGCCGTTACTGGCGATCACGCCCTGGGTGGACCAGTTCTGGCCGGTGCCCTTGATGCGGTTGGCCGCGAGCAATTGGCCGCTGGTGGTTTGCTCGAGGGTGTCGACATTGACCGTGAGGTTGCCGGCCTGGATCAGGCTGCTGTTGGTCCAGTTGGTTTTGTCCAGGCTCAGGTCGCCCTGGGTCACCAGGCTGCCGCCGACGTTATCGAGGTTGATGCCGGCAATATCGAACACGCCGGTGCCGACATGCAGCACGCTGCCGCCCTGGTTCTGGAAGGTGCCGGCGGCCAGGCTCAAGTCGGCATTGGCCGCTTCCAGCTTGCCGCCGCTGTTGTCCAAGGTACCGCCAATCGCCAGACGGCTTTTGCCCGTGCTCCCCAGGGCGCGCAATTGCCCGCCCTGGTTGTTCAGGCTGACGGCAGCGATGTCCAGGGTGCTGGCGCTTTCGATCAAGCCACGGTTGTTGAGGGCGCCCAGTAGGCTGAGGTCGACTTGCTGACCGGCGATCTGCCCGGCGTTATCGACGCTGCCGCCACTGAGGCGCACGCGCTGGCCGGCGAATACACCGCCGTTGCCGTTGTTGAAAACATCGGCGTTGATCAGCGCGTCACCCGCCTTGGCCGAGAGCTTGCCCCCGGCGTTGTTCAGGCTGCCGACGGTGAGGTTCAGGCCGGCGTTTTCGCTGTGGATCAGGCCATCGTTGTCGTTTTGCACCAGGCCGCTGGCGTTCAGGGTCAGCCCAGCGTTTGCCGCCAGGGTGCCGCTGTTGCGGTTGTCCAGGCTGGCCGCCAATACCGTCAGCAAGGTTTGGCTGGTGAGTTTGCCACCCTGGTTGTCGAGGGCGGCGACACGCTCGATCGACAGCGGGCCGGCGCTGGCCAGCTTGCCGTTGCGGTTGATCAGGTCGGCCAGCAGGTCGAGGGTCAGCGCGCCGTTGCCGGTGAGGCTGCCGGCGCTGTTGTCCAGGCTGTTGCCGCGCAGGGTGAATGCGGCGGCGCTGTCGATGGCGCCGCCCTGGCTGTTGTTGAGCGCGCCGCTGAGGGTCAGGGTTTGCGCTCCGGCGCTGGAGATCACGCCTTTGTTGCTGTTATCGAGGTTGTCGCCGGTGACGCTGAGGGTGTCGTGGCTGACCACCGCGCCACCCTGGTTATTGACCTGCGCGACGTTGGCCTGCAACGCGCCGTCGCTGATGATTTCGCCCTGACTGTTATGCAGCGCAGCGGCAGTCAACTGGGTGCTGCCGCTGGTCAGCAGGCGGCCTTTGTTGCGGTTATCCACAGTGCTGGCGGTGATGTCCAGGGCCTTTCTGGCACTGATGACGCCGCCCTGGTTATCCACGGTCTGGCTGGCCTTGACGGTGGCGGTACGGCTGGCAACCACACTGGCGTTATTGCGAATATCGCGGGCGTCGAGGCTGACGTCGCCGGTGGTGGTGCGGGTGTTATCGGGATTCACGCCGGCTTCGATGATGCCGTTGTTGGTCAACTGCCCGCCGCTGCTCAGGCGCACCGTGTCGCGGGCGGCGAGGCTTTTCTGGGTGTTCAGGTCGCCGCTGGTTTTCACCGTCAGGGCGGTGCCGGCGTAGGCCGGACCCTGGGCGTCGAGGCTTGCCGCCTTGACGTCAATCGCGCCACTGGCCGCCGCTTGCGCCATGCTCAGGTGCCCATTGGCATCGAGTTGGATATCGCCCGCGCTGGCCGCCAACGTGCCGTCCAGTTTCACCCCGACACCGGCCTCGGTGCCCACCAGCTTGATCGCGCCGGCATACATGCCGCCCAGGGCCGAGGAGTCAATCGCCAACTCCGGCTTGGCGCTGCCATCGTCGGCGCGCGCGGTGGCATTCAAGGTCTGTGCATTGACGTCGTTGCGCCCGGCAATCACGGTCAGGTTGCGGGCATTGATCTGCGCGTTGATCTTGGCCGTGCGGGTGATGATTTCGAAGCGGTCGACATTGCTCGCGTTCAAGCCCTGGCCATCGATGGTCACCGCACCACCATCGACCTGGTAGCGGTCCAGGCGGCCGTTATCGAGGATCGGTTTGCCGGTGGTCAGGGTCACGTTGGGCGTATTGATAAAGCCGCAGCCGTTGCAGGTCACGCCATAGGGGTTGGCGACGATAACCTTGGCCGATTGGCCCGCCACCTCGGTGTAGCCGCGCAGTTGGCTGGGGCTGCCGCCGTTGACTTCATTGAGGATGACATTCGCCGAGCCACCCTTGAGGTTGGGGTTGCCGACGATAATCCCGCCCAGTTGGGTGGACTGCAACGGGCCGCCGGCGTTGTTGAGGATCACGCCATTGGGGCCGACGTTGTAGTCCTTGAAGTGGTTGTGGGACAGGCCGCTGCCATTGGGCGTGGCGATGTTCACCACCGGCACCCCATTGCCCGCCGCGCCCACCGTCGTGCCGGGGCCGCTGACCACAATGCCGTCGGCCTGGGCCAGCAGCGGCTGCCAGAACAGCGCGTTGGCCAGGATCAGCACCAGGCCGCGCTTGGGCAGGCCGCAGAACGCGTCACGACGCTTCAAGGCAGCAGAAGGCAGGCGGGCGAGGAAGGCAAACTGGCGGACGTCCATGTCAAATTCTCGATGCGGCTAGGCGTTGAATTACAGGTAGAAATCCATCCGGAAGTAGATCGGCGCTTCGCGCTCGCTCATCACTGCCGGACGTTCCAAAGAATGGGCAAAGGTCACGCTGGTGCTGACATTCTTGCCACGGGCGAACAGCTCCACGGAGTTGCTGGAAACCCGGCCGTGGACAGTGTCGTTGTAGCGGTCATTGCGGATCACGCCCTGGTCGTAACCCAGGCTCACGCCGTACTCGCCGAAGGCCGGGCGCAACCAATCCACCAGCACCGGCCGCGCCCAGCGCAGGTCGTTGCGCCAGTAGCCGCCGCTGTCACCGTTGAGTTGCTGGTCCTTGAAGCCGCGCACCGAGGATGAGCCACCCAGGCTCATGCGCTGCGGGCTGAACAGTATGTCTTCGCTGCGTTGGCCGGTGGCCAGGCTGGTGAAACTGAACGACTCGCCCCACAAGGTGAACGGCTGCAGGTAGCTGACGGTGGCGGTGTATTTGCGGTAGCGCGAATTGGGCTGACGACTGCCAAACTCGCCGCGTTCGTCCTGGGACTGGGCATCGAGCAGGCCAATGCCATTCTGCATGCCCAAATCCATGTTGACGAAGGCACTGCCGACCCGCCGACCGTGGTTGATGCCGACCTGCATTTCACTCAGGCGAGTGCTGCTGTCCAGGCGGGTGGTGAACACATAGTTATTGGTGCGCAGGTGAGCCAGGCCGACGTTGACCGAGGTCTTGCTCACGTCATCACGATGCACCACGCGCTCGGCGCGCAGTTGGTGGTTCTGGCTGTCACCCGATTGCTTGAAGCTGAACGTATCGGCCTGGCCCAACGCGCGGTAATCGCTCTCGCTGTAGGTGTAGCTGAAGTTCCACCAGCCCCACGGCACGTTGTAATAGAACATGCCGTTTTTCGAAGTTTTCTGGTGATCGCTGATCGCATCATGGCCGCCGCGCAACACCAACTGGTCCGCCAGGCCCAGGGGGCTGTCCCACTCAAGGCCGGCGCCCCACTGCTGCTCGCCAGTGCTTTTTTGCCCGTCGTTATTGCGCGACAAGCTGGCGCGCCAGGGCTTTTGCGGGTTGTTTTTCACCAACACCGAACTGCCGCCGACGGCTTCGCCGGGGGCCAGTTCCATTTGGGCCTGGTTGGATGGCAAGCGGTTGAGCTGGTCGATGGCCTGCTCGATTTCCCGCAGGTTGAGCAGGTCGCCGTTTTGGCCAGGAAAGGCCATGGCCAACTCGCGTGCCGAGAGCTTGCTGTTATCCGCGCCTTGCAAACTTTCGAGCTTGCCTTCGACCACCAGCACCTGCAGATGCCCTTTGGACAAATCCTGCTGCGGCAAGTAGGCACGGCTGGTGACCATGCCCTTGTCGATGTAGTGATCGGTGACGGCCTTGAGCAGTTGATTGAGCTGGGAAACGCCCAGACACTGGTCGATGTAAGGCTTGATCAAGCGCTCACGCTCGGTGGCGGACAGGCTGTCAGCGCCCTTGAGTTCAATGGTCTTGATCGGGAAACAACGGTTATCCACCGGGGCGGTGGGCGCTGTGGGTTTGACTTCCTTGCCGGGCAATTCCTTGAGGTCTTCGAGGCGCCGGCGCTGCTCTTCGAGCAGGCGGTTTTGCCGCTCGCGGATCAGGTCCTGATCGCCAGGCGAAGTCGCGGCCACTGCGCTGTTTGACCCACAGAGGGCGAACAGGGCAATACACAGGGAATACCGAATCCGTGGCAATAACGAAGGCATGTTCGATCCATCGAGTAACAAGGGGCGGCAAACTAACATCGAACTTCCACCCAGCCAAAACTCCCGGCCAGTTGAAGCTAGAAATTAAATCACCCGTAAGCTGCTGATTAATAACGATAAAAACTATCAGCAACAATTAAATGCTTGTATTCGGAATTTTTATTCCGACAAGCGGTATCAGTTTTGATACAGCTTTCGGCACAACTTGAAAGTTGCCATTAGTTAGCCATCAATGTTGTGCCGAGATGGGTTAGTAGCCAAATAAGCGGAAAAGTTCGCGGCTATTGTGTGAATTGGATCCCATTTCTGACGACAGGCATCGCAGCCCCCCCCCTGACACCACCTCCTCACGTGGAACTGGCTTGCCAGCGATAACGGCCGTTACAGCGCCGCCGACTGTCAGTTGCCCAGCGTCATCGCTAACGACCACCGCCGGGTCGGCTCCTAGAGGGTCGCGCACGGGAATGGCATCACAGATCTGCCTTCGCGGCTGTGCCGCCCTCACGAACGCCAAAAATAGCCCCCTTCAACTGTCATGGTCGCAGCACCAGACAGTTTGCTGCCCCCCCTCATCGCCGTACCGGTACATCGCCTGGGATGCTTTCTAATCTGCGGGAGCTCACTAGGCACCGACGCGTCTGCTCTCCAGTTATCCATAAAAACCACAATCAAAAGGGGCTTCAATTGAACAGTGACGTGACGGTTGTCGTAACGGGGGTGACATCTGGCATTGGGCTGGCATGTGCCAGAAAGTTGATCGCGCAGGGCAACAAGGTCGTTGGCATCGGGCGTCGTACCGAACGGCTATCTGCAATAGCCGATGAGCTGCGCGAAAACTTCTATCCGTTGACCAATGATGTTCGGGACAGTGCACAGCTCAAGACTTGCCTGAAAGGCCTTCCTGCTGAATTTGCAGACATTAGCAAACTTATCAATTGTGCAGGCTTGATCCAGGGTCAGGGCACACTGTTGGATGTCTCGGACGAGCATGTATCAACCATGTTGGATACCAACATTCACGGCTTGATCAATGTCACGCGGGCCGTATTGCCAGCACTTATAAAAAGTGGCTGCGGGCATGTGATCAACCTGACTTCGATCGGTGCTCATTATCACTATAAAGGCGGGCACGTTTATGCCGCCTCCAAAGCATTTGTCGATCACTTTGGCCGGTGCCTGCGTACGGAGTTGGTCGGTACTAAAGTGCGCCTGACCAACATCGCGCCCGGCAAAACCCGCTCGGAGTTTGCCCTGGTTCAATGTGCAGGCGACCAGTCCCTGGCTGACCGGGCGTATAGCTCCCTGACGCCACTTGAGCCAATGGATGTTGCAAATTCTGTTCTTTGGGCCCTGCAGCAGCCGCAACACGTCAACATCAACAGTATTGAACTAATGCCTGCCGACCAGGAACTTTCGTACCGGTGAACCTATGAGCCAATCTCTCGCGCACTATTACGTCAGAAACAAACTTACGCATAAACTTATCAGCAAGCGTGTGTTGTCGCCGATATCGCTTTCTCAAATGCCGCCATCCGACTTGGTCAAGGCACTTTGCATCGAAGAAGAAGTTACAAAACTGTCGGCCGTATATGCACAGTTTCAACATTCGGATGATGTGGTTACGGGGCTTCCTCGCTACATGCCCTTTTATCGTTTTATCCAGTCAAAGTTTCCTGGCTTCCAGTGGGAAGTGCGCACACATCAAAACAAGAAAACGCTGGTTCTGAACAAGCCGTATATCAATCAAAGCCGCCCGTCGCTGTTGAACTTGCTGCTCTGTGCGGTAAACGACAACACCGCGACAACGCCAGCCTTGAAAGTACGTTATCCGGCCATGCGAGCGCTGCCAGATGCTCTGGTGGTGGACCTGGAGCAGGCGTTTAAACGGCTGTCATTCGCCCAATCGGCGCCTCACTTTATCGCGCGTTTCGCCGAGACCCTGGCCAAGGGGCTTGCCGGAGAAATCGTCACGCTGGTTTCCCCCGTATGCCCTGATTATGGCTACGAGAACAAAAACGGGCGACTTCGCTACACCTTCGATTATTTGGGCGAAGGCATCGGGCTGGTGGCCGGACGTGTAGTCAAGACCCTGCCCGACTTACAGGCAGTGTTGCAAAAACACGGCATTGAGACACGCATCGCCATCGCAGCCGGGGATTTTGAAGGGTTCGACGAGCGTACGTTGAGCCGCCTCAAGGAAACACGCGAAGGTTTCGCCCACAAACTGCGAGTCAGCCAGCAGAAAATCCTCGACCGCCTGGGGCGGGACACCGAGACGATCATGATCGCCGAGGCAGCGGGTGGGGAGGACATCTGGAACGCGCTGACAGCGCAGGCCCAGCAACGCCTGGCGATCGGAGATAACGGTTGCATCGTCGACAACGATCTGGACTACGCCGCGATCTTGAATGCGAGGCTGGCGCTCTATCAGGCCTGGCATCAGCAGCGCAGTAATGAAGAGTTGATGCAGGTGCTATATGCCCAGGGAGCGGAGTACGCCGCGATTGGCAAAGTGTTTGCCCAGCAGTGGACCAACCCCATAGTAATCGGCGCCGATCACAATCGCATGCAGCCATTCTATTGGCTGTACAGCACCATCCCCGTCCTCTACTTGACCAGGGTCTACTGATGAGTCCGGGGCAAGGTGCACGTCACCACACTCACTACTGTCAGTACGGGCCACGGGGCGATGTTCGAGCGGCCTATGCCCACCTGCCCTTTCAGGGGCTCTGGACGTGGCTGACCGGTAAGGGTCAGGCGCGGACAGCGCAGGTGTTGCAGCGTGAAATGGAGAAGACCGGGGAATGCTACCTGGTGGTTCATCTGTGCTTTACATGGGCCGTGATGATCGCCTTGGTGATGCTCGGCCAGGCCGTTCTGCAGGGTGCTTTTCAACCCGCTACTGCGGTGCTGCTGGTACTGATGGCCTGGGTCTTGATGGTCAATCGCCTGCGTAGCATGCAAGCCACCTTTCACTACCTTACCCACGGTGCCGTACTCAAGGACAAGACACGGGCGCAGCGCTACGCCAGGTTATTTCTGACCACACCGCTGCTCTATCAGGACTGGGACACCTACAACCAGAGCCATGTGCGCGAGCACCACAACATCCGCGTGCTGTGTTCTGACGAGGACCCCGACCAACGCTTTATCCGGGCGCAAGGGTTCTACCCGGGAATGCCTGAAACAGCGTACTGGTTGCGAGTGTGCTGCACCCCGTTTCGCCCTACTTATCTGCTGCGTCAATGGCGGGAGACATGGCTTGACTGCTTCGTGCGTCTTGACCGCCGCGCAGCGCTGTTTCGCTGGTGCTTCTGGGGGGTGGTGCTGGTGCTTTTGTGGGCGACGGGCGGGTTACCTGCTTTCGCATTGATGTACGTGATTCCTCGCGCCGTGCTGTTTGAACACTCCATGTGGCTGCAATTGTTTACCGAGCACCTTTGGTTTTATCAACGGGACGCCCGGCGCAGCGAAAAAGACCACTACGGCCGCCTGACCTGGGGTCGCTACCAGGGCCGCAAACCGCCGGAGCGCGGCATCATCGCCCATCTGATCTGGGGTTTGCAGTGCGTGTGCCTGGACATCCCCGTGCGGATGTATGTGTACCCGCAAGACTTGCCGAACCATGACGCGCATCACCGCCGCCCCAACGTGCACTTCCGGCACATCGCCAACTATCGCGCCAGTCTCGAGCAACAACCCTCGCCCTATGGCCCGTTCCTGGAAGTCTGGGGGTTCATGGCCGGGTTGTATCTGATTCGCGACCACTTGTGCCGAGGTGTGCAGGAGCCTTTCGGCCCTCTCGAAACCACTGTCTCGGACACTCATAACTGCCCGTTCCCCACTTCCACCTCTCAAGGAGCCTGACCATGCAAGAGACGATTCAAGCAGCCAATCAACAGTTGCACACCGACGCCTACGCACGCCTCAAGGCTTCACAACTGTTCTCAGATGAAGATATCGACTACTTGGAGACCGCGTGCCAGGTCATCCCCAAAACCATCATTAAAATCGGCGATGTGGGCGAAGAAAACTTTTTGGCGGTTGGGCGCTTCATGGAAGACCAAAAAGGCCAGTTGCCCGTGTACCGGAACACACCGTATGGCGAACGGGTGGTGGAAATTCTCTCGTCAGGTAAAAGCCGTGAGTTTTTCAACGGCATCATGGAGGGAGAGTGTTTTATCCGCCGTTGCCAATCCAACCTGCTGGAGGCTGGCAACTATATCGGTAAGCACATTGATACCTACAGCAACCTGGAATATCGCTACTCGGTGGTCATTCAGTTCGGCAGGCAATACGAAGGCGGTGAGTTCTTTATCGAGCATGAAGGCCAGGAGTCGCAGTTTAAAACCGGCTATGCCGATGTGCTGATCAATCGCTGCGAAATCCCCCATGGGGTACGCAAGGTACAAAGTGGCACACGTTCATCGTTGGTATTTTTCCTGAGTACCAGCCCCCTGGATAAACCCAACCTCAATAACAAACAGATCTGACCGGCCTGCGCATCCACCCGCATGGGCGGATGCACCACCGGCGAAACCAAAGGAAACGTCCCATGACGCAAACCAATATCGCCAGCTTTCAAGAATCAAAAAACCAGGACTTGCAAGCCTACTTCCTAGGGCTCATTTCGGTCGCAGCTTTCGCGATGACCCTACCGGCGGCCAAGATACTCGCGGGCGATCTGAGCGCCCTGCAAGTCGGTTTTTTCCGGTCGGTGCTGGCAGCGTTTGCGGCAATTCCATTTCTGATTCTCGGCCGAGCCAAGCTGCCCACTCGATCGCAAATCAAACGAATGCTGCTGACATCCACCGGGATCGTTTACGGCTTTCCAATCCTTACCGCCCTTGGCATGCAATACGTTCCCGTGAGCCATGGCGGCGTGGTGCTCGCGGCGCTGCCACTGTCTACGGCTATCTTCGGCACGCTGATCACAGGTACCCGCCCCTCCAAAATGTTCTGGGTGGTGTCGAGCCTGGGTTTCCTGGTGGTCATGACCTATACCGTGATCAACTCGAATGTCTCGGATATCTACATCGGTGACTTGGCACTACTGGGTGCCGTCATGCTGGCCGGCTTTGGCTACGCCCAAGGCGGCGCGCTGTCCAAGGAACTGCCGGGCTGGCAGGTCATGTGCTGGACCCTAGTCATCAGCCTGCCTGTGTTACTTCCGGTCAGCCTCTGGCTGTATGACGGCGAAGCTATTGCCAACCTGCCTGGCCAAGGGGTAGCAGCCCTGCTCTTCCTGGCGCTGGTCAACTCGCTGCTGGGCTTCTTTTCATGGAACCGTGCACTGGCACTGGGGGGCATCCAACGCATTAGCCAGTTGCAGTTGCTACAGCCGTTCTTCACGTTTGCCTTTTCGATCTGGCTGATGGGTGAGCTCTGGAACTGGTTGACCCCGGCCGCATGCGTCGTGGTAATCGTGCTGGTCTGGTTGTCCAAGCGCATCTGAACAGAAGCGTGCGCCGGGCAACCGGCGCGCCCTTTTTCACCTCGCCCAAGGTGATGCTTAGAGGGGCTTGCAGCCCGACAGCCACATCACCTCCCCTAAACGGAGACCTCCCGATGACTGCCTCAAGCTTTTTCCAACCCTTTTTCGAGTTGCAGGAAAGGAACGCCCTGCCTTATGAAACCAACCCGTGTTCGCAGATTCACCGGGCCAACGGTGCGATCGAGTTGCTGGCAATCAAAACGGGGGAGCGGGTGCTGGATATCGGCTGCGGTGATGGCTATTGGAGTGAACAACTCGCTCGCCAGGGTGCGGAGGTGGTGGGGTTCGACTCCAGCCCCGAGAAGGTGAACGCCGCACGCTCGCGCAACCTTGAGGTGAAACTGGGCAATGCCGAAGAGCTCTACTTCCACCAGGAATTCGATGCGGTATTCAGCCATGCCGCCCTACATTGGATGCGTCATGCTGATCAAGTAGCCCGTGGCGCCTTCATGGCACTCAAACCCGGCGGGCGGTTTGTAGGTGAGTTTGCCGGTGCGAAGAATGCCCTGTTGATCCGGCGGGCCATCCATGAGGCCCTGGAACGCAGGTCCGTCGATGCGCAGGACATTGACCCTTGGTATCTGCCCTCCGCCCATGAGTACCAACAGGTGTTGGAGCAGGTGGGGTTCCACGTCACGTTCATCAGTTGGTTCGAGAGCCCGATGGTGCTGGATTACCCCGTCAGCGAATGGATAAAAACCTATGGCAGCCCCTATTTGGCCGCTTTACCGGTAGATGCACACGCGCAGTTTCTGGAGGAGGTCACGGAGGAACTGGCCAGCGACCTGCTGGACTCCAGCGGACATTGGACGGTGGACTACACACGGCTGCGCTTCAGGGCTGAAAAAAAACTGACCCACGGGGTCTGATCTAACCGAGTGCGGCTGATGTCATCCATCAGCAGGCGCCAAGAACACTCCCAGCCGTAAACGGGGTTAACGCTATGCCCATGAAAACCAACGGATTGGCCCTGAAGTCGTTTTACGCAGACGCTCAGGTCTGGTCCGGCCAGGACGGGAAACCGTTGTACTGGATCGACAACATCAGCTTGGCTGTCAATGGATTGGAAATCGCTGAGGATTCATCCATCCAAATGCTCCACGACGATGATGACGTGCAGATCCTTACCGGCAACATCTACTCTTATGAAGACCTGGGAGAGGTAGCAACCCTGGCGGAGTACTTCAAACGCTGGCAACGAAACCTCGACCCGGCGCAACACTCACCGCACGATGCCGGGTCACGCATCAAGCCTTGAGGGTCAGGCGTCTTGTTCAGTCTTGCCTGTGAGCGCAGTTTCACAGTCCAGTTGGGCATCGATGAAGTGCTTGAACCGGATATCGTTGCAATGACTGACATTCAAGCGAATGTACTGATCATAATTGTGCGTGTTACTGAACAGTGATCCAGGCGCCAGGAAAATGCGGGCATCGTGTGCCCGCTCAATCAGGCGGCGTAGATCCACGTGCTGAGGAAACCGCGCCCACAAAAACACCCCCTGCGCACTGGCATCGTCAAACACCACCCCCTTGTTCCCCAACCACTCCCGCGCCCGGACACGCTCCTGCGTCACCCGCTGGCGCAAACCATCCAAATGGTGTCGATAGCGGCCGGACTCCAGGGTGTAGGTCACGATCGTCTCGTCCAGTGATGAACCGCACAACAAGTTGTACATTTTCTGTTCGATCAGCCCCTCGACAAACTTCGCCGGCGCCACCACATACCCAAGGCGCAATGCCGGGCTAAGTACCTTGCTGAATCCGCTGATATAGAAGGTGCGGTTCCATTCATCCAGGCTGCTCAAGCGCAGGGTTTGCCGGGCACATAACGAACCGAAGATATCGTCCTCGACAATATGAAAGTCATACTTCTGCGCCAACGAAAGAATCTTGAAGCCCTTGGCCGGCGAGGTATTGCCCCCGGTAGGGTTGTGGATCAGGGTCTGGGTAAGAAACAGTTTTGGTCGATACTGGATCAACATGGCCTCCATGGCCTCCAAGTCCGGGCCATCTGCCATGCGGGGGACGGTGATGATGTTGAAATCCCGGTCTTTGATCAGCCGCAACTGCAGCAGCAGGTAACTTGGATCCTCGACCAACAGGTAATCACCAGGCTCAAGCATGACACTGCGAATCAGCGAGAACGCATGGGTAGCCCCCACAGTCACCACAATCTGGCTGCTGGAGGCATTGATCTGTATTTCCCGCAGCTGTCGCGCAATCACCGAACGCAACTCCTGCTTGCCCGCAGCAGGCGCCGGGGCACTACAAGACAGCGTGCTGCGAATCAGCCGGCCGGTCACTGATGCCGGAACGGCGTCCGCCAACCAGGCAGGTGGAAAATACCCTGAACTGACAGGAATATCGTATTGGGAAGGATCCAGCGCCCGGTAAAGAAACCCCGCGTGCAAACTGGATGGCGCAATGATCTTGTCCAGATCCTTGGAAACGTCCGGAGCAGTGGGCGCAAGAATGTAGTAACCCGCACCAGGCCGGGACTCGATGACCTGTTGGGCAACGAGATCCTCGTAGGCGCTGCTCACCGTAAAAATACTCACGCCCAATTGTTTGGAAAGCGCCCTGACTGACGGTAAACGGCTGCCTTGCACCCATTGAAAAGATTCGATGCGGCGGATGATTTCGCTGCGAATCTGGTCCACCAACAGTACTTTGCTGCCGCGATCTATCTCGAACATCTCAATCCTTTATAGAAATAATCGCCATTGGTGGTAACTGGCCATCGTAAAGACTGTGATCAACAGTCTCCCTGACAGCACATGCCTGCCCAGCAAACTCTTGGGGCCTTTTAAAGTGGAGTTTTCACCAAATGCACAGAGCTGGCAAATTGTCACAACCTGCTCTCGTTGTGTCAGGTGACGCACCCGCCTTTTTTGATGAAAGAAGAAGCAAATAGGGGGCCAGACAATCAGTAGCGGTTGAATCGTGGTTTAAGCCTGTTTTCCCCAACGGCTGGAAAACCTAGCCTTACGCAATGGCTACGATTTGATTGGGCGACGGTTGAGTCTGCAAAGCACATAAAACGAGCAATAAAAAAGGGCCAGACCCCGATTAAAAATTCAATCGTGGTCTGGCCCCCGGTTTTTTCTACTTAAAACGCGTACCGCGCCTTAACCATCACCCCATCGGCATCAAACCCACTGCGAGCCTGACGGGTGTAGCTGGCGCCGACGCTGAACGCCGAGACCTGATAGTTCACGCCCACGCTGGCCTCATAGCTGTCACGCGCCACCGATGCGCCGGTCACGCTGAACGTCGAACCACCGTTCACAAAACTGGAAGTCTGCGCCACGCGATCCCCCATCAGGTCGTGATAGGCCATCACGGTCGCTTCCGATTGCAGAGTGCCGGCACCCAGCGCCAGGTTGCCTGCCACACGCAGGCCGGCGCCCAGCTCACCGACTTCGTAACGTTGGGAACCGGTGTTCAGCGCCGCCGAAGAGCCCTTCTCATGCAGGCTGTCCATGTGCACGCTGGAGTAACGCGCGGCGACACGCGGTTCGATCAGCACGCTGTCCGACGCTTTGAAGCTGTAGCCGCCGATCACGCTGGCCGACAACGCCTGGCTGTCGTAGCTGCCCTTGGCCGTGGTGCCGGCGATGTGGCGCTTGCTGTCGTTGTCGTTGACGCCATAGCTCAGGCTGCCATCGACAAACCAGTTCTGCAGCGACCAGTTGCCATACAGCGACAGCGCGTTGCCCTGCACCTCAGTCTTGTTGCCCAGGTCCGAATGGATATTGGAGTTGAGGTAGCTGTACGCCACACCCACACGGGTGCTGTCGTTCAAACGCCCGTCCACGCCGACGGCCACGCCGCTGCTGTTGGCCGAGTAACCGTTATCGCCACCGCGACCGTCCTGGTCCATGTTGCTGCTCAGGCCTTGCACCCACACGCCGCCACGCTCGCTGCCATCGCGCTGGCCGGCCAGGCGGTTGAGGATCGCGCCGTTGATCACGGTCTGCCCGGACAAGGCCACGTCCAGCGCGCCACGGTTTACGTCAGGCTTGAGCTGTTCGCCAATCTGCGCCAGTTGCTGGGCGCTGCTGGCGTTGGCCACGGCCTGGAACACCGGATCACTCTCATCCAGTTGCCCAAGCACGTCATTTTTCACTTCGTTAACGGCGGTGATAACCGGCTCAGTGGCGCCGACATTGGTCAGCTCCTCTTGCACCTGCTGATTACTCTTCAAGCCCACCACAGCCTTGACCGTTTGCGCATCAGCCGAGTAACTGAACACGTCCAGCAGCGACGACGTACTGCCGACCGTCAGGCCGTTGTTCTGCACGCTGCTGGCTTGCAGCAAGGTGTATTCGGTGCCGCTGGGCGCTGCGGTGAAATCACCGGGCTTGGCGCTCAAGGTCACCTTCGAAGCCTGGGCAAAATTCGCGGCGCCGCTGACCGTCAGGTAAGGCGTGGTCGGCACCACGCTGTTGGACAGGCGCATATCAACCCCGGCGCCGCTGGCTACATTCAGGTCGCCAGTGATGGTGGTGCCGGCGTCCGACAGGTTTAACGAGCCCGAGTTGATCGATACCGGGCTCTGGATGTACTTACCGGTGAAATCGGCCTGGCCTGCGATGTTCACGCCAGTGACGTTGAGTACATCACCGACGATTTTGCCGCCAGTCCAGTTCAGGCTTGCCAGGTTGGCCGCGTCGATGGCGGTGCCGGAGTTGCTGCGGATTTCGCCGGCTTGCTGGTTGATTTCGAAGGGGGAGGTTTGCTCGTCGATATCTGCATAAATGGCTACGCCATCGGCACTGATGGTGCCTCGGTTGACGATGCCGCGAGAGCCGGGCGCACTGTTCTGAGCGAAAGTTGCTCCGTGGAAGTCAAAAGCATCAGCCTTTTCGCCTTTTGCTTCGATCGTGCCGGTATTGAGGATGTAATCGACAGTGCCGTCATGAAACACCACGCCAGCGGAAGCAGCGCCGTTCGCGGAAATCAGGCCACTGTTTTCGATCCTCAAGGGAGATGTGGAGGTTTCCACCTCGAAAGCCCAGGAGTCGTCGCCCGTCACAGACAACGTACCGGAGTTGAGAATCTTGCCACCTATGCTGATCGGGAAGACGCCGCCTCGGTCAAGCAGCATAGCAAGCGAGTTGACGCCCATCATCCGTATCACGCCAGTGTTGGAAACATCCCCCGCCACCGTGGTGCCATGCAACCGGATGCCATCGCGAAAAGTCCAGGGATTGGATACTGGGGCCGTGGATTGAATGGTCCCGGAGTTGATCACGCTCCCGCCAACATTGGTAGCGCCGATCTCAAAGGCTTGAAACGCCCCGTTACTCTGGGTGATGTCGGCTGCCTGGATAACATCCCCCGTGATGGTGCTACTTCCTGGATTAGCGGTCAGTTGCAGAGATGGGTCCACGGCGAACCCGTGAATGTCGAGCCCTTGACCATCCAAATTAATATTTGCACGATTGATCAACGAGCCCTGAATGCTCGTATCAGCGACACTCACCCCCATCCAATTGCTAATGCCTCGGCTAGCGGTCACATTCGTGGGTTGAGTCACCGTTCCGGTGAGGGTCCGTGATTCACTAAACTTCTCACCGCTCCAGGTGCTCTTGCCTTGACCAACATCCACTTCAACGGCCAGCACTTGAGTGCTGATTGCCCCAACGATTAAAGCCAGCAGGCTTTTTTTAAACGGCTTTGGCTTCATGTAAAACTCCATGTATGACTGGGGCTCCGCTCACGATCTCGCGGCAGCAGGTATAAAACCGAAACAGCCTGTTGAGCCCGTGCACTGAGCGACGACCTGCATCATTTGAGCTGATCAATGGCCTGCTCAATTTCCCGCAGATTGAGCAAGCGTTCGCGGTCATCGCCGAACAGGTTGTCGGCACACAGGCTCTCAAATTGAGCGAGGACCTCATTTTGATTAACAGCCAACCCATTGATTTATAACGAACAACTACTCATCAAACGTTTAAAGGCGCGCAACTCCGTGATTGTCAGTGGGCCGCCGAGGCGAGATAAATAGGAGTATTCCTAAATCTATTGGCGAATTTTCCTACAATAAAAGGTCGCCTTCCCTACGCGCCTAGTTTTCCTGCCCCACCACCAGTTTTAACCCTGGCCGCCGCACCTCACGGGAGTGATGCGCCGTCACCGCCTGCACCCCGCCCTCCTGATCGTTATGAATCACCAACACCCCCGGCCGGCGCAGTTGCTCAAGTTCGCCCGCCGCCAGGCGGAAGCTCTCGCTCAAGCCGTGGTCGCTCAACGCCTTGGTCGCCGCGCGCCGCTGGGCGAATTGCTTGCCGCGTCGTTGTTGGTAGCGCGCCCAGACGATCAGCAACACCGCGTTGAACAAGGCGATCCACAGGTAGATCTGCAAGGTGTTCAGCGCGGCAAAAATCGGTGCATCGATGCGTGGGCCACCATTGCTATCGAGCATCGGCACTAGGCCGCGCACCAGCAGGATCACCAGGCCGGCCCAGGCCATCAGGGTCAGGAAAATATCAATGGCCTGCATCACAGGCCGCTGTGGGGTACGGATCAGGTTCATGGCTTAACTTCCTTGGCAGGTGCCTTGATGCCGCGATCCGGGCTGACCCAGCGCGCGCGTTTTTGATGTTGGCGGAACAGGACTTTGGGGAAGCTGACCAGGGTGGTGAACAGGCTCACCAGCCAGAACACCAGCGGGTACCAGACGGTCCAGAACAGGGTTTTCCACAGGCCGCGCTCGTAGCGCCGGTCAATCATGATGCTCACGGCAAATTGCACCAGGCACACCACCGCCAGCAGCAAGCCGGTGAAGGCCGGCGGCATCAGCGAGCCGACGGCAATCGCCTCGGGCAACGGCACGACTTTCCCTACGCCCCAGAAGATCACCGACAGCAGGAAAGTGAAGGCCCAGCCGGTGGACAGGCAGTACTCGAACAGCAGCGGCCACAGGTAGCGATGGCGCCATTGCCAGATCCCGCGAATATTCTTGAACAGCACTTCGGCGCCACCCTGGGCCCAGCGCAGACGCTGTTTCCACAGGCCGCCGAGGGTTTCCGGCATGAGGATCCAGCACAGCGCACGCGGCTCGTAGAAGATGCTCCAGTGGTCCAGTTGCAGCTTCCAGCTCACGTCGATGTCTTCGGTGATCATGTCGGTGCTCCAGTAGTCGACCCGGTCCAGGGCCGCCCGCCGAAACGCCACCACCACGCCGGACACGGTGAAGATCCGCCCGAAAACCCGCTGGGTACGCTTGATCAAACCAATGATCGAAGAGAACTCGCCCACCTGTACCCGACCAATCAAGGTCGAGCGCGTGCGGATGCGCGGGTTGCCGGTGACCGCGCCAAGCCGTGGGTTGTCGAGCATCGGCGCCACCAGGTAGGCGGCGGCATTGCGGTCGAGCAAGGCGTCGCCGTCGATGCACACCAGGTATTCGCTGCGCGCCGCCACGGCGCCCATGCGCAAGGCCACGGCCTTGCCCTGGTTTTGCGCCAAGTGCAGCACGCGCAAGCGTGGCTCCTGCAGCGCCAGGGCGTCGAGCACAGCGGCGGTGTTGTCGCTGGAGCCGTCGTTGATCGCAATCACTTCCAGGTTGCGATAGCGCTGGGCCAACGCCGCGCCGATGGTCTCGGCGGCGTTGTCGCCTTCGTTGTAGCAAGGGATCAGGATCGAGATCAGCGGCTCGCCTTTGAGCACCGGCGCCGGGGTGTCATCGGACCACGGCCAGTGGCGCTCCCAGTGCAGCCAGAAGTACAGGCCGCCGGCAATCCACAGCCCGGACATGAACAACGGGTAGAAAAACACGAACTCCATCAGGAACTGCCCGGTGACCAGGAAGATCAGGCCCAGGGGCACACCCAACACCAATGCCAACACGAGAAGAGCAAGGATTCTGTCGAACATGAGTCAAGGATTCCATTTGTTGGAAAGGGCCGGACGCACGGTGTTCAGATCCGGCGAATTCTCCAGGAAGTTGTCGGGGTAGTAGCCAAAACTGCTGGCACCCTGGCGCTTGAGCACACCCATCCACTCGGCCATTTGCACGCCGGAAATGTCCGGGGCGGCTGGAGTGCGCCAATCCTTGGCCTGTAGCTCGAAGACCGTGCGCTGCATCGCACCGGGCCGGGCCTTGACCGTGGCCACGAGCTTTTCCAGCCAGGCGTTGGAGTTCTTCAGTGACTGACCTTCCATCAATGGCATCGCCATCGGCGCAGTCCAGTCGTAGTGCTGGAGGAAGTCGTCGAGGTTCTGCGCAAACCAGGCTTCGCTGGCCGGGTTGAGCATCGGCTCGGCGAAGATATTGCGCGCGGTGAGCACTTCCGGGCCGCGCAGGGCGCGGACCTTGGCGGTCAGTTCATGGGTGAAGTCGATCAGGTAGCGGCTCTTGAAACGGGTCCAGCGCTGCATCACTTCAGGGTCGGCGCGCAGCGCCTGGATGCTGCCCGGCAGGCCGTTGGCGGCGTAGGTTTTCAGGGCTTGGGGGCTGGCGTCTTCAAAGTCCGAGAGCACGGCGTCATCGTGGAACAACACACCGTGGATAGCGCTGGTACGGGCCAGGTCTTCGTAGATCTCACCGATGACTTTGCGCACCTGGGGATCGAACGGCGACAGGCGCTGGTACTGTTTCGGGTCGACGGCCACCTTGCCGGTGGCCGGGTCCCAGCGGCTGACGCGGGGTAGCTTGGCATCCAGGGCAAAGCTCAGCACGGGCATCCAGGCGTAGACTTTGACCAGGCCGGCACGGGTATGCAGCTGCCAACTGACACGGTTGAACAGGTCGGCACGCATCGGCAGATGGCGGTTGGGGAAGTACAGCGAACGCGCCAGGCCATCACCCTTGGGGTCGGCGAACGCCTGGAGGAATACAGTGTCGACGCCCATGTCCAGCACACGCTGGACCAGCGCGTCGAGGTTGCGCACCTCCTGCGCCTTGTCCGGGTCGTAGACATGATCGAGGTCCACATGCAGCACCCGCATCGGTGCTTTGACCTGCGCCGAGACCATGCTGTTGGCGAAGTCCTCACCGTACGGGTCGTTGTCCACCAGAAAGCGCGGGCTGCTCATCAAGTTGCCGAGGTTGTCGAGGCCGTCCTCCAGGGTCAGGGCCATCTGGTAACCCTGCTCACCCACCACCGCCAGAGCAGTGCCATCCGCCGCCCCATACGGCCATACCCACACACGCGGGGCCTTGCCGGTAACGGCGCGGATCTTATTGGAAATCGCCGCGACGTCGGCGAGCATCCGCGCCCGGAACTGCGCTTCGGACTCATAACTGCGGGTGACCGGGTCATAGCGCCGGGTGGCGGCGGCCGGTTCCTGGTTGCCCTGGGGGTTGGCCAGCACGCCCTTGTGGCTGGCGTCGGTGTGGGCGGCGATTTCCACCAGGCCCGATTGCGCCACTTCGCGCACTTGTTGCCAGGTCAGAAACTCCCCGCGGTTACGCGGCACGCCGGCAAAATCCACCGGCTGGTTCAACGGCGTGTCGACCCAACTGCCCACTGGCGCCAGCACGGCCGGCCACCGGTAGGCACGCAGGATCGGCATAACGCGGGTGTAAAAGCTCGAATAACCGTCGTCGAAGCTGAGCATGACGGCTTTGGGCGGCAGCTCTGGCCCGCCGGCACGGGCAGCGAGGACCTGGTCGACGCTGACCGCCTGGTAGCCGTTCTCGCGCAGCCAGGACAACTGTTCGATCAGGCGTTCGGTACGCACCGCCACCACTCTCTGGTCGGGGTCACGGTCGTTGACATCGTGGTAGGCAATGCCCAGGAAATGGTTTTTCGGCCACGGCGCTTCGTTGACCGGTTTGAGTCGTTCAGCAGGTGGCGTAAAAGGCGCGGGGGACTGGGCACAGGCACTGCTCAGCAAAAAACCCAGGGCCAGCAGGCAACGGGAAACAAGGGTCATGATCGGACTCTTCTAGAAACGGTAAGTGAGGTCGACGATCAGGCGCACATCGCTTTCGCGCTCACCGTCATAAGGTCGGTTGATCCAGCTCAGGTTGGCGCCGGTTTCCAGTACGTCGTTCCAGCGATAACGCTGGCCGTAACTGAGCAAACCAATGGCACCGGTGGAGTAATCGCGCTGGCTGTAAGTGCCCGCACCGGCCTGGAACTGCTGACTCCACTGGGTTTCGTAGCGGTGATAAAGCACATGGTTGACGCTCACCGTGGGCAGCACGCTGAAGTCTGAGCGCGGGTTGAAATACGCGGCCTCTTCCTTACTGTTGCGGCTGGCGGCGACTTCCAGGCCAAGGTCTACTTGCACGCCCGGCGAGCGGTAGACACCCTCACGGCCGATGAGCGACGCTTCGACACGGTCGTTACCGTCACTGAAGTGGGACGGGCTCAGCGCCAGTTTCCACTCACGGCTCTCGTTGGCGCTCCAGCGGATAAACCCGCTGCCGCCGTTGGCGGTGACGTTGGCATTGAGCGCGCGCAACGGCGTGCTGGCGGCCAGGTAGTCAAGACTGCCCCCGTACTGCCAGTGGTCGTTGATGTCGCGGGCAATCGCCAGGCGTGCGCCCTGCTTGGTGCCTTTGCCGTAGGAGTGATTGGAGACTTCGGCCTCCAGGGTCATATCACGGGTACGCCGCTCCACACCCAGGCGCTGCCAGCGGTGGTGGCCCGTGCCTTCTTCAAAGTCGGCGGTGGCGTAGCCGATACCGCCGAATATCCGCCAGTCTTCATCGATGGGCGGGCTGTAGAGCAGGGTTTCGATCCCCCAGTCACGGCTACCGGCAACCGCCCCGCCGCCATGGCTTTTACCGGTCTCGGCTTCGATACGCAGCTCGGCCATCTCATGCACTTTGCGCAGGCGCTGGAGGCGTTGGACCTGGCGATTGTCCGGGGCGCGGGCGACCACGTCATCGGCGAGCATATCGAGCTGGCGCCACTCCTGCAGATCCAGCGCGTTGTAGCCTTGGGAGACTTCCAGGTCGATATGGCGCGGGTTCTGGTTTTCGGCGTTCTTGAGGGCAATTTCGGCACGTCGCGGCCAGGCGCGGGCGCGGAACATGTCCGCCTGGGCCACGCGCATGCCGACATTGCCGGGCGAGGTGCGCACCAGAGTTTCCAGGCTTTTTTCACTGGTCGGCAGATCGGCGCCGTAGGTCGCGGCCTGGGCCGCCAGTTGCTGGGCGGCCAGCCACGCGTCGTTGGGGTTACCGAGGGGCAGCCCCTTGAGTTCAACCCGAGGCCTTTGCGTGCTCGCCAGGTCGTTTGCGACGGCGCGAGCTTCGCGGGTCTGGTCGTTTTCCAGCAGGGAGTAGTACAGCGCGGTGCTGTCGACCACTTGGTTGCTGGGGTCGGCATCCGACGCGGTCACTGCCTGGCGATACAGCGGCGCGGCCTTCTCGGGCAAACGCTGGTCGAGGTAGGCGGCGGCCACCCAGCGCAGGGCGTAGTTGGGCAGTTGCACGCCTTGAGCTTGCAAGGCTTCGTAGTCGTGGAGCACCTCGGCGGTACGTGCGCGGGCCTTGAGCGCGCCCAGGCGGTCGATGCGCCAGCGCACCACATCGTCATGGGCACTGGCGTCCGGGGTCCAGGTGGCGAGCAATTGGTCGTAATTCTTGAGGGCGCGGTCGGCGATCACAAAGCGTTCGCTTTCACTGCGCGTCGGGAATTCAGCCAGGCGCACGCGTTCGGCAGCCAGGTCGCCTTCCAGGCGGCGCTGGGTCACCGGGTCCAGCAAGCCGGGGTGGCGGGCGCTCAGGCGCAGGGCCGGTTCCGGCATACGTGCACGTTGCAGGGCGATCAGGTATTCGCGCACCACCTCGGGCTGGTTACCGGCGCGGATAAACGCCTGGTCGAATTCGAACAGCGAATCATAGGGCTGCCCGGCACGGGACAACGCATAGCCCAGGGCCATACGCCGCTCGACATTCTCGGGCTTGGCCGCCACCAGGGTGCGGGCACGCTGCACGGCTTCGGCGGTTTTGCCGCCATCGGCCAGGGTCATGGCCAGGCCCAGTTGCAGGTCCGGGTTGCTCGGTTCGCGCAGCAAGGCCTGGCGATACACCGCCTCGGCGGGGGCCCAGCGCTGTTGATTGCGGTAGGTGCGGGCCACGATGGTCAACGCTTGGGTGGTCAGTTGGCGCTGGTGCCCCTGGGCCTCATAGACCTTGAGTACTTCGTCATCCTGGCGCGCCCAACTGGCGATCAACAGGTGATCGCTGACCTGGCCAGAGGTCTGGCGCTCGGCAGGCAATTGGCGCAACAGGTTGAGCGCTGGCGTGTAGTTGCCGGTACGGGCCTGGCGAATCAGGGAATCATAGGCAGGATCGGCCACGGCCAGGGTCGGCAGCAACAAGGCAGCACCGATCAGTAGACGCAGGCGGCTAGGGCCAGAGGGAGAGAAATTACGCAACATGTCGTCAGCTTCCTTACTCGGAAAGCTGTAGCGATAGGTTCGCCTGTACAACACGCATCAGGCCGCCGGTGTCTGATGACCCGGCCAAGCTTTCCTGGGCGCAATATCCCTGAGAGGGATATGGAATAGGACAAATTAGGACAATTGTTCAGAATCGTCCTAAAAGCCAGTGGAGATCAAACGTGGGGCTTGTGTGGGAGCTGGCCTCTGTGGGAGCCGGCTTGCCTGCGATGGCATCACCTCTGTTTCACTGACACACCGAGGTGATGCTATCGCAGGCAAGCCAGCGCCTACACAAACCGTATTCCTACACGGGTCGGGCAGCCTTATTGCGCGCCGCTGACCGCACCCAGCTTGCCCAGTACGCCGCCGATAAACTGCTCGACGGTCATTTTCTGGCCATTGAAGGTCACTTCATTGTTGGCGTAGTGCAGCTTGGCCAGGATGTCGTTGCCTTCCAGGGTCGCCAGTTGCGTGCCCACGGCCATGCCGCTGACCATCTCGCTGGCCATCTGGGCCTGCTGCTCGATGGCTTTGGGGTCAGTCACACCACCGATCTGCGCTTGCAGGGCGGCCACGTCAGCGATCATCGGCTTGGACAGGGTCAGGTTGGCATCCAGCAGCGTGATCATCTGCTTGGCCAGTTCAACCGGCGGCAGCTCCATGGTGGACGGCTTGGTCAGGTCTACCACCAGGTTGAAGCGGCTTTCGCCATTGGCGGTCTTCAGGGACAGATTTTCCAGGGCCACTTGCGGCTTGGCGGCCAGCAGCAGATCAACGTTGGCCTGGGCCAGCACTTGCTCGGCTTCGCTCAGTTGCAGCTCAGGAATCGGTTGGCCGGCAGCCTGGGCAGCCTGCACCGGTTGCATCTTGTCCTGATACAGCTTGGTCAGCACCATGGTCGATGGCACATCGATGTTCTTGACGCTCACGGCCATGGCCGCCGAACCCACGGGTTTACCCTGGTAACCGATCTCGGTGATTTTGTAGTCGACGCGACCGTCCAGGTTGTTGTCCTTGGTATCGCTGCTGTCTTTCTGCTCGAACCCTTTGACGGTCAGCACGGCTTGTTCCGGGCCAAAGGTGAACGTGCTGTTGCTCAACACGACGGTATTCTGGCCGACATAAAAACCAAAGCTGCTCTTGGTCAAGTTACTGGCGAGGGTCAAGCCATTGAGCTCTGCCTGGAACGGTGCCCCCTTGGGGTCGACCAGGGAGACCTTGAGGGCGTCCATGTAACCGTCGACCTTGATCTCTGTCGCCTTTTCGGTGTTGAAGTAGTCCATATTCAGGCCGGAGAAGGTGACGCTGGTGGTGCCGTCCTTGTACTCCAGGGGCAGCAGCTCCAGGTTGCCCGTGACCGAACGGTTGAAACCGATGTTGGCGACGCCTTTGACCGGCGAAACGTCCTTAGTGGCGGCGAACCATTTTTCGGTGGTCGGGTTCTTCTCGAGGGCCAGGTGACTGGTAGCCAGCACTGGCCACCACTTCAGGGTGACCAGGCGCGAGACCGGCAGCGGACCGTGTTCGATACGGTCGACAAACAGCAGTTCGCTGTCTTTGAACTGTTCACCGAACACCGCGCCTTCAGCCTTGAGACGGAAGTGGCCGGTGCTGCTGAACCAGCCGCGATCCAGGGAGACCATCTCCAGGGTCATACGGCCATCGACACCGGCCAGGGAGCGCTCCATCTCCTTGTTGGCGTCTTCGATCGTGGTTTTAAGCACACCTTCCAATTGGCTGCCGGTGTACCAGGCACCGCCGGCACTGACTACGCCGACGGCGGCAACAAAACCCAAAAGTACAACGGCTGATTTATTCATGAAGTGTCCTGATCCAATCCTGTGCGAAGTGGGCTGTCTTCCCTGAACCCCGAAGTGGGGCGTCGGCTCAAGCCCGCCGAAAATCGGGGCAAGGTTAGCACTGGCGGGGGGGCTCGTTGCAATCTCTTGTGGCGAACAACGCGGCCCAGGGGATGGAAATGGAACATTGTGGCGAGGGGGCTTGCCCCCGTTGGGCCGCGTAGCAGCCCCAATAAGACTCACTGAGTTTTATCAGGTCCACCGGACTCAGCCCTGGGTCAGGAGTATTCCATCTCGATTTCGTCGAGCTGGTGATCAAAACTCTTCAGCCGCGCCGTCCAGGTGTACACCAGCACTTCAAACTCGCGGTGAATCACCGCATTGCCCGGCGTATCCGCCTTGGGGTCGTAGAAGTCCAGTTGGTAACGCTCGCGGGCCATGGCGGTGGCGACGTCGGACAGTTCCCGGGCGTTGTTCAGCCAGTGCCGCCCTTCGGCCACTTGTCGGTCGAGTACCACGCATTGTTGCTTCAAGGCTTCGAGGCTTTTTTCCAGGGGCGTGCCGGTCAGTTCGCCCATGACTTCCTGGAAGGTGCGCCCAGGCTGCCAGTAGCTGCCCCAGAAATAGCGGTCGAACACGGTTTCGACCCGGCGCAGGGCCACCTTGGTGTCCCAGATCGCCACCCGCGTCTTGCCTTGTTCGAGGATTTTTTTCTGGGTGCGCTGGCCCTGGTAGGAGGCCCAGGCCACCACGCCAATGGACAACGCGGCGATCAACGCACAGGCGCTGTCGAGGAACACCATGGCCTTATCCAGTTGATGGGCCAACATGACGCCGTAAAAGTAAGTCGCCGATAACAACACCAGTGCGAAGAGCACGCACCAGAACGCGGGAGCATAAGGGTTTTTCATTATTGGAATCCCCATGAGCAACGCAGGCAGTGATCAGCGGGCCATCACGCAAGCCCGTCTGATCAAAGCATAGCAACCGCCTCAGGGTTTGCCGGGTTGTGTGCCTTGCGTTCGTCCGCTTTCCCAGCCGCCGCCCAGGGCCAGGAACAGGTCGATCTGGCTCATCGCCACCTGGGTGTTGGCCTGAGCCAGTTGCGCACGCATATCGGTGTAGGTGCGCGTGGCTTGCAGGTCGGCGAGGAACGACTCGCGCCCGGCCTGGAAGAAGCGGTGCGTCTGGTCGGCGGCCTGTTGCGCCGACTGCTCGGCCTCGGCCAGGGCATCGCGGCGCTGCAGTTGGGCGGTGTATTGCGCAAGCCCGGTCTGGGTCTCACGGATGGCGTTGAGCACCACCCCATCGAAGTGCGCCAAGGCGCCCTGGGTCGCGGCTTCGGCTTCATGGATGCGCGCACGCGAGCCGTTGGACGGCACCGTCCAGCTCAACAGCGGGCCGAAGCCCCAGCGGTTGGCGGCCGGTTTGCCGAGGTTGTCGATAATGCCCACGGTGCCGATGGAGGCGCCGATGCTGATATCCGGGTACAACTCGCCGGTGGCCACGCCAATGCCCGCCGTCGCCGCCGCCAGTCGGCGTTCGGCCTGGCGCACGTCAGGGCGGCGCTTGAGCAGGGTGGCGCCGTCGCCCACCGGCAGCAACTGGGCAATCTGCGGCAACTCGGCGCAATCGCGGGTGCCGGCCGGCAATTGGTCCAGGGGTTTGGCCAGGAGCATCGACAGGCGGAACAAACCGGCCTGGCGCGCCGCCTCAAAGCGCGGCAGTTCAGCGCGCAAAGACTTGAATTGGGTTTGTGAGCGGGTGACCTGGGTTTCATCGCCACGCCCCGCATCGCGCAGGCGCTGGGTCAGGCGCGTGCTCTGGGCTTGCAGGTCCAGAGACTGGCGGGCGATGTGCAGCTCTTCATTGGCCGCACACACCTGGGTGTAGGAGCGCACCACGTCCGCCACCAGGGTGATGCGTGCGGTATCCACCGCGGCTTGGGTCGCGTCGGCATTGGCCTGGGCGCCTTCGATGCCGCGCTGCAAGGTGCCGAACAGGTCGAACTGATAGGAGGTGGTGATGCCGATATCACCGACATTCGCCACCGGCACTTTATTCGCCTGCAAAAAAGCCTCGCCGGACTCCTGCAAACGCTGGGCGCCGAGCTTGACCCCGCCGCTCCAGCCGCCCGCCGATTGCGCTTCCTGCACCTGGAAGCGCGCCCGTTGCAGGTTGGCCGCCGCCACGCGCAGGTCGGTGTTGGAGGCCATGGCCTGGCGCACCAGTTCATCCAGGCGCGGGTCCTGGTACAACTTCCACCAGTCGGCGGGCACCGGCGCCGAGACTACATTATTGCCCTGCCCGGCCAGTTGGCCCTGCAGGTCGCCACGGTTGACGGCGGCTGCATCCGGCAACTGGTAATCCGGGCCCACTACCTGGCAGGCCGACAACAGCAGCCCCAGCCCTGCGGTCGCCAGCAGTTGCTTCATGGCTGGTCTCCGGACTTGGGCTGGTCATCCATGATCGACACGGTGGCCGTGCGCCCGGCAATCATGCGGAAGTCCGCCGGCACATCATCAAAGGCGATACGCACCGGGATCCGCTGGGCCAGGCGCACCCAGCTGAACGCCGGGTTGACGTTGGGCAGCAGGTTGGAGCCGCTGGTGCGGTCGCGGTCTTCGATGCCGGCGACGATGCTTTGTACATGCCCGCGCAAGCGCGCGTTGTCGCCAATCACACGGATATCCACGCTCTGGCCGACATGGATGCCGTCCAGTTTGGTCTCTTCAAAGTAGCCGTCGATGTGGAAGGAATTGCTGTCCACCACCGACAACACCGGGCGCCCGGCGGTCACGAACTCCTGGGCCCGAGGCGCACGGTCGTTGACGTAGCCGTCCACCGGGCTGCGGATCACCGAGCGGTCGAGGTTGAGCTGGGCGCTGTCCACCGTCACCTGCGCCTCGGCCAGGGCCGACTGGGCGCGGGCCACGCGGGACTGGCTTTCTTCCAGTTGCTCGCTGGCCACCAGGTTGCCCAGGCCGCGGTTGCGCCTGGCTTCGCGCTGGGCCTGGGCCAGGGTTTCCTGGCGGTCGGCCACGGCCGCCTGGGCCTGGCGCAGGGCGAGCTTGAAACGGTCCTGGTCCACGGAGAACAGCACCTGGCCCCGGGTCACCAGTTGGTTATCGCGCACATCCACTTGCTGGATCAGCCCGGACACGTCCGGGGCGATCTGCACGATGTCGGCGCGGATATGCCCGTCGCGGGTCCAGGGGGCGAACATGTAGTACATGACCATGCGCCAGACCACGACGCAGGCAAAGGTCACTACCAGCAACGTCAGGACCACACGGCCGATCGTCAAAAAAGGTTTTTTCATGTCATCAGGTATCGACTGAGTGAGTCCACAGCGCCCAGCAACAGCGCGTAGAGAGCCACATTGAATAATGCCCGGTGCCAGACCAGGCGGTAGAAGTGGACGCGGGTCAACAACCCGTGCACCACCAGGTAAAAGCCATACGTAATGCCCATCAGCACCAGCAGCGTGGGCAGGAACACCCCGCTGATATCCAGGTCACCGATCATAGAGGCGCTCCATCGGGTAACGGCGCGTCCATCTCGCCTGTACTGACAAACTCCACGCCGGGCAACAGCGCCAGGCGCAAACCGCTGAGGGCGTGCAGCAGGTGCAGGCGGGTTTCGCCCTCGCCTTGCAGGCCCTGGCCGTTGAGGGCGCGGCGGGTGCGGTCCAGGGTCATCAGCAGACCGCTGGGGGCCGGCAGGCGCTCACCGGCCTTCAGGCACGCTTTGAAGTACTCGCCGACCTCGGCCACCACCTGGTCGAGCAACACTCGCGGCACGCCGAGGATGCGGGGTGCGTAGGCCAGCAGGTCGAGCAGGTTCAGCGCCACGCGCAGCTCGCGCAGGGCGACGCCGGTGTCCTGGCCGGTCATGGCCAGGCGCGGCAGGTGCTGCATCAGGCGGTCGAGCATTTGCACGCCCAGGCGCCGGTGCTCGGCGAGGGTGGCCGGCTGCGTGAGGCCGACAATATCGCGCCAGCTGAAACGGGTCAGGCGCTTGGCCGCCAGCTCAGCACCAAAGGGCCGCGCGATCAGGGTCCAGACAAAGGCAAACAGCAAGCCCACCGGGCCGGCGAGGTTGGAGTTGGCGAAGCTCAGAAAATCCGCGTCGTAGGCGCCCTGGATGCTGATAAAGGACGAGGTGTTGACGATGGTCAGCAGCATGCCCAGGTAGAAACGCGGTTGCACCGTCAGGGTGCCGACCCAGATAAAGGGCACCGCAAACGCCAGCACCAGCATCGGGAAATCATGCAGGTTGGGCAGGATCAGGAATAAGTAGAGGCTGGCGAACAGCACCGACATCGCCGTCCAGAAAAAGAACCGGTAGATCTGCGGCGCCGGGTCGTCCATCGAGGCGAAGAAACTGCACGCCACCGCCGCGAGGATCACTGCGCTGCCACCGTCGGTCCAGCCCAGCAGAATCCACAGCACCGAGGCGACGATGATCGCGCTGACCGTGGAAAACGCAGAGTAGAGCATCAGGCCGCGATCAAGGAACGGCGTCAGCCGGCCCAGGCGCCAGTGGCGATAGACCGCGCGCCACGGGGCCTGGCTTTCACTGTGGATGGCGGCTTGCAGGCTGCGGCAGTCTTGCCACAGGTCGATCCACTCGCCGAGGCGATACAGCGCGTTGGAAAACAGCAACTGATGACGGTCGTCCAGGGCCTCGGCGTCGGGTTGCAGGGCTTCGAGCTGGTCACGCAGGACGCGCCAGCGTTCGACCGGCGCCTCATCAGTGGTGCTTTGCAGCCACTCGGTGGTGGCCGCCAGCAGCGGCGCGAACTTGCCGACCAACTCCGGGGTGCGGCGCTCCAGGGCATACAGCGCGTCATCCAGGGCATCCACCACCGGCAACAGATGGATCATGCGCCCGCGCAGCTCCTTGGTGTTGCGCACCGTTTGCGGCCGCGCGCCTTCGTGGGGCAGTTGGCCGATCATCAATTCCAGGGTGTTAAAAGTCGCGACCATGCCGCCGCGCAGGCTGCTGACTTCCTCGGGCTGTACGTTGCGATTGAGGAAGCGCTGGCTGTAGATCGTCGCGTCGGCAAACCATTTGCGCACCGAGTCATCGAACACCGGTGCCAGGCGCCGTGGCCAGAACATCGCGCCGACCACCGCCGCCACGGCGATGCCAAGGAAGATTTCTTCGGTACGCGCCTCGGCCACATCCCACACCGCCAGGGGGTTATCCACCACCGGCAAGGCGATCAACGGCAAGGTGTAGCCCGCCAGCATCAAGGCGTAGCTGTTGGCGGTACGCAAATGCAGGGACAGAAACAGCAAAATGCCAGTCCACAACGCAATCACCACCACCAGCAGGAACGGTGTCTGCACAAACAGCGGCACGAAAAACACCGCGGCCATCGCCCCGAGAAAGGTGCCGATGGCACGGTACAAGGCCTTGGAACTGGTGGGCCCGACAAACGGGCTGGAGACGATATACACCGTGGCCATCGCCCAATACGGACGCGGCATTTGCATCAGCATGGCGATATACAGGGCAATCATCGACGCCGCGAAAGTGCGCACACCGTAGAACCAATCCCGGGCCGGCGGCATGCCGGTAAAAAATCCGTTCAAGAAGCCACGACCAACGGTGGGTGGTTGGCTGCTTCAAAAGCATGCAGCACGCGCAACGCGGCTTCCAGATCGGCAGGGGCCATGTCTGCCAGCACTTCATGGCGCAAGCGCACCAGCTGGGCTTCGACCGCCTGCACCAACTCGCGGCCGCGCTCGGTCAGGCTCAACGCCTTGGCGCGGCGGTCGTGCAGGTCTTCGCTGCGGCACACCAGGCCGGCACTGCACAGTTGGTCGAGCAGGCGTACCAGGGACGGGCTTTCCATCCCCGAAGCCTGGGCCACCTTGACTTGATGCACGCCGTCGCCGAGACGGCCGATCATCAGTAAAGGCACCGCACAGGCTTCGGAAATACCGTAGCTCACCAGCGTGGCCTGGCAGATTTTGCGCCAGTTACGGGCGCCCGCCACCATGCTGCTGCTGAGGCTCATATGAAGGGTTTCGAGGGTTTGAGGCACGAGGTCATTCGCATACAGTTAGTTTGCTAACTATCAATATGGTGGAGGAATGGAATCTCGTCAAGTTTTGATACAAATTCACAGATAGGCGGTGGGCCCCCTATAACGCGCCGCCTCTGTGGGAGCTGTCGAGCCTTGGCGAGGCTGCGATGGCGGTAGCACTGCTGGCATTGATGTTGGCTGATCCACCGCTATCGCAGCCTCGCTCGGGCTCGACAGCTGCCACATTCGAATGAGTTCACTTAAGCACGGCTGCTGCGCAACAGCACATTCAACTCATCCACCACTTCCGCCCAATCCGCATCCTCCAGAATTTCTTCGCGTAGAAACGCCTTCTGGCTACCCGTCCAGAAAAACGCATCTTCGAGTTTCAACTCCGGCTTGAGCGGCGAATGCACCGCAACAAAACGCTCAATGCTGGTGGCGTCATCGGGCAGCCCGAGCTGTTTGAACAACGACGGCAGGCTGTGAACAGGCGATTGCATGGCAGCTCCAAAAAATAAGGGATTGCCCTCAGTCTAGACCGATAAAACCCACAGATTGGCAGCCATTCGTGCAACATTTTGCAATGTTCACGCTATCATCTTCACCTTTCGCCCAGCGGCATTCACGGACTCCCGGAATAAGGACAATTCATGCGCATCGGTCTTCTGTCATCCCTGACCCTGGCACTGTGTGCCGCCTTTTCCCTGCAGGCCCAGGCCAGCGGCGACGACTCGTGCTACCCCGACTGGCGCGTGTCCCAGGATTCGCTGACCGCCTGCAGCAATATGCCATTCCTGAGCCCCGGCAATGACAGCCGGACCAACCTGCGCCTGTTGCTCGCGGCAAAAAAGAACGCGCCCCTGACCCCTAATGCGCTGGGTGAAGATGACCTGGCCCAGGGCTTCGGCCCGGTGCCGTTCCCGGTGTATCGCCTGGTGCCGCACCCGCCCGAAGGGCAGACAGGCGAAGAGCAAGGCACGGAGCTTGCGCAACTGTTGGCCTCGCTGGGCATCCAGCGCGAGGCCACGGCGGCGGCAGGCGATCAGTTTTTGTGGGGCGAAGGCAGCCGCTGCCGCAGCAACAATGTGCAGAGTGCCACCGACTTTGTGCGCCAAGTGATCAAGGCCGACGTGCCGGCGAATGAGCGAGTGCTGCTGGCCAATGCGCGCCTGAAATTGCTCGGCACCTGCGACTGGCAGGGGGAAGTGCTGCTGGAGCCGCAGTTGATCACTTCCACCCAGGGTCGCGAGCTGACCACCTACCTGCTCGCCGCTTCCGACTTTTACAGCGGGCGCTTTGTGTATGCCGAGCGCGGGTTTGCTGCGGTGACCCTGACCACACTGCCATGGCTCAAAGAAACGGCGGTGTACATGATCGCCCGCGCGTCGCTCAACCATGCCCAGGAAAACGCCTTCGATGAATACGGCCTACCCCAGCGCCAGGCTGTGGATAAGTCCGCGCTGGACGAAGCCGAGCACAGTTTCCTCAGCTACCTGAAAACTTATCCACAGGGTGAGTACGCCCCTTCCGCCCGTGGCCTGTTGCGCCGGGTGCACTGGTTGGCGGGCGATGCGAGCAAGCTGGCGGACGATTATGCCTGGCAACTGACCGAGGCCAGCGATGCCGAGCGCAATGGCTCCATTGATGAGCTAGTGGAAGAAACCGACAACAAGCTGCTGACCAGCTACGCCGAGACCATCCGCAACCCATTGTTGCTGGCGATCAACGACCTGATGTGGATGCGCGCCAACAACCCGCCCAAGCTGACCCGCGCCACCCTCGACGGGCAAAAGGCCGCGTTTGCCAACGAGCCGGCGCTGTACGACTACTTGCAGGCGGCGTTCGCCCTGTATGTCGAGCACCAGCCAGACAACGCGTTGAAACATCTGCCACAAGAGCTGCCGTCGAGCCTGGATTACTTGGCCTTCAGCCAGCAAACCCTGCGCGGCCTGGCCCTGGAAGCCAAGCAGGACTGGAAAGGCGCCGAGGCGCTGTGGCTGCAACTGCTGCCCCTGGCCAAGCAGCCCTTGCAGCGCGACCAACTGGAACTGGCCCTGGCGATGAACTACGAACGCAGCGGCCAATTGGCCAAGGTGTTCGCCGCCGACTCGCCGATCCAGACCAAGCAAGTGCGCTATATCCTGCTGCGCAGCGTGGCCGGGCCCGAGTTGCTGCGCCAGCAGATCAGCCAGGCCAGTGACCCGCTGGAGCGCAGTACCGCGCAATTTGTCTTGCTCTACAAAGACCTGCTGCGCGGCCAGTTCGCGACCTTTGCCGAGGACTTGCAGCAACTGCCGGCCTCGCCTGCCGCCGACAAGATCGGCACCAGCCTGGGCTATGTGTACAACGGCGGTCAGGCACTGACGTTGTTCCGCTGGAGCGGCGACAAGGCCGCCTCCGGCTACACCTGCCCGACCATCGCGCAAACCGCCAGCACCTTGCAGAGCGAGCCGAAAAACCCCCACGGCCTCAACTGCCTGGGTGAGTTCATCCTGCGCAACGGCCTGGATGGCATGCCCCTGGAAGAAGTGCGCTCGGCCGGTAGCCTGGGCAGCACCGCATCGGCCTTCAAAGGCGAAACCTTCTCCCGGCTCGAGGGTTACAAACAAGTAATCGCCAACCCCAAGGCGCCCCGTGACGACAAGGCCTATGCACTGTTCCGGGCGATCAACTGCTATGCGCCGTCGGGCTACAACAGCTGCGGCGGCGAAGATGTGGACAAGGCGGTGCGCAAGGGCTGGTTCCGCCAGTTGAAAACCGGGTTTGCCGACACCCAGTGGGGCAAGTCGCTGCAGTACTACTGGTAAGCCGGTGAAAGGTTTCTGGCTGGCGCTGCTGGTACTGGCGAGCCCGGCCTTCGGCGCGGTCGATGCCCGCGACTATGAGGCCTTCTGGCTGTGGAGCGGGGTCGCGCCACAGCCGGTGCTCAAGCAGGCCAAGACGCTGTACATCCTCCAGGGCCAGATCAACTCGACCCGCCGCCAGCCCTCACGCGGCGTGCAGTTCATCGCCCAGGGCATGAGCGTGCCGCGCATCCGCCAGGGCGAAGTGTGGATTGTCTACCGCGCCCACACCTTGCGCTGGCCAGAGCCGGTCTACACAAAAATGCTCGGCCAGGTGCAACGCTGGCGCGCAGCGGGCAACCCGGTGGTGGGCATCCAGATCGACTTCGACGCCCGCACCCAGTACCTGCATGAATACGCCGACTTCCTCAAAGACCTGCGCCAGCGCCTGCCAAAGGATTTGCGCCTGAGCATCACCGGCCTGATGGACTGGAGCAGCAACGCCGACCCGGCCGCCATCGCCCAGCTCAAGGGCGTGGTGGATGAAGTGGTGGTGCAGACCTATCAGGGCCGCCACAGCATCCCCGATTACGCGGCGTACCTGCCACGGATGAACCGGCTGGGAATGCCGTTCAAGATTGGCTTGATCCAGGGCGGGCAGTGGCAGGAGCCGGGGTATTTGCAAGGAAATGAGTGGTTTCGGGGGTATGTGGTGTTTTTGCAGAATCCGGGTTGACCCCCTGTAGGAGCCGGCTTGCCGGTTCCTACAGGGGGTAGCGTCTTACCAGTCGTAAGTCAGGCTCGACACCACCGTACGCCCTTCGCCGTAGTAGCAATCCAGATCGCTGGTGCACTGCGACACATAGGTTTTATTGGCAAGGTTCTGCACATTCATCGCCAACTTCACGCCTTTAAGCTTGAGAGCCGAGGCGCCCAGGTCGTAGCTCAGGCTGGCATCGTAGACGGTGTAGGACGGCACCGTGAACGCGCCGGCAACGTAGTCACCCATGCTGCTGCGCGTGTAGCGGGCCCCCAGGCCTGCGCCGAGACCAGCCAGCGGGGTGTCACCGATCACGGTGTAGTTGACCCACAACGCGGCCGTCAGGGGTGAGATACCGGCCGGGTGGCGGCCTTCGCGACCTTCGTTGTCCTTGGTGTACTTGATGTCGTTGCGCGCCGCCGAAGCGACCACATCCCAGGAATCGTTCAGCACCGCCTTGGCTTCGAACTCGACGCCGCGCGAACGCATGGCGCCGCTCTGGCTGCTGAAGTTACTCGGCGGGTTGGCCGTCAGGATGTTTTCCTGGTCCAGTTGATAGACCGAGACCTGCACAAAACTTTCCTGGCCCGGTGGCTGGTACTTCACCCCGACTTCGTACTGGTTGCCGGTGGACGGGTCGAAAGGCTTATGGTTTACATCGGTGCCGGACAGCGGCAGGAAGGACTCCGAGTAACTGATAAACGGCGCCAGGCCGTTATCGAACAGGTACACCAGGCCCGCACGGCCGGTGAAGGCCTGATCCTTGCTGCTGGTGCGATCGTCGCTCAGCGGCGCCTTGTTGACCACATTGGCCCAGTCATAGCGCCCACCCAGCACCAGTGCCCATTTGTCCCACTTGATCTGGTCCTGCACGTACAGGCCGGTCTGGGTGATGGTGTTGTCCCAGCGATACGGCTGGCCGAAATTCAGCGGCTGGCCATACACCGGGTTGAATAGATCAATGATCGGTGGGGTGCGGTCGTAGAGGCCGAGGAACCTGGAGTTGAAGTGGTAGTAATCCAGGCCCACGATCAGGGTGTGGGAGAACTCGCCAGTGGTGAATTCGGCCTGGGCGATGTTATCCACGCCAATCACTTTGTTGTTCTGCCTCCAGTCCACGCCGAAACGTTGCAGGTAGCGTTGATCCATGGCGCCAGTGGTCGGGTTGGCGACAAAGCGGTAGCCGTGCAACGGCGCCACATAGCGGTCGTCCACTTCGGCATAGCGCGCGTTTTGCTTGAGGGTCCAGGTGTCGTTCAAGCGATGGGACAACTCGTAGCCGAAGGCGAATTGTTCGCGGTTGTACTTGTTGACGCCCGGCTCGCCGATAAAAACATCACGGTCGATCTTGCCGTTGGGGTTGCGCCAGACCGTGCCGGACGCGGGCAGGCCCTGGGCCTCGGGCAAGCCCTTGTCTTTCTGGTACTGGGCGAACAGGGTCAGGCTGGTGTCGTCGTTGGGCCGCCAGGTCAGGCTTGGCGCAATGAATTGGCGGCGGTTTTCGAAGTAGTCGATCTCGCCTTGCTCGTCCTTGAGGCGCCCGGTAAGGCGATAGAAAAACTGCCCTTGATCATCCAGCGGACCACTGAGGTCGATGGCCGCGCTTTTGTGCTCGTAGGTGCCGGCTTCGAGTACCACCTGGCGCACCGGGGTCTCGCTGGGACGCTTGCTGACCATATTGACGATGCCGCCGGGCTGGTTGTGCCCGTACAGCACCGACGCCGGGCCTTTGAGCACCTCGATGCGCTCCAGGGAATAGGGCTCGATCTGCAACGCTCCGCCGGTACTGCCGCCGCCATAAGGCAGGTGTAGACCATCGAGGTACAAGGGTGTCGGCGAGAAGCCACGGGATGTCGGTTCGTCGAACAGCTTCACCCGGTCGGAGAAGCCGCCGGCACTCATGCCAGGGGTGTAGAGCAGCGCCTGGGTCACGCTTTGCGCGCCGCGCGCCTTGATTTCGGCGGCGCTGATCACGTTGATGGTCTGGGGGATTTCCACCAGCGCCGCATCAGTCTTGCTGCCGGTGGCGCTGCGGGTGGCGACGATGCCGTCGACCGGGCCCCAGGCGTTTTCCTGGTGCTGCTGGGCGCTGATCTGGGTCGCCCCCAGTTGCATCGCGCCGTCCCCCGCGAGGGCCTGCACCGACCAACCGCTCCCCGCCTGCATCGCCACCAGGCCGCTGCCGGCCAACAAGCGCTCCAAGCCCGGCCCGGTGGCATAGCGCCCCTGCAAGCCAGAGCTGCGCTTGCCGGACGTCAGTGACGCATCCACCGAGAGCAAAATCCCCGAAGCGCTGGCGAAACGGTTCAACACCTGGTCCAGGCTGCCGGCAGGGATGTTGTATTGGCGCAAGGCTTCGCCGGCGCTCTCCTGGGCCTGGACCAGGGTCGGGACAAGCGGCACAGTCGCCAGCACACTGACAAACAGGCCACGACGCAGGGCGCGGGCCAGGGGTTGGATTGGATGGTGCGGCATTGCAGGACTCCCCGTGAGAACGCTTCTTGATTGGCTTTCAAGAGGTAACCCGGACGGGATTGGAAAACCGACAAAGAAAAATGGAAAAAAATGCGGCCACTGACTTTCCACACCAAAACACCCATCAATGTAGGAGCTGGCTTGCCTGCGATAGCGGCGTATCAGTGACAGATGGGCCAACTGACCCACCGCTATCCCAGGCAAGCCAGCGCCCAAAGTTGATCGAGTCAAACCCTGGCTTTGAGGGTGACCCAATAGCGGGTCACCGCCTGTACCCGCACCGGCAGTGAGCGCTCAAGGGCGGCGAGGATCGCGTCGGTGTCATTCAGCGGAAACACGCCGGTCAGTAACAAGCCGGAGATGGCCTCGTCACAGCGCAACAACCCCGGGCGATAGCGACTCAGCTCAGCCACAAACCGCCCCAGTGGCTGGCGTTCGGCAATCAGACGGTGCTGGGTCCAACTGCTGGCGTTGGCATCCAGCGCGGTCACTGCCGAGGTCTGTGTCGCACTGAACCACAGTCTGTCACCCGCCTTCATCAGCACCGGCACACCCTGCACCGGGCGGACCTGTAAGCGCCCTTCATAGAGGTCGACGCGGCTGCCGTCGTGCAGTTCGCGCACGGCAAAGCGGGTGCCCAGGGCCTGGATATCGCCCGCGGTGGTTTCGACGATCAGCGGCCGGGATGGGTCGTGGCCGCTGGTCAGCAGGATCTCGCCGCGAATCAAGCGGATGCGCCGCTCAGTGGCACTGAAGCGCAGGTCGACGGCGCTGTCGCTGTTGAGGTCCATCTGGGTGCCGTCGCTCAGGGTCAGGTGGCGAATCTCGCCGGTGGCGGTGCGATGCTCGGCAAACGCCGCCTGCCACGGCTGGCTGCCCTGGACCAGGTAGCCGCTGCCGCCGGCCACCAGCAACAGCCCAAGCAGTTTCAACGCCGCCCGACGCTGGGGGTCCGGCGCGTCACGCAACACCGCGCGGGCGCTGTCGGCGGGGACGCCGCCCAAGGTCTGCTGCAACTGCTGCAAACGCTGCCAGGCACGACGATGCTCCGGGTCGGCGGCCTGCCAACGGGCAAAGGCCTGGCGCTGGGCCCCGTCGAGTTCGCCGCCCCATTGCAGCATCAACCACTCGCTGGCCTGCTCGACCACAGCCTGGGCAATCGGCGCGTCATGGCGGGCTCTCATTCTTCGTAGACCACCTGGTAGCAGGCGATGATCGCGCGGGTCATGTACTTCTGCACCGAGCTGACCGTCACCCCCAGGCGTTCGGCGATCTGCGCGTAGGTCAGGCCTTCGAACTGCGACAGCAGGAACGTGCGGCGCACGTTCTCGGGCATGCGGTCGAGCATGGCGTCGATCTGCATCAGGGTTTCGAGGATCAACGCGCGGGTTTCCAGGCTCGGCGACTCGGGTTCCGGCAAGTGGGCAATGCTTTGCAGGTAGGCGCGCTCGATGCGCAAGCGGCGCCATTGGTCGATCACCAGGTTGCGGGCGATCTGCGTCAGGTAGCTGCGGCTTTCTTGGGCACCGGGAAAACGCCCCGACACCAGCAGGCGCAGGAAGGTGTCTTGCGCCACGTCGGCGGCGTGCTCGCGGTCGCCCAGGCGCTTGCGCAACCAGCCTTGCAGCCAGCCATGATGGTCGCGGTACAGGAGATGAAGCTGTTGCTGGCCGTCAGTCGCGGTGTCCATGAATTGCTCGGATACACTATTGAGAGCAATTATCATTACAGCTTGTATCGCGACTGGCAAAAAACTTTATCTGTTACCGCCCGGCGGTCTGCACCGGATACACCGACTCCCAGCCCCCGCCCAGCGCCTTGTACAAGCCGACCATGGCCAGGGACACGCCGGTGGAGCTTTCCACCCATTGCTCCTGGGTCGCCAGCAACGCGCTCTGCACCGTGAGGACGTTGACGAAATCCACCACCCCTTCGACGTATTGGTGCTGGGCGGTGTCCAGGGCGATCTGGTTCTGGCGCACCGCTTCGGCCAGGCTGTCACGGCGCAGTTGGCTGGCGTTGTAGCGGGTCAACTGGTCGTCGATTTCATGCCAGGCGCGCAGCACAGTCTGCTGGTACGCCAAGGCCGCTTCCTGCTGCTGGGCTTCGCGCAGGTCGAGCATGCCCTGCAGGCGGCCACCGTTGAACAGCGGCAGGCTCAGCGACGGGCCGAAAGCAAAGGTGCGCGAGCCCCAGGAGCCCAGATCCGACAATTGCATGGCTTGGGAACCGAGGCTGCCCGACAGGGTGATCCGTGGGTAGAAGTCACCTTTGGCCACACCGATGCTGGCGGTCGCCGCATGCAGGCGCGCCTCGGCCTGGCGGATATCCGGGCGGCGCTGTGCCAGTTGCGACGGCAGGCCAATCGCAACCTGGCGCTGGGTCTGGGGCACCGCGGCGTCCGGCGACAGCTGCGCATGCAAGGCTTGCGGAGCCTGGCCCATCAAAAGGCTCAGGGCATTGATCAACTGGTCCTGGCGCTGTTGCAAATCCGGCAGGCGCGCTTCGATGGCGGCTACTTGCGCAGCGGCTTCAGCGACATCCAGGTGAGTGGCCACGCCATCGGCCAAACGCAGTTGCGAGAGCTTCAGGCTACGGCGCGCCACGTCGAGGTTTTGCTCGGTGACCGCACGGGTGCTTTGCACGCCGCGCAGTTGGATGTAGTCCTGGGCGGTCTCGGCCAGCACCGATAGCAGCACCGTGCGGCGGTCGTTTTCCGCCACTTGCAGGGTGGCGTCGGCGGCTTCGGTTTCACGCCGTACCCGGCCCCAGAAGTCCAGTTCCCAGGAGGCGGCGAAACCGGCGTCCCACAGGTTGAAGGCCGAACGGCCGTTGTTGCCGGATGGATCGCTCAGGCCGTTGGCGCTATTGCGTTTGCGCCCGTAGTTGCCATCGGCGCTGAGCTCTGGATAGCGCCCGGCGGTCGTCACCTGGCGTACTGCGCGGCTCTGTTGCAAGCGGCTGCTGGCCAGTTTCAGGTCGAGGTTGTCGGTCAATGCCCGGCGCACCAGGGCTGACAGTTGCGGGTCGTGGAACACATCCCACCACTGTTCTTCCAACGGGTCGCTGACCGCGCGGCTGGCGGCCTGGCGGCCCTGGGGCTCGGCCCATTGCGTCGCTGGCTGGGCATCGGGCCGTTTAAAATCTGGGCCGACGGTGCAGGCACCCAAGCTAATCAGGCTGAGAGTAAGCAGCGCGAGTTTTCTCATTGCTGCGCCACCTCACGTTGCTGCGCAGTGGGATGGGTATTGACGCTGGCCTCCACCGACATCCCGACCCGCAGGCGATGGACCTGTGCCTGACCCGGCTCCAGGATGATTTTCACCGGGATGCGCTGCACCACCTTGGTGAAGTTGCCGGTGGCGTTGTCTGGTTTGACCGAGGCGAAGGTCACGCCCGTGGCCGGCGCCAGGCTTTCCAGGTGGCCGTTGAGGACTTCACCGTCGAGGCTGTCGACCCGCACTTCAACCGCCTGGCCGGCGTGCATATGGGACAGTTGGTTTTCCTGGAAATTGGCCACCACATAGGCGTCGGCCAACGGCACCACGGCGAGGATCTTGCTTCCCGGGGTGACAAAGGCGCCGACCCGTACCGCCCGCTCGCCGACCATGCCATCCACCGGCGCGACAATGCGCGTGTACGACAGTTGATAGCTGGCCATTTCCAGCGCCGCCTGGGCGCGTTTCAAGCCACCTTCGGCGGCATCGCGCTGGGCGCTGAGAATCTCCACCTGCTTGCGTTCGGCGGCCAACACCGCCGTGGCGTTGGCCAGGCGTGCGGTGGCCTGGTCGATGCGGGTCCTGGCTTGCTGGGCGTTCTGCACCGTACCGGCGCCGACACCGGCGAGGTGGTTGTAGCGGTTCAATTCGTGCTCGGCAAAGGCCACTTCGGCGCGATCGGCGGCCACCGTGGCCTGGGCCTGGGCGATCACCGAGCTTTGTCGCTCAAGGGTGGCCACCGCATTTTTCAGCTGGGCCTGGGCCATCAGGGTCTCGGCATCGGCGGCCTGGGCGGCGGCGCGCAAGTCACGGTCGTCGATCAGCGCCAGCAACTGCCCGGCCTTGACCTGTTGGTTGTCTTCCACCAACACCTCTTTGATAAACCCGGCGACCCGTGGCGCCACCAGGGTGTAGTCGGCGGCGACGAAGGCGTCGTTGGTGGTCTGGCGCTTACTGCCAAACACACCCGGCGCCAGCAGGTACACCAGCACGCCCACGGCGAATAGGCTGATAACAGTCACGGCAATCTGGTCTTTGCGTTTCATAAAAATCCTTGGTCTGCGTCAGCAATCAAGCGGGTGCGCGCGGCGGAAAAATCCGCGTCGGCATCCAGAAAATCAGGAGGATCAACGCCACCGCGACACCGGCCATGACGTAATAAAGATCCGAAGAAGTCAGCACTACGGCCTGCTGGTGCAGCCGGTGGGCCAGGCCCGTGGCGTCGCTGTCGGCCAGGGGCGAGTTGCCCAGGGCGTCCACCAGCATGGTCGAGTGGAAATGCAGGCGGTGGGTGGTCAGCACCTCGATCACCCCGGTGGCGACCACCGCCGCCAGGCCCTTGACCGTGTTGAACCAGGCCGAGGCAAACGGCCCGTCGGCGGGCACGATGCTGCCGGTGGACAACATCAACAGCGGCAACACCGCCATCGGCTGCCCGAAGATTTGCAGCAGTTGCAGCACGTAGAACTCATCACGAATCCACGCCGAGGTCAGTTGCGCGCCGCCGATGCACGACAAGGTCAGCATGCCCAGGCCAATCCCCAGCACCCAGCGGCAGTCGACCCAGCGCAGGTTGCACAGGGCAGCCACCAGGGGCAGCGCGATCAGTTGCGGCAGGGCCATGATCAGCATCACCGGCGCGGTTTGCAGCGGCCGGTAGCCCTGCACCTGCGCCAGGTAGCTGGACGGCAGGATGATCACCGCCTGCAACACCACCAGCACCCCGGCCAGCACGATCAGGGCAAAGGCCAGGTTGCGCAGGCCAAGCATCTGCAGCTTGAAGAACGGCATCGGGTGTGACCACTCATTGAGCATGAACAGCACCAACAACAGCACCCCGCCTATCAGCAGCGTGGTGATCAGCGGCGACTCGAACCAGTCCAGGCGGTTGCCCTGCAAGATGCCGATCACCAGCATGCAGATCGCCGGGAAGCCCAGCAGCAGGCCGCGCCAGTTGAACTGCTTGAGGCGCTCCAGGCGCAACGGGTCCTGGGGCAAGCCATAGGCCACGGCGGCCATGGCCAGCAGGCACGGCGCGACGATCTGCCAGAACGCCCACTGCCAGCCGACGTATTCGGTCCAGAGTGCTGCCAACGGCGTGCCGAGGCTGGGGCCGAAGGTGGCGGTCAGGGCGTAGCCGGCCAGGCCGTAGAGTTTGACGTTGGCCGGCAAAAACCGCAGGGCCACGGTCATCAGCATCGGCGGCAACGCGCCGCCGGCCAGGCCTTGCAGGGTGCGCAGCACCAGCAGGCTTTCGTAGTTCGGCGCCAGCGGGCAAAGCACCCCCAGCAGGGTAAACAGGCCGATGGCCCACAGGGTGAAACGGCGCAGCGAAAACGTCACCGAACACCATGGGGCAAAGGCCATGGCCGAGACGGAGGTGGCGGTGTAGGCCGCGACCAGCCAGGTGCCTTCGTCAAACCCGATGTACAGCGCACCGCGAATATCGGCGAGGGCGACCTTGGTCACCATTTCGTTCAGGCCCGAGACCAGCACCGCCAGCAGCACGCCGACCAGGCCGATGATGATCCGTGGGCCGAACACAGGGGGGCTGACGGCGGCGGGTTTGGCGGTGGCCAAGGGCGCGGGGGCAGCGAGGGACGTCATGAAAGTACAACTCGGCAATAGAATACCCGAGCAGTTTAATAAGGCTTAGACATGACGAAAACTGACTTATCGGAAGGTTATAACTGCACCAGGCGCAATGATTGAATGTGGGAGGTGGCTTGCCTGCGATAGCGGTGTGTCAGCTAAGGCATCTGTCACTGACACACCGCTATCGCAGGCAAGCCAGCTCCCACACAAGCCAGGCTAGCTCCACACATTTTGATCGTGGTCGTCAGGTGGGTTGGGCTTCGCGCCAGGTCGCGGCGCAGCTTTCGCGCATGGTTTCGCGCAGCCATTTGTGCGCCGGGTCTTTGTCGAAACGCGGGTGCCAGGCCTGGGTCAGGACCAGGGTCGGCAGGGAAATCGGCAGGGTAAATGCGCGCAGTGGCAGTTTCAGGCGATTGGCGCTGTAGAGCGCTTCCTTGGGCACCGGCAGTATCAGGTCGGAGTCAGGCAGCATAAACATCGCACCGTGAAAACCCGGCGCGATCATCGCCACCCGGCGTTCCAGGCCCTGGGCGCTGAGGGCGGTGTCGATCGGTCCTCGGGCGATACCGCGCCGCGAGATGCTGATATGGGAATAGCTGGCAAAGCGCGCAGCGGTGATTTCTTCGTCGAACAACGGGTGGCCTTCGCGGGCCAGGCCGACGAAGGTGGTGGAGAACAGGTTCTGCACCTTCACTTCCGGGGTAATCGGCATGGTGTTGCCGACGCGCAGGTCCAGGCGCCCTTCGCGCAAGGCTTCGTCATCGCTGTCGCCTTCCGGGACAAAGCGCAGCTCGCAATGGGGCGCCACCCGCTCCATGGTGTCGAATAAACGACCACCATACACGCCGACAAAAAAGTCATTGGCGCGCACGCTGAACCGCCGGCGCAAGGTGCTCAGGTCGACCTCGTCCGCCGAGCGGAACAACAACGCCGCCTGCTCCACCACGTTGCGCACCTGGCCTTGCAACTCCAGGGCCTTGGGCGTGGGCACCAGACCGCGACCGGCGCGCACCAGGATCGGATCGCCCACCGCTTCGCGAATGCGCGTCAGGGTGCGGCTCATCGCCGCCGGGCTCAGGTTCATCCGCCGCGCGGCACCCACCACGCTGCCCTCGTCGAGCAAGGCGTCGAGGGCCACCAGCAGGTTCATATCCGGTAATTGCATGCCAAGCACTCGTGATGGGTTTGGAGTACAGCGCACGCAATCGTAGCAGGCTTTTTAGCGCTGCATGCCCCAGCGCTTCACGGTGACGCGCTCGAGGGTATCGAACACCAGGTTTTCCACGAGCAGGCCGATCAGGATCACCACCGCCAGCCCGGCAAATACCTTGTCGGTGTACAGCTCGTTACGGTTCTGGAAGATGTACCAGCCCAGGCCGCCTTTGCCGCTGGTGGCGCCGAACACCAATTCGGCAGCGATCAACGTGCGCCAGGCAAAGGCCCAGCCGATCTTCAAACCGGCGAGGATCGACGGCAGCGCCGCCGGGATCAGGATAAACAGCACAAAGCGCATGCCCTTGAGACCGTAATTGCGCCCGGCCATGCGCAGGGTTTCCGACACCCCCATAAACCCCGAGTAGGTGTTGAGCGCCAAGGCCCACAGCACCGAGTGCACCAGCACAAAGATCAGGCTGTTCTGCCCCAGGCCAAACCACAGCAACGCCAAGGGCAACAGGGCAATCGCCGGCAGCGGGTTGAACATCGAGGTCAGGGTGCTCAGCAAGTCACGGCCCATCTGGGTCGAGACTGCCAGGGTGGTCAGGGCAAATGCCAGGACAATCCCGATCAGGTAGCCCTTGAGCAGCACCACCAGGGAAATGCTGACCTTGCCCAGCAACTCGCCACTGGCAATGCCGTCGTAGAAGGCGTGGAAGGTCTGCAAGAAGCTGGGCAGCAGCAGATCGTTGTTCTGATAGCGCGCCGCCGCCTCCCAGAGGATCGCCAGCACGATCAGGATCAGGCCCTTGCGCAGCCAGCCTTGTTGCCACAGGCGTTGGCGCAGGGGTAAAGCGCGCTCCACGGGCACGCCGGGCAGCGGTTGCAGGGTGATTTCATATTCCTGGCGCATGGGCACGGTCCTTCAATAAGCGATGCGGATATCGGCGAAATCCAGTTCGGTTTCTGCCTCGGGCGACTCATCGAACAACAGGCGATGAATACGCCGCGCCGACGCCTGGAACGCCACACCGCCGAGGCTGTGCAGGTCGTATTGATGGCTGTGGATTTCGGCGCGCACGCGCCCTGGATGGGGCGACAGCAGCAGGATGCGGTTGCCCACCACCAGTGCCTCTTCGATGGAGTGGGTGACGAACAACAGGGTGAAGCGCACCTCTTCCCACAGCAGCAGCAGCTCCTCCTGCATCTTGCGCCGGGTCAGGGCATCGAGGGCGGCGAAGGGCTCATCCATCAACAGGATTTTCGGCTGCATGGCCAATGCCCGGGCAATCGCCACCCGCGCCTTCATGCCACCGGACAGGGTGTGCGGATAGGCGTCGGCAAAGGCGCTCAAGCCAACCTTGTCGAGGTAGTACAACGCCCGCTCCTCGGCCTCGCGGCGCTTGAGGGTCTTGGACGCCAGCAACGGGAACATCACGTTCTGCTTGACGGTTTTCCAGGGCGGCAGTTGGTCGAACTCCTGGAACACCACGATGCGATCCGGGCCCGGTTGCTCGACCTTCTGCCCCAGCAGGCGAATCTCGCCTTCACAGGGTTTGATAAACCCGGCCACCGCCTTGAGCAACGTGGACTTGCCGCAGCCCGAAGGCCCCAGCAGCACGAAGCGGTCGGCCGGGTCGATCTCGAAACTGACCTGGTGGGTGGCCCGCACCACCCGTTCGGGGGTGCGGTATTCCAGGCTGACGTGATCCACCGCGAGCAAGGCTTGGGCGGTAATCAGGTTGCTGGCCGTGTGGCCTTGCAAGGGCGCGTTCATCTCAGCTCCCTTGCAGCGGCTTGGCATCCTGGAAGAAGTAATCCTTCCACGATTCGGGTTTGTGCTTGATCGCGCCCACGCGGTAGAGGAATTCGGCCAGCGGATAGGTGTTTTTCGGGGTGACACTGAATTCAAACTGCGGGTTATCGATGATTTTCAGCAACGCGGCACGGTCGATCTTGGCCTTGGTTACCCGAATGTAAGTGTCGGCGGCGGCGCCCTTGTCGTTCTGGGCGAATTGCGCGGCTTCGGTCAGGGCATCGACAAAGGCTTTGTAGGTTTTCGGGTTGTCATTGCGAAACTTCTCGGTGGCGAACAACACGGTCGGCGAGTTCGGCCCCAGCAGGTCATAGGTGTTGAGCACCACATGCACGTTCGGGTTGGCCAGGGCCTGGTCCTGGAACGGCGGGTTGGAGAAGTGCCCGGTCAGCTCGGTACCGCCGGCGATCAGCGCGGCCGTGGCGTCCGGGTGCGGGACGGCGATGGTGTACTTGTCCAGGCGATTGAACTCCTTGTCGCCCCATTGCTTGGCCGCGGCGTATTGCAGGAACCGCGACTGCACGGAAACGCCCACGGCCGGCACGGCGATGCGGTCTTTCTCGGTGAAGTCGGCGATGGTCTTGACCTTGGGATTGTTGCTGACCAGGTAGTACGGGAAGTTGCCCAGGGAGGCCACGGCCTTGACGTTTTGCTTGCCGTGGGTGCGGTCCCAGATGGTCAGCAGCGGGCCGACACCGGCACCGGCGATGTCGATGGAACCGGAGAGCAGCGCGTCATTGACCGCCGCGCCGCCGGACAACTGGGTCCAGTCGACCTTGATGTCGATGCCTTGCTGCTTGCCGTATTTCTCGATCAGGTTCTGGTCGCGCACCACGTTGAGCAGCAGGTAAACGATGCCGAACTGCTCGGCAATGCGAATCTCGCCTTCGGCCTGGGCGACAGTCGGGGCAACCAGACTGCCGGCCAACAGGCTGACGCCAAGGCCCACAGTCGCGGCCAATCGTGCAAAGGGGGTTTTCCTAGACATGGTCATGCTCCGAATCAGAAGGGGGCGTCGCCCTGGATAGTGGTGCGAAACAGCTTGCGGCGCAGGTGGCTGGGGCAACCGGCGGCCAGGTGGATCAGCGAGCGGTTGTCCCAGAACACCAGGTCGTGGGGCTGCCAGCGGTGGCGGTAGATGTTTTGCGGATGGATGCTGTGGGCGAAGAGCTGGGCCAGCAGGTCGCGGCTTTCGTCTTCGGGCAGGCCGACGATGCGCGTGGTGAAGCCCTCGCTGACGAACAGTGCCTTACGGCCGTTTTCCGGGTGGGTACGCACCACGGGGTGCACCACTTCGGCGACCTGGGCCAGTTGCTCGGGGGTCAGGGTTGGGCGCCAGTTGCCTTCGAATTTGGTTTCGCTGTAGCGCGCGGTGTAGGAATGCGCAGCGCTGCGGCCTTCCACGGCTTTGCGCAGATGCTCGGGCAGCTGGTCCCAGGCTTTGTGCATGTCGGCAAACAGCGTATCGCCGCCTTCGGACGGCAGCTCCTGGGCGTGGAGCATCGAGCCCAGGCTCGGCAGTTCCTTGTACGACAGGTCCGAGTGCCAAAACTTGCCCGCATCACCCAGGCCGATGGATTGGCCGTTCTCGATGATGTTGGAAACGATGAGGATTTCCGGGTGGTTGGCCAGCAGGAACTGTTTGAGCACATGGATCTGCAACACGCCGAAACGGCGGCTGAAGGCGATCTGTTGCTCGGGGGTGATGCGCTGGTCGCGAAACACCACCACATGGTGGTCCAGGTGCGCACGGTGGATGCGGGCGAAATCCTGATCGTTGACCGGGCGCGACAGGTCCAGGCCGATGATCTCGGCGCCTACGCTGCCGGGGAATGGGCGGATGTCGAAGGTTTGGGCGGTGGGCAAGGCGGCTGTGGCGGTGGACATGAGATCACTCCCTGGCAGTCAGGAGAGTGACTTTATAGATATAAGAATCGGAATTTAAATATCGTTAGAGAATAACGATATGGCCTTTTTGCGGTAGGGCTGAGGGATGGGGTGAAGTTGAGGGCCCCTTCGCGAGCAAGCCCGCTCCCACATTCGACCGATTTCCAACATAGGAATGCGGTTGAGTGTGGGAGCGGGCTTGCTCGCGATGAGGCCCGCCCAGACACTGAAGATCAACGCTCCTGCAGCGACTCCGCCCGGGCCTTGATGATGGGCTTGAGCAGGTAGCTGAGGATGGTTTTCTTGCCGGTAATGATATCGACCGAAGCGACCATGCCGGGGATGATGATCAGCGGCTTCTCATCGGTACCCAGGTGGCTGCGGTCGGTGCGCAAGGTGATCATGTAGTAGGTGGTTTTCTTGTCTTCGTCGGTGATGGTGTCGGCACCGATGCGCTCCAGCTTGGCCTTGAGGCCGCCGTAGATGGTGTAGTCATAGGCGGTGAACTTGACCACGGCCTCTTGTCCCGGGTGCAGGAAGGCAATGTCTTGCGGGCGGATCTTGGCTTCCACCAGCAGGGTGTCGTCCAACGGGACGATTTCTACCATGTCGCTGCCCGGCTGGATCACCCCACCGATGGTGTTGACCAGCAGTTGCTTGACGATCCCGCGCACCGGCGAGGTGACCAGGGTCCGGCTCACCCGGTCTTCGAGGGCTTTGCCGGTGGCCTGGGCCTTGTTCAAGTCGGTGCGGGCTTCGTTGAGCTCGGTCAGGGCTTCACTGCGATACTTACCGCGAGTCTCGTCGATCTTGCGCTGTACTTCCTTGATCGCCGAGTCGGCACGGGGGATGGCCAGGGTAGTGGCGTCCAGTTGGCCACGGGTTTCCATTTCTGCGCGCTTGAGGCGCAGTACTTCCACCGGCGACACCGCACCCTGGGCGACCAGGGGTTCGGACATGTTGATTTCCTGGCGCTGCAACGACAGCTGGTTACGGTACTGGCTCTGTTTGGAGGTGTACTCGCGCATTTCTTGCTGGCGCTGGGTCAGTTGCTCCTGCAAGCCGCCGATTTCGTCCTTGAACTGCTGGCGCCGGCTTTCGTACAGCGACTGCTCGTTGATGGCCTGGGTGGGCGCAGCGGCCCGCACATCTTCAGGGATGTTCAACGGCCGGTCTTCGACCTGGGCGCTCAAGCGCTCGATACGCAACAGCAGGGACAGGCGCTGGGCCTCGGTTTCCCCGGCGTTGGAGACAAAACGTGTGTCGTCCAGGCGAATCAGCGGCGCGCCGGCTTCGACGATCTGCCCTTCCTTGACGAACAGCTCGGCAACGATGCCGCCTTCCAGGTTCTGGATCTTCTGCAGCTTGGAGGAAGGAATGGCCTTGCCGTCACCGCGCGTGACTTCGTCGACCTTGGCAAAGCCGGCCCACAGCAACATGCACAGGAAAAACCCGATGATCCCCCAGATAGTCAGCCGCACCACGCGCGGGGCATCTTCGATCAGGGCCTTCTTGACCTCTGGCAGTGGCTGGCCGTCCAGCGAATCGGAACCGATAAAGTAACGACGGACTGCGTCCTTGAATTTACGCAACACTGATCTGCCCCTTCTTCAACGCTTCCATCACTACGGCTTTCGGACCATCGGCGAGGATTTGCCCACGGTCGATGACCAACAAGCGGTCCACCAGGGACAACAGCGACGCCCGGTGTGTCACCAGCACCACGGTCTTGTTTTCCACAACGGATTGCAGGCGCTGTTTAAGGCGTTCTTCACCGGTGTTGTCCATGGCGCTGGTCGGTTCGTCCAGCAGCAGGATAGGCGGGTTGAGCAGCAGGGCACGGGCCAGGGCGACGTTTTGTCGCTGACCGCCAGAGAGGTTCTGGCCTCGCTCGCCCACTTGCAGTTCGTAGCCTTGCGGGTGCAGACGGGCAAATTCGTGGACGCCGGCCAGTTCGGCGGCTTGCAGCACCACTTCGTCTTCAACGTAGCGGGCGCCGGAGACCAGGTTGTCGCGCAGGGTGCCGGCCAGTAGTTGAATGTCCTGAGGCACATAGCCGACGTTGTGGCGCAGTTCGCTGACGTCGATCTGGCGAATGTCCACACCGTCCACCAGCAAGGCGCCGGAGTCGGGCTGGTAGAGGCCGACGATCAGTTTGGCCAGGGAGCTTTTGCCCGAACCGCTGCGCCCGATGATGCCAATTTTCTCGCCGGGCTTGATCACCAGGTTGATGTTCTTGAGCGCCATGTTCTGCTGGTTGGGGTAGGTAAAGTTCAGGCCCCGGCACTCGATGGCACCTTGCAGGGTGCGGCGGCTCAAGGGGCGCTCTTCGAAGTTGCGCTCCTGAGGCAGTTCCATCATCTGGTCGGTGGAGACCATGGTGACTTTGGCCTGCTGGTAGCGGGTCATCAGGCCCGACAGCGACGCCAGGGGGCTGAGGGCGCGGCCACTGAGCATGTAGCAGGCAATCAGGCCGCCCATGCTGAGGTTGCCGCCGATGATCTGGTAGACCCCGAAGACAATCATGATCACACCCGCCAGTTGCTGGATCAGCAGGGTGATGTTCATCGACAGCCCAGAGAGCATTTTCACCCGCAATTCAAGGCGGCTGAGGGTGCCAATGGTCTGCTCCCACTGGTACTGGCGCTCGCTTTCAGCGTTGTTGACCTTGACCGCATCCAGCCCGGCCAGGGTTTCGATCAGGCTCGACTGGCGCTCAGAGGCCAGGGCCATGGTGCGTTCCATGGTGGCGACCAGCGGTTTTTGCAGCAGGTAACCGATGCCCAGGGCAATCGGGAAAGCCAGCATGGGGATCCACACCAGGTGCCCGCCGAGGATGGCGATCACCATGAAGATCAGCAGGGTGAACGGCAAGTCGATCAGGCTGGTGAGGGTCAGGGACGCGAGGAAGTCGCGCAGGCTCTGAAACTCGTGGATGTTCTGGGCGAAACTGCCGACCCGCGCCGGGCGGTACTTCATCGACATGCCGACGATCCGCTCGAACAGCGTGGCCGAGATGATCAGGTCGGTTTTTTTGCCGGCCAGGTCCAGGCACAGACTGCGCAAGCTCTTGAGGACCAGGTCGAAGACGTAGGCGATGAAAATACCGGTGGCCAGCACCCACAGAGTGGCGGTGGCCTGGTTCGGCACCACGCGGTCGTAGACGTTCATCACGAACAGCGGCGCGGCCATGGCAATCAGGTTGATCAGGAAACTGGCAGCGATGGCATCGGCGTAGAGCCAGCGCGAACGCTTGAGGGTGTCGCGAAACCACGAACGGGCCCGAGGGATCAGGGTGCCGTGGCTGACATCGAATTTGTGCTGGGGCTGGGCAAAAAACACTTTGCCGATGTAGTCATCGGCCAAGGCTTGACGCTTGACGATGGTTTCACCGCCATCGCTTTCGCTGAGCAGCACCTGGGCCTCGTCTTCACCCTGCCAGCCGAGCAGCACGGCACTCCGGCCGTCCTTGAGCAACAGCAGCGCCGGCATGGCAATCGCAGGGATCGAATCGAGTTTGCGTTGCAGCAGCCGGCCTTGCAAACCGGCGCGGGCCGCGGCCCGGGCCAGCAAATCGGCGGTCAGCTGCTGTGACGGCAATGGCAGACCGGTGGTCAGCATTGCCGCACTGGCAGGCTTCTGGTGCAGGGCGCAGAGAGCCAACAACCCGTCGAGTAACGGGTCGTCGTGCAATGTGCGTGGATCATGACTGAGATGGACTCGACTAACTTCTGATTCCACGCGGGCTCTCTCAACTAACGGATGGGTCTATAAGGAATAGCTCAATTCATCCCCGGCAGTTGAACTTTCGGCTTCACATCGTTCTGGACGACGGAGGCCATCGGTGCGACCACTCCCTGGCTCTTGAGCAACTCGCCCATGGTCGCCTTGATTCGGTACTGAGTAAATAACTGAACGTTTTTTATCTCTTCCAAACGACGCGAAGCGGTGAACAGTTCGTTTTCACTGTCGAGCAAGTCGAGCAGGGTCCGCTCGCCCAGGCTGAATTGCTTCTGGTAGGCGCCGCGTACTTTGCTGCTGTGGTCGACGTATTGCTGGGCAATCGGCACCTGGGCATTGGCGTTGTTCATGGCGTTCCAGGCCAGGCCCAGTTCTTCGTTCAACTGGCGCAAGGCGTTGTTGCGGATATCCAGGGCCTGGTTGGACTGGTAGGACTTGGACTCCAGCTCGGCTTTGTTGCTGCCACCGGCGTACAGGTTGAAGCGCATACGCAGCATAGCTTCCCAGCCATTGTTGTGGCTGGCGTCGCCGTCGATGTTGTTGTCGGCGTTGCGGCCCAACTCGGCGTCGAAGCGTGGGTAGAAGGAAGACTTGGCGGCTTCGTATTGTTTTTCGGCGGCGGCGATGTCGGATTCGGCCGAGCGCAGGATCGGGCTGTTATCCAGCATCTGGCGACGTGCTTCGTTCAGGTCTGCAGGCAGCATCGCCATGAAGCTGGGCGGGCGCTCCAACTGATCGGCTTCCTGGCCGACAGCGCTCAGGTAGTTGGTCTGGGCATCGGCCAGGTTGGTCTGCTCGGTGATCACGTTGTTGCGGGCCTGGGCCAGACGGGCTTCGGCCTGGTCCAGGTCAGCCCCGCTGCCGACGCCGCGCTGGGTGCGCAACTTGATCTGGTCGTAAATGCGCTCGTGGTTACGCAGGTTGTCTTCAGCCAGGCGCACGAATTCACGACGGGTCAGGACGTCCAGATAAACCTGAGCTACCGTTAATGCAGTGCGCTCGGAAGTGCCAAGCAACGAAAACGCGCGGGAGTTAACGGTGGCTTGTTGACGCCCAACTTCACTGGAGGTGGCAAAACCGTCAAAAACCATTTGCTGCAGACGCAGGCTCGACTCACCGCGATTGAGGGTGTCCCAATGGCCACCACGGGCACGGGTGGACGAGCTGTCGGTGCCTTCACGGCCATAACCGGCGTTCAGGTCGACACGGGGCAGGTAACCACCCTTGGCCGCACGCAACTGATAGTCAGCCGCGATACGAGCATTGACACCTGCCTGAATCTCAGGGTGCACATCCAGCGCTTGCTGCATGGCCTGGGGCAGGGTTTGGGCTTGAACGAAACTGGCGGCGAGAACGAACGGTATTGCCTTAAGCAGGTGCAAACGCATTTAAGAATCCCCAGGACTTCTTGTCTCAAGTCACAGCAACTTGGCGTGCTGCGTTAGAAAATGGCTACCGTAATGACCGTACGTCGGAAAGTTCAAAAGCGGAACTGGTTCACACATGTAGGACGGTTCGCCGCGTGAATATCAATGTGACATTAGCGAGGCGATTGTTTAGGATGGCGCCAAGAAGGTCAATAGTTTGGCATAAAGTAAATAGCCAAAAAATACAGCCAATTATTTGACGTCATTCGTTTTATAAACTACGCACCTCCCAGGCTGATGAATCCCATCGGATCTCAGCCCTAGGAACACCCACAGAATGGATCGCCGGAGAAATCTTCAATGAGCAGTGTTGTTGCCATCGTCAAAAGCATTGTTGGCCAAGTTTTCGTCATTTCTCCGGAAGGGGCCCGCCGGGTGCTTGTTGAAGGTGATCGCCTTTTCGCCGGCGACCAGATAGACACCGGTATGTCGGGCGCAGTCAGCCTGGAGCTGGCCGATGGCCGTACTCTGGACCTGGGCCGTGACACCCAGTGGAGCGCCACCGCGCCCGACTCCAGCACGGACCTGGCACAAGCCACCGCACAGGCTGCACCTTCGGTTGCCGAACTGCAGCAGGCAATCGCCGCCGGCGCTGACCCGACCACCGACCTGGAAGCCACCGCCGCAGGCGCGGCAGCTGCTGGCACCGGCGCGGCGGGGGGCGGTCACAGCTTTGTGATGCTCGATGAGACCGCAGGCTCGGTTGATCCGACCATTGGTTTCCCGACGGCTGGCCTGGGTTTCGGTACCAATGCGTTGACCAACGAACTCGGCGGGCAGCCGACCGACCCGCTCACGGCAGCACCTTTGCCGTCGACCCTGTCCCTGAGTGCCACCCCGACCATCACCGAAGCCGGCGGCGTGCTGACCTACACCGCCACGGTGACCCAGCCGTCTACCAGCAACCTGACCGTCACCCTGTCCAACGGCGCGGTGATCACCATCCCGGCCGGCCAGGTGACTGGCTCCGTGAATGTGCCCCTGGCGCCTAATGACAGCCCGTACATCGACCCAGGCCAGATCAGCGTCACCGTCACTGGCACCACCGGCGGTAACAACCTGATCGTGACCGTCGACCCGACGCCGGCCGTCACCCAGATCACCGACACCATCGACACCACCACCGTGACCCTGACAGCAGGCGAAACGGTGACCGAAGGCGGTCAGATCACCTACACCGCGACCTTGACCAACCCGGCGCAGACGCCCGTCACCATTACCTTGAGCAACGGCTCGGTGATCAACATCGAGGCAGGTAAGTCCACCGGTACAGTGGTGGTCGAGACACCGGCCAACGACGTCTACAACAATGGCAGCACGGTCAGCACCACCATTACCGGGGCAACCGGTGGCAACTTCGAAAACCTGGTGCCCAACGCCACACCAGCCGTCACCACGATTACCGATTCGGTCGACGACACCGGCGTGACCCTCACCGCCACTAACACCGTCACCGAAGGCGGCCAGATCACCTACACCGCGACGCTGACCAACCCGGCGCAAACCCCGGTGACCGTGACCTTGTCCAACGGCTCGGTGATCACCATCAAGGCCGGCGAGTCCGTCGGTACCGTGGTGGTCGACACCCCGGCGAACGACGTCTACGTCAACGGCAGCACCGTCACGACGACCATCACCGGCACGACCGGTGGCAACTTTGAAAACCTGGTGCCCAACACCACGCCAGCCGTCACCACCATCACCGATTCGGTCGACACCACCACCGTAACCCTGACTGCGCCAGGCGATGTCAGCGAAGGCGGCCAGATTACCTATATCGCCACGCTTTCCAATAAAGCCGACACTGACGTTACGCTGAAACTGGATAACGGTTCGACCATCATCATCAAGGCGGGTGAAACCGTCGGCTCCGTCACCGTCGATGCTCCAGGCGATGATGTTTTTGTCGACAAAAGCACGCAAACCGTAAAGATCGTCGAGACTACTGGCGGTAACTTCGAAAAACTGGAAGTGGCCGGTAATGGCGCTACCACCACCGTCAACGACACTATCGACAAGGTCGATGTGGTCCTGACTGCGACTACCACCGTGGGCGAAGGCGGTAATATCGTCTACACCGCGTCGCTGGTGGACAAGGCAGGTAACCCGGTCACCAACACCACCAATCCGTTGACCGTGACGCTGGACAATGGCCAGACCATCACCATTGGTGTCGGCCAATCCGCTGGCACTGCCACCACTGTTGCGCCGAACGACGTGTATGAGGGCAACCAGACCGTCACCACCGCTATCACCAATGTGACCGGCGGCGCGCATTTCGAAAACCTGGTACCTGGCACCACGCCGGTCAACACCACCGTGACCGACACACCCGGCACCACCGACACCACCACCATCACCCTGACCGCACCAGGCGAGGCCGACGAAGGTGGCAACATCACCTACACCGCGACCTTGAGCAACAAGGCCGGCAGCGACCTGACCCTGACCTTGAGCAATGGTGACGTGATCATTATCGCCAAGGGCGAGACGACAGGCCAGGTGACGTCCAAGGCACCGAGCGACGACGTATTCAAAGATGCAGGTCCGATCAACGTCACGATCAATCCGGACATCGTGGGTGGTGGCTTCGAGAAGCTTGATATCGCACCGGGTGGGGCGACGACGCAGATCAACGACACTATCGACAAGGTTGATGTGGTCCTGACCGCCACCAAAACTGTGGGTGAAGGCGGCGAGATCGTTTACACCGCTACCTTGGTGGATAAAAACGGCGCGCCGGTGACTAACATCACCAGCCCTGTGACCGTGACCCTGGATAACAACCAGGTCATCACCATTGGTGTGAACCAGTCGAGCGGGACTGTCTCGGTTGTGGCACCGGATGATGTGTACAAAGGCGACCAGACTGTTACTACCGGCATTAAAGAAGTCACCGGTGGCGAGCACTTTGAAAACCTGGTTCCAGGTACTGACAAGGTCACTACGACTGTTACTGATACCCCAGGTACCGATAACACCACGACAGTGACGCTGACTGCTCCGTCGGAAGTGAGTGAAGGTGGCCAGATCACTTACACCGCCACCTTGAGCAACAAGGCTGACACTGACGTCACCTTGACACTCGATAACAAACAAACCATCACCATCAAGGCCGGTGAAACTGTCGGCACCGTGACGGTAGATGCTCCAGGCGATGACGTGTTCGTTGATAAGAGCACCCAGACTGTCCAGATTACCGGGACTGACGGCGGCAACTTCGAGAAGCTCGTGGTTGCTGGCAATGGCGCGACTACCACCATCAACGACACCATCGACAAAGTCGATGTGGTCCTGACCGCCACTAAAACTGTGGGTGAAGGCGGCGAGATCGTCTACACCGCCACCCTTGTGGATAAAAACGGCGCGCCGGTGACCAACATCACCAACCCTGTGACTGTGACCCTGGATAACAACCAGGTCATCACCATCGGTGTGAACCAGTCGAGCGGGACTGTCTCGGTTGTGGCACCGGATGATGTGTACAAAGGCGACCAGACTGTTACTACCGGCATCAAGGAAGTAACTGGTGGCACGCACTTTGAGAACCTGGTTCCAGGTACCGATAAAGTCACCACGACTGTTACTGATACCCCAGGTACCGATAACACCACGACAGTGACGCTGACTGCTCCGTCGGAAGTGAGTGAAGGTGGCCAGATCACTTACACCGCCACCTTGAGCAACAAGGCTGACACTGACGTCACCCTGACACTCGATAACAAACAAACCATCACCATCAAAGCGGGCGAAACAGTCGGCACCGTCACCGTTGATGCCCCTGGCGATGACGTGTTCGTCGATAAGAGCACCCAGACCGTCCAGATCACAGGGACTGACGGCGGCAACTTCGAGAAGCTCGTGGTTGCTGGCAATGGCGCGACTACCACCATCAACGACACCATCGACAAAGTCGATGTAGTGCTGACCGCCACCAAAACTGTGGGTGAAGGCGGCGAGATCGTCTACACCGCTACCTTGGTGGATAAAAACGGTGCGCCAGTAACTAACATCACCAACCCTGTGACTGTGACCCTGGATAACAATCAGGTCATCACCATTGGTGTGAACCAGTCGAGCGGGACTGTCTCGGTTGTGGCACCGGATGATGTGTACAAAGGCGACCAGACTGTTACTACCGGCATTAAAGAAGTCACCGGTGGCGAGCACTTTGAAAACCTGGTTCCAGGTACTGACAAGGTCACCACGACTGTCACTGATACCCCAGGTACCGATAACACCACCACCGTCACCCTGACCGCGCCAAGCGCCGTCAACGAAGGCGGCACCATCACCTACACCGCCACCTTGAGCAACAAGGCTGACACTGACGTCACCTTGACCCTCGATAACAAGCAAACCATCACAATCAAGGCCGGCGAAACTGTTGGTACCGTCACCGTTGATGCTCCAGGCGACGACGTGTTCGTCGACAAGAGCACCCAGACCGTCCAGATCACCGGCACCGACGGCGGCAACTTCGAGAAGCTCGTGGTTGCTGGCAATGGCGCGACTACCACCATCAACGACACCATCGACAAAGTCGATGTAGTGCTGACCGCCACCAAAACTGTGGGTGAAGGCGGCGAGATCGTTTACACCGCCACCCTTGTGGATAAAAACGGCGCGCCGGTGACCAACATCACCAACCCTGTGACTGTGACCCTGGATAACAACCAGGTCATCACCATCGGTGTGAACCAGTCGAGCGGTACTGTTTCGGTTGTGGCTCCGGATGATGTGTACAAAGGTGATCAAACCGTCACGACCGGTATTAAAGAAGTCACCGGTGGCGAGCACTTTGAAAACCTGGTTCCAGGTACTGACAAAGTCACCACGACTGTCACTGATACCCCAGGTACCGATAACACCACGACAGTGACGCTGACGGCTCCTTCGGAAGTGAGTGAAGGTGGCCAGATCACTTACACCGCCACCTTGAGCAACAAGGCTGACACTGACGTCACCCTGACACTCGATAACAAACAAACCATCACCATCAAGGCCGGCGAAACCGTCGGTACCGTCACCGTTGATGCCCCTGGCGATGACGTGTTCGTCGACAAGAGCACCCAGACTGTCCAGATCACCGGGACTGACGGCGGCAATTTCGAGAAGCTCGTGGTTGCAGGAAACGGCGCAACGACGCAAATCAACGACACCATCGACAAGGTCGATGTGGTCCTGACCGCCACTAAAACTGTGGGCGAAGGCGGCGAGATCGTCTATACCGCGACCTTGGTGGATAAGAACGGCGCGCCGGTGACCAACATCACCAGCCCTGTGACCGTGACTCTGGATAACAACCAGGTCATCACCATTGGTGTGAACCAGTCGAGCGGGACTGTCTCGGTTGTGGCTCCGGATGATGTGTACAAAGGCGACCAAACGGTTACTACCGGCATCAAGGAAGTCACCGGTGGCACGCACTTTGAAAATCTGGTTCCTGGGACTGACAAGGTCACCACGACTGTTACTGATACCCCAGGTACCGATAACACCACGACAGTGACGCTGACGGCTCCGTCGGAAGTGAGTGAAGGTGGGAAAATCACCTACACCGCTACGCTTTCTAATAAAGCGGATACCGACGTCACCCTGACGCTGGACAACAAGCAAACCATCACCATCAAGGCCGGCGAAACCGTCGGTACCGTCACCGTTGATGCCCCTGGCGATGACGTGTTCGTTGATAAGAGCACCCAGACTGTCCAGATCACCGGGACTGACGGCGGCAACTTCGAGAAGCTAGTGGTTGCCGGCAACGGCGCGACAACGCAGATCAACGACACCATCGACAAGGTCGATGTAGTGCTGACCGCCACCAAAACCGTGGGTGAAGGCGGCGAGATCGTTTACACCGCCACCCTTGTGGATAAAAACGGTGCGCCAGTAACTAACATCACCAACCCTGTGACTGTGACTCTGGACAACAACCAGGTCATCACCATCGGTGTGAACCAGTCGAGCGGGACTGTCTCGGTTGTGGCTCCAGATGATGTGTACAAAGGTGATCAGACCGTTACTACCGGTATTAAAGAAGTCACCGGTGGCGAGC